>JAKFWA010000044.1 GCA_021732995.1 Planctomycetaceae bacterium | reverse complement strand
TGCTATCGCGGTCCTGCTCGGCGTCAGCGTCTCGGCGTTTTTGGGTTATCAACTCTTCCTGGCCAAACCCGAGGAGCCCGTAGTCGCGGATTCCGATGAAGCGCGCGAAGCTGCCAATCGGTCGATCATCAACAACAGCTCAAAGAGCGACGCTGCGGCACCGGATGACGTCGTCAAGCGGCGCACAAGCACATCCGGAACGCCATCTGTCGACAAACTAACCGCGAAGACGGACCGTCAAACGGACCCCGATGAAACCGATCGCAAGCCGCGTGTGGGGGCGCCCAAGCTGGATACACCGACGAGCAATCCCTCAGGCATCAAGGAGCTACGCAACTCGCTCGGAATGGAGTTCGTTTTTATCCCCAAGGGTGAGTTCTCAATGGGGTCGAACGATGGCAGCGACGTCGAGCAGGACGAGCGGCCGCGGCATCGAGTCATGATTTCGCACGGCTTCTATCTCTCTAAGTACGAGACCACCATCGCGAATTACGAGGATGTCATGTCCCCGCGACGCTTGAGGGCACCAGTTACTGATAAGAACCGTCCCGTCGCGAATAAGACGTGGAACGAAGCCAATCAGTTCTGTAAGCGTCTGAGCGATCAGGATAGCTGGCACTATCGTCTGCCGACCGAAGCCGAATGGGAATATGCCTGCCGGGCAGGTACCAGCACGGCCTGGTCTTTCGGCGACAGCCTCGGAGAACTCGGCGACTATGCGTGGTTCGATGCTTCAGCCACTGGGGCGAGTCAGGCTGTCGGCACGAAGAAGCCTAACCCTTGGGGCCTCTTTGATATGCACGGCAACGTGGGCGAGTGGTGCTATGACGCTTACTCGGCAAACACCTACGCGACATCGCGATTAGAGGACCCGATTGGTCCCGCGCCGGAACCAAGATCAACTCGAATCGTGCGCGGTGGCAGTTGCGCTCAACCTCCCAACTCGTTGCGCAGCGCGTTTCGCGCGGGTAACACTCCCGGCGCCGCGAGTCCTCGCGTTGGTTTTCGAGTATTGCTGGAAGCCAACGTGATTGGCGAAGTGCTAACCACATCCAGTCCATCGCACTTCTCCACACTGACGCACGAATCACCCAACACCGCTGTCGCGTCCACGGAGCCCTCGTCTATCCCCAGCGAAACGAACTCATCAAAACCATCCACGGACAAAACTCCCCCGCGACCAACAAACGTTCCCGCCAACGCCGTCTATCGGCAAAACAGCTGGTACTGGTTCCCCGATCAGATGGTCCCCTTCAAAGAAGCATTGCGAATCGCCACGTCGCGCAAAGGGCGACTGGTGTCGATTTCTTCTGAGGAAGAGAATGCGTTCGTCACCGCTCATCTGCATGGCACCACGCTGATCGGCTGCGCGAAGGTCCAAAACCGTTGGCTCAGTTCAGCGGGACATCCACAGCGTTATTTCAACTGGGCGACCGCTCAGCCCAGCGGAGGCCGCGGCGAAAACTATGTCGCCATTCATCAGGATGGAATGTGGCACGATTATCTGGAAGATACGCTGTACTTCGCCGTTGAATGGGGCCGGGAAGAGTAAGCTACTCTGAGAGCACTCTGGTACGTCTGAATCGTGCGGACAATGCCACCCGGCGTTACACGTTCACGGTAACATCAACAGCGACAGCAGCACGTTGCGGAATCTGTAATGGCGACACCACTGGCGATCGGCATTGACCTGGGCACTACGTTCTCAGTCATCGCCCATCTGGATGCGAACGGTCACCCAAAGACGATCACCAACTCCGAAGGCGATCTCACAACGCCCAGCGCGGTGTTCTTCGATGACGACAATGTGGTCGTTGGCAAAGAAGCGCTGAAAGCCGGAGCCATTGAGCCCGAGCGACTCGCGCAGTTCGCCAAGCGGGATATGGGCGAAGCCGTCTTTTCCAAGCCGATCAATGGCGAAGAACTGCCGCCCGAGGTCATCCAGTCCTACGTGCTGGCCAAGTTGAAGGCAGACGCTGAAAGCAAGCTGGGACCGATCGACAAGGCGGTCATCACCGTCCCGGCTTATTTCAATGAGCCGCGACGCAAGGCAACTCAGGACGCCGGCCAACTGGCGGGTCTCGAAGTCATCGACATCATCAACGAGCCGACGGCGGCGGCAATTGCGTTTGGCGTGGAGAGCGGATTCCTCAACGCCAACGGCGAATCTATCAAGACCGAACGCATCGTGATCTATGACCTCGGCGGCGGCACCTTCGATGTCACCGTGATGGAGATTGATGGTCAGAACTACCGCGTCAAAGCCACCGGTGGAGACGTCTATCTCGGCGGCATCGATTGGGACTACCGCATGGTGGAACTGCTGGCTCAGCAGTTCATGCACAAGCATCCCAACCTCGACCCACGAGAAGATGCCGTCGGCATGCAGCGTCTGTTGCGAGAAGCGGAAGACGCCAAGCGTTCGCTGTCAGCGCGCGAAAGCGTGACGGTGATGTTCGAACATCACGGTCAGGGCGCCCGCGTGACGGTCAATCGCGTCGACTTTGAGCACGTCACCGCGGACCTGCTGGAGCGAACTCGCTTCACGACCAACAGTGTCCTGAGAGATGCGGGTTTTGAATGGAGCGATGTGACTCGCCTGCTGCTGGTAGGCGGTTCCAGCCGGATGCCGATGGTCTCGCGCATGCTGACGAAACTGTCCGACCGTGCTCCGGACGCGTCGTTGTCACTCGACGAAGCGGTCGCTCACGGAGCGGCCATCTACGCGGGCATTCGACTCGCTGCGGGAGCAGGCCAACCGCAACAAACCACGATTCAGAATGTGAACTCGCACAACCTGAGCGTGCTGGGTGTTGAAGCCGCCACGGGGCGGCCGCGTGCTCATGTCATGATTCCGCGCAACACGGCGCTGCCCGCGAAATCCAGATCCCAGTTTAAAACACAGAAGCCCGACCAGCGCAGCGTCGTCGTGCAGGTCGTCGAAGGCGGAGACGCCAGCGGGAACAACTCAACCTCCATCGGTCGTTGCGTCGTCCGAGACCTGCCGCGCGGGTTGCCTCAAGGCTCGCCCGTTGAAGTCACATTCCGATACGCGTCGAATGGGCGGCTGACCGTGAAGGCTCGCCTGCCGTCGCTCGACCGCGAAGCCACGCTCGCTATCGAGCGGGATTCCGGAATGACCGACGAAGCGATTCAAGACTGGGGCCAAAAGCTCAAATCCAAACGCCGCAAGAACTGACGTCTACTCCCGGCGCGATCACATCCGCACGATGTCGGCTTTGGTACTCTCAACAATTGCGACCAACTCCGCCCGCTCGGCGGCTGGAACACCAAACTTGTCGAACGTCTGGTTGAGGTCATCCAGGAATACCTGCCATTCCCCCGCGGTAATGTCCAGATGCGCGTGTGAGTCGTACATCGACCGTCCCGTGTAGCGCTGCGGACCGCCGGTCGCATGACAGACTTGCTCCGTCACCAGGTATTTGAAGCCAGCTTTGGAAACTCGATGGTGTGCGTCATCCACTTTGGGATTCGCGTTCAATCGCGGGTCGATCATGATGCGGTCGATGAAGTCATCCACCACAGCCGCGATCGCAAAGACACCGCCCAGACGCTCATACAACGACTTCACTTCAGACATAGTGGCCCTTCTGGTGAGTGCGGAAATCACCGCAGCTTCTTGAGTTCAAACGGTTTGCCGGACAATGCGTCTTTCGCGGGCTGGCCCCAGTACGAGGTGGGCGTGAACTCCCAATCCTTCAGCATGACGGGGCTGGCACTCGTGTGAAATGAGAACGCGGTCCAGTGCAGCTTGTACTTCTGGATCAGCCCCAGCATTTCTGGCACCCAGGTCTCAGCATCTTCCTGAGCTTCTGCCGGGATGAAGGTCATCTTCTTCGCATCTGCTCCGACTTCGCCCACGAAGATGGGATGCTTCTCAGCGACTAACAGGACCTTGCCGGCCCAATCCCGTTTCCATGGATAAATATGCGTGGAGTAAACGATCCCGTTACCGCCCTCCTCTGTCAGGCCAAAGCCCTTAGCAATACCAGACAGATCATAAGCCCAATCCAACCCACCCACGATCACGATGTTACGAGCCCCGGTTTCACGCACCGCATCCAGTAGCTTCTGCATGCCAGGTGATTGAAAGCCCTTCTGCGCAGCAGCCTTGGCTTTTTCTTCAGGACTTAGAAAGGCGTCCTCATCGGCGGGCTTGTTGTCCTGCATCACGAATCCTCCATTGCGCCACACTTCCCACGAGATGCCATGCGGCTCGTTGAACAAGTCAAACAAGACCGCCGGATGATTTTTGTACTTCGTGGCAGCGTCCTTCCAGAACTCCAGATGAGCTTCATTGGGAGCCCGGAAGCGATGTAGATCCAGAACAACGTAACCCCCGCGATTGGCAACCAGCGTGATGATCTGATCGACCAGCAGACGGTAACTCGCTCCGCCGTCTTTCTGACCGCCAGTTCGGCCGAACCAATACTCCTCTTTGACGGGCAAGCGAATCGTGTTGGCCTTCCAGTCCGTCACCGCCACCAAGGCAGACTTCATCACCTTCTCACCGGTCAGCGACCATTCGAGGCTCACCACATTGACGCCCTGCAACCAAACCGGCTGATCCTTTGAATTGAGGATCTGATTGCCGACGACATGCAGTTCGAGTGGCCACTTGGAACGCATCGGTTCTTCAGGATCGACCCTGGCAGCACGTTCGGCGTCTGCTGCCACCTTCGCCGCCGCAATCAATGGAGCGGCTTCGATCGGCTTCAGAATGATGTCATCCAGATCAAACGTGCCACGCTGCACCTGAAACAGCGCGGGCATAAATTCCAGAGTCAGCGCGTCATCCGGGACAAGGAACTGAACTCGCTTCTCAACCCAGCCCTTGGAATCGCCACGAGCGTACGGCGGCGAAGGCTTCTGGTTTAGCTTGGCCCCGGCTGCGTCTTTGAACTCCAGCATGATCCGCGCATCAAAGTACGGTTCCTTGCCGGGTTTGAGATTGGTGATGCGCTGCCGCCAGGAGAACTCTAGCGCCTGCACGCCGGTCGAGAGATCAATCGATCGATAGAGCAGCACTGTCTGGCCGGGCGTGTCAGAAGTCAGCCTGAGGAAGTGGTTCTTGTCGTCGCCTTCCACTTCCCAACTGCCGCCCGACTTGAGGCGTCCCCAATCGTCGGGCCAGCTATCGCTCTTCTGATCCAGCTCAAAGTTGCCGTTGGAGATGAGCGAACCGGTCGCTTTCAATGCGGCATCGGCTTTAGCGCGACGACCGGCCGCAGCCTTCATCTGCTTCTCTTTCGTCGCAGCCGCAGCGATCTGCGCAGCTTCCTGCAGCGGTGCCGCGTCGACCGACTTCAGCGCGATGTCGTCCAGATCAAACGTGCCGCTTTCCACTTGGAACAAAGTGGGCATCAGCTCCATCGTCCGCGCGTCTTCGGGAATCAGGAACTGGATCTTGCGTTCAACCCAGCCGTCCGTGTTCTTTCGAGCATAGGGAGCGGACGGTGCGCCTTTGACTTTCTCACCCGAACCAGACTTGAACTCGATCATCACGCGAGCATCAAACCACGCCTGCTTGCCGGGCTTCAGATTCGTGATCCGCTGCTTCCAGCTCAGTTCCACCGCGCGAACGTCCGCCGGGAGTTTCAATTCCTGATGCAACAGGACCATTTCACCCGGCTTGGGTGACGCAAGCCGCAGGAAGTGATTGCCGCCTTCGACTTCCCAACTTCCGCCGGCTTTGGGGCGAGCCCAGCCATCCGGCCATTGATCCGAGTTTCGGTCGAGTTCAAAGTCGCCATTACCGATCAACGACTTCGTGACGTCCTGCGCTCCCGTAGCAGAGACGACCAGCAGGACTGCGAAACACAACACCAGTTTCAACCACGATAACTTCATCACTCAATCCAACGTCTTGACGTTAATGTCTTCCTGATGCAGCGATTCTCAAATCGCATCAGTAGCGTTCAAAGTATACCGAGTTACTCGCCTGACTTCCCGGCACGGCGGCGGATCAGCCGCAGCCAGTAGCCACCCTGTTCGTCCGATCGTGCGGAGACTTTCGATGAATGCCACAGCACACGGCATTGAGCACATCTCACGTCGCGCCTGGCTAAAGGGATCGCTCACCACGGCGGCGGGCGGTGCGGTCATGAACTGGGGCGGACTGACGACTGCCTTCGCCGATCAGGTCCAACGTCAACAGAAGCACTGCATTCTGCTGTGGATGAATGGCGGCATCAGCCAGTTTGAGACGCTGGATATGAAGCTTGGACGTCGGACGGGCGGATTGTTTCGTCCAATCAATACGAATGTGGACGGAACTCAGATCTGCGAGCTGATGCCCAAGATGGCTCAGCAGATGGACCAGATTGCTGTGATTCGTTCAATGCGGACCTCTGAGGTCGATCACCCGGGCGGCATTTACCTGATGCATACGGGTTATCGTCCGTCTGCCAATGTTCGCTTCCCGGAAGTTGGAGCCATCGTCGCCAAGTATCAGGGTCGCGATTCCGCCGACCTGCCGAACTTCGTGAAAATCAGTTCGCAGGGCGATGCCGGAGCGGGCTTCCTGGGCCCCAAGTACCAGCCCTTCGGCATTGGTTCCGAAGGCAGCCTGCCACCGTTCTCGGTTTCCAGCATGGAGCCGCAGATCGAGGCCAAGCGGCACGCGTTGCGGTCATTTGTTGAGGAACGCTTCGCCCTTGAGCACAAGTCCGATGTCGCGCGGATGCATCGCGAGTCCTACGAAGCCGCACGGCGCCTGCAGAGTTCTCGCGGCGTCTTCAACACTGATGAAGACTGGAACAAGCACCGCGAGCTTTACGGAGACAGCGTCTTCGGGCGTCGCTGCCTGATGGCGCGCCGTCTGGTCGAAGCAGGAGTGCCGTTCATTGAAGTCGGCCAGAGCAGCTACGACTCGCATGCCGACAACTTCAGTTGGCACAAGGGCCTTGTCCCACCGATGGAGCACGCTTGGGCGGGCCTGCTGACCGACCTCAAACAGCGAGGGCTGCTCGATAAAACGCTCGTCGTCTGGACCGGGGAGATTGGCCGCACGCCTCAGATCAACAACCGTGCTGGCCGAGATCACTACGTTCGTAGTTGGAGCACTGCCCTTGCTGGTTGCGGTGTCAAAGGCGGATTGGTCTACGGCGAATCGGACGCTGACGGCCACGACGTGAAGTCCAATCCGGTGACGGAAGGCGACTTCTTCGCGACGATTTACTCTGCGCTGTCGATTGATCCAAAACTGGAGAACCTCGCCGGAGTGCGCCCGATTCCGCTGGCGCCGTTCGGCTCAAAAGTAGTCGGCGACCTCTTGAGCTGATTTGTCGATCATCCTGTGGGTGGCTATTCGACAGTCAGATCGACCTTCTGAATGAAGTTGCGTCCCGACTTCGCAAAAGGTCGCGGCATGGGCTGAGCGGCTCCATTCACATCAATCGTGCGGCAGCGCAAGTGATAACTCCCCGGAGCCACGTCGGTGAGCATCGCGGCCCAATGCGCGAGGGCGTAGCGCATGGGCCATGTTGTCGGCTGCTGAGTTTGCGCATCGAAACCGAGCACGTCCTTTTGGAACGGTCCGTCAGGCAGACCGCCGCCCCAATTCTTCGGGGATGCCAGCAGTTTCGCGTCCTTCCAGTCCGCCTGTGTGAAGTTCGGATCATCCGCAGGCAACGCCGCGTCAGCTCGGGTAAGCCAATACTGCACTTTCTGCAAACCCGAGATCCCGACTTGCGCCATGCCGGTGATTGGAATCGGTTGTCCCGACGCGACCTTCGCAGGAGTGGAGACAAACCTGGCGAAAGTCTTCATCCAGCTGTCAACGTCGTTGTTGCCGTTCGCGTACGTGTCGTTGGCATACGGCGCGTTCGTCAGCACCACGCGCTGCAGCCATTTGATGGACTTAAAGCCGTAGCACTCGGGGACCACCATGCGCACCGGCCCGCCTCGCTTACCAGTCAGAAACTCGCCGTTGAGCTTGTAGCACACGATGACCGGATGATGCCCCGGCGGGTCTTCCAGCACTCGACCAATCGGCAGTGAACTCTGGAAGAGCTGCTTGGGGTCATCGTTGTGATAGCCATAGTAGAACACGCGCCGCAGATCGCTGTCGGGCTTGGTCATCCACACAATCGTCCGCAGCGGCACGCCTTCCCAGAGACCTACTCCCAATGGGCTGCCGCCGTTGTTGCAGGTCATCACCTTCAAGAATCGAACAGCGTGCCTTTCAGCCAGCCCCATCAAGCCGTTCCAGTCCAGCGCCGTACCCGCCTCTTTGGACAACGGAGCCCCCAACTTCGCGGGAGCTGCCGGATCTGAAACGACATCCAGTTTCCAGGTATCGCGCGTCATCCCCACGGCGCGCAGTTTCTCTTCGGGATGCGTATAGGGCAGCGGAGTTCCCCGTTCGACCGTGCCGAACGCATCTTGCTGAGTCAGGTAGGACAGCTTCCGGATGGCATCATCAAGCGCGGCGTCGGATACATCAGCCCCCAACACTGACCACGGCAATAACTGCCACGCGGCCAGACCGATCGCTCCGCGTTTGAGGAAGAAGCGCCGCATCACACGGACATGGTCTGCGTTGAACGAGTCAGCCATAGCACCGCCCTCCTTCTCGAAGCTCCACAAGCCACGTTTCAGCCAGTTCGACGCCGCCAGCAACACATCCGACAAGCCCCATCAGAGCATCAAGCCCAGACGGCTTCGCAGAGTATCCAGTTCGCTCTTCAGATTCTGACGGAAAATAGCCAGGTCGGAGCTGTGCATCATCAGATTGCCACCCGCCTGCGACCAGGCCACTTCGTGATCGATGCTCTCCCAGAAATGAATCCCCGCACCGACGCCAGCCGCGCGAGCAATCCGAAAGATGGTCCGCACCGCCTCATCAAACTTCGGGTGAGTGTACTGCTCCGGAATACCCAGACTGCAGGACAGATCGTGCGGCCCGATGAGCACCGCATCCAGCCCCTGCACTCGCACAATGTCCGGCAAGTTCTGAATGGCGGTCGTGCTTTCAATGTTGGCGACACACAGCGTGTCCGCATTGCGTTTCTCCAGATACTCGCGCAACTCGGGCTCCAGAGAATTCGGATCGTCCAGAGCAGCCTGCAGCCGCGTGCCCTTCAGCGGTCGCCAGCGCGCGGCGCCCACAAGAGCCCGCGCTTGCTCAACGGTCTCCAGATACGGGCCAATGATGCCGCTCGCGCCGCCATCCAGGACCTTCGAAGCCTCATACAGATCGTTCTGTGGAATTCTCACCACCGGCGGAATGCCCAGCGCTGAATACGTGCGACACATCCACGAGAGTGTTTCTCGATCAGCGGGCACGTGCTCGGAGTCGATAAAGACGAAGTCTACGCCCGATTGCTTGATGATCTGCGGCCAGAAGGTCGATGCGGACACGATCGCTGTCGAAAAGACATGACGACCGGCGTGCAACGCCTGACGAACTTCGTGACCGGTAGGCATAACTCAACTCCATGAAGCAGGATGAATGAACTTCCGCTGACGTGCCTCAGCCGGCCGACACAGGCACGGTCACGCAACGACCATTTCGAGCAGATTCCAGAGCAGATTCAACCGTCGCACAAATGTCTCGACTGGCCAAGGCATTCAGAATCGTGTCGCCGTCGGTCTCGATCGCGTGCAGAAAATCTTCGAGTAACAGGTAGTCGTAGTCATTCGCCAGACGCTTGTGACGGAACTCGGCCGCGGGCTGATTGCGGTAATAAACAGCCACTTCAGGGCGAGCTTCGCTGATCACCAAGCCGCCGCGTTCACCCAGAACATGCAGCTTGATCTCACCAATATCGGGATGACTCGCCTTGCCGATGCGGCCGATGCACAGGGTACCCGTGACACCCTGATCCATCTCCAACGACAGACTGCCAAGGTCTTCGACGTTGTTGTCGACATTGACCTGATGAAAGTGTCGCGCGGTGCGAGCAAAGACGCGTTGCACCTTGGCCCCCGTCAGCATGCGGATGTAGGCCAGCGGGTAGACGCCCTCGATCTCCAGCTCGCCCAACGGTCGCTGACCGAGGCCACCATCCGAGCCGTCTACGTGAGCCGCAATTTGATGAGCCTGCCAATCCATCGGCTTCTGTTCGAGTGGTCGAGTTCCCTTCGGCGGCCCTGCGTCTTTGGCGAAATAGAAATCAACATGCACCGCGTACGGTTTGCCAATCTCGCCCGCCGCGATCAATTCTTTCGCATGCAGCACAGCTGGTAGAAAATTGCGATTCCACATCAGGAACTTGGTTCGCTTCTGCCGACATGCGGCGACAACGCGATCACAGTCCGCCAGTGAGTTGCTCATCGGCTTGTCCTGAATGACATGCAGGCCGCGATTGATGGCCCGCAGACTCAGATCGCAATGCCGCTCCACCTGCGAACTGACAATCGCCACCTGCACGTTGTATTCAGCAATCGCCCGTTCGACGTCGCGCACGTAAGGGATCTTGTATTCGTCAGCAAAACGCTGGTTGCGCTGATGCACCCAATCCGGTTGATTGGCATCGTCAGCCACGACGACCAGTTCGCAGCGAGGATGCGCAGCCACACCGCGCGGCACGTACTCGTGCTTCACAACGCTGAGTACCGCACAGCGATATCGCTTTGGCTCGGTCATAAGCGTCTTTCCTTCAGGTTCAAACTAAGCGTCCTTCACGGTCACCGGCTGTCCGGTCGTCAAAGAACCCTCAACCGCAGCAAGCAACCCCATCGCCCGCTTCCACGCAGAACCATCACACAGAGGCTGCCGTTTCTTATCGGTGGCGTCGATGAATTCCTGCCAGGCCGTGAGCAGTGCGAAGTCACCCTGCGACGTGCGGAACGCGCGAGGCTGCGAACCACCAAACACCAACTGCATGTTGTGATGATCATCCGCGTAAGCCGCGCCGGTCGATCCGATCACACTCAGCGAGTAATAGTCGTCCCCCGCCGGTAGTGATGTCGTGCAATCAATCACAGCCATGCGGTCATCTTCAAAGCCCAGATGCACCTGCACATAGTCTCGAAGCGTCGATTCCTTCGCCTCAGGAATCGAACGCCGCTGAGCGAACACCAGAGAAACTGGTTGCTCAACCAGCCAACACGCTACATCCAGTTGTTGGATGAGAGCCTGCTTGAGGTCACAACCCGTAGCCTGCCACTGATGAATGCGCACCAGTCCAGGTGCACCGAGCTTCCCGGAAGCCAAACTGTCCTTCAGAGCGCGGACACTCGGCAGAAAACGATAGGAATGGCCCCACAGCCAGCCTTCAGGATTGCTGAGCCATTTCTCGGACGAAGTCTCGACCGGACGCTGTGCATGCGGCACAACCACCAGCGCGTCGGACGTTACCAGAACCCAAGCGTCAAAGTGCTCACCAGACTGCTGATGCAGTTGCTCCACGGAACTCGCCACAACCTTCGCGCCGAGTTGCTTGGCGAGGCTCTGAGCTGCCGCGTCGTCATGATCAACGACCGCGCTGACGACTCCACCCCGCAATCGCGAAGCGACGCGAACGATCGCAGCGGCGCGCGGACCGGGCTGAACCACAGCAAAACGCAGCATGACAATCTTCCGATGGCCAAGTTCCGCCGAAACGAAATACGTCAGTGAACGCTGAGGCCTCAAAGCCAAGACCTGCGAGCAGATCTTGCAAAGAGGATCGAGCCGCGTCCATGCACCGCCGGAGGCAGCTCATCCGAGTTGCTTCGCCAGCACGGCCATCGTTTCACGTTGCCGCTGTTCCACGAACGCCCGCGCTTTCGCCGCTTTGGCCGTCGCCGCAGCAGGATCTTTCGCCAATGCAAGCACTGCCGGCACAATGCCTTTGACTTCGTCCTCATTGTCCAAGTTGAACAACCAGTCACCGAGTCCGATATCGCGCCACATCATTCCCTTGCTGGTCTGCTCGGCCCAGCGGCACACGATGGCGGGAATACCGTTGCCGATGCACATAATCGGGCTGTGCATCTCATTCCCGAAGAGTCCCGCGCTGCGGACGTAAGTGCTGACAGCTTCCCCCGTCAGCCAGTAATCCGGCCGCCACACCACCCGTGCCTTCACATCATCCGGCAGCGGGTCCACCAACAGTTCCTTGCCGACGGCCATCTGAGTCTGGTCTTCCGGACAGACCAGAACCTTCAAGGATGTCTGACGCACCACTTCGACAATCGCCTGCCGCAGCTGAGCGTGATCGTGCTCCTTCAACGCTTCGTTGCGGGCGTGCTTCGTTGCATCAAACGCCCCCTTCTTGCTGGGGATGGTCCAGTAGGGTGTGTAGCGCAAGCGAGGGATGCAGCACAGAAACTTTCCGTCTTCAAGCTTGTTAGCCTTCAGGAACGCGGTGGCCTTCGCGTCGTCTCGCAGGTCCGTCGCAAAGGCGCCGTCGGGGCAGAACTCCATGATCGGCGACGTGCAGCCCTTGTCCTTGGCCAGTTGCATTGAGACCGAATCACGGAACAACGCGAACCGCGCACCACTCAGCACTTCCATCGTCTTGGAAATCGCCGCGTCGGACGCTGGCTTGGTCGCCGTAGAACCCATCATCGACACGGTGATGCCATAAATCCCATACGGCTTCCCCGTCGCGGCAGCCCATTTGGCGACATCGTTCTGAGCGACCAGTGACGGCCCCGACCCGTGCAGCAGGAAGTCGCATTCATCGAAGGCGGCTTTGATCGCGTCCTGCCCCTTGATAATGGTCAGCTTGGGGAAGCGTGCCAGCAGCATCTCTTCGACACCGTTATCCACCTTGCTGGGCCACAATCGAATTTCCGCTTGCGGCAGGTGTTGCTCAAGCAACTTCAACACACCGGGTGTGTGAGCGATGTCGCCGATATTCACTGTCTGCCACGAAGACCTCAGCACAATACGCGGCGGGCGTTTTTCTTGAGCCATCGAGCTCGTGGCCAGTGACGCCAATGCTGCCGCAAGAAACGTCCGGCGATCGAGACCCTCAAACTGTGATGTATTCATGCTGATAACCGTTGTGAGATGAGTCCGAGCGTTTGATTCACCGCGTCACCAAGCACGACTTGGCGTCAAAATCCTACAGCCAAGTCTGTCCAAAACGGATGGTGTGAGTCATGGGTCGCTGGAGTTTTCTGAAGTCGTCCTCAATGCTCCGCGCAGTGAACCGCCTGTCCGACTGAGCATTGCTCGCAAGGCTGCTCACCCGTTGGATGACTGCTTGCCACGCTCTGCCGCTCAAACTGCAGGAGATCCTATGCGCGCTCAACCCAATCGCCGCGAGTTTCTGGAACTGACATCCGCCGGTCTGCTGACCGCATCCGCAATTGGCACCGCTCAAGCCGCTCCCAAGGTCGCGAACGACAAACTCGTCGTCGGCTTGATTGGCTGTGGAGGTCGTGGCAATCACGTCTCTGGATTGTTTCGCAAAACTGCGAATGTCGAAGTCGCGTACATCAGCGACGTCGATGACAACCGCCGCGCCAATACGGCGAAGAATCTTGATATCAAGCCGGACAAGTCCTTCGCCGATCTACGAAGAATTCTGGACGACAAGTCGGTCGATGCCGTGGTCATCGCTACGCCGGATCACTGGCACTCCATTGCCGCGATTCTGGCCTGTGACGCGGGCAAGCACGTCTATGTTGAGAAGCCGATCTCACACAACATTCGCGAAGGTCGGCTACTGATCGAAGCGGCGGCTCGCAACAAGATGCAGGTGCAGCATGGAACGCAAAGCCGCAGCACCAACATGATGATCGAGGCTATGAAGCTCTTGCGTGAAGGCGTCATCGGCAACGTAATGGTCGCAAAATGCTGGAACATTCAGCGTCGCGGTACGATTGGAAAGGGCCAGGATTCCGCCCCGCCCGCCGGCTTCGACTACGACACCTGGGTCGGCCCCGCGACGATGGTTCCTTATCGCACCAACCGCGTCCACAACCGCTGGACCTGGTGGTACCACTTCGGCACCGGCGACATGGGTAACGATGGCGTGCACGACATCGACTACACCCGCTGGGGTCTGGGCGTCGACACGCATCCGACGAAGGTCGCCGCGCTTGGCGGCAAGTTCATGCATGACGACGATCAGGAATTTCCCGACACGCAGCAGGTCACCTTCGAGTACCCCGGCGACGGGCAGCCAGGCAATCGCAAGCTGTTCATCTATGAGCAGCGACTCTGGTCTTCCAACTATCCGCACAACACCGACAGCGGAGCCGAGTTTTATGGCACCAAAGGCCAGATGTATCTCAGCCGTCGCGGCAAGATCGAGATCCTGTCAGACCGCAATCAGCCGATCCCGGTCAGCTTCAAGCCGGAACCGCAGAACGATGCGGCTCATGTGCAGAACTTCTGCGACTCCATCCGTATAGGCGCGAAGCTCAACGCCGATGCGCTCACCGGCCACCTGTCAACGACGCTGTGCCATCTCGGCAACATCGCCACGCGCCTCGGACGCTCGCTGACCTTCGATCCGCAGAAGGAACAATTCGTCGGCGATGATGAAGCGAACGTCCTCACCCGCCGCGAGTATCGTGATCATTGGGCGAAACCAAAGGGCGCATAGTCCACTGGGGGCCAAAGAAAAACAGCCGTCGTGCGATCAAGAGGCACGACGGCTGTTCGTTTCAAGACGCAGGGTAACCGCGTGCGGTGATCACTTCGTCGCAGTCGACTGAACACAGTCCACGAAGTAGGTGCGTTTGCCTTCGATGACTTCTTCGACCAAGCCGTGAATGTCGGTGTCGAAGCCGGGGAATCGCTCGTTGAACATGCGGGCGAACTGCAGATACTGGACGATGGTCTTATTGAACCGCTCGCCCGGAATCAGCAGCGGGATGCCCGGTGGATAGGGTGTCAGCAACACGCTGGTCGCGCGACCTTCGAGATCGTCGATCGCGACGCGTTCGATTTCACCGTGAGCCATCATCGCAAACGCATCAGACGGCTTCATCGCCGGCTGCATCACAGACAGGTACATCTCAGTCGTCACGCGGGCGACGTCGTTGGCCTTGTAGGTGTCGTGAATCTGCTGAGACAGTTGCTTGAGGCCGATCTTCTCGTACTGCGGATACTGCTGGCAGAACTCGGGCAGGATGCGCCACATCGGCTGGTTCTTGTCGTAGTCGTCCTTGAACTGCTGCAGCGCGCTCACCAGCGTGTTCCAGCGGCCTTTCGTGATGCCGATCGTGAACATGATGAAGAACGAGTACAGCCCCGTCTTCTCCACGATGACGCCGTGCTCCACCAGATAGCGAGTCACGATCGACGCCGGGATGCCCTTGTCCGAAAACTTGCCAGAGACGTCCAGGCCGGGGGTGATGAGCGTGGCCTTGATCGGGTCCAGCATGTTGAAGTTCGGCGCGAGGTTGCCGAAGCCATGCCAGTCCTCATCCGCTCGCAGCATCCAGTCGTCGCGCTCGCCGATACCCTCGCTCGCCAAATAATCCGGCCCCCACACTTTGAACCACCAGCCGTTGGTTCCGTATTCGTCTTCCACCTTGCGCATCGCGCGGCGGAAGTTCAGGGCTTCGAGAATTGACTCTTCAACGAGTGCCGTTCCGCCTGGCGGCTCCATCATCGCGGCGGCTACGTCGCATGACGCGATAATCGCGTACTGAGGCGACGTTGAGGTGTGCATCAGGTACGCCTCATTGAACGTGTTCTTGTCCAGCTTCTGAGTCTCGGACTCGCGCACCAGAATCTGCGATGCCTGCGAGATTCCCGCCAGCAGCTTGTGCGTGGAGTGCGTTGCAAAGATCAACGACTCCTTAGGCTGCGGACGGTCGCGGCCACCGATCGCGTGCATGTCCCTATAAAAATCATGGAACGCGGCGTGAGGCAACCAGGCCTCGTCGAAATGCAGCGTATTGATCTGACCGTCGAGCAGCTTCTTCAGCGTTTCAACGTTGTAAATGATGCCGTCATACGTGCTCTGAGTGATCGTCAGAATGCGTGGCTTGCGATTGGGATGCAGCTTGCTGATCTCGCGAGCGAACGGATTCGCCTCGATCTTCTTCTGGATGTTCTCAGGCTTGAACTCATCCAGCGGAATCGGCCCAATGATGCCGAGATGATTGCGCGTCGGCATCAGGAAGACCGGGACAGCACCCGTCATGATGATCGAGTGCAGAATCGACTTATGGCAGTTGCGATCGACAACCACGATGTCGCCCGAAGCGACCGTCGAGTGCCACACCATCTTGTTGGACGTCGACGTACCATTCGTCACGAAGAAGCAGTGGTCAGCGTTGAAAATACGCGCGGCATTGCGTTCCGAAGCGGCGACCGGGCCGGTGTGATCCAACAGTTGGCCGAGTTCTTCCACCGCGTTGCAGACGTCCGCTCGCAGCATGTTCTCACCAAAGAACTGATGGAACATCTGGCCGACGGGACTTTTCAAAAACGCCACGCCACCCGAGTGTCCGGGGCAGTGCCACGAATACGAACCATCGTTCGCGTACTCGACGAGCGCCCGGAAGAACGGCGGAGCCAAGCTGTTCGTGTAAGCGTTAGCTTCGCGGATGATGTGCCGGGCCACGAACTCCGGCGTGTCCTCAAACATGTGAATGAAGCCGTGCAGCTCACGCAGAATGTCGTTCGGAATATGGCTCGACGTGCGCGTTTCACCGTAGAGATAGATCGGAATGTCCGCGTTCTTGAAACGGATCTCCGTGATGAACGCTCGCAGCTTCTCGATCGCCTTATCGACCTCGGGGCCGGTCGTCACTTCTTCGTCGTCGATCGACAGAATGAAGGCAGACGCTCGGCTTTGCTGCTGGGCGAACTGTGACAAGTCGCCATAGCTAGTCGCTCCCAGCACTTCCGCGCCTTCACTTTGAATGGCATCTGCCAGCGCGCGAATGCCGAGTCCCGACGTGTTCTCTGACCGAAAGTCCTCGTCGATGATGACGATAGGAAAACGAAACTTCATGGAGCGTCACTCGTAACCAGATTCGAAGCAGCCTTGCATCGCAGCGGCGCTGCGAATTGGGAACGTAGACCCTGACGGCGATGCAAGCAATGGCCAGCGCCGGAATGGTTAAGGCAATTTCATTCGCAACAACCCGCATACAAACTCGAACGAACACCGACACGAATTTCACCCGGCGACGTACCGCCACAAAAGCAGCCTGCGAAGCCGTCACGTCACCAGAATCATGCCGTTTGATTGGAATGCATCGCTCCATCTGCAAATCTGAATATGTTTGATGGCATGACTCGTCGCTGAGCCTGCAGGGAATGCTCACGCGACCAAGATCACACATGTCGGAGGTTGAAACGATGCACGACCGACCGGAAGCAACCAGATTCCACCGAGCGTTCTTGCGCGTCGTGGCCGTGCTCTCATTGAGCGTGAATATGGCAGTCGACGCTTCCGCTGCCCCGCCTGATCTTCAGAGTCAGACGCCGAATATCTGGGTCAAACGCACGCCGCTGCCCGATGCACCACCATCGCCGCGACTCGGCTACGAAGGAGCATGTGTCTGGGACCGACGGCACCAGTTGGTCGTCCGGTACGGTGGCCACAATCAGGGTGGAGGTGGCGAACAAGGCGCAGAAGTTTGGACGTTCGATCTGGCAACAGCTAAGTGGACGCATAAAGAGCCGAACACATCGCCGCCGGGCGTCTGCTGCAATGCTCAGAATGTTTTTGATCCCGGCAGCGGGCGTTACTTGCGATTTCCGTTGTTCAGCGGCAACCACGGGTGGCAATGGGCTCGCGAGCTGTATTTGAATGACTCATCCGTGTGGACCTACGACCTCGGCGAGAACCGCTGGCGAAATCGTCGCCCGCTGCCGACGCCTCGACTGGCTGGGCTTCGCTGCGCATCGTGGGACAGCGACGAACAGGTTGCCGTGGTCTTCGGCGGTGAGGGCAGCAACGAAGGCACGTTGATCTACGATCCGGCCCGGAATGAATGGCGCTGGCCGAAGCCGACCACCGAGCCGCCCGGACGGAGCGGGGGCAATATGGCCTATGACGAAGCTCGTAAGCTGCACGTGCTGTTCGGATCGCAGTTCACGGACGATCAACACACGTGGACCTACGACGTCCGCCGCAATGAATGGCGGGACATGAAGCCTGAAGTTCAGCCACCAACCGACAAGAACGACGCGGTTCTGACCTACGATCCGATCCATCGCGTCGTACTGGCCATCATCAAGATCACGCTGGGCAAAGACGAAGACGCGAAGCACGAGCTGCAGACGTGGGCCTACGACGCTGGAGCCAACCGCTGGCAGCGCATGAATCCGACCGCTGAGCCTGAGTCATCCAGCAACCGCGCGCGGAACCTGATCTTCGCTCCAGAATTGAACCTCGCCATTCTCGAGAACTGCACGAGCAAGCCTCGCGAACAGCAGGTCTGGACCTATCGATTTCCGGACACTGCCGCTGCCAAGCAGACTGCAGCCCCGGCAGTCACATCGCGCCCGGCGAGCTTGCTGGTGGAAGATGGTGTGGTCTCGGTGATCAACGCTCAACGGGTCGAGATCACGTGGACGGCACCTTCCAGTGGCAGCACGCCAGCCGGTTACCACGTCGAACGTGCTGCGGTTGAGGTCTATAGCGACGATCAATTGAAGCGACTGAAGTCGCGCACGCCGCCACTGGCAGAACCCACGGTGGGAGCAATCCGCCGCATCGGACCGTTTCAGCGACTGACGCAGGAGCCGATCAAAGTAACTTCGTTCGTCGACACGACAGTCAATCTGAATGAGCCCTTGGCTATCGAAGGCGATCCAGTGTTCGATCGCCCGCTGCATCGCGAACACCTTGAGGATTCAGGCCGAGAGTACCGCAAGGCCGTTTTTGTTTATCGCATCCGCGCGGTGGACGACCAGGGCAAAGAAAGCGGCCCGTCCCCAGCTCTGTTCACGATTCCATCGTCGCCGCAGCACGTCTTCAGCCGCGAGGACGGTAAGACCTGCCAACTCAAATGGGCCGCGAATCCTGAGGAAGGCATCGCCGGCTACCGCGTCTACCGCATGGATGGACGTTATGACAAAGACCCGGTGTCGCGTCTGACGCTTGAACCGCGGTCAGAAACTACGTTCACAGACGAAACCGCTGGTAAGTCAGCACGCCGCTACTACATCGTCGCCGTTGACGCGTTGGGCCAGGAAGGATTCCCGTCATCTCCCGTCTGGTTCCAGCGTGAATGGCGCGACTTCTACACTCCCTTTGTGGGCGAGTGGCATCAGTAGCAGCAGGTTCAAGGAAGCATCGTCATGGAATACCGGACGCTGGGACGAACGGGGATTCAGGTTTCCGCGGTCGCGTTCGGAGCGGGCCCGGTGTCTGGCTTGATGACCGGCAACGATCAAGCGGCTCAAGCGGCGGTTGTCGCGGCAGCCATCGCGGCGGGAGTCAACTGGTTCGACACAGCGCCGGGCTACGGCGCGGGCAGTTCTGAAACGAACCTTGGCCGGACGTTGTCTGAGTTGGAACTAACTGAGCCGATTCATATCGCGACCAAGGTTCGGATCCCGCTCGATGCTACACAGCCCATCAGTGACATCATTCGACGCTCGGTCGAAGAAAGCCTACAGCGACTGCGAGTAAGTTCGGTCTCGCTGCTGCAATTGCACAACGGCATCACCAGTGCGCGCGGTGACGAACCGGCGTCGATCACTCCTGGCGAGATCCTGTCGCGAGGCGGCGTCGCAGACACGTTCGACCGGTTGCGTGATGAGGGCACCATTCGCCATTCCGGTCTAACAGGGACGGGCCTACCAACCGCGATGAAAGACGTGATCCGCTCGGGTCGGTTTGACACCGTGCAGACGCCCTACAACGCCCTCAATCCGAGCGCGGGTGCACCATCAGCACCCGCCGGAGAAACTGACTACGGCAACATTCTGGCGGACTGCGCCGCGCAGCGAATGGGTGTCTTCGCCATTCGAGTGTTTGCCGCAGGCGCGTTGCTGGGCCAAGCCCCGAGTGCCCACACGCTGAAAACGCCTTACTTCCCGCTCGACCTGTATCAGCGAGACGCCTCTCGCGCAGAACAACTGCGTGAAGAACTCCGCGACGGCGAAAGCCTGACCGCGTTCGCTTTGCGATTCGTACTCGCTCACCCCGCCGTAAGCTCAGCCATCATCGGCCTCGGAGCTACCAGCCATGTGAAGGAAGTAGCAGCCTTCTGCTAACGACGCTTCCGGGCGGATTTGCGATCCTTGCTTTTGCTTGGGGCGCGATCCTCACCAGAAACGTCGGGCATGCGTGAGCATTGAGTGCCCTTCACGATGTAGTAGCCGCGGATCTCGCGCACGCTGATATCCACAAAGCTTTTCGTGAAAGCGTCCACAAACCATTCCGGTTGCTTCGTCACGAAGTGCGTCCGGCCATCGACCTTGAGCGCGTCCTGCGTCGCCTTGATGAATATCTCAGCGATCTTGAAGTTCGAGAAGTACGGCGGGTTCGCCAGCACCAGGTCATAAGTTTCCGGCTCAGCGACGCGGCCGGCGGCTTCCAACTGAGTCGTCAGCGTCGTGATGCCGTTTTTCTCGGCGCCGAGCCGTGTGCATTGAATCGCCCGTGCGTTCGCGTCCATGGCATGCACGTGGACACCCTCGGCTCGAAATGCGGTTGCAAAGCTGACAACTCCACTGCCGGAACCAATATCCAGAACGCGCATCCCGTCGCGCACAGCCTCACCAGCAAACTCCCCCTCCGGCACGGTCAGGGATTCGATCAAGGCCCGCGCGCCGAGGTCCAGCTTGCGGTGACTGAAGACACCGGGGCGGCTCATCGCTTCGATCAACCGCTCACCATCGCGGAATGCGAACCAGCACGAATAATCCTTCAGCTTCTTCAGCTCGATCGGCTTTGAACCGATGTAAAGTCGCCCGTGCTTGTCACCTCGATTGGTCACCTTCTCAAACATCTCTTTCAGATGTTCGTGAACCCAGTGGTCGTGCGGATTATCCGTCGCGACGAACAAACGGCCCTCCGGGCCAAGCTGCTGGTGCGCCTGCTGGATCAAATCCCGAGACAGATCGCTTTCCGCGCCGGCCGCTAACGTCAAACCGACAACGTCCGCGCCGCCAGCCGCGAAGTCCGGTTCGCAAAGAATCTTCAAGTTCTCAACGCCAGCGTTTCGGACGCGCGCGGCGTCTGCGAGAAAAACGTCGAGGAAGTAGCATTCCACATTCGACGATGGATTCAGCCGCGCCACCTCGGCGGCCGCCTGAGCAGCTCCGGAGGACGTCATCACGATTCGCTGGCCGGAAATTTCCGCAGCGGCGCCGAGCAGCAGCTCTTCGGTCGTTTTCAGGGCTTTCTCAGGCTTTCCCTGCTGACCGGGGGCCGGACGGACCTGTTTTTTCGGACGGGCGTGACGATGTTTCATGAACAGCAAGCAACCTCTAAACGCACTCTCTAACAATGTGTCGTCAGCATTCAGCAGCGACAGAACACTGCCCATCATAGTTATCTGAGTCTGAATGCGGACTGTCGCGGGCAGGAATCTCCGGAATCCTCCGACAGAAAAGTCGCGGATGAACGATTTCACTTGGCGGTTCCGTGCTTGCCACTCGGCCTCTGACCCATCAGCCTTTCGGTTCACCCGTCTCGACTTCTGGATCCCGCTCGCTCATGCAACGCGACCTCATTTTTCAAGGTCTTACGAACTCACCGTGGTTCTGGTTCACGACACTGTGTTGTCTCGTGGCGGCGGGTCTGATCATCACGTTGCTGAAGTACGAACGCCAACTGGTCTCCAAACCAGTCGGCATGTTTCTCCTGTTCCTCCGTCTGGCGGTTGTCGTCGCACTCTTCATCACGTTCCTTGAGCCGGTCAGTTCGTGGACGTTCGACAAAAGCAAAGCGGGCCGGATCGTCGTTGCTGTCGATCTATCCGAGAGCATGAACACGCCCGACCGCTTCGCATCGAAGGCGGAGCTCCTGCGGTGGGCTCGCGCGCTGGAGATGATCGGCAACCGTCAGACCGATGCGCAGATCGCTGACTGGATCAAGGCGTACGAAGCTGGCAAAGAACCTGTCTGGGTAAGCGATGCCGAAGCCACCACCGATGCCAAACGGCAGGAACTGACCGCCTTTCGCAAAGACAACGTCGAGCAGATTCTTGAGCAGGTCCGGCAGTTGCCGCGGCGCGAAATCGTCAAGCGACTGCTGACGGCGGGTTCCAATCCACTGCTGGACCAGCTCGGCAAGGTTGGGAACGTGGAACTCAAGCTCTTCGGTGGTCAGATCGAGCCGATAGACGCGAGCGTGTTCAAGGACCTCGCCGATCCGCCAGCCAACATCGCGGTGAAGCAATCCGATTTGGGTGTCGCTCTGGATGTCTCATCCGCCGACACAGCCACTCAGGTCATCGGCGCGGTGCTGGTTTCGGACGGTCGACACAACACAGACCGCGATCCTGTGCCCATTGCCGGTCGTTTAGGTTCCATCAACGTGCCGGTCTTTCCGCTCATGATCGGGTCAGAACGGCGTCCGCGTGACATCGCAATTCTGACGGTGGATGCACCGCAAACGGCGTTCAAGAGTGATTCGCCGGTCGTGCGAGCCAAGATCACCGCGGACGGTTACGAGAATCAGGACCTGGCCGTCACGCTGGAGAACCCTGCGGGCGAACCGGAAACGAAGACGCTGCACATTCCGGCCGGCAGCCAGCATGCGACGCTGGATGTTGAATTCACGCTGAAAGCACCCGAGCTGGGACGGCACAACTATACGATTCGCACAGCCGCTCGCCCGGACGAAACGCGCGACGACAACAACCAGCGGTCGTTCTCGTTGCAGATTGTCGACGACAAGGCCCGAGTCTTTTTGGCTGAGAACGAGGCTCGCTGGGAATTCCGCTTCATCAACAACGCGTACGCTCGCGATGAACGGGTTGAATTGAAGCGGGTCGTCTTCGAGCAACCATTTCTGAAGATCCTGCCTGAGACGTTCTTCCCGCGCACGATCACCAATGCGCTCGCCCAACCGGCAGGCCCGACGCTCTTCAACAACCTGGATTTGATCGTCATTGGAGACGTCGCTCCTACGCAGTTCACGGATGCGATCTGGGATCAGGTCGAAAACTTTGTCAGGAATGAAGGCGGCACGCTGGTCATCATGGCGGGCAAGAATGAGTTTCCCAAGAACCACAAGTCGGCCGCGCTGGGTCGCATGTTTCCGATGAAGGATTTGCGGATCGTTGATCTGACGACGGCGACTGCCGAACGTCCGCCTTCTGAACGTGGCTTTCGCTTGAAGCTGACGCCCGACGGTGAAAAGTACACGATGTTCCAGTTCGACACGGACGTGATCGACAACCGCAACATCTGGAACCAGTTGCCTGGTCACACTTGGGGCATCCTCGGCGAGGCTCGCCCCGGCACCACGGTGCTGGCGACCGTAAAACCGAACGAACAGCCCGATCTGGCCGACGAACGTCGCAACGCGGTGGCCGTGCATCAATTCTATGGCTTTGGACAGATCTTGTGGCTGGGCATCGACAGTACTTGGCGCTGGCGGCATCGCATCGGCGATCAGTACCACCATCGTTTCTGGGGACAACTCGCACGTTGGGCTGCCGAGAATAAATCGTCGGCGGGCAATTCTTTTGTTCGCGTGAATCTGCGTGAAAACCCCGTGCCTTCGGGACAGGATGCGTTCATCACGGCTCGCTGGGAACCGCGCTTCCATCAGCAGAACCCAGCTCTGAAAGGCTACATCGAAGTCTATGCCGAGAACGATGCGGCGATGTCAAAGCCGCTGGCACGACAACCGCTGCAGTTCGCCGAAGGCAGAGCCGGAGTCAGTGAAGGTCGCGTCGGTGGTCTTCTCTCGGGAGCCTACAAGCTCAAGCTTGTCGCAGAAGGTGCGGACCTCGGCCCTGAGCCGGTCATCACCATGCTGTATGTGCAGGAACCGACAACTGGTGAACTCTCAGACCTGAGTGCCAACCGCGATCTGCTCACGAAGATCGCCGAAGCGGGGCATGGCCAACTGGTAATGCCGGATGAAGCCAGCCGCATTCCGGACCTGATCCAGCCGCCCGACCGCCGCAACGAGACGCGCGAAGAACAAACCCTCTGGGACCACTGGCTGACAATGCTGATCTTCTTCGCCCTGCTGACGACCGAATGGGTCGTACGAAAACTCAACGGCCTGCCATAGACGATTACGAACCTCACGCGAAGGCGCGGAGGCGCGAAGGTTCATGCTCTGCTTCGCGACTCCGCGCCTTCGCGTGAAATTCTGGCCGGAAGGACGCAAACGGCGATAGCGTCCTCAATCAACATCCACCGCTTCGGTGAGCGTCGCCGTCTGCAGGCGCGTCACCACGAACTGCGGCGCAATTCCGATTGCCAGAAGAGCGAGCACCACCGGCCAGACCGTCTTCCAGTTCACGGCGGGGTTCCGTGCATCAACCATCAGCCGGCGTCCGTCCAGAACCGACCACGCCAACATCACAAACGCCGCGAGCAGCCATCTTGTGTCGCTGCTGCCGGTTTGAAAGCTTTGCTGCATCAGCAGCCAGAATCCAGAGAATGTTGCCGTCAACGGCAGTGCCCAGAGCCCGGCGACAACCCATGAGTTAAGAGCATCGGAGCGGCGATCGGCAGAGTCCACAGGCGACGCATCACCCGCCGGTCCTGAGCACAACAGCAGCCCGAGCGCGGCTGACCCATTGAGCCCTAACATCAGCAGCAAGCTCGCAGAGGTGCCCGCATCGGTCCCCTGCCATAAGCAACCAAAAGCGAGGCAAGAACCGACCAGTGCATAAGCCGCCAGACGACGCGGCCAACTCGTCATGGCCAGTGTGGACAGCGCCAGCAACGCCGCCGCCAATGCACTCCACATCACGAACCTCGCGGAGAGGTCCGCGACCAGTTTGGTGAACAACGGCAGAATGAATCGCGTCACGACTAACAGCCCGGACGGCATCCAGCCCGCCACGATCATGGCCGTGACTCCACGATCCGCCTGGTCCGACGTGGAATAGAACCAGTGATGCATTGGTGCCAGCGGCACTCGCAGCAAGGCCCCCAGCAACAGCAGCAGTCCCAGCACGAACGACATCGTTTCCCAAACGCTCAGCGCCGCCTGATTCGCTAAGGCCAGTTTCGGTAGTCGCAAGGCGATACGCGGCAGGTAGAACGTCAACGGTGGTGCCCCGGCCACGCGAATACTCATCCACCAGTGCAGGATAGCCAAGCCGACCACCGCCACACCGACCAGCAATGCGCTCGACACTTGAGTCAGAGCAAACCGCCGCGCTGCCGGACGACGATCTGTTCCCCCACTTTCACCAATGAGCAGCGTCAGCACGCCCGCTGCCAGCAGCGCCGAAAAGCTCAGAAACACCGCGTCCAGAGCAGTGATAGTGGCCACCAGCGCCGCTTGAGCGACCAGCAGGTGCGAGAGTCGGCTCGCCAGTCGCGGTGATTCGTTCGGGGTTAACCGCACCGCCACAAGCGTGACAGCGGTGAGTAGCAACAGCAGAGGCAAAGCTGCTCCATCCACTCCAACGGTAATACCAATATGTCCGCCGACTTCTCGCCCGGTCGCGAGCGTAGATCCCAGCAACGACAATGAGCCCCCTGAACCCAACCATTGGAGCGAACTCACCATTTGCCACGGTTGATACTCTGGCGATCCCAACGGCTGAAAGTTCGCCAGCACGACCAGTGAGAGCGCCAGGTTCAGCCCGACGTTCGTGATCGCTGTCGGCTTCACGGCTTCCGGAGAAAACCGCGCGATCGCCCGCACGATGATCGCCCCCAGCAGCGGCAGCACCACCATCAGCAGTACCGCGTTGTCGGCGATCGTCGTCAGTAGTTGGGCGAATCCCGCACCCATGTGTGTCAGTTTCCATTTCCAGAACAGTATCCGCCGGTCTCAATCCCAAGCTTCCAATGCCCGTCGCAAAAGTCAGCGTCCCCAGCCAATCACGAACAACAACCCAACCGCCGCGCCCACGATGGCCAGCGCGTAGTAGCGAGCCTGCGTCGCTCGCACCTCATCCATGAATTCCGCCGCCCGCTCGGCAGGCGCACTCCAGGCACCTTCCTTGCCACCACCCAGCAAACGTCGATCAAAAAACTCAAAAAAATGGCTCAAACCCAGCCACGGCACTCGGCAACCGAATAAGACGACCGATTCCAGATACCAACCATTCCGTGCCAGCCGCAGCAACGGACCGAGGAGTTTCTCGGCCAGGGGAACCAATTGCGGCATCGCTGACCAGCTCAGCCACGCCAGCAAGCAGCCCAACCATCCCGCCGGCAACGCCGCGCCAATCACGACATGAGGCAATGAATTTCCAAGCGCGGTCTCAAACATCAGTGGCTTCAGTCCAAACGGCAACAGCAGCAACCACACGACTGTTAAAGCCAAAATCCCGGCCGCCAGCCAAAAGGTGATTCCGCGCGACTGTGCGGCAATTGGATGTGCGGCCTTGTTGCCTGACAAGCACACTGCACGCATCAGTGCAAAACCAACGCAAACTTGCCCGATCATCCCGCCCAGCCACAGTCCCAGGAAAGCTCGACGGCGGTTGAACCCCATGATTGTATGCTCTTCTGGAGACCAAACGGCCTGTTGTTGAGCGATCTCCAGAGCGTCCGCCTGACACCAGCAACCGGAAGCAATCATCAGACACACCAGTATCGCAACGATTTTTAAGCGGGTTCGGTTTTGCCCATTGAGAGACGCAAAGGAGCTGGAAGACAACCACGCAAATGCACTCAACAGGATCATCACCCAAACACATGTCTGGGCGCCAAAACTGAGTGCTCGATCGCTTGTGGCGGCTACTCCGATGAAGGCTTGACCGATCGTGGCAATCAAAACCCAACTGACCGTCACCCAATTGAGCCCCTGCTCTCCCGCATCGTCCCGTGACACCAGGCATGCGTTCAAACCCGCCACGACGGCCGTCAACGCTCCCAAGGCCCCCATCAGAAACGCGGCATCAACATGCGATGCCCAGAGACCTTGCAGACGACCGATCAAGGCCAATGCCGAGCCCACGACCGCTAAACAGCAGATCCAGGGATTAAGCAGCGACTCGCAGTGCGACTGGTCGCCGCCAGCCGCCTTACCTGCGGAAACCAGCCGGTGCATCCAGACGATGGCGGGGAATTGGCCGCAACGCATCACCAAAGCGATTGCCAGAACGATCACCAGCCCGGATGTGACAACTGCCGCGTCGACCCGCTGATCGGTGCCAATCGCCAGTTGCAACTCCGCCACTCCTGTTTCGAAGTAGCGCGCATCGAACCAGCCCAAAGCAGCCAGTAGGACAATTCCAGCCAGTCGCAGCGGCACCAACGGCGATGCAGGCTCATCTTCGGCCTGCTGACAACGAGGTCGTCGTCCCGCCTCAATCAACGCATCAATCGCAAACCAGGCGGCCAATACCACAATGAAATTCGTGGCTAGACTCGCCAGACAGATCAAGCCTTGCAGACCGAGCACCATCAAATCGCGACGCCGGGCACCTTCGCGCTGATCCTCGCTGGATTCTGGTTGTGCAGCGTTAAACGAGGCTCCGCTTGCAACCACACCGCACATTGAAATCAAAACGGCGAGACAGACGAACAGTGACGGCCCACTCGTGACGACGGCCAGCTCAACACCCGTCGCCAGGACATCCGCAGAGGGCAGCCGGAAACCCGGCCAAATAGGTGCGGTCGCGGCAAGTTCCAGCGGCAGCAACCCGATCAGCACAATCAGGCTGGCCACGAACGAGCCGAGGATCCAGTTTGATGAGGCTCGATTCGTGCCCGCCCGCAGCGCCGCCACGACAAGCGGAACCCCAAACGTCGCGGCGATGAAGAGTGTTTCCAAAGTCATGCAGGCGGCTCGGGGTGTAAAGCTGGTCAAGCAGACCGCAGTGTTGAACGTGACTCGCGTTCCGTAAAGCGACGGCGCCCGAAACGCCTCAGATCAGCGCCGAGTCATGAGACGCTCGCGGATTCAAAACCGGTTCAACTATATTGCGCGTGCAAACTTTGCAGGCCCGGCACGTTCGGGCTACGTGATTTCTGAATTCCTTCGGAGAGTTAGGCCATGAGCGATCAACACGTCCCACAGTCCGCAGAGACGTCTCGACGTGACTTCCTGAAGACCAGCACTGTTGCAGCCACCGCTGTGACGCTGGCCGCGAACCTCACCACGCTGGCACCCGCCGTTCACGCTCAAGGTTCCGATCTCTTGAAAGTCGGCCTCGTCGGCTGCGGTGGACGCGGATCGGGCGCCGCCAGCAATGCGATGAACGCCGACCAGAACATCGAACTCATCGCTTGCGCCGATGCGTTCACGGAGCAGATCGACTCCAGCGTCAAGAACCTGTCGAACTACCCCAAGATCGCTGCCCGTATCAAAGTGCAGGATGGCAGCAAGTTCGCCGGTCTAGAGGCTTACAAGCACGTCATCGACAAGTGCGACGTCGTGCTGCTGGCTTCTCCGCCAGGCTTCCGCCCTGCCCACTTGAGATATGCAGTGGAAGCTGGCAAGCACATCTTCAGCGAAAAGCCGATGGCCACCGATCCTGAAGGTGCCCGCTCGGTCGCCGAATCTGTCGCGATTTCGAAGACCAAGAAGATCGCTCTGTGCGCGGGATTCTGCTGGCGCTACGACTATGCCAAGCGAGCAATCTTTGAACGCGTGCATCAGGGCGACATCGGCGAACTGCGGATGGCCTACGGCACGTACCTCACCAGCCCGGTGAAGCCGATGCCGGCAGCCAACACCCGTCCGGCCGGAATGACGGATTTGGAGTGGCAAGTTCGCAACTGGTACAACTTCACGTGGCTCTCCGGTGACGGACTGGTCGAGCAAGCCATCCACACCGTCGACTGGTTGCAATGGGCGTTCAAGGATGCCGACCCGGTGAGCGCGACGGCTTGCGGCGGCCGCCAGATTCCCGCTGAGGGCGGCGACATCTTCGATCACATCGAAGTGAACTACCTCTACGACAACGACGCCCGCGGCTTCATCGCTCAGCGGCAGATTCCCGGCTGTCACAACGAAAACTTCTTCTACATGAACGGCACTAAGGGCACCGCCAAGATCAGTGCCCGTGGCGTGACCATCAGCGATCTCGATGGCAAAGTCGTGTGGAAGTACGATGGCCCAACTCGCGACATGTATCTGGTCGAACACGAAGAATTCTTTGCGTCGATTCGCTCGGGCAAACTGATCAACGATGGCGATCGCATGGTGAAGAGCACGCTGGCCGGCATTCTTGGCCGCACGGCGGGTTACACCGGTGCTCAGATTACCTGGGAGCAGATTGTGAACTCGAAGATCAACTTGGCTCCCGATCTGAAGGACGGCTGGAACTCGAAGGTCGAATTCCCCTCGCAGCCACGTCCCGGCATTACGAAGTTCGTCTGAGATTCATTTCGTCACCACTGTTGAGGCTGCCGTGCTCGGATCGAGTGCGCGCAGCCTCGCTTTGCAATCATCCCTTCGGAAATCTGAACCCCATGCTCGCCGGAAAATTCCTCGGTCCGTGTCGTATTGAACTGGTCGACGTTCCCGAACCCGTGCTTCCCGCAGCACCCGCCAGCGGTCCCGGCCAGATTATTTTTCAGCCGGAATGCACCTGTCTCTGCGGATCCGACTTGCCGTACTTCAAAGGTACGGACGAGTGGCCAATCGAAGTTGGTCATTCGCTGCATGAGATGACCGGCACCGTCATCGCCACTAACGGCAAACGCTACAAGCCCGGCGAACGCGTCTTGTGTGTGCCAGTCGCTCAACAAGGTCTCTTCGAGCGTTACGTGGTCTCCGAGAACAACGCGATTCCGATCGACACGCGAGTCTCCGAAGAGGAAGCGATGCTCGCGCAGCCGTTGGGGACGGCGATCTACGCACTCAAGAAGCTGCCCAGTCTGATCGACAAAGATGTGGTCGTCATCGGTCAGGGTCCGATGGGCCAGATCTTCAACATGTGCCTGCGGAACCTCGGAGCACGGCACATCATCGGTATCGACAAAGTGCAATCGCGGCTCGATCAGAGTCACAAGTTCGGTGCCAACGCGACGATCAACAACAGTCAGGTAAATCCCGCAGCCCGTGTGAAAGAAATTCTCGGCGGCCAGTTGCCTGATGTCATCATCGAAGCCGTCGGACACTACGACCAATGCTTCGACCTCTGCATTGAACTCGTGCGTCCGTTCGGTTCGATTCTGTACTTCGGAGTTCCCCCACCGCGAGTCGATGTCGCCTGGCGCGACCTGCTGTGGAAGAACGTCAGCGTCCATACCAGCCTCGGCCCAGACTTCGCCCGCGATTTCCCGCTGGCAATGCGCTGGATCGGCGAAGGTCGCCTCAACATGAAGCCGCTGGTGACTCACCGCTTCCCGCTGGCCAAGATTCAGGAAGCCTTCGAAGTCTTCTTGGCAAAGAAGGATGGAGCGCTCAAAGTGGTGGTGGAGTTCCCAAGTTGGAAGAAGGGATAGGACCATGGCCCAAGTAACACTCGAACTGCCAGACGACCTCACTGAGAACGAGGCCAAGTTCCAACTGGCAGTTCGGCTGTTCCAGATTGGAAAAGTCTCATGCGGTAAAGCCGCTGAGATCGCGGGCTACACAAAACCGACATTCATGGAGCTTCTCAGCAAGCAAGGCATTCCGGTCTTCAACTATACCAGTAGTGAATTCGAAGAAGACCTGCGGCATGTCTGAGCTCAAGGTGATCACGAACAGCGCGTGTGTGATTTCACTCACCCAGATGGGAAAGCTGGAATTGCTGCACGAACTTTTTGGCACGGTCACTATTCCGGCATCCGTTGAGGCGGAGTGCAGACTCCAACCGGCAAATTGGATGCTGGTCAAGAATCCGTCTTCGCCTCAGCTTGCGATGTCGCTCAGAAGTCGGCTCGGAAATGGAGAGTCAGACGCGATCGCCTTAGCCGTTGAACTCACTGCAGACCGTATCATCCTGGACGATCGACGAGCGAGATCTGCCGCGAAGTCCTTAGGACTGAATGTCATCGGAACTGTCGCGGTTCTCGTCGCAGCGAGAAGGCAAGGCTTGATTCCAAATCTCAGTGACGCGTTGGAAGAGTTAGTCGAAACAGGATTCTTCGTTGCAACGGACATCATCGAATCGGCACTGCGAGCCGTCGGTGAACTCGACGCCCAATGAGCTATCATCGCCCACGGAATACTCGTCAACGAATCTCACCATCTAATCCACCAACGTGAGCGAGGCCCAATGTCCAAGTCGCCATCAATCACTCTCCCGATGATGCGTGAAAAGCTGCACTGTGCTGTCGTTTGCGATGCGCTCGACGGCCTCGGGTTTACTCATCAGTCGCCGCGAGTGTCGTTGCTGCCGCAGACGGTAGACGGGCTCCTGGTTGGTCGCTGCAAGACCACCTTGTGGGCTGACATGGCGCACGTCGACCCGAGCCCCTACGAACTTGAACTGAAGGCCGTCGATTCTTGCCGTCCCGATGACATTGTCATTGCGGCAGCACAGGGATCGACTCGATCAGGTGTATGGGGTGAACTGCTTTCGACAGCGGCTCGCAATCGTGGCTGCATCGGTGCAATCGTCGACGGAGCGGTACGCGACACACGGCAAATGCGCGCGATGGGTTTCGCCGTCTATGCTCGCGGTCGCTGCATTTATGACAGTCAGAACCGGCAGCGCGTCATCGACATCGATGTCCCGGTCGAGATTGACGGCGTGCGATTCAGCCCCGGCGATCTCGTGTTTGCTGATGGCGACGGGGTTGTCGTCGTGCCTCAAGAGGTCGAAGCAGAAGCCATCCAGCGTGCCTGGGACAAAGTCCACGCCGAGAACATCACTCGTGATGCCATCAAAGCCGGGATGCTCGCGGCCGATGCCTATGCGAAATATGGCGTTCTGTAGAACGGCGAACCTTACGGCTGCAGTTGTGGCAGTTTCGGCATCGCTCCCTTGCCGTGATCCACGAGCAGAAACTTCGCCGAGATCTGCTGATTGTCGCCTTCGATCTTGAGTTCTTCCAACGCCCCGGCAAATCCAAAGGGAATAGACTTCTCACGCAGAATGCGGTGGTGCATCGTGATCTTGGCAGTGCCGAGCATCGCCTCACTGCGACCAGAAATGACTTCGCACTCCAGTTCGCCGCGCTGCCAACTGAACTTGTACTTGTCGGACTCGCGTTTGCGGTCCACCTCCGGTCCGCCGAAGAACGAAGCGATCAGCGGATTCTTGTCAGCCAGATTCGCCAGTCGTTCAGTTTCGCCATCGCCCTCCTTGTGCCAGATGCGGACGGCCTTGTTCAACGGATTCTTATCGTTGCCGAATTCAGCCTCGGGAATAACGAATCGCCACTGCAAGTGCGGGGTTTCCGAGCCGTCACTCTCCTGCTCCAACTCGATGAAACGGCACTCTTTGCCGTCATGAAAAACTTTCCCCACTGACCGAGCGTACCAGATGGGCTTCGTCTCCTGATTGTTGATCTTCAACGCCACCTCGTATTTCGCCCACACGCCGTCTTCGGGCAACGTTTGAAACAGAGCACCCGTCTTGGGTTCTTCGGCAAATCCAAACGTCAGAGCGGCACAGACCAGAAGTTGTGACAGCACGATTCTCTCCAGAGAGCGACTTGAAGACAGTAAACGGTAGAGATTGGCAACCCGCCCGGCAAAGCCCTAACCTTCCGCCGCTCGCCCGCGTTGACCGTTGAACCTCTCCTTAGGAACCCGCCATGCCGAAGTATGCCGGCGTCTCGCCCGAGACTCTCGCCAAGTTGAAGAAGTACGACACACCCACCATCTGCAATGTCGTTGAACTGTGGGACATGCGGTCGCGCAGCCGCGGCTATATGGATAAGAGCATCATGGCCTGCTATCCCAAGCTGCCGCCGATGGTTGGCTACGCCCTGACGACCACCTTCCGCAGCATGGAACCACCGAAGGGCCTTGACGCTTATGCCGGTATTGCCGGGCAACTGGAAGTCTTTGATCAATTCTCCGGCCCTCCGGTGCTGGTCTTTCAAGACCTGGACCAACCCTGTGCCTCCGCGACGTTCGGCGAAGTCATGTGCACCACGTACAAGCAATTCGGAGCATCGGGCCTGATCACGTCGGGAACCGGCCGCGATCTGGAGCAAGTGGCGCCGCTCGATTTCCCGTGCTTCACCAGCGGTTCCATCTGTGCTCACGGCTATTGCCACATGTTGCATATCAACGTGCCCGTCACCGTCGGCGGCATGGCGATTTTCCCCGGCGAGTTGCTGCACGGAGACCTCAACGGCATCACCACGATTCCCGTCGAAGTGGCGTCCGAAGTGCCCGATGCCTGCGACGAATTGGCTGCAGCGGAAAAGATTATTCTGGACTACGTCAAAGGTCCGAACATCAATCCCAAGGGCTTCGCAGAAGCGCGTAAGGCCTGTGGAGCAAAGATTGCGGAACTGGCCAACCGTTTGAAGTCCAAGAAACTGGTTGTTGGTTAGTCTCAGTCATTTCAGATTGGCGCATTGTCGCGAGGATCAGCAGCCGTCGTGGTTCGTAGTCAGATTCTTTCCAGCTATCTCCTGAGTGGTGTCATCCACGTGTCGGCCGCGGGCTTGGCATTTGTGGGTTGGGCCGGGGGCTTCGTGCCGCCCGGCTATGGCATCCAAGCGGGCGGCAATCCAGGTGCGGGCGGGACAATCAACTCGCCTCACCTGGAATCACTGTTCGACTTCGGTGAGGTCGCAACACTGAAAGGCGACGACGGCACGACGCTCGGCTTCGATGTTTCGGACGTTGATCCCACGGCGCTCGATGTGCTGAAGATCGAACCGACCGAGGTCGTCGTTCACGCGCCGGCAGCGAGACCGCGCAGGCTTGTCGATGAGCCTCGGTCGCTTGTCGCGCTGGCTAATCCGATTCGTTTGCCGGAACCAATCGTTGAGGCGTTGGAACAACCCGAACCTGAGCCCGTTGCCGAAGAACCGGCGAAGGAAGAGGACGTAAAGGACACAAAGGACGAGGTGAGACAACCGGAGCCAGAGCCTAAAGCTGAGGCTCTGAAACCCCAGCCCGAGTCAAAGCCAACTGAACCGCCGCGAACGGAAGCGCCGTCGACACTGGCAGCTCCAGTCGAAACTCCGAAACCGGAAGAGCAACCGCAAGCGGCGAAACTGCCAGCGACCGCTTCTGAGCCATCAGCACCGGCCGTTCCGTTAGCTCAATCGGTCGCAACTCAAAGCCGCCCCGGCGCGGAACCTCCGCCGGAGCCCGAGCAACTCGCAGAACGACCGAGTCCACCGTCCGCCCACGCAAGCAGTGCAGAGGCATCGGTAAACGCGCAAGCCAAGGCGGAATCATCAGCTCCCGCTGAAAAGTCAGGAACATCCTCCGCTCGGAAGGGTGAGGACGAAACCGGAAAACTCGCTGGAAGCTCCAAGGGGCAGGCGCTGCAGGCGACGATGTCGGCAGCCAGTGTCGCGTCTCCGGGCGATGGGCTGCCACCGGGCGGTCGGCCGGATCAGTATCCGTCCAAACTACCACTCAACCCTCCGCCGCCCTACCCGCCTGAAGCCTACGAGAAAGGTCAGGAAGGTGTTGTGCAGTTGCTGGTGAGTGTTACTGGCCAAGGCACAGTCGCGACGTTGAAAGTTCATCGCTCGTCCGGCTTCGAATCTCTCGATCAGGCGGCGCTGAAAGCGGTTCGAGACTGGAAATTCCAACCAGCCACATATCGAGGCAGACCGGTCGCTTCAAAAGTTCTCGTTCCGGTTGGCTTCCAGATCGAAGGCTGAACGATTGAGTCACTGGCGGTTTTTCGCGCAACGACCACACTCTGCTGGTCGTTGGTGAAGCGTCACGAGGCGGCGACGCGCCATTCTATTACTTTGTTCACATGGCCTTGGATGATTCCGCAGTCAGTGCCTAAAACTCCCTCGCAGGGACAGCTTGCACTCATCACGGAGGCACTCGAATGACGGATGGATTCCTCGGCTACCGCACTTCATTCATGCTCGATGCGGTCGTGTGCGCGCTCGTGTTGGTGGTGCCCACACTGGTCTACAGCATCTATCTGGTTAAGTTTCGAGCGAAGTTTGTTGCTCATCGCAACATTCAGCTCGGCCTAGCGGTCGTCCTGCTGCTGGCAGTCGTCGCCTTTGAAGTCGACATGCAGCAGATTCAGGGCGGTTGGCAGAACGTCGTCGCGAAACGAGCCGTCCCGCTCTCGACCGAACAACTTGCCACAGTACGCACCGTGCTGTGGATTCACCTCGTGTTCGCAGTCTCCAGCCCGGTTCTCTGGGCCGTCACGATCGTTCATGCTCTCAAGAAGTTCCCAAAGCCACCCGCCCCCGCAGCGGCCAGCAAGTTACATAAGACGCTCGGATGGGCGTCGACGCTCGATCTGACTCTGACATCCGTAACCGGCCTGCTGTTTTATTACATGGCATTCGTCCGCTAGACATCCACCCGCCAGCAGCGCCGTTCATCACACCTTGGAAAGACACCCATGAGTTCCTCAGCACCACGTTTGTTGGAAGGCAAAGTTGCGTTGGTCACCGGCGCCGGTCGCGGTTTGGGACGAGCCTTCGCAGAGACATTGGCCAACCTCGGCTGCAGCGTTGGTATTCACGGCATGCGCGAAAACGGCCCTGCCGAATACGGTGAAGGCACCACTCTCACTGAAACCGCCAAGCAGATCGGTCAGGAGTTCAACGTCAAAACCTGCCGCGTGCTGGGCGACCTCACCAAGAACGATCAGGTCATTCAAGTTGTGGACGGCGTGACCAAAGAACTGGGACCGATCGACATTCTGATTCACAGCGCCGGCGGCGATATCGCGGCTGCGGGTGGCAAGCCGAACCCCAACGACGCCGTCATGATTAAAGAGGAAGACGTCCGCTCGGTGCTGGATCGCAACCTCATGAGCACCATCTACACCTGCCAGCAGGTCGGTCGCCGCATGATGGAACGTAAGACCGGCCGAATCGTCACGATCAGTTCGATCGCAGCCTTCTCAGGTATCCCTCAGTCCTGCATCTACGCTACGGCCAAAGCCGCCGTCGTCGAGTACACACGCTGCCTGGCTGCGGAGATGCGACCGTACAACGTGACCGTGAACAGCCTCGCCCCCGGCGACACGCGCACCGGCCGATTCCTCGGCACCCGCACCGTCGACACCAAGCGCATGATCGAAGAGGGCACGCTGGAACGCATCGCGCTTGTCGATGAAGTCGCCCGCGTTGTGGAGTTCTTCGCTGGTCCCCTCGGACAGTTCGTCACGGGGCAGGTCTTGCGAGTCGACGGCGGAACACAATGTTGGCCTGCGTAGTCGACTGACTTACCTCAAGTAGGCCGGACATCTTATCCGGCTGTCGGACAGGATTGTCCGACCTACAGAACGACCACCTCGCCCCTAAATAATCCACTCGCCGATTCGAACTGGTGACGGCGCGCTGGTTGTGGCCGCTGTCTGACCGAGCCACATCCAACTGCCCGAAGGTCTCCAATCGCGCGTCTAGCGTCACTCGGGAGACTTGCGGTCGCGCTTTGTGGCTCGGTCGGGAGACCGGCCACAACAGTTACCAACGCTTGAGACCCAAAAGACGGACGCGAGACGCGTCCGCCACGATGCTCACGACCATTCCAAACAACGGCGCGCCTCAAGTTGATTCAATCGCGCGGATTGTGACGGTTGTAATACCCCCCGCAGGGTTTGCCTGATCCGAACGAACTGTCGGACCTCCCCCGGAAAATGGGGCAGTTGAGATCTTCGCCTACCGTCAGCCGCCGCGTAGCGCATGCTTAAGCGGCAAAGCAGGCATCAGACTCACGCCGCATGGGGCGGAGTGCGTCTGAAGGTCGCCGCGCTTTGATTCCCCTCGGCTCACGACGACTGCGATTTCAGGGTTCGTAATCGTCAAGGGTCGAGGACAGTTACCTCATCGGCCGGTGTCGCCACACGGTGAGGTTGTTTCCTGGCGGGACTCGAGTCATGCATCCGGACAAGAAGGTCGGACTCGCACTGGGCATCTTGCTCATCGGAATCGTCGGCGCGTTCTTCTTCAGGAACGAAGCCCCGAATCCGGAGAGTGCGGTCCCCGTGTTGGCTCACGGCGATGAACTCGATAAGCGTATCGGGGTTCAGCGTCATGCGCCCTACTTGCCCACCAGTGACAAACAGAAGGCTGACGCCAACAAGATACCTGACGCGTTCATGGCCGACGTTGCGCCGCGTGTGCCTTCGGGTTCGAACGGGCCAGTGCCTGAACCAATCCGTCCCAACGCGCCGCGTGAGTTGGATAAAGTTGCTCCTCTGCCGAACCCATCCAGTGATGCGGCGGGGCTGGATCGCGCTCTCGCTGGCAATCCAACGGCGAACAAGCCCGACAGCACTAAAGGTCCGAGTACGGGCAATGCCACCAGTCACGAAGTTGTGGCTGGCGACACGCTCAGCAGCATCTCGTTCAAGTACTTCGGAACCCATCGACGTTTTCAAGAACTCTATGAGTTCAACAAAGACGTCCTGCGGACTCCGAATGATTTGCGGCTCGGCATGAAGCTGAAGATTCCGCCCGCTGATAATTCGGCTGCGGCAACGCCAGTAACTCCGACCGTTCCGAAGTCGGCCATGGCCACTCCGGAAACAGGAGCCACCAGCGTTACCGAGAAACCTACTGCGGCTACTCCAGCGGCAACCGTGGATGAACCGCCGGTGAAGCCCTCCTTCGTCCGGCCGAAGACGTCGCCAGTGCGTCCACCAACGCGCAGCAATAAGTCTTTGACGCAAGCACCACCACCCGGAGTTCCTTCCGTTGAAGGCCTCGACCCACGTCGCGATCCAGCCGTGATCGCATCCCGGCCGAAGCCCGAAGACGAAGGGACCGCCGATCCTCAACACAAGACCTCATCCAACTAGACGTTTCATTCCTGCCTCCAACTGAGCCGATCCCGACCATGTGGGACCTTCGCCGACTCAAAAACGACCTCACCGGACTGGCACTCTTCGCGGTCACGGTGTTTGTCGCGTTGAGCATGCTCAGCTTCGATCCGGCTGATCCGCCGGCTCGAATGGCGTACCCGTTGCGCGCAGAGCCGCTGAACTGGTGCGGTCCAGTCGGTGCCAAACTTGCGTTCGGCCTGCGTTCCGTCTTCGGACTGGGAGCGTGGATGCTGATCGGCGGCATGGTTGGCCTCGCCGCCAAAATGCTATTCCGAGGCCCCGAAGAACACGTGCAGCAGAAGACGTTCGGTCTAAGCTTGCTACTCGTCCCCACTTGTGTGCTGTTGCAGATGGCGGCTCCCGGTTTAGCCGGAGGTCAGATCGTCGGCAGCGGCGGTTACGTCGGCGCCTGGGGTTCCATCATCTGCCAGACACACTTCGCGTCGACCGGCACACTGCTGCTGCTCGGCTCGGCGATGACCGCTGGTGCTTTGCTGGTCACCGAGATGTCGTTCGTGGTGTGGGCCTTCAAGCTGACACTGCTGCCGGTGACGGTGCTGAATCGAGTCGCCTTCGGGAAACGCCACAAGACCACTGATGATGAGCCAGAACTCGACCACCGCGGCGCGCTCAGCCAGCGAGAGACCGAGCCCAAACCGGCCGGTCCGAAAAAGAAGAAGGAAAAGGCTGAGCCAGCCAAAGCTGAGCCCAAGGTCACCGCGCCAGCCCCGGCTGCAAAGCCTGCGGCTCCGGCCACGCCGAAGCCTGCCGTCGCGGAAGCAAAGCCTGAATTGGTTCCGACCGCCGCTGAGATCGACCCCAACGGTATCAAGATCAATCCGCCAATCACTGCGGGTTCGCATATCGACGCTGTGATGGAGAAACTCGAAGCCGCCTGCCGATCAGAAGAAGAGGAAGGCAAGGTTTACGAACTGCCGCCGCTTGACATGCTGTCGGAGTCCGAAGAGTTCCCTTACGAACTGCTCGCTCAGAAGGCGCGCGTGGCGGCCGTGGTGCTCGAGAAGACCTTTCAGGAATTCGGACTCAACGTGAAAGTCGTTGAGATCGATACCGGTCCGGTTATCACTCAGTTTGAGCTGGAACTGGAAGCAGGCTTGCGTCTGTCGAAGGTCACCAGCCTGGCTGACGACCTCGCCATTGCTCTGCGAGTTCCAGCCGTCCGCGTTGTGGCTCCAATTCCTGGCAAGAACACCGTTGGCGTCGAAGTTCCTAACGACAAGCAGGTGATGGTCCGGTTGCGCGAACTCATTGAAGCCTGCCCTCAAGAACTTGAAGACAAGCGGATTCCGATCTTCCTCGGTAAGGATGTCAGCGGTCGGCCGCTCGTTGTCGACATGTGCAAGATGCCGCACTTGCTCATCGCGGGCCGCACCGGTACTGGCAAGAGCGTGTGTTTGAACACACTGATTCTGTCGATGCTGATGACTCGCACGCCCGAGCAAGTAAAGCTGCTGCTCATCGACCCGAAGATGGTCGAACTGAGCCCGTACAAGCGCGTTCCGCATCTCATGCACCCCGTGATCACGGACATGAAGAAGGCGGAAGCAGTGCTGGCCTGGGCCGTCGACAAGATGGAAGAACGCTACGACCTGTTGGCGCGAGTCGGCGTCCGACACCTCGACAGCTACAACAAGCTCGATCACGAAACCCGCATGGACCGCATGGGTATCGACCTCGCTTCTGAAGAAGCAGCGTTGATTCCCAAACGCATGCCGTACATCGTGATCGTTGCCGACGAAATGGCCGACCTGATGATGACCTCCGGCAAGGAAGTCGAGAATCACATCATCCGCTTGGCTCAAAAGTCGCGTGCCGTTGGCATCCATCTGGTTCTGGCGACTCAGAAGCCAACAGTGGACGTCATCACCGGTCTGATCAAATCGAACCTGCCGGCGCGAATCTCGTTCCAAGTCGCCAGCCGCACGGACAGCCGCGTCGTGCTGGATGAGAACGGTGCAGACAAACTGCTCGGCAACGGCGATATGCTGTTCCTGGCTCCCGGCACCAGCAACCTGATTCGCTCGCAAGGCACCTATGTCAGTGACGACGAAGTGAACAGCGTCATCGACTTCTTTGGCGACTTTGAGCCCGAGTACAGCGCTGAGCTGGCTCAGATCAGCACGGCTGGAGCGAAAGGCACCGGCAAACTTTCTGACCGCGACGAGTTGTACGAGCAGGCCATCGACGTCGTCGTGCGTGAAGGCCGAGGCAGCGTTTCACTCCTGCAGCGAGCTCTCGGCATCGGCTACGGCCGCGCCGCCCGCCTCGTCGACTTCATGGCTGAAGACGGGATTGTTGGCGATTACAACGGCTCACAGGCCCGAGAGGTGCTCTACACCGTCGAGCAATGGGAAGCCTTGCGCGAATCTCAGGACGTCGAAGAAGCCGTCGCGTAGAGACGCGTCAGACTGCTCTCGTCTGCCATCAGCGTTCGCAAATGTATTTTTGCTGAAGATTGCGCAGACTCACCTGTCCGCCAAATGGTTGCGCTGATTAGTATTTAGCCAGGCAAATAGTCTAGCGGCGCGCGACCTGCAGACCGTAGTTGAAGCGTTTTCGGCTTTTTGCCTAAGATTGACCGCGTTCCGGGAGCTTGGTCAGGCCGACCGAGTTCTTGTCATCGTCTAGCTGGGAGGGCAGACATGGACGTCAACAGTATTGGTTCCGTCGGCGGAGGCATGCCGATTCGCAAGGTGTCGCAACCCATGCAGGCTCAACAGCCCATGGAAGCTCGCCCTGTCGTCCCGAAGGATGTCGTCGAAATCAGTTCGACTTCGTCCGTGTCGGGAAAGCTGGAGATCGAAGCTGATTTTCGAGCCCAACGTTTGGCTCAGATTCGGCAGCAGATCGAGGATGGCACGTACGAAACCGCGGAGAAGCTGGACGCGGCTGTCGATCGCATGCTCGAGCGAATGCGATCGGAATAGTCTGGCCTACATCCGGGTTTCAGTCGGAACGGTTCGGTCACAACCCGTCAATTGCCGTTCATTGCTCGTTCTGAGCAGGTCTGATCGCAGTGTCTGCCGGTCAGTGGAGGTTTGAGTGAGCGTCCTGTCATCCGAAGAGCCCCTGGTTTCTCCCACCGAGAAATTTCGCGAGTTCCTGGTCACCAAAGGTCACCGACTCACTCGCGAACGCGAGATCATCGTCGAAGAAGTCTTTGCGACGCATGAGCATTTCGACGCCGACCAACTAGTCGAGCGTGTCAGCCATAGCAAGGACGGCCGTCGAGTCAGCCGTTCGACGGTGTATCGCACCCTGTCCTCAATGGAAGAGGCCGGCCTGCTACGGAAAGTTGCCCGCCCAAACGGCAGCGAAGTCTACGAGCACGACTACGGTTATCCTCAACACGATCACTTGATCTGCGATCAGTGCGGTAACTTGATCGAGTTTCATAACGACGCAATCGCGGAACTGATCGAACAGATCGCCAGCCAGCACGGCTTCCTCAAAACCGCCCACCGGCTGGAGGTCTATGGCACGTGCGAAACCTGCCGTCGGCCCAAAGAGCGGCGCCATCGCAAGCTCGACATGATCTAGCAACGCGCAGAGTCAAGGCCATCCGGCACGGTGATCCGCGTCCGCCTCCCGCAGCGAATGACGAACGAGCTTCCAGCGGCAATACTGCGCCCTGCCCTGTTGATGTTCCTCTGCGATGAAGGTCCACCGTGAGAGTCACTCTTCCGTTGCGTCGCCGCTACCTCGTGCGATTCTCGCCGAAGCGCGTGCAGCACATGTTTGCCGATGTGCTCATCGTCGGTGGAGGTGTCGCCGGTGCTCGAGCCGCATTGGCGATCGATCCTTCGCAGCGAGTCATCCTGGTTACGAAGGACGTCCTCACGCTGTCTAACAGTTCGTGGGCGCAAGGTGGCATCGCTGGCGTGCTGGACCCGCTGGATGACATTTCCAATCACATCAACGACACCATCGCCGCCGGTAAAGGTCTGTGCGACAAAGAGGTCGTGGACGTAGTCGTTAACGAAGCTCCGGAACGCATTCATGAACTGATCGAACTGGGAGCCCAATTCGACAAAGAGAACGGCGAGATCGCGCTGACTCAGGAAGGTGGCCATAGCCATCGTCGAGTTGTGCACGCATTGGGTGACGCTACCGGCAAGGAAATCATGCGCGCGTTAATTGCCCGCGTGAAAAGCGCCCCCAACTGCGATGCGTGGGAGAAGACCTTCACGATCGATCTGCTCACGCATGAAGGAGCTTGCGTCGGAGCGATCCTGTGGAACCAGCAGCACGGCAAGACCATCGTCTGGGCCAAGCGAGTCATCCTGGCCACCGGCGGTGCCGGGCGGCTCTATCGTGAGACAACCAACCCCGACATTGCGACCGCCGACGGTCACGCCATCGCGTTTCGTGCGGGCGCCGAGCTACGCGACATGGAGTTCATGCAGTTTCACCCGACGGTGCTGTACATCGCTGGTAGCTCGCGGCACCTGATTTCAGAAGCCGTGCGCGGCGAAGGCGCCTATCTCATTGACTGCAACGGTCACCGCTTCATGCAGGACTACGATCCGGCGGGCGAGCTGGCACCGCGCGACGTCGTGAGCCAGGCCATCAACGAGCAGATGTCGAGAACCCAGCACCCCTGCGTGTATCTCGATCTGTCGCATCTGGATCCCAAACTCATTGCAGACCGCTTTCCGCACATCACACAGGTGTGTGCCAAGTTCGGGCTCGATCTCGCGAGTGATCGCATTCCCGTTCGTCCCGGTGCCCACTACATGATTGGTGGCATCACCGTGAACCTGAACGGTGAATCCACGCTACCCGGCCTGCTGGGCGCGGGTGAGGTCACCGCATCAGGCCTGCATGGAGCTAACCGGTTGGGTTCAAACAGCCTGCTCGAAGGTCTCGTCTTTGGACTGCGAGCTGGCAAGTTGGCCTCCGAGCAAGCCCAGGCAATCCCGGACTCCTTTCAGGCGTTGCCGATTCAATACGATTGGACTCCGGCTGCTGAAGATGACGAACTCAACCTGATGGACATCGAGAACTCGCTGAACAGTCTCATGTGGCGCAACGTCGGCATTCGCCGTCATGCCGAGGGATTACTACAGGCGGCAAACCAGTTGGAGTTCTGGGATCGTTACGTGTCACGTCGCGAGTTCAACCAGCTCAAAGGCTGGGAGTTGCAGAATCAACTGCTCGTCGCACGCTTGATGGTCGTCGCCGCCATCGAACGCCGCGAAAGCCGAGGCGTCCATCTGCGCGTCGACTTCCCGAAGCCAGATCCAGCTCAAGCCCGACACATCGCCATTCAGTCGTCAAGCTAGTTTTCGCCTGCTGTCTGATCTTCACCAATCCATTGGCTCCCATCGCTTGCGCTTCAAGCAAAGGGCACATATGAAAAGACTCGTCCACGCATTCAGCTGCTTCCTGTTCGCGACTTTTCAAACGATCGTCGCCGCCGCTGATTATGACGTCGTCGTCTATGGCGGCACATCCGCGGGCGTCACTGCCGCCGTTCAAGCCAAGAAGATGGGCAAGTCGGTGGTTATCGTCAGCCCGGACAAGCATCTGGGAGGCCTCAGCAGCGGCGGCTTGGGGTTCACCGACACGGGCAACAAGGCGGTGATTGGCGGGCTCTCGCGCGAGTTCTATCACCGCGTCTGGCAACACTACGACTCAGTCGACGCCTGGAAGTGGATGAAGAAGGACGAGTACGGCGGCAAGGGCCAAGGCACTCCTGCGATTGACGGAACCCAACGCACGATGTGGATCTTCGAGCCCCACGTCGCCGAGCTGGTCTTCGAAGACTTCGTCAAGGAGCACAAGATCGAGGTGCAACGCGACGAATGGCTGGATCGCCGTCCGATCGCGAAGAACTCGCCGCGCACTCAGGGCGTGGCCATGAAGGATGGTCGCATCACGGCCATCACGACGCTGAGCGGCAAGACGTACCCCGGGAAGATGTTCATCGACGCCACGTACGAGGGTGACCTGATGGCGGCGGCTGGCGTCGCCTATCACGTCGGCCGCGAAGCTCTGTCCGCATACGACGAGAAATGGAACGGCATTCAGACCGGCGTCCTGCATCATGGACATCACTTCGACGCCATCAAAGGCAAGAAGCGGATCAGCCCGTACATCATCCCGGACGACCCCAAGAGCGGCGTGTTGCCGCGCATCAGCACGAAGTCACCGGGCGAATACGGAGCGAGCGACGCTCGCGTGCAGGCCTACTGCTACCGCATGTGCCTAACCAATCACGAACCGAACCGCATCCCCTTCCCAAAGCCAGCGGGCTACGACCCGAAGCAATACGAACTGCTGGTGCGTATCTTCGATGCTGGCTGGCGTGAGACGTTCCACAAGTTTGATCCCATCCCTAATCGCAAGACAGACACCAACAACCACGGCCCGTTCAGCACCGACAACATCGGCATGAACTACGACTATCCCGACGCCAGCTACGAACGTCGCAAAGAGATTCTGGACGAGCACCGCACCTATCAGCAGGGTTGGCTGTACTTCATCGCCAATGACCCGCGAGTGCCCGCCGACGTGCGCGAGGCTATGCAGAAGTGGGGCCTGCCCAAGGACGAGTTCACCGACAACGGCAACTGGTCGCACCAGATTTACGTGCGTGAAGCCCGCCGCATGATCGGCGCCTATGTGATGACCGAGAACGAACTGCTGAAGAAAAAGCCCACGCCAGAGTCCGTCGGCATGGGTTCCTACACGATCGACTCGCACAACGTGCAGCGCTACATCACTCCGGAAGGCTACGTGCAGAACGAAGGCGATATCGGAGTCGGCCTGAAGGGACCGTACGAAATTGCATTCGGTTCGCTGATGCCCAAGAGGGAGCAATGTCAGAACCTGACGGTGCCAATCTGCGTTTCGAGCACTCACATCGCCTTTGGTTCCATCCGCATGGAACCGGTCTTCATGATCCTCGGCCAGTCCGCTGCCACTGCTGCGGTCATGGCGATCGACTCGAAGCAGCCCGTGCAGGACGTACCCTATGCCAAGCTGCGTGAGCAACTCCTCAAAGACGGCCAGATCCTGGAATACGAAGGCAGCCGCACTCGCGAAACTGCCGAAGTCGGTAAGGCCGGAATCGATGCCAAAACTCTATCGGGCGTTGTCATCGACGACTCCGATGCCAAGCTGACCGGCGATTGGCATGAATCATCCGCCAACGGTCGCTGGATCGGTCGCTCCTACATCCACGACGGAGCAACCAAGGACGGCAAGTGCACAGCCAAGTTCGAAGCCAAGCTGCCTCAGGCTGGCCGTTATGAAGTTCGGTTGGCCTATTCGTCCAACACCAACCGCGCCAGCAATGTTCCCGTCGAGATTCACGCGGCTAACGGTGCGAAGACGGTGACAGTCAATCAACAGCTCGCGCCGAAGATTGACGGGATGTTCGTGTCGCTGGGTGAATTCGACTTCGGCACGTCGGCAGTCGTCTCGATCACCAATCGCGACACCAACGGGCATGTGATCATTGATGGAATCCAATGGCTGCCCGTCAAGTAGGTTCGTGAAAGCGCAAATGAGATCTGACGATCATCAGACAGCTCTGAACGGCATGCGCCAGGACATCGGATTCCAGGCGCCGGTCTGCCAGGCGTCGGTCGTCATGTATTCGCGAACGACCATTTCTTCCTTGCCCACTTCGAAGTACAAGAATGCCTGAGTCTCGCTGTTGAAGTGGGCTGAGTTGTCGTTGTTGAACACGGAGATGCCGGACGTCGCTTTGGTCGAAGTCGTACCGTTCCAGCGAAACACGGCGCGGGCGTGAGTGTGCCCGTAGAGCACCGCGGCGATGTTGTACTGCTTGAGCACGTCGTAATACGCCCGCATATCGCAGGGATCCCAAGCGGCAGCAGTAGCTGGGCCCGACGGATCGCAGTCAACACAATAGCGCGGCACATCAATGTGGTGAGTCACCACGACCGGTCGCCCATCCTTGGCATTGGTTGCCAGATCGTCCGTCAGAAACTCCAGACTTTCGAGCGGAGCAAACCGTCGGGCGCGCGACACATCTTTCAGCCCACCCACCACGATCCCCAGATTGACAAAATGCACCGGCCCCCAATTCCAAGAGTAGTGCAGGCCATTTCGCGAGACGCCCGCCAATCCCGGGCGCTGACGATTTCGACGCTTGATCTCATCAACCACTAATCCGGTCCCGCCGGGACTGTCATGGTTGCCGTGCAGTTCATAGACCGGCAGTTTGAGTTTGCCATCGCGACCGCTGAGCCCGAAATCGGTCTCGAACGCCGCCCACTCAGTCTTCTGCATGGCCGCAGGCGTCGAACCGTTCTTGTCGCCGGAATCAATGATGTCACCGCAGTGAATCACGCCGCGCGGAGCCACCTCGCTACCGCCCAAGCTCGCATCAAGCTTGGTTCCAGGCAAACGGTTCAACGTGTCTACCAGTCGTGAGGTGGCCGCTCGCGACTTCTCAGTGAGTTCACCGGTGCTCTTCTCATTCGCGAAGTAGTGCGTGTCACCCACCAGAAAGAAGGCCGCGTGATCAGAGGACTCCGCAGCACGCGCGGTCAAAGCGCTTCCGGCAGTGGCGGCCAGCAAACCTGAGGCACCAGCAAGCACGAAATCACGGCGGTTCATGACAGTCATTAAAGAATCCTCTGGAACCTATACTGTCGCGGCTCGGTCGGGAGACCGGCCACAGCTTACGCGCTGCCCACGCGGATGGTGACCGCCCTACCTGAGCAACTCAACCACGATGTTGCGCCAAGGCGTCGAACCGACGTTAATGCCTTCATGCACCGTCTCGCTCGTGACTTCGCGGAACCGCACGTCGCCATCGGACATGGCTCGAGCCGGGTCTCGCGAACCATCCGCGAAACCGGTTTGCAGTTGGCCATCGCCAATTACGACATACAAAAAATCGTTCGTGTGCCGATGTAGTCCCGTCGATTCGCCGGGAGGCAACGCCAAGTCCCACACGCGGACGCGATCGTTCTCAAACAACAACCGCGTGCCGACCGCATTGGAAATCGGACGATCAGCCGATGACGGCTCAATAGAAGTTTCTGACATCGCAGAGATCTCGTTCGTTCGGCAGCGCAAATTTGTAGGTCGGACAATCCTGTCCGACAGCCGAACCGCATGTCCGGCTTACTTTTCAGAGGAGCCGCTAGCGTTTCTGCTCGGCCACAATGCCAGCATAGGGGTACGTTGAAACCGTGTCCCAGGCGAGCTTCTGCAGAATGGCATGCTGAGCATCATCAACTCCACGTTCAGCGAGCTTCAAGCCGACTGGACTGCGACGGTAGATGGCGGCGTAGTTGCAATACGACGTCAGCACCATCACATGCCCCTGTCCGTGGCCGATGGCGTCGCGAAACAGCTTTGATTGAGTCGTCACACCTGGAAACTTGCCATCGACAATCATGGCCCGCAGTTTCACCACCGCATCCCCAACGGGAACAATGTAAAGAGCCCGCTTGCCGTGCTGGCGATTGAGATCATCGACCTGCGTTTCCAACTTCTTACGCCACTCATCGACCGCAACCTGCAGGTCAGCAATCTTCATGTTGTCGCGGTCCGCGTTATCCCGAATCCGTTGAGCGGGTGCCGGCACGTCGAACGGATACCACGATCCCTGCACCAGCAGTCGCAGATTCGGATTGTGCTTCAGCCCGAGTTCCGTGAACTTCGTAATGCCGTCATCAGGTATCGCAACGTGAGCGGCCATCGTGAACACATCCACTTCGCCGCTCGCCAGTGCCCGCTTGGCGTCGTTCTTGTCGTCAGCCAAATCCCAGTGCTGAATCACTCGCGAGCCCCCAATCCCCTGCCTTCCAACCAGCTTGTGCCCCTGAATATCGGCCGATTTCACCAGTTGCTCAATTTGTGGCGCCACAAACATGTGGAAGCTGTGCCCGGTGTAAAACACCCGCTGCCCCGCCGGAGTCCTGGCATCTTCAGCAAACGCACTGCCGGACCAGACAAATGCCAACAGGGCGATGCAGCGCACTAAGGCGGCTCGCCGACGCGCATCAAACTTCGTAGTGAGTTGCATGGTCTCAGGCTTTCTCTCGGATGTGATCCTGCATCGCCAGGACTTCCAGCATCGTTGCTGGCCGAGTCATGGGATCTGCATTCAGGCACGAGATGCAGATTCGGCAGAGTTGTTCGATATCAAAACCCGGCGCCATTTGAAGCAAGCCGGATGCACAACGCGAGCGACACGTGGCTACCAATGTATCCAAGCGGCAATTCGTTCGCGGAGTTTCACCGGTCAGTAACACGTAAAGAACGGCACCCCAACTATAGATGTCTGCTTGCGGACCAATCTTTCCTGAAGAGCCCTCAAGTTGCTCGGGAGCCATGAAGGCGAGCGTTCCGCCATCAGTCGATCGCTTCGCATGGACCGCCAAACGCCGCGCGAATCCGAAGTCTGTCAGCACCACTCGCCCATCGGAGGCCAGCAGTAGATTGCTGGGCTTCAAATCACAGTGAATCAGGCCTGATTCATGAGCATGCTGCACAGCTCGAGCAGCATCAGTCATCCATCTCACAATGTCCGCCACGACCAACGGGCGTGAATCAGTGCGGCTTTGATTGAGGACGACCTGCAGGTCGCAGCCGTCGATCCATTCAAGGGCAATGAAGTAGCCACCGTGGGGTGCCTTACCCAATCCATGCACCGCGGCGATATTGGGATGCTGAAGTCCTGCAACAAGCACGGCCTCTTCGCAGAACCGCTCAACTCGGTCAGGGTAGTTCTGATGTTCGCGGCGCAGGTACTTGACGGCGACTTCGCGGGACCTGCTTTTCCACCAGGCGCGATAAACCTTTCCCGTCAGCCCCTCGCCGATGTGTTGCTTCAAATCGAAATCGGCATAATTGAGCGTCGCGACGGCATTGAATCTCTGCGCAGAACTTGAGTTGCCTGATGGAGCCTTGTTCGAGGGCTCGGTGTCGGGAAGTTGCTTCAGCATGATCTCGCGCACGCGAGCCAATGTGCGGCGGACGGTGCGTTCCGACTGACCTAACTGAGCCGCGATGTCCTCCAGCAGTTCGCCCTGCAACCGCAGTTCCAGTGTGCGACGCTCAGTTTCACTCAGTTGTCGCATGACGAATTCAAGTTCATCAGCGACAGCGGCCGCTTCATCCGGGGAAGGCTCGGGCGATGTGAGGTCATTCGCATCAGAAAGTCGTTCTTCAACGGAGACGGCTCTCTTGGCGGCTTTGTGGCGTCCGATCTGATGCGACAGCTTGTGGAGCGCCATCCGCGCCAGTAGCCGCCACAGATCACCACTCGAAGTGATCTCAAACTGTCCTGCAGAAGCGCGTACGAAAAAGCTGCGGTAGGTGGATTGGGCCACATCATCGGCGTCGACACGCGACTGCAACCGAGTGCTGAGCCTCGCTCGAACCAGAGCCGTCAAGCGGTCGAAATACCGGTCGAACAGCGTTTCAGCCGCTCGTTCGTCCCCTTTTCGAAAACACGCCACTAGCCAAGCCGACTCAAGGCATGCGTCGCTGTTCGATAAAGGTGAGGACTGGAATTCAGACGTCACGCATGTGTTCCATGATAATTTCCGGATTCTGTGTCCGGTCGGTGCCTGCGAACCGCATTTGGGTTGGACGAGTTCCACTTGAGGAATGCGAACCACTTAGTTGCGGAAAGGTACAATCATGGCGTTTGTTGTGACGGAACCCTGCTTCGGATGCAAAAACACCGCTTGCGTGGGAGTTTGTCCTTGCGATTGCTTTCACGAGGGTGCGGAGATGCTATTTATCGACCCCACCCAATGTATCGACTGCGGAGCCTGCATGGCCGAATGCCCCACCAGCGCGATCTTTCCCGAAGACGACGTCCCCGCCGAGGGGCGCGACTACATCGCTCTCAACGCAGAGATGTCAGCCACCTGCCCATCAATTACTCAGGGCAAGGAGCCGCTCAGTCAAAAGTGAAGCTGCGGGTCGTGTCCGTTTTACGCAAGAGCTGGTGGCTCTATCGCGAAGTAGCAACAGCCTCGATCCAGCGGGTCAGGATTGTTTCGGCTGACGAGTTGTCGGCTTTTGGGCGGTCGATCAAATGGAGGTCTTGGGCTTTCACCAGGCGCCGGACCAGTTCATCGCGGGGCGATGATTCCTCGGGCATGGCAACCGACGGATGCACCACCATGCAATCCCACTCGGCCTGCCCAAAACTCAGTGACCAGTTCATGATCCAGGAGTACGACCGAGCGAACTCCTCGTCGGCATCGGCCTTGGCGGCTCGATGCACCGCCAGGAGAACCAGATTGGGCTTCATCGCGCGAACGGTCTTGTTCGCGGTCACTTCAAGCTCACGCAAGGTGAGCCCAGTAACTGGCCAAGAGACGACTTCAATCGTCGCGGTAGGGTATCGTTGTTTGAGAATCGGGGCGATGAGCGTGTCAAACGGCGGCATCGCGAGCACCTTGACGGGTTTGTTGTCCTTGAGCAGCGACAACGTCTTCGCCAACGCAGACGACGGTGGTGAGACATCGGACAGTGACACCGACTGGCCGGTGATCGTACGGCACAGTTCTTCAGCCATCAGCTTGTGGCCGTCCATGTTCGGATGGATTTCGTCACTGAGAGTCAGTCGCCATGCCCAGGCGTCTTTCTGGCGGAATGCCTCACCGCTCGCGAATTGATCGCAAACCGGAACATTCAGATCGCGACCGGCGGTGCGAATGATGTCGCAATATCGCATCAACTTCTCGATCGGTCGGCTACCGGTCGTGATGACCGTATTCGGAGTGCACAACACAACCGCAGCCTTCGCTTCACGGCAACGGACCACCAGCGTGTCCAGGTTCTTGCGGAACTGTTCCTCGGACACGCGAGCCATGTCGTTCAGACCAAAGCTGATCGTCACCAGATCCGGCTTCTTCGCGAGCACGTCACGATCCAGTCGAGCCAGACCTTCAGTCGTCGAATGACCGCTGATGCCCGCGTTGATCACCTTAACCCGAGAGTTCGGCAACACCTTGCGGATCGCGATCTCCAGCATCTCCGGATAAGCCCGATAGCCGCCGGTGTGGTAGTAGACCCCCGTCACACTGTCACCGAGACAAACGATTGTCGTCGGTCGCTCCACCAGATTGATGATCGCGGGAGCATCTTTGGCTGAGGATTTTTCGTCGGCTCGCAATGAGCTTGCACCAAGGACAGCGCAGAGCAACCACAACGCGGCACACTGAGTGCGAAGATGAAAAATGGCTCTCGCAGCCTCTCTCGCGATTGTCATGTCCATAACTCCCGAGGCGGACACATCTCGCGTCCGGCCGCTGATTCAAATCTACGCCAGTGGAACTTCTTATGGCTGCGCCAACCCGGCACCCCGAGTACGGGCTACTGGAGCCGCTCTCGGACCGACTGTCCGCCAACGTGGCAAATACGTCCGAGTGGCGTCGCGCGAGCGTGGTCATGCACTGTTGAACCATTTAGCGCCCAGCACTTCGTCACTACGAAACCCTTGCGATGTAGCCCGAGTCTTGCAGCATTCGCTTCAGTTTTTCGACTTTCATCGGCTTCTTGACATCGAGATGTAGAAACAAGTGACAGTTTGCGCACACCACAACTAGATCCTGAAGCCTCGTTCGTGATGCTGTCTTCCTCGATGCAAGCAGTTCGATGTGGTGCACCTGCAGTGCACGAATCCCACTACCACCCAGTAGGCGTGAGTAATCTCGATTACAAACGGCGCAAATCCCCTTTGAATCGTCCAAAGCGGCTTTTCTTAGCTTCGGGCTGCGAGTAAGCCGAAAAGAGATTGCTTCCTTCCGTAGTCCTTCAATATCCGCGATGTTGGCCATGCGCGGCGCCTCAACATCGGACGGTGAGTGCCACTCAAGGATGGATATATCCTCTTCAGAGAGCGGAACTAGAGTTGGTTGCTGATTAGCACCAACTTGCACTTCGATTGGCTCAAATTCTTCCCATCGCATTCGGCGATAATGTTCCCATGGGTAATCATTCGAATCGAGAAATCGCTTAGCGCGATCAAATCTGTACCCACTTGCGACCGTCCCTTTACCAACTATCCATGTGCCATCCTTAACATAGATGACATCATCCTCCGACATTTCATATACAAATCTGTCTAGGGACGACTTCTGACTGGACGCTAGCAAGTGCCATTTAGGAGGTCGACTAACTGTGTCAAAGTTCGATAGATCAACACCATCTACCGGCCCATACTCAAATAATGCGATACGCTTTTCTTGACACAAATCCCACAACGAACTGCCTCCTTTTCCTTCGCGAAAGCTCATTCTCCAAGAGGTCATTCTTGATCCTCGCTTAGCGGATATAGAGGGAGTGGTGGTGGTGCTTGACGCACAACCACCACAGTGACAGGTTACGTTACTCCAGCGTGAACTCGGGCAGCTTGATGGGCGTGCCGCCTTGCAGAGCGGACTCGTGGGCCAGGATGCCGACGCAGGTCCAGTTGGCGCTGAGCGTGGCGTTTGGCCACGGGTCGCGGTTGTCGCGGAGGGCGCTGACGAACTCGTTGACGAGGTGCGGGTGAGAACCGCCGTGGCCGCCGCCCTGGATGAAGCTCAGGTGCTCCGTGTCGTGGATTTCGGATGGCAGAGTGAACTTGCGAATTGGCTCGGGCAGCAAATGCGCGAAGTCGGGGACCGTCACCTTCGAGGCGATTTCCGGCTCTGGAAGCTTCGCGGTGTGGATGACGTGAGGTTCGTGTTCGATCAGCGTCCACTCGAATGATTTCTTCGTGCCGTAGACATCGAAGCTTTCGCGGTACTGACGGGCCACGTCGTACAGGCACCGCCAGATGTGAGCGGTCACGTCGCTGTCCTTCACCTTGATGTGACACGACTCGACAGCGAACTTGTTGCCGCTCTTCTTCGCAATGTCGTCACGAACCGTGCCCGAACCAAAGCAGCTCACAGTTTCAGCACGACCGTCGAGCAGCCCCAGGCATGGGCTGACGACGTGCGTCGCATAGTGCATGGGGATCATCTTCTCCCAGTACGACGGCCAGCCGTCCATATCCTGCGGGTGCGAGGCGGCCACGTGCTGGATCTTGCCGAGCTCACCCTTCTTGTACATATCTTTGATGAAGAGAAATTCGCGGCTGTAAACGACGGTTTCGGCCATCATGTACTTGAGGCCGGTCGCTTTCACGAGTTCGCAGATTTTGCGGCAGTCTTCGACGTTGGTCGCCATCGGAACCGTGCACATGACGTGCTTGCCGGCCTTCAGAGCCTCCATCGACATCCAGGCGTGCTCGGAGATCGGGCTGTTGATGTGGACGAAGTCGACCTTGGGGTCCTTCAGCACATCAGCGTAGTCTGTGTAACGAGTTCCGATCCCGAATTGATCGCCCACCTTGTCGAGCTTCACCTTGTCGCGTTGACAGATCGCATGCACGTTCGCGTCGGGCAATGCCTGATAGATCGGAATGAATTCCGAGCCGAAACCCAGACCCACCATCGCAACATTGACCGGCTTACCCATCACGAGCTCCTCGGGGAAAAAGGTGAGGCTCCGCGACCGGAGCCATCTGATGAACTTGGAACGCCTGTTAGGCCATCGTCGCAAAAGCTAACGAGACCTTCCATCAGACGGCTTGTGTGGATCGGACATTTTCTGTTGAGGATCGGCCCAAGGTGTTCGTTGAAGAATGCTGGAGGTCTCTCCACTCAATGTTCTCTTCGCGGCTCCGCGCCTTCGCGTGAAATGTACCAAACTACGAATTGGGGGAGATTCCCACGCGAAGGCGCGGAGTCGCGAAGAAGACAATCCGGCTCACGTTGCGAGCTCATTCAAGAGTCTTGGGTGAATCTGCGCGAGTTGCCGCATTAACCCAGCAATTCGCCACGTACCTCCCCTGCCCCGGCAATTGGGACGGGGCGACCAAGCCGGTCGGGCATCGTAGTGTGCGGGTTGATGCCCAGCAGATGGAAGGATGTCGCGAGGACATCTTTCGGCGAAATCGGAGTGCTGACGACGTCGCCGCCAGTTGGGTCGGTCTTGCCAACCACCTTACCTCGCGCGATTCCCCCACCGGCCATGACGGCAGAATAAGCTCGCGACCAGTGATGACGGGCGGCACCTTTCGGCTTGGAATCAATCTGCGGCGTGCGACCGTGTTCGCTCAATACCAGCACCTGGGTCTCATCCAACAGACCGCGTTCATCGAGGTCTCGAATGAAGGCCGCGAATGTCTGATCGAAGACTGGTAACAGGTACTCTTTCAATCGCGGATAGTGATTGGCGTGAGTGTCCCAGCAACTGCCACCGAAGATCTCGACAGGATCCCAAAACACCGAAACGAATCGCGAACCCGCTTCCACCAGTCGCCTCGCCGCCAGGCACGATTGGCCGAACAAGGTCATGCCGTAGCGTTCGCGGACTGCCGTTGGCTCAGCTTGAACGTCGAGGGCGTCTCGAACCTTGTTGCCGCTGAGCAGCGAGTAAGCCGTCTGCTGATGTGCCGTGAACGTATCAATGTGCCGATGCCGCTCGAGCCATTCACGCGATTCGTCAAACTGCCGCACGAGCACTCGCCGCATGTCGAGACGATTCGGATGCATGCCATCCAAGAGGTTCGTCTCAGCTAGTCGAAACTTTCCGTCGGGTGCTGTTCCGGCAAAGTGGTCCAGAACTTCTTTCGTCTGACCGTCACTTAGTTTTGGGACGACTCGTGTTCCAACGCCGTCAAAGTCGGTCCACACGGGATCAAACTGGCTGCCGAGGAAGGCCGCATACGGACCTGCCAATGGCGGATAGTCCTTAGCTCGGCCACCCATCACCCACGGCAAGGCGACATTCCGAGGCACCGCCAGCGGTTCTGGCCGACCGGAGCGAGGCCGCTCCATGTAATCGACGACCGACCCAATGAACGGCCAGTGCTGCGAATCTCGCGGCTTGGCTTCGATGTCCGGTGAGTAGGTCGGCATGCCGGTCAACGCATAGGCCACTCCATGCAGCGCGTATGGATGAGTCATGGACCGGACGACGGTCAGCTTGTCCATGATCTGCGACGTGTGCGGCAACCCCTCGCAAATGCTGATTCCCGGCACATTCGAAGCGATGGCTTTCATCTCGCCCTGGATCTCGACAGGCGCTTCCGGCTTTGGATCGAACGTCTCATGCTGCGGCGGCGAGCCAAACAGGAACAACAGGACCGTAGACTTGGCGCGGCCAAAGTGCGGCAGCGTCGAGGCGGGACTCTCCTCGGCGGAGGCCGTCTGCCAGTTCAAGACATCGCTCAGACCGAATCCGCAGGCTCCGGCGCCCAGAGACGAAATGCCACCCACGCGCAACAGGTCGCGCCGCGTCAGACCATCGCAGAGATGTTTCTTCGAGCCCAGCAGATTGAACACGTCTCACCTGGTGAATTGAGGGCGAGCGCCGTCGAGCGGTGGCCCAGCATGACATGCGGAGCGGGATTCAGCGAGTTGAACTCGTGAAATCCGCCGGTCGAACCGGATGAACGTCCGCCAGGACGCTCAGGAGTTGGCTTGCCGGGCAGGATTCTTGAGATGTTCTCCGCAGACAGGCCCCTTCCCGACTTCGCGCCGCCGTACCTGACTTGTCAACATATGGACCTCATGGATGACGTCGCGCTTGTTTCGTCACGATGAGCTTTTTCCGTTCAAGGGGCAGAGTATGTTGCGTGGGTTCTGCGTTTGTATGGTGACCTTGTTCGCGTTCGCCGCGAGCCGTCCTCTCTGTGCGCAAGACCACACGAATTCGCTCGGCATGAAGCTGGCCAAGATTCCAGCAGGCGAATTTGAGATGGGCGGGCACGAGTCGAAAGACAACCTGCAGAAGGGATTCCCCAACTACGAACCCCGCCGCATCCAGGAACTCGTCGACGAATACCCCTTGCACAAGGTGCGGATCACCAAGCCTTACTATATGGGCAAACACGAAGTCACTGTGGGCCAGTTTAAGAAGTTCCTCGAACAGTCCGACTACAAGACTCAAGCGGAATCCGACGGCCAGGGCGGCTGGGGCTACAACAAGCAAACCGGAGAGTTTGAAGGTCGCAAGCCAGAATATTCCTGGAAGAACCCAGGCTTCCCGCAAGGTGACGATCACCCCGTCGTGAATGTGTCCTGGTACGACGCCGTTGAAATGTGCAAGTGGCTGTCGAAGACTGAGGGCAAGAAGTACCGCCTCCCGACCGAAGCGGAATGGGAATACGCCTGCCGTGCGGGAACCAAGACGCGCTTCCATTTCGGCGACGACCCCGAGGGATTGAGTAAGGCTGCTGCCTACTACGATGCCAAGACTCGCGAAGTCTTCCCCGAGTGGAAAGATTATGCCACGAAGAGTTCCGACGGTTTCCAGTTCACGGCCCCGGTTGGCACCTTTGAGCCCAACAAGTTCGGCCTGTTCGACATGCACGGCAATGTGTGGGAATGGTGCTCGGATTGGCACGCGGATGATTACTACTCGCAGTCACCAGTTGATGACCCGCAAGGGCCGACCGAAGGCATAGTGAAGGTGCGACGGGGCGGTTCATGGCATACATGGCCGTTCTACTGCCGATCGTCCTTCCGCAACTGGAATTCGCCCCGCACGCGTTACGTTCTGATGGGATTCCGCCTCGTGATGGAGTGACGCGCGATGCTGATTGGAGTCATCAGCGACACTCACGGCGCGGTAGCCATGACCAAGCCGGCCATTGATATCTTCCGGCAGGCGAACGTCGAACGTGTCCTGCACTGTGGAGACATTGGTTCGACGCAGATTGTCGAACTGTTTTCGTACTGTGAAACGCACTTCGTGTTTGGCAATGTCGACCACAACGAGTCCGAACTCCGCGATGCGATCGAGTCCGCCGGCCACGTTTGCCACGATCGGTTTGGCGATCTGACCTGGGCCGACAAACGCATCGCCCTGCTCCACGGCAATGACTATCAGCGTTATCGGGACGTAGCATCGTCCGACGAATACGATCTTGTCTGTTCGGGACATACTCACGAAAAAGCGTGGGAACTTTCAGGCCGCACCCGGTTGCTGAATCCGGGTGCGATCTACCGAGTCTCCACACCCACGGTGGCGCTGCTGGAACTCGATACAATGGAGTTGCGGTACATGGTCGTGCCGCGTTGAACGGTGCCGTGCCCTCAGAAACCTCGGAAGCGAAGTCAGGAACATGGATTCGGATCTTGCTGCGATTCTGGTGTTATGTCTCTACGCAGCCGTGGCCATCGCATTGGTCATCCGCAGCATTCGGCTGTGCAAGTACGGCTGGCGTGTGTGGGTGCTGTACATCATCGAGCGGTTGTATGTGCCGTTGATGTTTCGCTGCCGCATGAAGAATGGACCTCCCCCCTTCCCCACTCAAGGTGGTGCGTTAGTACTGGCCAATCACCGCAGCCCGGTTGACCCGCTCTTCATCTGGCTGAATCACAACTTTCGCTCCAACGACCGCAGCATTCGCCCCATCGGCTTCATGGCCGCCGCCGAGTACTGCGCGAAGCCCGGCATCAAGTGGATGTCCGACACGATGGGAAACATTCCGGTGAACCGGAACGGTCAGGATTCCGCCCAGACTCGCGAAGCCATCCGACGTCTCAAGAATGGCGAACTTCTCGGCATCTTTCCTGAAGGCCGCCTGAACTACGGCACCGACTTGATGGAACCTAATGCGGGCGTCGCGTTTCTGGCTCTTAAAGCCAAAGTGCCCGTGATTCCGATCTACATCAAAGACGCGCCACAATGCGGAGACGACATGGTCGCCCCGTTTATCACGACAACGAAGACGCGAGTCTTGTACGGTCGCCCTATCGATCTGTCGGCCTATTACGAGAAACGCACTTCGCCTGAGCTACTGGTCGAAGTAGTAAATCTGCTGTGGAGTCGCGTCGCGGAACTGGGTGAAGTGGGTTACGCCCCGGCACAGTTGCCCGAGCCAGCAACACCCTCTCCGACAGTTGCTCCAAAAGACGTCACCACGCCAGCAAATCCGGTCACCAGTTCCGAGGCTTCCTCATGAGCGACAACGCCGAGAGCACCCCAGCCAGGCGAGGCGTCTGGAAGCCGCTGCTAGTCCTGATCGCCTTGGCCGGAGCCGCCGGCCTGTGGTTGTTGCAGGATCGCTTCGGCGCCGTTGATACAAAAGCACTCGCGGAAATCGCAGAACTCCGCAACGTCGCGATCGCCGAACTCGAGAATCTTGATCTCGGTCAAGCCGCAAAATCATTCGAAGAACTTTCCAAGCGCGTCCCTTCCGAGCGGTTGCCATTCCAGAATCTGGTGGTCTCACGCCTGATCGCCCTGCTGCCGGAACAGCGCCGAGCCGACCAGACAGCAGAAGACGATCGGCGGGCCTTGGAGCAGGCGCAGACTGCCGTCTCTCAACTGGCGACTCGCTTCCCGGGCGGTGACACGCACGTGCTGACGGCTCACCTCGCGGCTACGAACTCGATCCATGATCTGAAAGGCGCCATTGAAGAACTGAAGAATGCAGCCAAGTTGAAACCCAACGACGCGGCTCTGCAGTTCGAGTTGTATCAACTCACCAAAGACGAGGGTTCACATCCAGACGAAGCAGCCGCCCATCTAAAACGCTGTGCGGAGTTGCTGCCGAACAACCTCTACGTGCTGACAGAATGGCTGAATACGCAAGTCGAGCGCCGCGATCCGACGATCAAAGAAACGCTGACGGCAGCTCGAGAGAAGCTGTCTCCGTTCGTCGAACGCGTCGAAAAGTTCGCGCGGTTGAATCTGCATCAGCATGTCGACAAAGCGATTGCCGCGGCAGAAGCTGTCAAAGGCGCCGATGACGCCAAGAGCTGGCAGCAACTACGCGGCATGGTCGCGGTGCTGACTAACGTGTTGCGCCCTGAGGTCGCCTGGCAACTCGACTCCAAGCGCGTGCAGCGACACCTGCTGGAGTACATGCAGCACGACTTTAGCGCGGAATACTACGCTCACACGCGGCTGCCCGCCCCATCTTTCGCGCCGGCGATTGACGTGAAGCTAAACGTCAGCGCGCCCATCAAACAGTTGGACCAGATCCAAGCCGTGCGGATGGCCGACTTCGACGCCGATAGTCAAGTCGATGTTATTATTGTGACCGATAATAAACTGAGCGTCGTCACGAAGAACGGCGCCGAGTTCACCGAAGTCGCGAGCGCCGACCTTCCCGCAGGTACGCGAGGTTTCGCGCTGTTCGACATCAATCGCGACCGCACGGAACTCAAAGGCTTCAAGGCGCCGAACGGTGGCGAGTGTGCAGACTCGAGGCTAGATCTCGTCGTCTGGGGAGATAGCGGATTAAAGCTGCTGTTGAATCAGGCCGGTCCGAATGGAATGGGTCTTGAACTAAAACCGGTCCCGTTGGTTCCGGGCATGTTCGAGGGCGTTGCTGACGTCATCACCACCCTGCCCCTGGACTTCGATCATGACGGAGACCTCGATCTGGTGGTCTCGGCCAAAGCTGGCATGACGCTGTGGCAGAATCGGGACGATCTAAGCTTCGTCAACGTGACAAAGTTCTCGACAATGCCGCCAGCGGAGACTGCCATTCATCAGCTTGTTGCCGTCGACTGGAACCGCAACGTCTCGACCGACGTCGTGTGCGTCGGCAACGGAGTTAGCGGGTACCTTGAGAACCTGCTGCATGGTCAATTTCGCTGGCAGCCATTCTCGGGTGACGATGGTCCTGCCAAAGATGTTCAAGCAGTCGCAGTGACTGATAGCGACGCGAACTTTTCATGGGATTTGATTACCGGTAACTCTGCGGGAGTGATGTACCAAGGCACAACAAATCCAGATGCGGGAGTTACCAAGTTTCAGAAGCCCAAGCCGATCGCAAAAGCAACCGCCACTGGCCTGCTGACTTGGGATTACGACAATGATGGCTACCTTGATGTCCTGAGTTGGTCAGGCGCCATGACTGAAGTCTCGCGTGGCGGACCGGCAGCACAGTTTCAGCGCAGCGATTCCCTCTCGCAGAATTTGGGGAGCGAGATCAAAGCGATCGACGTGGAAGACATCGACGGCGATGGCGATCTCGATTTGGCCATTGCGTTTCAGGATCGAGTGAGTCTGGCCATCAATGATGGCGGCAACGCCAACGGTTCGCTGCGACTGCCGATCCGCGGAGAAGACGACAAAGATCCGCAACGCCGCAACGAACGCGTCAATATGCACGGCATCGGCAGCATGATCGAGCTGAAAACTGGGCTGAATTATCAGGTCCAAGTGGTGACTCGGCAATGCACACACTTCGGCATGGGCAAGCAGACGCAGGCGGACGCCGCTCGAGTCTTCTGGACCAACGGCGTCCCCGACCAGTTGCTCGCCCCCAAACCGAACACCGCCATTTGCCTGCAGCAGCGACTCAAAGGCTCCTGTCCCTACCTCTACACGTGGGACGGCGAGAAGTTTACCTTCGTGACGGATTGCCTGTGGGGAGCACCCATCGGCCTGCAATTCGCAGAGGGCGTTCATGCTCCGTGCCGCGACTGGGAATACCTCAAAGTTGATGGCGACAAACTGCGACCTAAGAATGGCGAGTACCACCTGTCGCTCACGGAAGAGTTGTGGGAGATCACCTACTTCGATTCCGTCCGGCTGCTGGCTGTCGATCATCCGGCGGATACGGAAATCTTCTCCAATGAAAAGGTTGGCCCGGCGAGTATCTCTGAATTCAAGCTGCACCCCGTGCGGACCAAACATTCTCCAGTTCGTGCGGTTGATCAACGCGGGCGTGACGTGCTGCCGGTGATTAAGGATCACGACGAGAACTACTTGCGAGCCTGGGACGTGCGCATCAAACAGGGCTACACCGAACCGCACTTCGTCGAATTGGACCTCGGCAAGCTGCCGCAGCCCAAGGAAGTCAAACTGTTCCTGACGGGTTGGATGCGGCCCACCGATACTTCGCTGAACATCGCGATCTCGCAACGTCCTGACTTGGAGCCCACCCAGCCACCATCGGTCTGGATTCCGGATGCGAAGGGCGAATGGCAGCAGGTCTCGCCGCACATGGGATTCCCTGGTGGAAAGACCAAGACGATCGTTGTCGACCTGTCGAATCAGTTCGCGGCCAATGACTATCGAGTCCGCATCGCCACCACGATGGAGATCTTCTGGGACCACATCTTCTTCACCATGGATGAGCCGCCCGCCGAGGTGAAGATCACTGAGCAGCCGATGCTCGCTGCTGAACTGCGACAGCGCGGCTTCAGTAAGTTGATCCCGCATCCCGGTTTCGGTCCCGATCGCTACGACTATTCGCAACTGCAGGCGCACCTGAGCTGGCCGCCGATGGAAGGTCGGCTGACGGGATTTGGTGATGTGCGGCAGCTCGTACAGAAGCAGGATCATCAGCAAGTCACTGTTGGAGCGGGTGATGAAATGCAGTTGCGCTTTCAGGCAATCAATAACGAACTGCCGCCAGGCTGGAAGCGGGATTTCATCCTGCACAACATCGGCTGGGACAAAGACGCCGACCTCAACACCGTGTTCGGACAAACTGTCGACCCCCTGCCCTTCGTCGGCATGCAGAACTATCCGGACCAGAGCAGTTCCCCGGATCAGCCGGTGTTCGCCAATCAGGTTCGTGTGCAGGACCGCGCGAAATTCTGGCGATTGTTTCACGATCCCGAGCGGCTGAAAGTCGGGCGAGGTCACTAACGCGAATCGCAGCGAGACTCAACTTCAGCGGAACATTTCACGCCGCGGTCGCCGGTGACTTTCCCTGCGGTCGCTCAGCATCCATGCTCTACGCAGCGGGCTGTGCTGGTGGAATCAGTACGGCCACTTCGTTGACCTCGTGGGCCTTTCGAGATGCACACCCTGATTGCGAAACTTCTGGGACGGAGCGACGTGGAATCGATCGACCACGTGAAGTGGTCTTTCGGAGCCGACTGGGCTGCTCACGGCCCCGCCTGGGTCCTGTTCGGCTGTCTGGGGCTTAGCTTCCTGGCCGCGCTGTTCTATCTGCGTTATCAGCCGCGAGCGAAACGCTCGCAGCGCATCGCACTCGGCTTCCTGCGCGGTTTCGTGCTGTGCTTCCTGTTGCTGATCCTCGCCGACCCTATTCTGGAAGTGAGTTTCTCATCGCATCCGCGTCCGGCGTTATGGGTGCTGCTCGACGGCACCGACAGTATGAACATCGCCGACCAACTGACGCCTGAACTCAAGGAAAAGATCGAGAAAGCCGTCGACCTGCAGGCTCTTAAACCCGCCGGTTCAACGGAGAAGGACGCCAACGAATCCAAACCGGAAACGACAGAAGTCACGCGCGCCGATCTCGTGCGCGGCTGGCTTAAGCAGGACAAGTCCGGGCTCTTCAAGTCTCTCCACGAAAAGTTCGACATCAACGTCTTCCAGTTCGGTAACAGCGACGACGTGCAATCGCTGTCGCTGGCTCCTGCTGGCGGCACGGATAAGCATGCAATCGATCCAGCTCACATCGCTCAACAACTGACGCCAACCGGCCAGACAACCTCGTTAAGCGGTGCGTTCGAGGACTTGCGGCGGCGACCCGTAGCCAACCTGGCTGGCGTGCTGGTGGTCAGCGACTTTGATCACAACTCGGGCGTCGCTCCACTGGAGACAGCCCGCAAGTTGGGCGTTCCGGTCTTTGCTTTGGGAGTCGGCGCGACCCACGCGGTGGATATCGCGGTCGACCTGCAAACTTCTCTGAAGATGAAGAAGACCGAGTCATCCACAGTCACCGTCACTCTGCGACAGCAGGAACTGGAAGGCCAGAACGTCACCGTTCGAGTACTTGCACAGCCGATTGAGGCTGGCAGCGAGGCCGTCGATCAGTCAAAGCAGCTCAATGTCGGCGACCGCTCGGTCACGCTGACCGGCCCCTCAACGCTGCTGGAGTTTCCCTTCACACCGCAAGAGGCCGGTCGATTCGTGTTCTCGGCCGAGGTCGAAGCGTTGCCCGGCGAGATCGTTGAACAGAACAACCGCGCGACGCGTGAAGTGACCGTCATCGACGACTTCCTGCGACTCTTGTTCGTGGAATACGAACCCACCTGGGAGTGGCGCTTCGTGAAAGAAGTCTTCCATCGCGACAAACTGGTCGGCCTGCGCGGATTCCGAACCTACCTGCGGTCGTCTGACCCTGTTGTGCGTGAAACCAACGAGCTGTTTCTGCCAACGGTGACGCTACCCCGAAATCAGTTCTTCGAGCACGACGTACTGTTCCTCGGCGACATGCCAGCGTCGGCGCTGAGCACTCGGTTCGCCGAAATGGCTAAAGAATTCGTGGGGAAGTTCGGCGGCGGTCTGGTCGTCATGGCTGGTCCGCGCTTCGGACCTGGGGAACTCGCCGGAACGCCCATCGCCGACATGCTGCCGGTCATTGTTGATCCCGACGGCCGGCCGCGCGACAGCCGCGAATTTGAGTTCCGACTCTCACCGATGGCATCACAGTACGACTTCATGACACTCGGCCAATCAGCCGCCGAGAACTCCCGCGCCTGGGCGAACCTCGGACAGTTGCCGTGGTATCAGCCGGTGAAGCGCGTCGAGACGAGCTCCACGACCGTGCTGGCCGAGCATCCCACCGACTTCTGCGTTGACGGCAAAACTCCACAGCCGCTGATTGCGATCCGCAAGTACGGCCGCGGCGAAGTGGTCTACATCGCTCACAACGAAATGTGGCGTCTGCGTCGCCGCTATGGGGAATTGTACTACCGCCAGTTCTGGGGCCAGCTCATTCATCGGCTGGGCTTGAGTCACGCTCTTGGTAGCCAGAAGCGATTCGTGGTGCGGACCGATCGACAGCAGTATCAACCCGACGAGCAAGTGCTCGTGACGGTGGAAGCCTTCGATGAGAACTTTGAACCGTTGACCGGCGAGACATTGCAGGATCGGCATCTGACCGGCGATATGTGGTTACCAGGCCGATCGACGCAAGCCCTGGATCGCACTCGTTCGCTGTCGCTGACCGAGTATCGACCCGGCATCTTCGAAACACGCATTCCTGTGAGCGATGCCGGTGATTACGTCGTGCGCGTGAATGATCCTGTCACCAAAGAACCGGTTGACGTTTACTTTCAGGTACAGAATCTCTCGATCGAACGCCGCAGTGCCACTCGCAACCTATCACTGCAGCAGAACATCGCCGCTGAAACGAACGGTCAGAGCTGCGAACTCGACAACGTGTCCGACGTGTTCGCATCGTTCAAGCCGCCGCGTCTGACGGAAACGTCCGTCGAAGTGTTCCCACTGTGGAGCACGTGGCTGACCTTCACCGTGCTGATCGGTCTGCTGCTGGTCGAATGGACGCTGCGCAAGCTGTCGAATCTGGTCTGAGCAACCTGCCCGCGGGCTGTGAGGAGTTCAAGGTGAGTCGAGCTGACGATCTGGCCCTGGTTCGCGAATACACGCAGAGCGAAAGTCTGGTGCGGCACATGCTCGCTGTTGAAGCTGCGGTGCGTGCCTACGCCCGCAAGTTTGGCGAAGACGAAGAGAAGTGGGGCTCGGTCGGTCTGCTGCACGACTTTGACTACGAACGTTGGCCCGATCCCCCAGACCATCCGCTGAAGGGATCCGAGATTTTGCGATCGCGCGGCTATTCGGAAGAAGTCATCTACGCCATCAAATCTCACGCGGACTACCTGCCTGATTGCCCGCGCGTCTCGCGTCTGGACAAAACCTTGTACGCCTGCGACGAGCTCTGCGGCTTCATTACGGCTTGTGCGCTGGTTCGCCCCGGAAGGCTCGAAGGCCTGACGGCCTCCAGTGTGAAGAAGAAGCTGAAGCAGATCACCTTCGCGGCGGCGGTGAATCGCGACGACATCACGCGCGGAGCGGCGGATCTCGGAGTCGAAATTAACGAACACATCGACTTCTGCATCGCCGCACTGCAGCCCCACGCCGCCGAGTTGGGACTGTTGCCTCAACCGGCCGAGGGTGCCTCGTGAACGAGCGAGACGCCTCCGCCGTCTCTAATCCAAAGCGAGTGTTCGCGGTGATCCCTGCGGCTGGGCTGAGTCGCCGCATGGGATGTCCGAAGCTTCTGCTCGACCTCGGCGGGCGACCTGTATTGTCCCGCCTGCTGGATACACTGAACCAAGCTGGCGTGTCCGGCATCGTGGTCGTGACGCGACGCTCGGAGAATCAGATTGCGGAGATTGCGAAGCAGCACACCGCACTGCTCGTGCAGCCCGACATCGATCCGCCCGACATGCGGGCCAGTGTGCAACATGGACTGCAGGCTCTCGTGGAACAGTGCGATCCGCAGCCTGACGATGGCTGGCTGCTGGTCCCGGCGGACCATCCTGTGCTGGAGCCGGATGTGCTGAAAACCCTGCTTGAAAATTGGCATCAGCACAATGCGGACATCCTGTTGCCGACTCATCGCGGACAGCGCGGCCACCCCACGCTTTTTCGCTGGAGCCTGGCCGATGAAGTGGCTGCGATTCCGCCCGATCAGGGAATCAATTGGCTTGTGAAATCAAAACCTGAGCGAGTGCTCGAAGTTCCGGTGGCAAGCGATACCGTGCTGATCGATCTCGACACGCCCGCCGACTACGCCCGGTTGCTCGAACGGTTCGGCGACACTTCGAAGCCGGTCGGCTCGCTATAAGTTAAGTTGAAAGCGCGTCATGCTCACGCCCGAAGAATTCGCCGCTCAATGGGGTTCAGATCCGAACGAGCGACTGCAGACCTTCCCAGCTAATGCTGTTCAGGCCCTTGCGATTAACGACGATGACAAGCAGTTCCTCATGCAGTGTGGACTGCCCTCATCCGCAGCGCCGTATCTGGAGTTCCAGACGGCTGAAGACGAATGCCCAACGGTGACTGACGCCTACGAAGCGTTGCCAAAGTTCGCGCGTTATCGAATCCTGGGCGGCAACGCTGAAGGCAACCCGATCGCCGTCGACGAGCAGCAGCGTGGCGAGATTGTGATACTCGAACAGGAGGAAAACTTCCGGCGCACGTTCATGAATAGCTCGGTCCGCCAGTTGGCGGAATCGCTGCTCGCCTATCGCAACATGGTCCGCGCCGCTGTCGAAGCGAACGGCGAGAACGCCTTCTTCTTCAATCAGATCCCGGCAACCGCCCTCGACACGCTGAAGCAAGAGCTGACGCGCATCGACGCCAGTGCGGTCGCACCGAGAACATTCTGGACTCAAGAACTGGAGAACCTCGCCGAGCCCATCGCCGATCTGTAAGAGGTCGAGCAAAAACAATCTAAAAGTAGTGCGGCACAAAGCGGCTGAGGTTTCCCGTCACCAGAGTTTCGTCTTCGCGGATGCCCAGCCCCGCAGCTTCATCGCCCACGATCCAGCTTCCCAGGCACGGATGGAAGCCATCGAAATTGGGCAGTTCGCAAACCTCTTGATACACCGACGGACCGTCGTAGGGGCCATCCGTCGCAAAGTGCTCTTCATGGTTCCGGAACCAGCGGATGTTGGCACCTTCGCGACTGAAGATGGGCTTCGCGACATACTCGCCGGACGCGAGCGGCTCGAAAGACGCTTCCAGCAGGTTCTCGTGACCGGGGAACAGTTCCCACAGAATCGGCAGAATGGCCTTGTTGCTCAACAGGCACTTCCAGGCAGGTTCGATCCATTGAGTGCGCGTAAAGAGGATGTTCTCGCCAAAGCTCTCCCGCTGCAGCCATTCCCACGGGTAGAGCTTGAAGCACAAGTCGATCGGCTGATCGTTGAGGTCCAGGAACCGACGGCGCATGTCGTGCCAGCCGATCTGCGACATGTCGATGAACTCCGTCTTCCAGCCCGCCTGAATCGCAGTGTCGCGGAGATAGTTCACATTCATGAAGTCTTCGAGTTCCGCTTCCAGTCCGGCGAAGTAAAGCGTCTGGCTGCCCAAGTCTGAGTTGCGTCGCAGCCACGTCCAGGCGCCGATCAACTTCTCGTGCAGCGAATTGAACTGGTCGCGAGTCGGATACAGATCCTTCAGCCAGTGCCATTGAATCACGGCCGACTCGATTACTCCCGTCGGAGTATCCGCGTTGAACTCCAGCATCTTGGGCGGCGATTGACCGTCAAAGCAGAGGTCAAACCGGCCATAGATCGTCGGATCGTCATCATTCCAACTCGCGCGAACGTAGTCATGGAAGGCGTCCGGAATCAGAAACTGCTCGAGCCGGTTCTCGTCCAGCACGTGCTGAACCGCTTTCAGGCAGATGCGGTTGAGTTCCAGCGTGGCCGCTTCCAGTTGATCGATCTCACGTGACGTGAATTCGTAACAGACGCCTTCGTCCCAATACGGCACGTCGTCGATGGAGTGATACAGCATGCCTTGCGACTCAACGATGGCTGGCCAATTCTGACGCGGAGTCACCGACAACCGACGCATGGAGGAACCTTTCAACAACCGAGAAACAACACTGGAATGCGACGACAACGCAAATGGAGCCCGGCAGATTGAAACAGTCGCCAAGAATTCTGTCGCCGGTCAGGCCAACAATCGGAGATTTGGATTGACGAGTTTCACGGACGGGTCATAAGACGCTTCCACATCGGTGTTTCCGAGAGGTTCTCATAGACTGACAAGGATGTCTTCATGAATGTGGTTGGGTTCATTCCGGCGCGGCTGCAGTCGTCTCGTTTGCCCCGCAAGATGCTGCTCAGCGAAACCGGCAAGCCATTGATTCAGCACACTTGGGAATCCGCATCTCTCGCGCGAGTGCTGCAGGCCGATCCCGGCTGCCAACCGAACTTGATTGTGGCCACCGATAGCTTCGAAATCGTCGGAGCCGTGCATGCGTTCGGCGGAAAAGTCGAAATGACGGGCGATCATCCCAGCGGAACCGACCGAATCGCAGAAGTCGTCCGGCGGTGCTGTGCGGACGCTGACATCATCGTCAACATCCAAGGCGATGAGCCTGACATCGATCCCACCGCGATCGACAAAGTGGTGGATATCCTCGCGAAAAACCCGTCGGCTCAGATGTCGACGCTGTGTACACCGATCACCGAGGCTCATGTCCGCGACGAAGCCTCTTGCGTCAAAGTGGTTCAAGCCGCCGATGGGCGCGCGCTTTACTTCAGCCGCAGCACGATTCCATTCGTCCGGGACGGCAATCGTGACGACTTGCTGAAAGCGGACACTCCTTGGCGTTTACATTTGGGCATTTATGCTTATCGGCGTGAATTTCTGCTGCATTTGACGCAGCAACCGCCGTCTCGGCTCGAACAACTGGAGAAGCTGGAACAGCTCCGCGCTTTGGAGCTCGGCGCGACCATCCAAGTGGCGGAAGTCGCCCACCGCACGGTTGGAATCGACACCCCTGATGACTATGCTCGTTTCGTCGCGCGACGACGCGCCGCGTGACGCTGCATCAGAGTTCTTGGGAATTGAGAGTGAGCTAATCGAGACCCGGTTTCGCAGTAGAAACCGGGTCTCGTCTTTTGAAACAGGACGTTGTGAGATGACGAAGCACATCTTCGTGACCGGTGGTGTCGTAAGTTCGCTGGGCAAAGGACTGACGTCGGCCTCGGTTGCCATGCTGCTCGAACAACGCGGCCTGCGGGTCCGCATGCAGAAGCTCGACCCGTATATCAACGTCGATCCCGGAACGATGAGCCCCTACCAGCACGGCGAAGTCTACGTGCTGGATGACGGTTCCGAGACGGACCTCGACCTCGGCCACTATGAACGCTTCTCCAACGGTCAGCTCACCAAAGGCTCCAACTACACCACCGGGCAGATCTATCTGAAGGTGATTGAGAAGGAACGCCGCGGCGAGTATCTCGGCAAGACCGTGCAGGTCGTGCCCCACATCACCAACGAAATCAAGAACTGCATTCGCGGTCTTGGCGGCGATGATGTGGATGTCGTCATCACGGAACTCGGCGGGACCGTCGGCGACATCGAAGGCCTGCCGTTCCTCGAAGCCATTCGCCAGATTCCGCTGGATGTCGGCAAAGAAAACTGCCTCTTCATTCACCTCACGCTGGTGCCGTATCTGAAGGCCGCCCGCGAAGTGAAAACGAAACCAACTCAGCACAGCGTGCAGCAGTTGCGTGAGATCGGTATTCAGCCC
>JAKFWA010000063.1 GCA_021732995.1 Planctomycetaceae bacterium | reverse complement strand
ACCCCCAGCCCCTCTCCCCGGATTACCGGGGCGAGGGGAGCAGGAGGTTCGACCGGAACACCGCCATGAGTAGCGAATAGCCGCGATGTTGGACCTATTGGCACGCCTCGCAAGTGGGATCGTCCAAGCTGCAAGCCTTCGGACCTTCAGCCGAGACTGCCGCTTCGCGATGCACTTCGATCGAACTGGAAGAACTGCGGTTCTTCATCCAGCGAGGCTGAATGCCAAAGCGGTTCACGTCGATGGTTGATTTCTCGACCTGCGTCGCCGCGAGGGTACGCAGGTAATAAGTCGTCTTCAGGCCCAGTTCCCAAGCCAGCAGGTACATATCGTGCAGGCGGCGACCGTTGGGCTCAGTCATATAAAGGTTCAACGACTGGCCTTGATCAATCCATTTCTGCCGACGTGCCGCGCACTCCAGCAACCAGTGCGTTTCGATCTCAAAGGCCGTCTGAAACTGAGCCCTCAGATCAGCAGGAACGCGGTCGATCTGTTGCAGCGATCCGTCGTGGTACTTGAGCTGCTCGAGCATGTCCGTATCCCACAGCCCGCGAGCTTTCAGTTCGGCGACCAGGACTTCATTCACCTGAGTGAACTCACCCGACAGGTTGCTCTTTACGTAGAGGTGCCGATACGTCGGCTCGATCGACTGCGAAGCTCCGATGATGGTGGAGATCGTTGCGGTTGGAGCGATGGCCATCACGTTGCTGTTGCGCATGCCATGTTGAGCGATGGCGTCGCGAACGACCTGCCAATTCATCGTGCTGGAACGATCGACCGGCACTGGCACGTTGCGCTCTTGTTGTAGCAACTCCAGCGTATCGATCGGCAGCATCCCGCGATCCCATTTCGAACCCGCATACGTCGGATAAGAACCGCGTTCGCGAGCCAGTTCCGTCGAAGCCAGAATCGCAAAGTAGGAAATCGCTTCCATGCTGCGGTCAGCGAACTCAATCGCTTCGTGACTGGCATAACTCAGACCGACACCGTGCAGAGCATCCTGAAAACCCATCAGGCCCAGGCCAATGGGACGATGCCGCAGGTTGGAATTCTTCGCTTCCGCAGTCGGGTAGAAGTTGATGTCGATCACGTTGTCGAGCATTCGCACGGCGACGCGTACGGTTTGCTCGAGTCGTTCCAGATCGAGTTTGCCATCCGCAACATGCTCGCGCAGATTGATCGAGCCTAGGTTGCAGACAGCCGTTTCATCACGGGACGTATTGAGCAGAATCTCTGTGCAAAGATTGCTGCTGTGCACCACGCCCACGTGGTCTTGAGGCGACCGGATGTTGGACGGGTCTTTGAAGGTGATCCACGGATGGCCGGTTTCAAACAGCCGCGTCAGCATCTTACGCCACAGTTCGACAGCCGAGATGCGACGGAACTGACGCAGTTCACCAGCGTCTGCTTGCTTCTCGTATTCGGCGTAGCGCTCAGCGAAGGCTCGACCGTAAAGATCATGCAAGTCGGGAGTTTCATCAGGACTGAAAAGCGTCCACTGTCCATTCTCGCGGACGCGCGTCATGAACAAGTCCGGAATCCAGTTCGCGGTGTGCATGTCGTGCGTGCGTCGCCGCTCGTCGCCGGTGTTCTTCCGCAGATCCAGAAACTCTTCGATATCCAGATGCCACGTTTCGAGGTAAGCACACACCGCGCCCTTGCGTTTGCCGCCTTGATTCACGGCCACCGCGGCATCACTGACGACTTTCAGGAATGGAACGACGCCTTGGCTTAAGCCATTTGTCCCGCGAATATGTGCATTGGTCGCGCGAATCTGAGTCCAGTCATTGCCCAGTCCACCCGCCCACTTGGAAAGCTGAGCGTTGTCAGCGATGGACTTGAAGATGTGCTCCAGGTCATCCTGCACGGTCGTGAGATAGCACGAACTCAGTTGCGGTCGCAGGGTCGCCGAGTTGAACAATGTCGGCGTCGCGGACGTGAAGCGGAACGACGACAACACTTCGTAGAACTCGATCGCGCGGGCTTCACGGTCGGTCTGTTCGTTGAGTGCAATCCCCATCGCCACGCGCATCCAGAAGTACTGCGGCGTTTCAATGCGGCGACCGTCCACGTGCAACAAATAACGGTCATAGATGGCCTGCAGACCGAGGTAACGGAAGAGATTGTCCCGTTCCGGCTTCAGTGCCGCAGCCAGCCGCGTGAGGTCTAGCTCGCGCAAGTCCGGAGTCAGTCGTTCGGCCGCGATGCCGTCGATGATGTAGTGCTCGAACTGATGTCGATAGGTCGAAGCCAGCTTGCGAGTCGTCGGCACTTCACCGAAGGCTTCGCGATAGATCACCATCTGCATCAAGCGTGACGCCACGGTGTCATAAGCAGGATCGCGTTCGATGCGAGAACGCGCTGCGAGGATCTGGGCGCGATAAACCTCGGACGTCGAGATCCCGTCAAACACCGAACGCAGGACGTCATCAACCAGTTCATCGATGGAGACAACGTGTTCCAGTCCGGCGGCGGCGTGGGTGAGTCGTTGGCGAATGCGACCCTCATCAAACGGAACTCGGCTACCGTCATCGAGCACCACATGGACGCGCGGTGTTGGCTGCTCCATCATGGGCACTTCACCACGCACTGCGCGCATCTTGGCATGTTCGGCGCGGTAGACGATGTAGCGGCGAGCGACCCGATAGTGACCGCGGCGCATCAGACCCATTTCCACCAGGTCTTGAATGCGTTCGACATCCACGCCTTCCGCCAGACTGGCCAACGGAGCCAGGTCAACAGAAACCGACTCGCAGATTTCAACCACTTCGCGTGACGAATCCTCGTCCAGCGGTTGTTCATCAGCCAAATTCAGTTCGGCTCGGAATGCGTTGTTGATGGCATTCTTGATGCGAACCATTTCAAAGGGAGCACTCCGACCGTCGCGTTTGCGAACCACCCAGTCATGAGACGCCTTGATCATCCGCCGTACCTCCTCGAGATGATTTAAGAGAGGCCGGACCGCTACGGATTTTAAGAGTCGAAGCGCGCAACGAGAGCGCAAACAGAACTGCCCGCACAGACTGTCGCTACAGAAACAGCGAGAGACATACCAACGGCGCAAGGGGCCTTTGGCCAAGCAGAGACTGCATACCTCGACCGCCTTTCCCGCGAAGGTCCGGTTGGTGTGAACGCGTCCGCCAGCCAGGTTCCAACTGGCCTCATTCCTTAGCTGACACGTTCAGTCACTGGCAGGTCTTCGGACTCGCGGACACGCAGCTCACTCAGCCTGAGCTGCACCTAATGGCCATCGCTTCCCAACCTCCAAACCAGAGGCCAGTGCACATGATGACGGTCGTTTCCGCTTACCGCTGCGGGGCAGTTCCGGAGTTTCACCGGATTCCCTTGGATACTCCCTATTGGGGCATCACCAGCAACAAGACACAAGATATTGTGTCCGACCAAACTGTCAAGACTCCTTCACAAAGGTGGCGCAGTTCCGCAAGAAGACCCTCTGCGAGCCCGCAAACTCGTTGATTTCTGCGCGATCTCAGCGGCTGTTAAACACGTTGAGACCGTCCAGATTGGCGAGGTACGCCCACATCTGACCGGGACCGACGGGAGCGCAGGTGATGGTCAACTCGGTGGTTGAACCGGCCAGATGCGCGAGGCTGATCTGCAGGTCCTGCCAGCCATTCGGCGCGGTCTGATCATCGATGATGCCGCTATGCACGCGGCAGCTTCCGCCTTCAATGATCAACTGCCACTTCTGACCCGCTTCATGACCAACCTTCAGCTTCAAGACCGCATCGTCGACCTTCGGCACTTTAACTTGCCGCACCAATCGCAGCGCATCAACGGGCGCGAGCGCGAGCGATTGCTTCTGCTCGTCAGTCAGTTGCCGCGACGTCAACAACACGGCCACGACATCCTTCTGGCCGCGCACTTCGGCACGATAGCCCGCCGTATCCTTCGGCTGATTCGGCGGAGGGACAGCCAACCAGCCGGACGCATACTTCGTGAAGGCGTCACGCAGCGGTTGAGGAATCGAGCGGGCGCTGATGTTCGGTCGCGCGAAGGCATTGCCCGGGAAGCTCGCGCGCTGGAACTCAGGCAGCCACGCGGCCCACAAGTTCTGATCGATCGATTGCGTGACCGCCTTATCGGTGCTCGGCACGAGTTCCAGGATGTCGCGTCGCGCGTCGCCCTTGCCTTTACCAGAGAAGCACCAGGTCTTTTGCTCGGTCACAATGAACGGACCTATGCGCGGCTCCTTGTCAGCCAATCCCTCGAAGGTCTGATAGCCGACTTCGCGACCGGTCGCCGCTTCAATCCAGACGATGCACGGATAGTTATTGTTGCCCGGACCATCGATGAAACGACTCACCAGAATGAGCTGCGGCACGGGTGCTGGTACGGGCTGACCCGGCGGCGGAGGCACCGGCAAAGTTGCCGTTGGTAACAACGCTGCGTCCAGCAGATCGGCGGCCTTGTAGCGCCACAGAATCTGACCGTCCGTTGGATCAAGAGCTTCCAGGCCGGCGGTGGTTTCAATCATCAATCGACCATCGGATAAGCCAAGCACTCGTCGCAAGTCAGGAGTTGCCCGCGTCCAGCGAACTCGACCGCTGCGCTGCTCCAGACCTTCAACGAGCGGAACTCCCGGTTGAGTGGCCAGGACCAAATCGTTGACCAACAAGGGGGCTTCGTATGCACGTTGACCGCGCGAACTGTCCAGTGCGGGCGGCAGCCAGGCCTGCTTCCGCAACCACAGCGATTGCCCCTGACCATCGCAGCAGCCGACGACGCCTGAAACACTGAAATAGATGAGCCCATCACGAGCCGTTGCCTGACACGGATGCCCCTGCAGTTGAGGATCATCAAAGAGTCGCACCACCGAGTAGTCGTTGAGCACGGCTCCGGTTTCAGCGTGCAGGTTGAGCAATCGCAGATCCACCGGCCCGGCCGTGACGGTCTCTGCCGCGAAGACATATAGCCGACCGTGAACCAGCAGCGGGTCTGAAACCAGCGTTGCCTTAGGCTTCACCTTCCAGATGACGTTGCCATTATTCTTGTCGTGACAGACAAGCTCCGGGCCGTTCTTCGTCAGTCGGCGGCAGAAGACCCAGTTGCCGGAAGTAAGGGCTCGCATCGCCACCATTGGCCAGTGATGAGCATGACCATGTTCGCCGCCCAGTTGCTGATTCCAGCGTGGCTGACCGGTCACCAGATCCACACACATCAACTGAAAGCGATTGCTGAGATACGCCGACGGACCATCCACGGTGATACCGAACTGCCGCGAGAACCAGTCAACATCCCCGCTGACACCGTTGCCAGCGTGCTCACCGACATCACCTTCGAACTTGCCGCGCGGTTCCAGCTTGTAGGACGCCAGCGGCGGCACCTTGTGGCTGACCAGTTCGTAACGCGGGGAATAACTGCGTTGAGCGTCCTGCGACGCTCCCTGCACGGCTCCCGAAGTCTTCATCAGGTCAGCGGCTAGGGCCTGGAGTTGGTCCTTCGTCAGCGTCTGATCGCCGAAGTTAATCGAAGCCGGCAGTTCGCGAGTTTCCGATGAACCCAGCATCGCGGCGACGAGTTGCAGTCGACCGGCGAGTTCCGTCATCTCAGCAGTCACCACCTGCGAGTTCATCGCGAAGCCTTCGAGCGCGCGCAGATAGTGACTGCGTGCCTGAGCCAGGTTGCCGCCCGCAAAAGCATGATCGCCGAGCCACCGCTCGCTCTCCGCAGCGGCCAAAGTGCCGAAGAACTGCACCGTCGCGGCTTCAATCGCGTTGACTTCACCGTTCTCCATCGCCTGACGAACTCGCAGCCGACCGACCGGGCCGAACTTCTCGTTCATCGTGGTTCGCAGTTCCGGATAGTCGTCCATCGCCAGCGCGACGGCATTCGGAAACGCGACCAGCACGCTGTCGTCACGTCCATCCGGCAACAGTCCCAGCAAATGCCCCTGAGCCGCCGATCCGATGACCTGACAGGCGTCCGCGAACGCCTTGCCCGAGATCGCCGCCTGGAACTCAGCCATCACGTTGTAGGCTTCTTTGCTCAGCGGTTGAGCCAGTGAATGCCGCAGCGGCGCAGGTGTCGCCTTCCAGCGGCGCGGCAACGTCAGTCGCTTGGCTTGCATCTCAGGATCAAGTCCACGATGCGAACTGAGTTCCGCCCACTGAATGATGTTGTAGAGCGGATCAATGTGGCTCCACCAATAATGATGCGGGTGAGTGGACGTCGTGAAGAACGTGACGTGATCAATCAGCGTACGGACGTCGGCTCCACGCCCCGCCTGCACGAGCGACACCAGCTCGCGCCGCAGCGCATCGTTGGGCACAATCGGAATCGGTGTGCTGAACCATAGCGGATTGACCAGCATCGCCGTCATGGCGAGGTCCGTCACGAGGGGCCGCTTCGCCAACTCCTGCTGAGAATCGCTGGTGACTAGTTGCTTCTCGACAACCGCCTGCCACAACTGACCGAACTGTAACGCTGCCGTGTATTCATGAGAGTTATGCAACATGCCCGCTTCCATCAGCAGTTGCAGGTCGCGATCAAGCCGCTCATCCAGTGACTTGCCCTCGGCTACATCAGTCTTCGGTTTAGACTGACCAACCACCGCGTCGAAATCTCCAAACAATCCTTCAGCGACCAGACCGCTCAACAGTGCTCGCCCCAGCAGAGGATTCGGCACAGCCCGCAACGACTCAACCGCGCAGGCGCGTCGCCACGCTTCAAACCCGACGCCTTTGGGACGTGACCTCACCACCGCCTGCAACCACGAACCGAGGTCTCGAGCATCGAGTGGTTCGAGCACCTCTAAATTCACTTGAGTTCGCACATCGGGAGCTGCCACCGAGGCGACCATCGGCAGTTCGCGAACTTCAAGATGGCTGAGTCGAATGCGGCGGTCAGCGCCCGGTTGCACAAACAACCCGAGCGACGCATTGCGTCCGCCAGCAGTCGGCATCGGGTGATCGCCAATGAAGCCCCAGCTCACGCCGTCTGGACTGACCCACGCGGTCACCGTGTGATAGCCCGCGACCAGTCGATACCACTGGGACGGTCCCACGTACGGAGGCGGCGCAACGTTCGCATCAAACGCTTTTTCGACGAGGTTGTTTTCCCAGGGAGCGGACAGATACGCGGTCATCCGACCGCCGGTCGGATCCCACAGAAAACAGAAGCGATCTTGAGGCGTGCCGTCGGCTCGACCGAGATACACGCCGGTGCCCGGCTCCGCGTGATCGACTTTGAAGATGATTTCGGAAAGACCGGGCATTGGCAGCGGCGTCGATGCCCACGCTGGTTCTTTGACAGCAGCGGCCGAAGTGAGTTCCACGGCACTAGCATCACCGCCCGATGTTGGCGGCGTCTTCTGCACCGCGACGCCTTCCAGTTGCTTGGCTTTCCACTCCAGTTCGGCCGGTTTCGTCGATGCGAATCGATTCGGTGCCGGATGTTGCTGGAAGCGTTCGACCAACTGACGTGGCAAAGGCTCGCCGCGATACATACTGAACTCACGGAACTTCAGCTTTCCGTCGATCGCAACTTCATCCGGCAGGCCATCAAACGGAACTCGCAGCAACGGGACGATGCCTCGTGCGAGGACCAGATGCCCGTCTTCGACGCGGAGTTCGAAGGTGCCATTCTGAGTCAGTTGCCAGCGTGCGCAATCATTCGTCAGAAACTCACCGACCACCGGAGCCGCGTTGCCGTCTGGCCGAATCACGCGATGAGCACCCCACAACTGCGGCTGACGATGTCGATAGAACGACAGTCGCACGCCCGAGTTGCCGCGCCACAGATAGATCGCCCAGCGGTCGATATCGTACGGAGTGATCCGCAACACGGAGGACTTCACCCACGGAGCTTTCAGGCGACACTGGCCGTCGAAGTTCGTGAAGCTGCGGGTATCAATCCGCTCTTCGGCCACGTTGAACGGCCGCCCCGGATAGGCCGCGAACCACTTGCGGAACACGTCGGGATGCAGGGTATCCGTGCTGCTGGACGCGATCGGCTGCCACACGGTTTCGTGCGGCGACAGCGGTGCCTTCTGCAGATCCAAAGCCGCCGACCAGATCTCGTTCGCAGCCACCACGGGTGCGGCTGGTTTGGTTTCCGGCTTCGTCGCCGCAACCGCAGTGTCGTCTGGCTTCGCGGGCAACGTCATCTTCTCGCCCGAGGTGCCAGTTGCTGGAGTCTGTTGAGCGTCTGTCTTCGCAACGTCTTTGGCGGGTTCGTCAGTCTTATCTGCCTTATCTGCGGGTTTCTCAACGTTCTCTGCCGTGCCCGTGTTCTCAGCTTTCGGATCGACCTCAGCCTGCCGGTTCAGCCACTGCCCGCGTTGCCCAACCGCGACGCCGATGATGAGGCACACCGCCGCGACGACGCCCCACAACACAGTCTTGCGGGGAGCATCCGTCTCAGGCGCGGCCGGTACGTGAGCCAGCCGCTCCAACAAAAACTCTTTGCGCGGCGATGCTTCAACTGCTTCGCGCAACGTGGGCGATTCAAACCAGCGATGCCGCAACGCGTCCAGCAGTTCCGGGCTGACATCGTCAAACGGCCCCTGCTGACAGAAGCGAATCAGTTCTTCGTCCGTCCAAACACGACTCATGATGCGGCCTCGAAGCTGCGTCCGGGAAACTGAGCGAGCACAGCAGTCTGGCGACGACTGACCCTGCCAGCAACGTTGACGCGCCGCAATCCAGCTTGAAGCGCCTGCAAGTTCTGCATCGAAGAGCAATCTGAACTCGCGGATGGGTTTGGCAAACCCTTCGGAGTTGCATCCCCCGATCGTCAAAGAACATCTGAAAAATGGCGCCCACTGGTCCGAAAAGGAGTCGACTTCACGTTTAGATTCGGTCCGCAGGGCGGACCGGTTGGCTGTATGGAGCGGTTGGCTGTATGGAGCGGCGGAGGAGCCGATGCAGGCCCCCTGTAATGGTTCGCGGCCTTTGCCACACTGCGGTCCGGTAGAAGGGATGGTTACCTTCTCGGCTCATACCGGAGCCCCACCGCGCCCGAGCCGAACTCCCGTCGGCTCACGAGCTTTAAGTCGACATACTTCGATAGCCCGGCGAACAATGTCGGGCCGTGGCCGGCTATCCTGGGGTGGACCACGAACTCGTACTCATCGATCAATCCCAGCTCCGCCAATGCCAGCGGGAGCGTCACGCCTCCCACGAACAGTCCCTTGCCCGGCTCCCGCTTAAGCTGCTCGACGGCCTTGGCCAGGTCTCCGCGCAAGAGCTCCGAGTTCCAATCGACCTGGCTCAAGGTGCTCGACACAACATACTTCCTGGCCGCGTCGATCGTGCGGGCGAAGGGTTCCATCCACTCGGCCATCCATTCGGGCCGCACCCCATTTGCCGGCCACCGCCACGCGCCCTGCATCATTTCGAAAGTAACCCGGCCAAAGAGCAGGGCATCGGACTGAGCGAGTTTCTCGGCCCAGAAACGATGCAGTTCTTCGTCCTTGGAACCTGCCCGATGATCGACGCAGCCGTCCAACGTGACGTTGATGGAATACTGAAGGGGTCGCATACGTGGTCCTGAAGCGAGTTAGCGGCATCATGGCTGCGGCGACTCGGGCATATGAAACAGCCCCCATCCATGGCCGTCGGGGTCGACAAAGCTGTGCGAGTACATGAAGCCCAGGTCCTCCGCCTTGTCGTAGGTCGAGCCTCCGGCGGCGAGGGCCTTGGCGACGAGATCATCGACCTCCTGGCGGCTCTCGCAGGTGAGGTTGATCAGGACTTCCACCGCCTTGGTCGTATCGCAGACGGCCTTGGGAGTGAATTCGCGAAACTTGGCATGCGTGCCCAACATGACAAAGATCGTCTCGCTGATGATGACGCACGCGGCCTCGTCGCCGGAGAATTGCGGATTGAGTGAGTAGCCAAGTGCCTGATAAAAGGCCTTCGACTTCTGCAAGTCGGCGACGGGGAGGTTGAGGAAGATCTGTTTGTTCATATTCCTTTTTTCTATCGATGGTGGCGGCTCATGCCGCCCCGGTAACCTTCAGGGCCCCGGTGATTCTCCTCACTTCACCACCGGAAATGAAGGCAAGACGTCCTCAATCAAGTAGGGCTCTTGATTGGACCAAAACACGTAGTTCACGTGCAGGAATTCCTTCGCGAATGCATGCAAAGCCGGAACCAGATTCTTCCGGTTCTTGATGACCTTCGTAGAATTGGTCTCTCCAATATAGTTTCCATCCTGAACTGCGATTCCAATTGGGACGGTAAACTTATTCTCGTGCATCATTGCGATGGTATGGTTCTGTTGACCTTTCTTGGTAAACATGAGGTCTGGGGCGCCAAGTCCGACGCCAATCTCTTCGCCATACTGATAAATTGAGCGGAGAAATCCCTTGTCATCCCAGGGCAGCCATTCACCAGGCATGAAGTTCGCATACTGCATGGTCACTGATTTGCTGAAGGCTGCTTTCATCGCTCGCATGTTGGCCTTGACTGCGTCAACATAGGCTGCTTCCGAGAATGATGGGTCGTCTTTGGGTGATACCCCAATCGACGTCTCCTGCAGGTTGATTCCCTCAATCTTGCCGTCCAGCTCGCGCCCCAACGCTGCCAGCAGCCTGGCAAAGCGCTCACGCACTTTGGGGTTCCAGCGTTTTGTTACCCAGCCTTCAGGGTTGCCGTGCTCATCCCTCTGGAATGTAGCGGCATCGTCATATTCTTTTGTTAACAAGTACTTGGGGGTAGCGTTGAATTTGATTGTGAATGTTGCATCTTGAAGCTGAACGAAGAGCGTCTTGCCTTTTGACTTCAGGAACTCAACGTCTGCCAAGATCGTTGAAAAGTCATACTGATCCTTTTCCGGCTCTAGAATTGCCCAGGGGTACATGATCTGGGCGCCGGCAAATCTGGAGTTCAACAGGAATGGACTCGAGCGCATCGCCTCTCGATCTCGTGCGAAGTACACGAAGTTCTTGATAGAGTCGATTTGGATGGGGAACGGAGCGCCTAAATAGGCTTTATACGATTCGGCATATCTGTTTGCAGGATTCTTGCGCTCCTCCCCCGACAGCATCGTTGAGAAAACAGTCAGGAATAGAGTGAAAATCAATGCTCTCTGCATAAAGTCTCAGTCGCGATAGTCTTCTGATTGCAATACTGCCCGAAGGCTCAATACGAATGCCCAGCTTAACCCGCGTTGTGCCGCGAGTGTTGACGATTCTTACCCCAAAGTGGGCTGCGGCACACTGCGTGTCGGAGTGCGAGTCATGGAATGATCGCCGACGTAGTTCGGTCTGTCCGAGATTGAGCACTCATCGTGTCGCTAACTTCAAGTTGACTCGTCCGTGGCGTTGAGCGGAAGGTTCAGCCTCGGAGATGCTGAACTACGACGAACTGCAATCAGTGACGCGGGGTGGCACCGATTGACCGCTTGCGGCCTATCCGGGTTGCGAAGCGACAAGAAGCCACGGGTCTTCTGTGCACTGGCCGCGTTTCCGGCGGCTTACCCCGTCCCGGTATCCATTGAAATGGCAATCGAGGTCACCTGCGACACCGCTACTCACCTCGTGGTGTTACGTCCCACACCTTTACTGTCTTGTCATCACTGGCTGACGCAAGCCGCTTTCCATCGGGACTGAATGCCACCCGCTGAACGAGCTTCGCATGCCCCTGCAATGACAACAGCTCTGTGCCGCTGCTGGCATCCCACACTTTGACAGTCTTGTCGCCACCAGCCGACGCCAATCGATTTCCGTCCGGACTAAACGCTACGCCAATGACGCCGTTGGTGTGTCCTTTGAACGTGAGTAACTGCACGCCACTCGCCGCGTCCAAAACTTTAACCGCTTGATCTACGCTGCCTGATGCCAGCCGGCCACTGTCTGGGTTGAAGGCAGAAGTCGGCGACTGTCGCAGGCTTCCTCGATTTTCTGCGGTCACTACGCGAATCAATCATGCGGCGAGTAGGACTAACCGTGAGAGCTCTCATCGTCCGGCGACGGCCTGCGGTTCGATAAGCGGTTTTCGATCACAACCGCCACTTCCAAGGGTGCGAGTGGCATGCTCTGAAACTTGGCGCACTTCCAGCCCACCTTACCCCCTTTCCCGTTGATGATATTGAGCTGCATCATCTCAACGGCGAGGTTGAGTTCCGTCGTTCCCGTAACAGCAATTGAGACTGCCCGCTGCAGATTCTTGGTTGCGTAAACTTGTGCCAGACAATGGTCCGGATGACCGCAGCGCCTGATCACGACGTAGTCGTTGCCGAAAAGAAACACGGCGTAACGTTCCTCTGGATCAAGTCGGACTGCTCGCCCGCTATCATCGAGCACGCGAAACAGTTCACTAAAGAGCGAATCCGCCACGCGGAGTTCAAGCCGTACGGGGGGCCGGTCTTGTAACATTCGCGAGGATCTCTCCAAAGGCGAGGGGACGGCGTCCATTGTCCGCCAATTGGAAAAGCGAACCGGCCTCCGCGCCTAAACGCCACACCCAATGTTGTCTGTGAGTCGATCTCGTCGCCCGAGGCGATCGACAGGCAGCACCGGAGATTGGTTTAGACGCGGCGACTCGGTTCACCAGAGCAGTTGTTTCAGGAATCGTGCGAACAACATCGACACGATCTGCGGAATTCGTGAGCACAAACAATGCCAGCCCAAACTCACCCTCGGGAGTTCGTCGAGGACTCTCGAAGTTTCTTAGCTCGAGCATTCGGTTGACTTCACTCAATGAATCTGGCTGACCGAATTGAGCAGCGATGCACTCTAATGAATAACCTGCTGACGCGCGCACCATGTTTCTAATGATCACATGAATTCTATTTTGGCATGGCCAAGAATTGCGGTTGGCGGCCCCTGACGAGAACCCCAAAGTCTGAAATGGATCGAACAACTTCAGTACGGTGCGAACGGAGCTTCGATAACCGCTACGTCAGGTTATGCCGTTTTCGATTTCCTGAATTTCGGAATGCGTGAGAGAGCAGGCTCTGGGTGGTTTTCGCTTAGATCCGGCCTATTTGCATAACGCGCGGAGAGTTTGCTGGGTTGTGTGATAGTAAAATCTCCCGGCCCAACATGAGTGTGGCGGAGCGATGCTAAAGGGCCGCGGCATCGCTCCGCACCTCGATTTGAAATTCAGCTTCCAAACCTCTGCCGGTCATCCGCTAAGGCTTGGAAGCGCGCGTTTTTGTAATGTTTTTTTGTATATTTTCTTAAAACGCACACTGAACAAGCACATTAGATCCTTGTGTCCATTTGTGAGAATTGAGTTGATTGCGTCCGCGTTCCGTAAGTGATGAGGCGGTTTCAGGTCGAATCGTGTTGTAGGTTTTCCTCACTTTGCGTCGGGGCCGGTGAGCATCCCTTCTGCCCAACGTCTCACCGGCCCCATTTTCACTTGTGTGGCGAAGGCAACCGTTTGCATTCGTGAAAGCCTTCGCGCGTGAGCGAAAGCAGGTCGGCCTAGACACTGCCAAAGATCGGTCGACTGGTTCGCATGCGCGGACGCCGGTTGATGTGGAGCCCCTGAGCGAGTCCATCACGGTTTCATCTGGTGCCGCTGAATGGCATTTTTGGTGAACGCACCGGCGACGCTGGCTCGTGCCACACTCATCGCCCCGGCAGTCACCTTAAATCGCAACGGGAACTTTCTGCGGCTCGCCCGAGTTGCACCGCGACGCGACGAACCAGGCGGGAAGACGATGTGTCTAGATCTCTTGGCCGCGTGAGAGTTGATGCCGGTTGTTGAACGAGTGTGCTGGCGCGGGTGAGTCGTTGATGCGGACCGGTTTCGGGTCGATTGCCTTCAAAAGGGGCGGTCCTATAATCCCGCCGCGTACCCCGGGCCTGCTCAGCCCGAAGTCTCGATTGGCACCTCCTGACTCTGACTAACGAAGGAGCCGACCTTGAAGTGGCTTCTCAACGCACTTTCTTCCAGCCTGGGCCGGAAGTTTGTGATGGCGATCACCGGTCTGCTGCTGTGCGGTTTTCTGGTTGCTCACCTCGCTGGCAACCTGCTGCTCTGGGCCGGAGCGGACGTCTACAACGGCTATGCTCATAAGCTCCACGAGCAAGCCGCTTTACTGCTTGTCGCCGAGATCGGGCTCTTTGCCTTGTTCGCGGTGCACATCGTGCTGGCGTTCCGCCTGACGGGCGGGAACCGGATGGCTCGCGGCCAGGAATACGCCGTGAAGCAGAACAAGGGCGAAGGCGACGGAGTCGGCTGGGGCCGGCCTGATTCGTTCATGTTCATCTCGGGCCTGGTGATTCTGGGCTTCCTGATCCTCCACCTGTCGGACTTCAAGTTTAACGACACCGACGGCTTGGCTCCGTTCGACAAAGCTCGAGCAGTGCTTCGCACGCCGCTGCGGACTGCCGGGTACCTCACCGGGTTCCTGTTCTTGTTCTTGCACCTTCTGCACGGAGTTGCATCAACATTCCAGACCCTGGGGATCAACCACAAGAAGTACAACCAGTTGATCAGGATTGTGGGGGTGTTGTTCTCCGCATCGGTCTGTATTGGTTTCGCAAGCTGCGTGGGTTGGGCATGGGCGTTTACGGGCGCACCCAGCACGACGCCGGCACCCGCTGTTGACCAGGCAACCGTGTCGCAGGCCGAACCAACTCCGGAAGCGACCGCGAAGCCGGAAGCCAAGTCGGAACAAACCAACTGATCGCGGAGTCATCGTCGCGGATACGAAGTTACTTACGCTGAAACTCATCGGGCGATGTCCCGCACCCCGCTGCGGCGGTTCTAAGGAGTCAGGCTCATGTTTCGAGTTGCCGAGCAACCGCTCGATGGCAAAGTCCCGAGTGGTGATATCACTCAGGTTTGGGACAAGCACAAAGACAACCTGAAGCCCATCAGTCCGAACAACAAACGCAAGTACGAAGTGATCGTCGTCGGAACGGGCCTGGCCGGGGCTTCCGCCGCCGCGTCGCTCGCCGAATTGGGTTACAGCGTCAAGGCGTTCTGCTTTCAGGATTCGCCGCGTCGAGCTCACAGTATCGCGGCTCAGGGCGGTATCAACGCTGCCAAGAACTACCCGAACGACGGTGACAGCGTCTGGCGTCTGTTTGCGGACACCGTCAAAGGTGGCGACTGGCGTGCTCGCGAAGGCAACGTGTATCGCCTCGCTCAGATGAGCGCGAACATCATCGACCAGTGCGTGGCTCAGGGTGTTCCGTTCGCTCGTGAATACGGTGGCCTGCTGTCGAATCGTACGTTCGGTGGTTCGCTGGTTTCTCGAACCTTCTACGCTCGCGGCCAGACCGGTCAGCAACTGCTGCTGGGTGCTTATTCGGCTCTGATGCGTCAGGTTGGCGGTGGCAAAGTCAAGATGTTCCCGCGTCGCGAGATGCTGGAACTGATCGTCGTTGACGGTGTTGCTCGCGGTATCGTTTGCCGTGATCTGACGACCGGCAAGATTGAGTCGTACACCGCTCAAGCCGTTGTGCTGGCGACTGGTGGCTACGGCAACGTGTTCTACCTGTCGACCAACGCCAAGGGCTGCAACGTCACCGCTGCGTGGCGTTGCCATCGTCGCGGAGCACTGTTCGGCAATCCCTGCTACACCCAGATTCATCCGACGTGCATTCCGGTGAGCGGCGATTATCAGTCGAAGCTCACGCTGATGAGCGAGAGCTTGCGTAACGACGGTCGCGTGTGGGTGCCAAAGAATCAGAGTGATACGCGCTCGCCGGATCAGATTCCGGACGATGAACGCGATTACTACCTGGAACGCCGCTATCCATCTTACGGTAACATGGTGGCTCGTGACGTGGCTTCCCGAGCTGCGAAAGAGCGTTGCGATGCGGGCTTCGGCGTCGGCTCCAGCAAGCTGGCCGTGTACCTGGACTTCAAGCACGCCATCGAACGCGACGGCGAAGCGGTCATCCGGGCGAAGTACGGCAACCTCTTCCATATGTATGAGAAGATCACCGCCGAAAACCCCTACAAAGTTCCGATGCGTATCTACCCCGCCGTGCACTACACGATGGGCGGCCTGTGGGTGGACTACAACCTGCAGAGCTCGGTACCGGGCCTGTTCGTGCTGGGCGAAGCGAACTTCTCCGACCACGGAGCCAATCGCCTCGGTGCTTCGGCTCTGATGCAAGGTCTGGCTGACGGCTACTTCGTCATTCCGTACACGATCGCGGATCACTTCGGAAAGAACGCCTCGAAGCTTGGCAAGATTGGGGACGATCACCCGGCCGTGAAAGAGGCCGTGACTGCGGCAACTCAACGCATCAACACGCTGCTCAACACGCATGGCACCAAGTCGGTGGACAGTTTTCATCGGGAACTGGGCGCGATCATGTGGGACAAGTGCGGCATGGCTCGTAACGACGCAGGCTTGCGTCAGGCCGCTGGTGAGATCCGTCAGTTGCGCGATCGCTTCTGGAAGGAAGTGCGAGTGCTGGGTAGCGGCGAACTGCTGAACCAGAATCTGGAACATGCAGGTCGCCTGGCCGACTTCCTCGAGTTTGCCGAACTGATGGTGATCGACGCGTTGCATCGTGCCGAGTCTTGCGGCGGTCACTTCCGCGAGGAACACGCCACAGAGGACGGCGAAGCCAAACGCGACGACAACAATTTCTGCTACGCAGCCGGTTGGGAGTTCGCAGGCGTCGGTAACGAACCTGTGCTCCACAAAGAACCGCTTGAATTCAAGAACGTGCCACTCCAGACCAGGAGCTACAAATAATGGCCGGTCGAGGTATGAATCTGACGCTGAAGATCTGGCGTCAAGCAGGTCCGAAAGCCAAAGGCGAATTTCAGACGTACAAGCTCGGAGGCGTTTCTCCGGACATGTCGTTCCTGGAAATGCTGGATGTGCTCAACGAGCAATTGATCCAGCACGGCGAAGAGTCCGTCGCTTTCGATCATGACTGCCGCGAAGGCATTTGCGGTATGTGCAGCCTGATGATCAACGGGCAGGCGCACGGTCCAGACAAGGCGACGACGACTTGCCAGTTGCACATGCGTCGCTTCCGGGATGGTGACACGATCGTCATCGAACCGTGGCGCGCGACTGCGTTCCCCGTGGTTCGCGATCTGGTCGTTGACCGTTCGGCTTTTGACCGCATCATCGGGCAGGGCGGCTTCGTGTCGATCAACACGGGTAACGCTCAGGACGCCAACTGCCTGCCGGTGCCGAAGCACAATCAGGAAAAAGCGATGGAAGCCGCGGCTTGCATCGGCTGCGGTGCGTGCGTTGCTGCCTGCAAGAACGCTTCGGCCATGTTGTTCGTCAGCGCGAAGGTGTCGCAGTTGGCTCTGTTGCCACAAGGCGAACCTGAAGCTGCTCGCCGCGTCGTGAAGATGGTCGCTCAGATGGACAAGGAAGGCTTCGGCGGCTGCACCAACACTTACGAGTGTGAAGCGGCCTGCCCGGCTGAAGTGCCTGCGTCCAACATCGCCCGCCTGAACCGCGAGTACATGAAGGCCGTGTTGCTCAGCGACGAAATGCCATAACGACGACAGATCTTGTGGGTCGGGCATCCTGTCCGGTTTACTTGCCAGAGATCGACTACTTCGCGGCCCGGCTGCTTTAGCATCCGGGCTGTTTGCTTGAATGGGCTCAATTCCGTCAAACCGTGCAGGCAGGGAGACCATCATGCGCTGCTTGAAGTTGATCGCGATCTTGGCCGTTTTGATTGGGACCTGTCAGGCTCAGGACACACCGAAGGAACCGGCTGTTCCGGCGCTGCAGTCGGCTGAGGTCGTCAGCACGTTGGATGCTGAAAAGCAGCCGATCCTCTACTGGGTTCCCGAGAATGCGAAGACCGAATCAGTTCCGTTGCTAGTCTTCCTGCACTCATGGAGTGGCGATGTGCGTCAGGACAATCGGCTCTGGCAGGCGGAAGCCGTGCGTCGCGGTTGGGCTTATCTGCATCCCAACTTTCGTGGGATGAACAACACTCCGAAGGCCTGCGGCTCGAAGTTCGCGAGGCAGGATATTTTGGATGCGGTCGACTTCCTCGTGAAGAGCGTGAAGATTGACCCTCAGCGAATTTACTTGGCCGGAACTTCGGGTGGCGGGCACATGGCGATGCTAATGGCCGGGAATCATCCCGAGCGATTTTCGGCGGTGTCGGCCTGGGTCGGCATCGGCGACATGGCCGAGTGGTACCGCTTTCACGCTCCGAACGGGAAACCGGATAAGTATGCCGGAGATATCTTGAAGGCGCTTGGTGGACCACCCGGTGAATCGGAAGCGCGAGATCAAGACTATACGGATCGCTCGCCCGTCAGCGTGCTGCATCGTGTAGATGATCTGCCGCTCGACATCATGGCCGGCGTGCACGACGGACATACGGGATCGGTGCCGGTCGCACATTCACTGCAAGCGTTCAATGTGATTGCTCGCAGTCATAAGACTCGGGTCATCGAGCAGGCGGTCATTGACCGGTTGTGGGAATCTGGCAAGGAAATAAAGGCCACGCCGCTCGATAAGGTGGAAGATGCAGACCTCGGTCGAACTGTGATCCTGCGGCGGTCGTCGCGAGCGGCGCGAGTTACCATCTTCGAAGGCGGGCACGAAGGTCTGGCCGGCCCGGCTTGCCAATGGCTTAGCCAGCAACGTCGAGCCACTCGCAAGTAGTGATCAGCAGACTCTTGTAGGGCGGACAATCCTGTCCGCTGAAACGCTGGCGGACAGGATTGTCCGCCCTACAACCAATCGGCAGCCGCTGCTCGAACATGATTGAGGACGCCCGCATGAACCGCTTAGCCCATGAAACCAGTCCCTACTTACTACAGCATGCCAATAATCCTGTTGACTGGTATCCGTGGGGAGCAGAGGCCATTGCGCGCTCACGTGAACTGAACCGCCCGATCTTTCTCTCGATCGGCTATAGCGCGTGCCACTGGTGTCATGTGATGGAACATGAGAGTTTTGAGAATGAGTCCATCGCCGCCGTGATGAATGAGCACTTTGTGTGTATCAAGGTGGATCGCGAAGAGCGACCAGACCTCGATCAGATTTATATGGCTTCGGTGCAGATTATGACCGGGCACGGCGGCTGGCCGATGTCGGTCTTTCTGATGCCCGACCTGCGCCCCTTCTTTGGCGGCACCTACTGGCCGCCTGAGGCACGTCCGGGGATGCGCATGCCCGGCTTTCGTCAGGTTCTGATGGCCGTGCAAGACGCGTGGGTGAATCGTCGCGCGGCCGTTGAAGAGAACGCCAGCGAGCTGACTGGCACAATCGCGCGGATCAGTGGTGTCGAAGATGAAGCTCGCCCGTTGGACGACGCTATCTTGAAGACTGCTGAACGCAGTCTGCTGCGCGCTGCGGATCGGTCGAACGGTGGGTTTGGCGGCAGTCCAAAGTTTCCACATCCAATGGACCTGCGGGTCTTGCTGAGGACCTGGAAGCGGTTTGGCAATTCAGACGCGCTGGACGTGGTGACACTGACGCTCGACAAGATGTCGCGTGGCGGCATCTACGATCATCTGGGCGGCGGGTTTCATCGCTATGCCACTGACGCCACCTGGCTGGTGCCGCACTTCGAAAAGATGCTCTACGACAATGCACTGCTGGTGTCGGTGTATCTCGAGGCGTATCAGGCGACCGGTAATGAGGACTATGCACGCGTTGTGCGTGAGACTCTGGACTATGTGCTGCGTGAGATGACTCAGCCAGAAGGCGGCTTCTACAGCACTCAAGATGCCGACAGCGAAGGCGAGGAAGGAAAATTCTTCGTCTGGACTGAAGATGAAGTGCTGCAGTTGCTGGGTGCGGAGGACGGGCGACTCTTCTGTTACTGCTACGACGTCACGACGCGCGGCAACTGGGAAGGCCACAACATTCTCAATCGCCCCAAGCCGCACGATCAGGCCGCACGCGTGTTGGAGAAGGACCCGCAGCAACTTGAAGAAGTGCTCGCGCGCTGTCGAGGGAAGTTGTTTGCGGTGCGTTCCACACGCATTGCTCCGGGACGCGACGACAAGGTGCTGGTGTCGTGGAACGGCCTGATGATCGCTGCGATGGCTCAAGCGGCCATGATCCTGGATGAGCCTGAATACGCTAACGCCGCAGTGTGTGCTGCGGACTTCATCCTTAAGAAAATGCGGGAGCCTAATGGCCGCTTACTACACTCGTACAAAGACGGGCGTAGCCGCTTCAACGCGTACCTGGATGACTACGCCTGTCTGATCGACGGGCTGGTTGATACCTATCAGGCCACTTCCGAGCCGCGCTTCGTCGACGCGGCGATTGAGTTGAGCTCACGCCTCTTCGACCAGTTCCTCGATAAGGATGAAGGTGGCTTCTTCTACACTTCGAACGATCACGAAAGCCTCATCACGCGCACGAAAGATGCGCAGGACAATGCGACGCCGTCCGGCAATGGCATGGCGGCCTACGCTCTGCTACGCCTGTCCCGCTTAACGTCGCGATCGGACATTGGCGATCACGCGGCGAATGTGCTGACGCTGCTATCCGGCCAGTTGATGCGAGTCACCATGGCCAGCGGCCAGACGCTGCTGGCCCTCGACTACTGGCTCGGACCTGCGTTTGAATTCGTTCTAGTACCCGGACAGGACTCGGCGGAGAACGACGCGGCCTGGCAGGCTCTGCATCGCTCATTCCGACCGAACAAGATCGCATTGCGAGCTCAAGCAGGAATGGCAAAGTCGGCTCATACCGAGTCGTTGCTCGCCGATAAGGTTGCCATCAACAATCGCCCAACGCTCTACCCGTGCCAGTTGGGAGCATGCCAACAACCCATCGTCGGTGCCGACGCGATTGGGAATGTGAACTAAATTTTCTTACACTAGTGGCTTTGATCAGGGTGTGCCTCGCGGTCCTGCGTCGGAGCCAACGGTATGGGAACGGGAATTGATCCGAAGGTCGATTACGCTTTCAAACGCGTCTTTGGCAGCGAGGAAAATCGGGACATTCTCACGAACCTGTTGAACGCGATTTTCGCGGGCTCGTCGCTCGCGCCCATTCGCGATGTGGAACTACTCAATCCCTTCAGCTTTAAGGATGTTGCGGACGACCGGTTATTCATTCTGGACATCAAGGCCCGCGACGATCAGCAGCGCGAAAGCCTGATCGAGATGCAGAATCTGGCGCATGCGGACTATCGCGGACGACTGGTCTATTATGCGGCGAAGCACCTCAGTCAGACGCTTAGCGAAGGCGCTGACTATTCAAAACTCGGGCGAGTCATCGTCGTTTGTCTGTTGAACGATGTACTGTTCGGTGAATCCACTGAGCATCACAGCAGATTCGAACTGATTGACGGCGACAGCGGCTTAAGATTTAGCGATCATTTATCGATCCATGTTATCGAGCTCCCGAAGTTTCAGAAAACGCTCGCTCAACTCGATAGCGAGCTGGATCGCTGGATCTACTTCCTGAAACATGGCGAAGAGCTGGACGTCGATCAGTTCCCTCCTCAACTGCAAACGTCTGAGATCCGCAAAGCGGCAGGGGTTCTCAATATGTTGTCACACAGCTCCACCGAACGCGACCTCTATGAGGCCCGCCAGATGGCTCAACGCGATGAAGCAGCGCGCATCAAGACCGCTCTGGCGAAGGGACGTCTCGAAGGGCGTCTTGAGGGACAGTTGCAGGCTGCGAATGCCGCACTGCTCAAGTTGGGGACGCGGCTTCTTGGCCAGCCGTCACCGGAAGTCTTGGGGCAACTTCAACAGGCTGATGTTGACCGGTTGGAAGCGATGATGGAACGGTTGATGGATGTGGCCAGTTGGGATGAACTCCTCCATCGCAATTGATCTTGGGAGAGCTGTGATGCCTCGATACTCGATGGAAGAACTGGTCGCGCGACGTGACTTTCTGAAGCAGATGGCTGTGGCTTCCACGGCTGCGCTGATGGCGGGGCAGCCGCGGCTGTTGAGTGCTGCGCCCACCGGCGAGCAGATTGTTCACCCGGCAGCGAAGGCGGATGCCTGCATTCTGCTGTGGATGGGCGGCGGTATGGCGGCTCCGGACACGTTCGATCCGAAAAAGTATGTGCCGTTCGAAGTGGGCGTGCCGGTCGCTCAGGTCGAAAGCACCTTCCCGGCGATCGACACCGTCGTGGACAACATCAAGATCACTCAAGGGCTGGAGAACGTCGCGCAGGTCATGGACCGTGCGACACTCATTCGGTCGCACTTTCAGCCGGACCTGGGATCGATCCTGCATTCGCGGCACCAGTATCACTGGCATACCGGCTACGTGCCGCCGCAGACCGTGGCGTGTCCGCATATCGGGGCATGGATGGCTCGCGTGCTGGGACCGAAGAACCCGGTGATCCCGCCGTTCATCAACATCGGGCAACGGCTGGAAGGCGTGGGCGAGCAGGAAGAACTCAAGGCGTTTACCACGGCCGGGTTCTTCGGCAATGAGTTCGGTCCAATGAACCTGCCGTATCCGGAAGAGGCCGCTCAGTCGGTGCGTCCGCCGAAAGGCATGGAACCGGGGCGGTTCAGTAACCGCTACCAGCTCTATCGCAAGTTGATCGACCAGAACCCGCGCCGCGAGTTCCTCAGCGACTTCCAGCAGGAGTCGTTGCTGCGGTCGATGGACAATGCACAGCGGCTGTTGAGTTCCCCCGAACGGGCGGCTTTCGATATCTCGCTGGAGCCAAAAGAGAGCTACGAGAAGTACGACACCGGCCGCTTCGGCCGCGGGTGTCTGCTCGCGCGCCGGCTGGTAGAGTCAGGGGCCCGCTACGTCGAGGTCACGACCGAGTACGTTCCGTTCCTGCACTGGGACACTCACGCCAACGGGCACACGACGCTCAAACGCATCAAAGAAGAGATTGATCGACCGATCGCACAACTGATTCGAGACCTCGAAGCGAGTGGCCTGCTGAACCGCACGCTGGTGATCCTGGCCAGTGAGTTCAGTCGCGACATGATCATGGAAGGCAAACCCGGCTCGAACGCGAATGATCAGGCCACCGAGAAGGTGGACGTGCTGAAGGAGCTAAAACACTACGGCCAGCATCGGCACTTCACGGGCGGTTCGTCCGTGGTGATGTGGGGCGGCGGCACCAAACGCGGTTACCTGCACGGAGAGACCGCCAACGAACGTCCCTTCATGGCGATCAAAGATCCGATGAGCATCACTGACCTGCATGCGTCGATCTTTACCGCGATGGGCATCAGCCCCAAGACCGGCTTCGACGTAGAGAAGCGTCCCTTCTACGCCACCGAAGACGGCAAGGGGCAGGCCGTGATGGAGCTGTTTGCTTAAAGAGCTAGCTGCTAAGTGGCGACGCCGCTATTTAGCCGCGATGTAGCGGCTCAGCAGGTCGATGTTCTTGATGAACGTCTCGCTCTTGATGACGCGTCGGGTGTCGTCGTCTTTGCCGTGATAACTCAACCGGCCGTCTTCGACCCAGGCACCACGCTCGTCCATCGCAGAGATGATCGCTTGGACGTCCGCGTCTTTCGGTGCTCCACGAGACGCATTGAATTGTGCATCCCGCTTCGCGGCCAGCTTCTCTGGAGTCAACTTCGCCAACGCTTCGTAACGTTCTGAAATCGACTTTAACTTGTTGCCAACCTTGAAGCCGTAATGTGTTGGCAGATCGGAGTCATCATAGGTCAGCTCGTACTTTGTGGTGAAATACAGCGGCTTGTTGGTCTTGAGTTCGTAGAACCGGGCCAGTTGTCCTGGAGCAATCTCTGAACGATTCAGGTACGCAATCGCGCTAGGAATCGGCTCCAGAAACTTGCGATCCCCTGTCTCTGTGTAGAGCACCATCAAGGCTTCAATGAGTCGCTGCGATTCGCTGCCCGAAATCGCCGGCGGTTCAAACTTGCGAGCCCAAACCGGCTGCATCTCAAAGTTGTACTGCTGAGCCCAGGCTGGCTGCGGTTCGGGCATTTGAGCCTGCAGGATGAACTCGCCAGCCTTGATCGCCGCGTCGCGATAACGCGGTTCGTTGTAGACGTGAGCCGCCAGCAGCAGCGCCTCGATCGTGTCAGAGATCGAGTTGTCGTTGAACGTATAGAACATCCAATACTTCGCGCCAGGATATGTGCGGGGCCACTGTTCCGGGTAGCTGGCCTTGAGCACTGGATACTTCGCCGGATCAGGATACTCGTCGAAGCGTTGTCCCCAGCCACCGTTGGGGAACTGAGCCTTCAAGACCCCATCAAACGCAAACAAGCTGGCTTCATGAATGCGGGCGTCTTTGAACTGCAAGGTCTCGTCCAGCCGGGTCATGAAGCGCAGAGCTGACTGCGTCTTATTGTCATCCAGCGTGCTGATGTTGGATGCTTTAGGGCGGACTGGATCAACTCGATAGGACATCTTCGCGCGGTTGTCCGCAGCGAAATCGATTTGATCGCTCCAGCCACCACTGCGGAGTTGGCCTTGCACCAAACAATCGCCAGCCGCCTCAGCCGCCTTTAGCAGAGCGGGCTCCTGCGTTCGTTGATAGGCCGTTACCAATGCCATTCCCACGGCCGGAGTTCCAGGGGGCTGCACCCACACAGTATCTCGATCAGCGAGCCCTTCGCCTTCCTGCTTCTTCAAATCCGCGCTGTAGCGATACAGGTATCCGCCGTGCGATGAGACCTTCTCGGAATAGAACGCTGCAGCCTTGAGCAGCGCCTTACGGGCGTCGGTTCGAAGAGCATCATCCGCTGTTGCAGACGTCGCAGAGCCAGCGGCGATGCACAATGCCGGGACTGCCAGCCAGCAAGAAAGTGGGATTCGCATTTCGGCACCAGACTATGAATGAGCTGCGTTCTGATCGCGGAGCGATCAACGACTCTATCTTCGTAACTCAGCCCCAGAAACCTTGCAGCAGTTCTTTGTCCGCCACGCCCAGCGGGAACTTTTTGCTGTGCGTGTGATCGGCGATGCCAGCAAACTGACGCAGGGCTTCGTGGATGTGCTCAGGCCGAACTCGGATACCCTTTTCCTTGTCGAGGGCCAGCGATTTTGGATCGATTGCTACTCCGAACTGCTTCTCGTCCGTCGCACCGAGCACGCGGTTGCCTTTGATGCCGGGGCCGATGAACATAATTGACCCGATCGACCAGTGGTCCTTGCCTTTGCCCTGATTGTACGTGGGTGTGCGGCCCATCTCGCTCTGGATGACCACAACCAGCTTGTCGCGAATCTGGAGTTCTTCTGCTCGCCGGATGAAGTAAGCGACGCCCGCCAGAAACTCCGGCAAGAGCTTCATTTGATCGACGTCATTGTTGGCGTGGCTGTCGAACTGACCGATCGACAAGTTGGCCGACACGCAAACGCCCGCTTTGAATGATGCCAGCGCAATCTCACCCTGCTGAGCCAGTCGTTCTTTCGGAACGTTCTTCGGAATGTGCGGCGTGATGCGTTCCATCGCTTTGGAATTCACCTGCGCCGCATACAGCATGCTTTCCGCCCGTTCCTGCCGCGGCAACGCGGGCTGCTTGATGCGGGCGTCGTGCTGATCTTTCATCGCTTGTTCAATGCGTACCAAGGCGAAGTCATCGTGGTACGGCGAACGCTGGTTACCCTCTATGGAATCCGCATTGGCGATGCGTTGCAGCGAAGGCAAGTAGGGAACTCGGGACATCGCTACGATATTGCCGGTCGCCGAATAGTTGCCGAATGTCAGAAACGACAACGGGCAGGTCGGACCTTTGCAGGCCGCCACCAGAGCCGCGAACGTCGGATAGGCCAGACTGTCGAGCTTCCCCGTCGCCATGTAGCGCGCGCCGGGCGAGTGGTTGTTGACTGAGTAATCGAGTCCATTCAGTACCAACAGTTCAGAGCCGAAGTCTTTGTAGAACTCTTCGTTGCTCATGCCACCCGTCTTGTGCTTTTCGGTCGGCGCGAACTTGTGGTTGCCCTGCGTGAGGATATCACCTTCCTCATACAAACGATTGATACCACCAATGCCCTTGGGGTCCATCAGATAGGTGGTGTCCCAACCGCCTGATGCGTTGAAAACCACATAATACGGGCCTTCATAGGGAGCCTGCTCCTTCGTGTCCGCGCGGAGTAAAGAACTCAGCCCGCCCGAGCACGCAAAGCCCAAACCAGCCAATCCGCAGAGTTTCAGGAAGTCTCGTCTCATCGTTATTCAAGCTCCAGCGGGCATGTTCCGCACGAGTCACGTTGTTGGTCGTCACGTCCGAATGGGCAGCCTTTCAAACGCGGCCCTACTCGTAGAGGAACTCCTGATGTCGCAACAGATAAGTCACAACAGCCCGCCAGGCGCGGACCGTGTATTTGGGATCGGGCACCTCAGCCAATAACCCTTGTCGGCAGGAGTAGGCTTCTCGTGGATCAATGCCCTTGCGCTGGGAGGCATCGCTCACCACGCCCGCGAAGAGTTGATACGAGCGTTCGACTTCCGGTGAATCGACCGCATCAGAACGCCCGATGATGCGCTGGTGTAAATGTACGATGGCCTGACGGATCTTGGCGTCGTTCTCTGGAGATGAGCCGGGTAGCACATCCGGTTCGATATTGGGGAACAGGAGCCGCGCCGCAGGCTCGCGACTGAAATCCAGGGCCACGTGCTTGCAGGCGACGTCGTTGGACAGGATACGCTGAATTGCTCCCATCGCGCCGCTGGGATCCGTGGCTCGTTCCGTGACTTCTTTGGAATCGATACCACCGTAAAGCATCGCGGTTTGCTCGTGCAACCGGCCCCAAGGCTTACCGAAGATGGCGGCGACTTTGCGTTCGACTTGCTCTGGCGCGAGCATGCGAACGACGCCGAGATCATCCAGTTCGGTCTGACGTTGAGGATTCGCAGCCACGGTGGCCAACCCATCCGCGCGATAGAAGTCCGAGACAACCCAGTCCTTGAAGACTTCCTTCAGATTGAAGCCGGTCTGAGCAAACTTCGTCGCAATCCGTTCAACGGTCTTGCGCTGTTCCTGGTAGGCTCGTTGCTTCGCGGCGAAGAGTGGGTCTTCCAGATCCTTCGGCGGCTGCAGCATCTTGCGCCCGGTCAGGATGTAGTAGACGTGCTCAACCATCGTGGATGCGAATCGCGGATCTTTCGCGGTACGTTCGCCGAGCCACTGCAGAGATCGCCAGCGTTCCTCGGCGGGCAAGTCTTCGCCTTCGAAACCGGCACCGAACATGTCCGTGAACCAGCCACCTTTGCGCCGACCATAGACGCCTTCGAACTTCCAGTAGTCCTGAAACAGACCCGCGACCGGGTCGATCGTCTTGTGACAGACGACACACTCCGACGCCTGCATCGTCGGGATCTCGAACTTCGCGGTCACTGCCGCCGCGTCGGAAACGCGAGCGGCCAATTCCAGGACATCGATACCCAGGAACTGCTGAAAGTACATGCGCGCCCGCAGGCGGTTGCGATTGGTTTCCGTTGTCGGGTAACGCTTCATGTACTGAAACGTGCTGAGTATCCCCGCATGCGGATAGAAACCGGTGGCCGACTCTTGATCATCACGCTTGTCGCGTGAGATCAGTGCCTTGAGCTTTACGGGCACGTACTCCAAAGGGTCGTCCGGGTTCTTGAAGGTCGGCTTCAGTTCCTCATAGATGCCATAGCCGCGCGCGGTGTAAGGCGTGACCATGATGTAGTCCGCCGTGATGATCTCCGTGAACGACCGATCGTTCCGAACGATGTGCTCGATGAGCTTCATCGGTTCGCCGAGCATGGCTTTGCGATAGTCGTCAGACAGCTTGTAGCCCGCCTTGCGACGTTCCGCTTCGTCGGTGATGTGGCTGAGATCGAACTTCTGAGTCCACCCGCGCGTGGTGCTGAAGTGCTCATAGGAGAGGGCATTTTCCGGGACGTCGTCGTAACCGACCGTCAGAAAGATGTCGTTAAAACCTTCGCGCAAGCGGTCGTAGAACGCATCTTCTTTCAGGACGCTGTCGACGAGTGTCGGCACGGCTTTCAAACCATCGCGCGAGACTTCCGCCAATTCCGTGTCGGTTGGCAATCGTCCCGACAGCGACAGCGTGATGCGGCGCAGCAGACGTCGATCATCCAGCATCGCAACGCCTTCGAAGAATGGCGGCGCGTTCGTCAGATCCGCTGGTACCGGCGATTTCGGTAGCGGCGCATACAGCCGGCGCACGAACTCCATCAGCACCTTATGTCCCGCGGAGTCAGGCTTGAGAACCTGCTTACCTCCGTGATCCAGCCCGCCCACAACTTTCAGCAGCAGGCGTGATTGATCACCTTCCTTCGCGCGCGCCATGCGCGTGAAGGCTTCTCGATTCGAGCGCAGCGCCTCGGCCTGCTCGTCACCTTGCACCCGCTTGGGATCCAGCAAGACGAACTGAGTGTCTTCAGCATCGCCGCCCACTTTGTGGCACTTGAGGCATTCCAGAGCCCCGACCTTGGCCCAGACTTCATCCGCAAAGAACGCAGCATTTACTGGTGCGCAGCACGGGACCTCTTTGGTGGCCTTATCGTCGGTTCGTCCGACATGGGGGACGAACGCCAGAAAGCAAGCGACCATCCAGAGAGCCGGATGCAATGACTCTCGATGGCGACGAGGTCTCTTCAAAAGAGCGAACATAGGTAGCGAAACTCCGCGAGCGCGAACGGTGAAAACGTGCCGCAGAGTGTAGGACGCCCGTTGAGGCGCGTCCTACAGAGCAATGTCGCGGATCTGCCAATCTGAGGGGAAAAACGTAACGGGCGGCAGCAGGCAGCCATCGGAAATGGAGCCCGCGCAACACCATTGCTTCTAACGCTGAGCAACCAATTTCCCACTGACGAACTGATGCTGGCTGTCGCTTGAGGGCAATGTTTTCCGACAGGCCTGAATCGCCCGGTCGATCGCGTCGTCCGACATCGATGGGAATTCTTTGCGGACTGCGTGCTTGAAAAGATCAAAGTCCTGAGGTTGGCGAGAGAGAAACCAGCAGCCGTGTTGCGTCTTCGAGAAATCGTTCAGCATGGGTTCTTCCTTGTTGGTAGGTTCCGAAGTGAGTGGCAACGCTTGCCACCTGCGTGATCCAAGCCGTTCAGCAATCACTACACCCGAAGCCAAGGTGCCTACCTTACTAAGTGGTCACCAGTAGCTCGGGATGAGGAATTCACAGTTCAGCCAATCAGGCCGAAGGAGCAGCTTGGCTGCCCTTGCCCGCTGCTTTGTCTGGTGAATAGTCCCAGCCTTTGCGGACATTTTCGCGGGACTTCTGCCAGTCTTCCGGCCAGTCCTCTTGCAGCTTCTTGTCCAGCTCATCATTCCACTCGGAGAATTGCTTTCCGTAGTGCAGTCGAGCCCCGTACCCGTAACGGTAGGCTCGTTCTTCTTCCTCAGGAGTGGGAACTGGTTGGTTCGACTGAGACTGGCTCATCGGGCTTGTCGGCATGCCTTGAGATGGCGCACCCTAGCTGGTCTGTCGACCGCTGGTCGCCGAGGCACTGCTGCTGGGGCGTTGGTTGAGTCCGCGGCTCTTCTGTTCTGAATTGCATTCGCTGCACTTTTGCCGGATGTCATCCTTCGCCCGATTCCAGGCGGTGTCATATTTCTGATGCCACCAGCGCGGATGTCCCGCCGTTGTTCCTGTTGCTGCCATGTTCATGTTCCTGTGAGGGTCATTTGAGAACCACCTGATCAGGGATGAGAACACTTTTAGAGGGCATCGCTGCTATGGAGTGATGACATCAAGCGATTCTCCAACGCCAGCGAGGAGAGCAATCTCTGCGTTTTCTGATTCCGACGGATCAGTGGTCATCAACATCATTCGCATCGCCGCATCCGACAGCGGTACTACTCCCGCACTGGCGGTGGTTGCGATGGACGCAAACAACGTTCCCTGCCGAGTCGGTGCGTGCAGCGAACCGGCTTTCGACGTCCCGCAGCGTCGTAATTCAGCGGCGCAGCGTGATTTCCGAATGCTCAAATTTTCGAACAGTTTTGGGTTCAATTCTTCCCGACTGAACGCGTTGGTGATGAGCGCGCCAATCAGGTCTAAGAACGACCACGCAGGTCAAAATGACGCCGATGAGCAGGGACGCACGTCGATGCCAGCAATCATGCACGGGCCACGTGCGAACTTACTCCGTAAAGCGCGCTCCGACGGTGGCCAGATCATTGAACCGATCCACGGACTCTCGGACCGACCAAGCAATTCCCCGCAGCAGCAGGATCCGAAACAGCGGATCGTCAAAGGTCCATGAATAGTGACCCGGAATGGAAACGAAAACGCGGCCCTTGCCTTGCTCACGGCACCAAATGAGCGGCTGCTGAGCGTTTTCTTCCTTGCCACTGGCGAGAAGTGTGATGCCGGATGGATCGCCCTTCAGGTTCCAATAGCTTTCATCGTGGAAATGAACGCGCCGGAAGTTGCGGGTGATGGGATGTGAGGACTCCAGCACGAGGTCCAGTTCCCCATGTCGAAAGCGACTCGCTCCCCCTTGCCAAGCCAGGCCGATGCGCTCTGCGAATGGGACCGGATTTGGTCCCCCGTCCACGGCATAGTGAATGTAAGAAACACCCCCACCGCGTTTCAGAAAAGCGTCAATGTCATTGGCGCGCTCGGCGTTCCAGGTCCCCTGCTGGTAGAACACAATGGCATCCGCTGTTGAGAACTGCTCCGGCGTCGGCCAATCCATCGCAGTTGTGACTTTGATACTGGTGGCACCCTCAAACAATTGCGCCCACGCTTTGAGCCATGCCGGGTAATCATGCTCGCCTGGACCATGATCCTTGCGCCCGGCGACCAGCACGACGTTCAATGGCTTGAGCGCGGAGATGATTTCCTCGGAACCGCTGAGGATTGCTTCCACTTCCTTGCGCGAACGCGGCTCGGGCGCTCCGGGCAAATCATTCGGCATGCTCGGCGGTGCAGTCAGCAGGAACGTGAGCAGGTCACGCATACCGTCTGGTCCCAACTGCTTGTCGAGCCCTTCCGGCATGATGGAAATACTCGACGGCACCAACTCGTCGATATCCGCTCGATTGATCTCCGTCAGCTTGCCGTCCTTGTCTCCGACGATCAGCTTCTCGCCGGTGCCCATCACAACACCGGATAGCACTCGCCCATCATTGAGCGCTACCGAATACGACAGGTGGTCCGGATTGATCGCGAAGCTGGGCCGTGTGATGTCGCGGCGGACGGATTCGTAGTCGCGATGAATCAGGTTTGTGAGCGGTGGCCCGATACGACCGCCTTGCAAGCCGACTCGATGGCACTTCGAACATTGAGCTTTGTCGCCGAAGAACAATTGCCGCCCGCGACCCCAACTACCGCCTTCAAGCTCCGGGTGCAGTTTGGCAAGCTGCTGTGCGCCGGCATCGGTACGCTCTCTTTGGGTAGCCCAAGGAACGTACAGGCGACGCAATGGTACCGGTCGTCGACGATCGTCTTCGTGAGTGAACCAGGCAACTTCAAGAGTGGGTGCGATTGCTGGTTTAATCTTGGAAAGTGTGATTTTCGCGGGGATTAACTTGGTTGTCGGAGCGTCGATCAGGAGTTCAACCGCGTGCTTACCGTCTGCTGTTGGCAGGGGTTTCACTTTCGCTGCCTCAGCCGCGACCTGCAGAGGGAAGTTGGAAGTCAGTACTAAGGTGACGGTCTCCGGGGAGTATTTGAAGGGTAGTTGTGAACCCGGTTGCACCGCTGACCGCAGCATGTTCGACAGTTCGAACTGCGTGCTGAGTGACAACGAACTTGCCGCGTCAACTTTGGCTCCCAGTTGCGTCCACAGCGTTTCGTGGGATGAACTCGCATTTGTGAATTGCTTTGCCACTTGCAGATCGAGGTGTGGAAGCCAGCCACTCCAACTGGATGTGCCGTCTGCCGCTGTCAGTTGGGCCGCGACGCCGTTGAGCGAATACTGCAGATCGATGTCCTTCATCTGATCCAATAAATGATCTTGTGGCTTGGAACCCCCACGGCTTTTCCACGGGAAGGAAAGGGCATACTGGTGCAGATCGACGTGCTTGTCGGTGTTCATCACCAGAGTACGCCGATCTGGAGTGAGTTGTATGCCCAGAACATTGAGGTCAAATCGGCGCGTCGCCATCTGCATCTGCACGACGGCATAGCCGGGGCGTACTGATTCAAAGCGATCACCAGCGCTCGTCGATTGGCTATGTTCGATGTGTGTCTTGCCCAGCAGCCCTTGCACGTCAGTCAGGTCTACTGGCCGATCAAACGCGACATGCACTTCTTGAGCACTCGCAGGCCAGGCGAGTACGGGTTGGGCGGCTTCTCGGTTCTTGAAAGCCACTTTGAAAATCTTACCTTTGCCTGCGGGACCTGATCCCCAGTCGGGACCGCCGCTATGAGTAGCAATCACCAGATCGCCGGTGGGAGACACGCACGCGTCTGCGGCCAACTTGCTCATGCAGGCAATTAATTGATTTTGCGCCACATATCCGAGGTTAGTGCGAATGAGTTGGGTGCGATACAGCTTCCCTCGCGAATAACCAGTGACGATTGCGTCACCACGCCACCACGCCGGCCCAAAGATCTTTCCGTTCGCAGTTGGCTCATTGAAGTTCAACCCGCAAGTCGACTGGTGCTGAGGTCCGTAATCATAGGTGCTGGGTTCATCGATGACGGCTGGCAGATGTTTTGGATGTCGCGGCGGGAACCCATAATGTCGTCCACGCTGGATATGCAGCAATTCGTCGAACGGGTTTCCATTGGGCAGCCAGGTGGCGCCTTCCTGATCCGTACAGAATAGCTCTCCCTGAGCATTGAAACGTAGAGCGACCGGGAACCGGATTCCCGTGCATACAATCTCGCGCTGTTTCAAATCGGGCGCAATTCGCAGGATTGTTCCGCGTTCATTGGCCAGGTCGTACTTGGCGACGCCGTTCGAATTGATCAGGTAGGCGTCAGTATAATTTGAAGTTCCCAAGCCGAAGTAGATGCTGCCGTCCTTGCGGTCATAGGCTACGCCCAAAGCATCCACGCCGTGGTTGAGCTTCTCCCAGCCCTCCGCCAGAACAATTTCGCGATCACCGACGTCATCATTATTGGTATCAACAATGAGCGAACATTTACCCTTGGACGCGACAAAGACGCCGCGACCGTGAGGATATCCTTCGGGCGTCAGGTCCATTCCTACCGGCGCTTGCAGTTGGGCTCGGTTCTCCCAAAACGGGGATGCGTTGTCTTCCAATCCATCACCGTCAGTATCTTTCAGCAGCCATATGCTGCCGTCATATCCCAGCGCAATCAGCTTGCCATCAGCTCGATAGAGCACGTTGTTGATGTTGGGGAGTTCGAGCGGTAGCTCTCGTACCTCAAATCCAGGTACCAACATCTGCACGGCGGGAGGGTTCTCAATTGTCTTGACGAGATGCCCTTTGGCATCGTCTGCGCGCGACGCCAGCTTGTTGATGTCTTGATACTTCGTATGGATGTACTTGCGCAACTGCACTGATTCGTCTGGCGTCAGCGTGCGATTATAGACGAGCAACTCTGCGATCTCGCCGTGCAGAAAACCCTGCGCGAAAGGTGGCTTGGCTTCATTCGAATAGAGCCGAGCACCAATCACGATCTCTTCGAGCGATACCGGGCGTTTCTCTCTCGATCGAGCTTCGCCGGGTGTTTTGCCATCGATAGTCACTCGCACGTTGGATGGGCCGACACCAGCTTCAATCAGACGGAATTCTCCGAACGGATAAGTATCGCGCAGCAGGTCGTGAGCCCCGCCGAATCCAACACCCTCCACGTTCACATCCTGAAACATCGCGGTCGAAAAGAAGGACTGGTCGATGTTGAAGCCGCTCTGATAATCGTTCTGGCTGATCGCGCTGGCCCCCATGAACGCGCGAAATCCACCCCCGTTCGATTGTGGAGCGACCAGCGCGATAAGGGTGAACTCGTCGAAGCGGCGACCCGAAAGAGTGTTGCTCAGGAAGTCGTCCTTGCCGTCGAAGCTGACGAACGAGTAGTCCTCAATCTGCCGGAAGATAGGCTGTGCAGAGTCGGTGCGCTGAATGAAATGTTGCTTGTGGCCCGAACCATCAAACCATGCGTCGAAGGCTCGGCCATCCATGAGCGGGCTGCTGCGAGTTCCATGTTGCTTCCACGCCTCTGGCTGAGCCTTCGCATCCAGCCAGAACGCGAGCCCACTTTTGACTGGCAGCTTCTTATCAGCCCACGGCTCCTGGCTCCACGACAGACCTTGCAGTAGAGAGAACCAGGTTACAAACAGGAAAGCGCTTCGAGTTGTCATAGGAGTCTTCGTCACGATTGTGTCGTTGATCGTGTAGTGCGCTGCGATCTGGATGGAATGCGTAGTCACTCGCAGCGTCGCGAGTATAGCCGGTAGACCTTGTCGCTCGATGCTGCAGAGGTCGGGCCCGTGATTGCTGTTTCAAAACCCAGTCGCTGATTCGTCTGCGAACAATGGGTTTCTGAATCTGACAGGTGCGCGGTGTTCCCTCAGAACATCGGTTGCACTTGCCGACTGTACTCGACGCCTCACACCAGCTCGCGCACGAGTTCGCGTTCATCGAGCAGATGCATTGGCCGCTGGTTGTGATCCGGGATGGTCGTCGCAGGATCGATATCCAGATGACGGTACAGATTCGCCATCACGTTACCGGGAGTGTAAGCCTTCCCCTTCGCCCGTCCGCCGTGAGAGTCCGTGTCCCCGATAATCTGTCCGACTTTGAAGCCGCCGCCTGCGACCACCGCCGCGCCGGCTTCTGGCCAGTGATCCCGACCGTCGCCACGCGAGATGCGGGGAGCCCTTCCGAACTCACCCCACAGCACGACCGCGACATCCTTATCCAACCCGCGTTCGTGCAGGTCGGTTACCAAGGCGTGGAAGCCGCGATCCAGTTGCGGCAGTTGCTCACGCATATCCTTGAAGTTCTTTTCATGAGTATCCCAGTCGCCAACCTTCAGCGTCACGACCGAGATTCCAGCCTCCACCAGCCTCCGCGCGATCAGAAAGTTTTCGCAATACTTACCGTAACGCGCGTGAGCCTCAGCCGGTTCGCGAGACACATCGAACGCATCACGCGCTTTGGGAGAGGTCACCATCTCCAAAGCTTTTTGCGTGAAGGTGTCAATTCCAGACATCGCAGCGCAGTAATCAGCTTCGGCGTGGAAGGCATCGAAGGCTCCGAGCAACCTCCGACGATCGCCTAACCGCTCCAGAGAAACATCCCGCGATAGACTTAAGTTTGCCATTCCCTCCGACTTGGGAACGAAGGGGCGATGAGCATTACCGAGATAGACCGGACCCTCGTTGTCATATAGTCCGGGTGACTTATACATCAGGCTGACATACGGCGGTAAACCATCGGTCCGCGGCTTCAGATGACTGACAATACCGCCGAATGCAGGCCGCTTACCTCGATCAGGTGACCCCGTGATGATGTAATGCGGTGTATGATCTCCGAGGTCATTCGATCTGATACCTCGAATGATCGCCAGCTTGTCCATCACGCCAGCGAGTGACGGCATGTACTCGCAGATTTCAATTCCAGGCACGTTGGTCGAGATCGGATTAAACTCCCCACGGACCTCCGCAGGTGCATCCAGTTTCATATCGAAACTATCGATATGTGACGGTCCGCCGCGCATCCAGATCATGATGACCGACTTCGGTCGTACGGGCTCTTGCGCCCCAAGGGCTTGCGAACGCAGAATATCGGCGAGTGTCAAACCCGCGACCGATAAGCTACCCACTTGAAGAACATCGCGACGTGACAGATTTCCGCGAAATCTTCGCTCAGGCCCGAAGAAGTTCCACATGTTCGGCCTCCGAATTCGGGAGCGCACAGCCGGTTGAATTGGACCAGTTACAAGAACCTCATCGGGTATTCCGCAACGTGGCCACAATGGAATCTCGAATCTGCTGTGGGTGAGTAACACTCGACAGCCGGCCTTTCAACCCCGTTCTTACCATCCACCCGTTGGAACACCTCAAGCCGTCGCACCCTGGTTGTGGTGCGTAGATGCAGCTCAAGCGAGCGAGTGGCGTTTTCGTCGCTCCAGCAGCAGCTGCGAGCCAACTCTGACCAAGCGTATCTACTTTCGCTTCCCGGCCTGTCGCAGTTCGAGAATAGAGATCTCGGGCTTGCAGCCGATGCGAAGGGGATGTCGTCCCGAGACGCCTCTTGAGACCACCAGCAGTGTCGGATCCAGCCAGTAGAGACCACCGGCAAAGCGGCATCCGTAGATGCTAGGGGAGTAAACCGGCCCGATTCCGGGCAATACCACCTGGCCGCCGTGATTGTGCCCGGACAACATCAGATCGACGCGTTCCCGACGCGCCCAGTTGATGTTGTCGGGCGAGTGGCTGAGGGCCAGGCGGAACACGGACTGTGGCTGATCCGCGAAGCTCGGCGCAACGCCCATCCAGGGAGTTTCGTTGCCACCGATTGCGATCTCTGCATTCCCGACAGACAACACCTCGCAGCGCGAAGCTACGTCAATCCATCCCGCTGCAGTCATAGCGTCGCGCACTTGAGCGGTCGGAAGATTCCAGTCGTGATTGCCCAGGATGGCGTAACGACCGATTCTCGCTTCGACTTTCCCCAAGGTCTTAGGAATCCAGTCGGTGAACTGCAGCCCGTCGAGCAGGTCACCTGTAAACACTGCGAGATCAAACTTCTGTAGAGCGACATGCCCGAGCACTCGCTCGTAGTACGGCAGATCGATTGTGCCAATGAAGTGCAGATCGGTGAGGTGCAGAATCCTGATCCCGTCCAAATCTGCGGGCAGGCGATCAAGTTCTAACACGCGTTCATTGAGTTCAATCGAGAAGCACTCGTTACCGGGAATACGTGTCATCGACCGAAATGGGCCATTCGCAACGGGCGGCGCACCGAGCTCGTCGGCGATATTGATCACTCGCGACAAGAACCCGATCTGCTGACGGGGAACCTGATTCAGGTGATAGCGGGCGACGCTCATGGCGAAGCCGATGAACCCAAGTCCGCAACACACGAAATACAACTGCACCGCGAATGGCAATAGCGACCATGTGACAGCGGGTTCAATGTCCTGAAACAGCACTCCCGGGGCGATGCCACCTATTCCGATCAGCAGCCATGCGGGAAACAACGGAATCAACAGATCATGAGCGTGTCTGAGCTGCCGCAGAAAGAACTCTCGTATCGGGCGCGAATGCACGCGATTGACTGCCGTCACCAGCAACTCGCAGTTGCCGATCGTCAGCACGAGAAACGCCAAGAGATAAATCAGCAGGTTCAAGTCCGAAGTTTCCTGTCGCAGTCCAATCCAAACAGAATCCGGCGCGGGCCCGGTCATACGAATCGATCTTAGCCCCGTCACGTTGATGGGACTCCCGATGGTCGTCGCTCGCGGATTGTAAGGCGAGCATACGCGCCTCAACTTTCTGCGGACGAACACGCAGTGCATTTGACTCTTCAGTCGCAGCTCATTCCGATCTCGCTTCTACTTTCGCGTCTGAACGCTTCCTGGCACTCAAACACCTGGAGTTTCCGCATGTCGCACGGAATCACACGTCGTGAAATGATTCAGCAGATGAGCTTTGCTCTCGCTGCCGCGAGTCTCGCCAACACCGCTCACTTTGCAGAGGCCGATGTTCCACGCGTGCTGCCCGCCGGTGAATTGCCCAAGGATAAGCGGTTGGGCGCACTGAAGGACCTCAACGGCTACTTCCCGTTTGCTCCGTCGAAGAACAAAGAGGAATGGGCTGTTCGGCAAGAGTACGTGCGCCGTCAGATGCTCGTCGCCTGCAGCCTCTGGCCGATGCCGTCGCGTCCGGCGATTGACGCAATCGTTCACGGTTCGGTTGATCGCGATGACTACACGGTAGAGCGCGTGATCTTTGAAAGCAGCCCCGGCCTGCTGGTGACGGGCAGCCTCTATCGTCCCAAGGGCAAGAGCGGCCCGTTGCCGACCGTTCTGTGCCCGCACGGTCATTGGCAGAACGGTCGCTTCCACGATCACGGCGAAGCACAGATCAAGAAGGAAATTGAAAGTGGTGGCGAGCGGTTCGAAGTCAGCGGTCGTCATCCTTTGCAGGCCCGCTGCGTGCAACTGGCCCGCATGGGCTGCAACGTCTTTATCTATGACATGCAGGGTTACGCGGACAACGGCTCGTTCACGTTCGACCTCATCCATCGCTTCGCCAAGCAGCGCGAACAGCTTTCATCCCCGGAGCACTGGGGACTGTTCAGCGCTCAGTCCGAGCTGCGATTGATCAATGTGGTTGGCATTCAGACGTGGAACTCGTTGCGTGCCATCGACTGGCTCACGAGCCGTCCGGATGTCGACAAGACGCGCATCGGAGTGACGGGAGCCAGCGGCGGCGGAACTCAAACTTTCATGATTGCGGCCCTCGATCAACGAGTGACTGCGGCGTTTCCAGCCGTCATGGTGTCGACTGCGATGCAGGGCGGCTGCACATGCGAGAACGCTTCCTACCTGCGCGTGAACACGGGCAACATCGAGTTCGCCGCGATGATGGCGCCGCGACCGATAGCCATGACCGGCGCCGATGACTGGACGGTCGAGATCGAGACCAAGGGGCTACCCGAACTGAAGCAGCACTTCGCGATGATGGGCGTGCCGGACAACGTGGCCGCGAAGTACATGAAGTTCCCGCACAACTACAACAGCCCCAGCCGGCACATGATGTACGAGTTCTTCAATCGCACGTTGAATCTGGGCTTCGACAAGATTGAAGAGCGTGACTTCAAGCCGCTGACGAAGGACGAGGCTACCGTGTGGTCCGGCGGGCATAGCGCTCCGGAGTTGGGTGAGAACTACGAAGTCAAAGTGCTGCGCGCGTTGGATGCGGATTCAGACAAGCAGATCTCTGCACTGGCTCCGCGCGACGAAGCATCCTTGAAGGAGTACCGTCGAGTCATCGGCGGTGCGCTCGACGTGATGATCGGTCGTCGTCTGCCGGCTGCGACTGACATCACCTACGAAAGGCGCACTGAGACCGAACACTCGGGTTTCAAGCAATACACGTCGTCGCTGAAGCTCGAGAAGTACGGCGAGGAACTGCCAACGGTCTTCCTGCATCCCAGCAACTGGAATAACGAAGTCGTCGTCTGGGTCGGCGGAGATCAGGGCAAGTCCGATTTGTTCGACTCGACCGGCGCTCCGACAGGAGCCGTCAAGAAGCTGCTGGCGAAGGGTTTCGCGGTGGCGGCGTCTGATCTGCTCTATCAGGGCGAGTTCCTCAAAGACGGTGCGCCGCGAACGGAAGCACGGATCGTCAACAACCAGCGCGAGTTCGCAGGCTACACGTTGGGCTATAATCACCCGCTGTTTTCCCAACGCGTGCACGACGTGCTGACGCTGCTCAGCTTCGTGAAGAACTACAAGCGACCACCGCAGAAGATTCATCTCGTCGGCTTCGGCTGGTCGGGAGTGATCGCTGCCGCCGCGTGTGCTCAGAGTGGTATCGTCAACAAGCTCGCCATTGGCACTCATGGTGTGCGGTTCGGAACCATCACCAAGATCCGTGATGTCAACCTGCTGCCCGGAGCCGTGAAGTACGGCGACGTGCCAGCCTTCCTCGCTCTGTGTGCTCCGGCAGAACTGTGGATGACCGGCGAAGGCGGCAAGCTGCCCGACATCACCGGCAAGGCCTACTTGGCGGCGAAAGTGGGCATCCACTCCAAGAACATCCCCGAAGCTCAGGAAGCCGATGCCGTTGCTGAATGGCTGACGACGTAGTCGGAAGATTTCTGGGCAGCAGAAATCTGATCATGACCCATCGACAAATGAGGACATTCGAAGCTCCCGAAGGAGATCTCGAATGTCCTCGTTTACTTGAACGCCACTGGCACTCAGTCAGCTTTCGATCTGGAAGAAATCGAAGGCGAGGTCGAGCGACGGAGCTGAGTGCGTTAGCGCTCCAATGCTGATGCGATCGACTCCAGTTTCGGCAATGGCTCGGACGGTGGCCAAGGTTACTCCGCCGGAAGCTTCCAGCAGCACGTGAGGTGCGGCGTGGTCCCGGATCTGAACCGCTTCCTTAAGCTGATCGCAGTTCATGTTGTCGAGCAGCACGATGTCAGGCTTGCCGTCCAACGCGTCGTGAAGCTGGCTGAGCGTGTCGACTTCAACTTCAACCGTGAGATCTTTGGGACTTTTACTGCGTGCTTGCCTGACGGCTGCGGCTAAAGACGAATTGCCGACCTGACGCGACCAGGCCGCGATGTGGTTGTCTTTAATGAGCACGCCGTCGTAGAGGCCCAAGCGATGGTTCGTTCCGCCACCCGCTCGGACAGCGTACTTGGCGAGCGACCGCCACCCCGGCAGTGTCTTGCGTGTATCCAGAATCACTGCGCGGGTTCCAGCCGTTTCGCTGACGAAGCGTTGAGTTAACGTCGCGATACCTGACAAGTGCGTCAGAAAGTTCAAGACCGTGCGTTCTCCAATGAGCACGTCCTTCAGCGGACCGACGACTCGCGCAACAACCTGACCAGGCTCAACAGTACTACCGTCCAGAGTCTCTGAGATCCATGCGACTCGGTTGCTGAGAGCATCAAACACCAGCGCCCCGATAGGTAGCCCGGCGACAACTCCATGCGTGCGTGCGACCACATGCACTTCAGCCCGGTCGGTCGGCTCGATCAACGCCTGACACGTGCGGTCCCCGATCTCGGCAAGGTCTTCTTTGAGGGCCAAGGTCAGAAGCGTGAGAGCATTCGCACGTTCGTTGGCGCCGAAGCTCAGAGAAGTTTGATCGGGCATGGAATCGATTCCAGACAGTCGCTGCGGTTGGGAACGCATCACTCAGGCGGTGATGGTAGCTTCGTCCTCACTGGTGAGTGACGATCCAAACGATAAGGCAACGCTTAGCTGGAATGCATGCGATTCTGCACTACTACCGGAAGGACGCTGGCAACTCGAATTCGGCAGAATCAAAGCTGTCGTCATCGCAATCTTCGCCGGACAGGCGTTCCACCAAGAACCTCGGTTCTCCGTTCTTGATATCGAGCAATGTCACGACGACATCCTCAATGCGGAAACTCTCGCCGACAGACAGTTCGATTTCTGACAAGCGAGAGTGATTCAGGCGATGATTCACTTAACGTTCCTCCGTGGCACAGCTCTGTACTTGCGAACTGAGCGAGTTCGCCAACATGTATCGAGCTATTCAAGCCGAGTGCGGGCGGGACTATAGCCTTGCTCCGATGTCATGCAAACGAGCAATCTGAAGTTCTCGAAAGCTGGCAGGAAACACTCATCACGCGGCGCCCTCGACGGGTCCTATCTCATCATCCGCGAGGTTTAACTTCAATTGAGGATCGCGCGTACGTTGAAGTTTCTCTGCTTGCGGAAGATCGCCAAGATCTTTCAATCCGTATGACTCCAGAAAGCGTCGTGTTGTTTCATACAAGAACGGTCGGCCTAAAGAATCATCTTCACCGCCAATGCGAACCAAGCCACGCTCCATCAACTGCTTCAGCATCTCTGCTGCCTGCACACCACGGATCTTTTCGATCTCCGCACGCGTGATGGGCTGGCGGTAAGCCACAATGGTTAGCGTCTCCAGCATCGGAGGCGACAGCTTCATCTCTGCGTGGCGCTGATGCAGTTTGTCGAGCCACATGGCAAACTGCGGTCGAGTCATGAGGCGGCAACCCGTCGCGAGTTGCTCAACTCGAAACGCGCACGCCATTTTGTCGTAAGCGGCGTTGAGTTGCTTAACCAGATGCTGGGCTTCAGAGGCGTCGGCCAGAGTGGCAAGCTGTGCCAGCTTGCGGAAAGACAGTGCTTGATCTGCCACCAGCAGCACCGCTTCCAATCGAGCCATCTTAACGGACCGGCGGCACTCATTCGCAGTGCCTGCGGCCTCAGCTGGAGCACCGGAACCGGCTTCAATGCGGGGCGACCGAACCAGAAACTGCCAATGCCATCCATTGCGCGGAGCACTCTTCATTAGCCCACCGCGAGCATCAGAAGAGATAGCTGCCTGGCTGACACCGTAAGAGTTCACGTCCGAGGTCCTGTGTTAGTCTGATCGCGAGGTCGATCAGAGCCACCGCTAGCGACGCCAATGCTCGACTTGAGCAAGGACTTTCTCGACGGCCACGAGCGGATCTGCGGATTCGGCTTCGAAACGACGCGTAATGCGCATGTCGTCGACCGAAGTGACGAAACACACGAAGCGAAACTCTTGAGGATGCATGCCTGGGGTCAAGCGGTAGGTCGATGCTCCGAGAGTGTTCAGACGATCGACGGCTTGCCGCCATGTGAGTTGCGGAAACTCTGGCTGCAAACGCTTTGGCTCGGCGGATGGCTGACTTCGATTCGGAGTCGGGGCGGGCGGCAATTCACCGGCAGGGTCGCTCGCCCTTGCATTCTGTCCAGAAAAGTCATCAGCGAAGACATCGTAGACTTGTTGTGGAAGTTGCCGCGCCGATCGGACGCTGGCTTCACGTGCGTTTGCCGTCGCTCGTGAACTGGGAGCCGGCAGCGACCGGACGCTCGGCTTCGCGTTTAACGACTTCAAAGGATCAGACCACTGAGCTGATGACGTGTTCGAGCCGTCGTCTTGAGTGGCGCCTTCCGTCGTGGAATACGGACGGAACAAGTCCAGTGGTTGTCGCTTGGAAACTTCAATCGCCCGGCCAGGCACGGCCGCGGAGAAACCAATTCGATTCTCCGCCTTCAGCGGATGATCGAAGTGCTCCGCAGGCTCGGTCGGGGAGGCTGCTACTGGAGCAAACTGTGGGATGCCGAAGATGGCCATCACCGGCACTGCGAGCATGGGCACAAGCATGAGCAGTGTCGTACCGAATCCATTTCGCCGCGCTTGCATCCTGCAAGTCCCCTCATCAGGTGGGCATCAAAGCGGCCGCTTCCATGCGACCGAGCGGGACTCTAGACAGGTTGGTTCCAATCACTCAAGAGAAGCTTCCGCATAACACGGCGGATGCGGGTTTCGAAGCATCGCGGCCGATGTGTCCCCTGCTCGGGCTTCACGATCGCTCAATGTCGAACGAGGTCCGCATGACGGCCCTTGGAACCAAGGGCGAATGCAAACTATTCAGTTGGATGATGACACTCACGCCGACGTTGAGCTGTGTCGTCAGTATTCAGGTGAAGTTCAGATGCCGTGGATTTCGCTGAGAAACCGCAACCGCGAAAAGCGCCGTTGACCGTCTCTTTTGGCCTGCCGTAGAACTCCGCCGCGCGGCGGTGCGGATGCACGACTTGTGCGCACGCTTATGGTTCCCAAGGAAGGGACGATCGACATGGGATTGCAATCAGCGGCAGCAACCAGTTCTCCGGAAGTCAGTGAATGGGTCAATCGGTTGCGCGCAACGAAGCTGCCGAACGGCACACCGGTATGGGAAATCAATCGGCACGAAACCGAGTTCCTGTATTCAGAGATTTTCGAGCAGGACCTCTACTACCGTCGCGGCATGCAGTTGCCTGCGGGAGCGGTGGTGTTCGATGTCGGTGCCAACATCGGCATGTTCTCTTTGCGAACCCGGCAAGTTTGCGCGGATGCGACGATCTTCGCGTTCGAGCCTTCACCGATCGCTGCAGAAGCCTTGCGACGCAACACGCAGACCACGCTCGGCAAGACGCACGTTTATGAATGCGGAGCATCGTCCAGCAACGGGTCGAGCGTACTTACGTTCTATCCGGGGTATTCGATTCTGTCCGGCTTCCATGCACACACGGCCGAAGACTTTCAGGTGTTGAAGGCCAGCATCCGCGATGAAGCGGAACGGCGCGGCATGTCCAAGTGGCTGTCTGACGCATCGATCGAACGACTCGCTCAACAGAAGCTCGGTCAACCGCTGCGCCTGGCCTGTGCGATGCGCACGCTGTCGTCGGTCATCAACGAACATCATCTAACCTGCATCGATCTGCTGAAGGTCGATGCCGAACGCTGCGAACTGGAAATCCTTAACGGCATCCAGAAGCACCATTGGCCGCTGATTCAGCAGGTCGTCATGGAAGTGCACGATCATGAAGGCGACGTGCTGCGCGACATCCTGCAAATTCTGGATCATGCCGGTTTCAACGTGACGTTCGAGCAACAGGCGGTCGGTTCTGAAGCCGGTTTGTTCGACGTTTATGCCAGTCGGTGATTGATCTTCAAGCACGGTCGCGGGCGGTGTTGATGTGCTGCCGCCTACCTCGCTGCTCATCGTTCCTCATAAGCCCGGTTCGTTTGATGTCATCAGCGCCCGAAACTCCCGCAACTCAGCCGCGACCGAAGACTCGCATTGTCGAGTTTGATGGCAGTCGCGGCGCGTGGTTTCGGCCGCTGGTTAACCTGCTCGAACCGTATCATGGGCTGAGCTACCCCGACTTCGTCGACTATTACTACTGCGACGCGCCGAGCTGCCGCTTGAATCTGCTGGTCGATGAGACCGATCAGATTTTGGGTGTGCTCGGTCATGAGGTCGTGCCGTTTGATGTGCCGGGTCGGCGGATCAAGCTGGGATTCGGTTCCAACTTTCGAGCTTTTCAACCCGGCGCTGGCGGCATCCTCTTCCTGAATTGGCTGAAGCAATGTCAGTACGGCCTGATCTTCGGCGGTAGTCCGGACACGCATCGGCTGCTCGACCCGAAACGCTGGACGACCTATCCGGGAGTTCGTCAGTTCGAACTCAATTCACCTTACGCCGAGAACCCCAGTGATGTCTGGTGGCGCTCGGCGGCAAAGAATCTGTTGCTGTGGTCGCCGACGCGGCAGCGCGTGGATCAACTGGCAACGACTCACTCCGACCGTGCGATCACGGTGGTCGAAGAAGCTAGTTTCACACCGGACTTATTGCCAAAGACGTCGCCATTCGCGTTTCGCCTGGCTGCGGACTGCGACTGGTTGAACTGGCGCTACAACACACAGATCGACTTCGTCCGCTACCGGCTGTTCCGCATCCTGCGCGGTGCGGACACCGCGGGCTATGTGGTGCTCAACGAACAACGGCAACGCGTGCTGGTCGCTCACGCCGATGCGGATGATTCGCTGACACTCGTACGTGGCATCACGACCGCTATTGCGGTGAGTTCCTCTGGTTCGCGCCGTCGACAGGGAGTCATCGTGACCGCCGCTGATGACACATTGCGGCAAGTGCTGGAACAGATCGGATTCAAAGAACGCCCCAACGCTCGCCCGTTCGTCATCGGCAGCCTGCTGCGTAAACCGGACTGGCCTGAAGACACATCACACTGGCTGGTCAACTTCGACTGGTGCGACAATGGATTGAGGCCCCCGTTCTTAGGCCAGCAATCGGCTCTCCCGATGAAACGTGTTGCCTGAGTCGGTGCGAAAGGATGCCACCGTGAAGTTGATTGAAGCACTGAAGCTTGTGAACGAGCGACTGAAGGATCTGTCCACGCAGCATCGGTTTGTGCTGGCGTGTGGCTTCACTCCACTGCATCTGAAGACGTTTCTCGGCGGAGAACTCGCGCAACGGATCTCGGGTGGTGCGGTGCTGGTGGATGTCGGCCTCTTCGGTGATCTGCTCGGCACATTGCGCAAGGTTCGCGACGCGGGAGACACCGGTCCCAGTGGCGTGGCTGTAGTTCTGGAATGGTCCGATCTCGATCCTCGACTTGGCTGGCGCACGACGCACGGTTGGCGCCCTGATCGGCACGCCGACATTCTGGATTCGGTGACCCGTCGACTGGATGAGTTGGCCAAAGAAGTGCTGGCCGTGGCCGAAGCTCGGTCCGTAGCCGTCTCATTGCCCACACTGCCCCTTCCACCACTCTTCAAGAGCCCGACAGCAACGGGCGATGCGGTCGCCTGGAACCTGCGAGTTCGCGTGCAACAGTTCGCTGCGACCATCGCCGCCGCATCGCGTTGTCGAGTCATCGATTCGCAATGGCTGGATACGGAATCACCGCTGGCCGCGCGACATGATGCCGCTTCAGATTTGCGTTCCGGCTATCCGTATCAGATGGAACACGCCGCGAAGCTGGCCCAAGGCTTAGCTGCCTTGCTGAAACCAGCAGCTGCGAAGAAGGGCATCATCACAGACCTCGACAACACGCTCTGGCACGGCATCATCGGCGAGGATGGTGTCGCCAACGTTGCGTGGGATCTGGACCATCATGCGCTGGGTCACGGGCTCTATCAGGAACAACTGGCGGCGCTAGCGGATCTCGGTGTCTTGATCGCTGTTGCCAGCAAGAACGACGCGAAGATTGCGACTCAAGGTTTGGCACGAACCGACCTCGTCGTGCCGACCGATAACTTGTTTCCAGTCGAAGCCAACTGGGGACCAAAGTCGGAATCCATTCGACGCATCCTCACCGCCTGGAACATTCATCCCGATGCAGTGGTCTTCGTTGACGACAGTCCGACGGAACTCGCCGAAGTGGCTAGTGCCTTTCCGCAGATCACTACCAAACAATTTCCGACCGGCAACGAAGCGGCAATTGTGCAGTTGTTGAACGAGCTGCGAGGCCTGTTCGGCAAAACTCAAGTTACAGAAGAAGACAAGCTGCGAGTTGCGAGCCTCAAAGCCAATCAGCAGTTCGAGGCGGCTGAAGCCAACCCCGATGAGTTCCTGTCGCAGGCTCAAGCGACGATCACTCTGGAATGGAATCAGCCCGACACTCGGATGTTTGAACTGCTCAACAAGACAAACCAGTTCAACCTCAACGGTCGTCGCATTGATGAGACAAGCTGGTCAACTCGACTCGCCGATCCGCAGACCTTCGTGCTCAGCGTGAGCTACGCCGACAAGTACGCACCGCTCGGCAAGATTGCCGCCGTTGTTGGTAAGCGGATCGACTCAAAAACCGCACGCATCGACGCCTGGGTGCTGAGCTGCCGTGCGTTCTCACGACGCATTGAACACTCCACCGTGAAAGCGCTGTTCGACCGCCTCGGCTGTGACACTTTGCAGTTCGACTTCGCGGCCACCGATCGCAACGGACCGCTGCAGGAGACTCTGCAACAACTCTGCGGTACTGCCCCCAGCGGCAGCGTGACACTTCACAAATCACAGTTCGCCTGGAACTGCCCTCAACTCTTTTCTCAGGTCATCAATCATGAGCAGCCCTCTGCAAACGCAGCTTGAAGAAGTTTTTTCCGTTGTCTTCCCGGACGTTTCCACCAGCGAGTTCGCAGGCGCGGCGATGGGTTCACTGCCAGCGTGGGATTCATTGGCCACGCTGACGCTGGCTGCTGTCATTGAAGAGTCCTTCGGAGTGCAAATTGCTCCAGACGACCTGCCAGCGCTGGTCTCATTTTCGGCGATTCAACAGTACCTGGCTGGCCAGACTCGCGCCGCGGCCTGAAGCGGCGCGGGCAGGAGTTCATGATGCGACCGGCATTTCTTATCACGATCGATACGGAAGGCGACAACCTGTGGGCGTGTCCGCGTGAGATCACGACGGAGAACGCCAAGTACCTGCCGCGCTTCCAGCAGCTCTGTGAGCGCTACGGGTTCAAACCCACGTGGCTTACGAACTGGGAAATGGTCACGTGCCCGGTCTATCGCGACTTCGCCAAAGACTGCTTGCAGCGTGGGACCGCCGAGATCGGCATGCATCTGCATGCCTGGAACAACCCGCCGATCGTGCCATTGACGACGGACGACTACCGCCTGCATCCGTACCTGATTCAGTTCAGCGAAGACGTGATGCGCGACAAGATCGCCGTGATGACGCATCAACTCGAAGACGCCTTCGGGGTGAAGATGCTGAGCCATCGTGCCGGTCGCTGGGCCTTCAACGAAACCTATGCGCGGCTGCTCGTCGAGTTCGGTTATCAGGTGGATTGTTCTGTCTCGCCGCACATTCGCTGGCAGCATGAGGACCCTCAGCATCCGGACGTTGTGGACTACCGGCGCTTTCCGGAGCAGGCGTATTGGCTCGACCCGCAAGACATTTCACGTCCGACTCCGGCAGGTTGCTCTCAACCGACGTTGCTGGAACTACCCGTCACAATTCGCGAGCGACCGCGCACCGGGTTATTGAAGGCTGCTGAGGTCATCGGGAACCTGCATTCGTTCCCGCGGAAGGTCCTCAACCATCTCGCACCGACGACATTCTGGCTGCGTCCCGACGGCCGCAACGATCGCCAGTTGCTTCACACCGTGCGCGACGCACTGCAGGCCGGGCACGACTATGTGGAGTTCATGTTGCATTCGTCCGAGTTCATGCCCGGTTGCAGCCCGCGATTCCCGACTGCGAATCACATAGAACGCCTCTACGACGACATGGAAGCTCTGTTCTCAGAAGCCTCAAAACTCTGCGACGGCCTCACACTGGCCGAGTACGCCGAACGCTTCGCTCACAGCGGTTCAACCAAGGCGGCTGCATAGCACTCTACATTGGGCGGCGGAGAATGAGCCCGCAGCGGGAGATGAACCCGAGAACTCGGGCACGTTCGCCCCATGAGTCGCTACACTACGTCGGCGCTCGCAACATTCTGGAACAAGTCAACATGCAAGAACTCGACGTCGGACGTCAGGCTGCTGAAGCTGCCGGAACGGTCCTCAGTAAGTACTTCCGCAGTGGTCTTGAGATTCGCGAAAAGGGACTGTGCGATCTCGTCTCTGACGCCGATATCGAGGCCGAACGTGTCATTGTTGAAGTGATTCGGTCGACGTTTCCCGATCACAGCATCCTGGGTGAAGAGGGAACTCAACCAAAGTCGCTGGACGGCCCCTTGTGGGTCATTGACCCGCTCGACGGCACGACCAACTTTGCGCACGGCATCCCGCACTTCGCGACATCGATCGGGTTCTATGTCGATCGTCAGCCGATGGCGGCGATTATCTCCAATCCGGTCCGTGGTGACTGGTTCACGGCCGCGCGCGGCGAAGGCTCATTCTGGAACGGGCAACGCATGCACGTTTCGCGCGAGGCCAGGCTGGGCGAAACATTGATTGGATTAGGCTTCTACTACGACCGTGATGCACTGCTGAACGCAACGCTGACTTCCATTCGCGAACTGTTCCAGCATGACATTCATGGCATCCGTCGCAACGGGTCGGCAGCACTGGATCTGGTGGCCGTCGGCTGCGGCATGTTCGGCGCGTTTTTTGAATACACGCTGGCGTTCTGGGACTTCGCGGCTGGCGTTTTGTTCGTCGAAGAAGCGGGTGGAAAAGTCTCTGATTGCCACGGCAACCCTTTACCAATGACTCGGACGAGCGTGCTGGCGTCGAATGGACTGCTGCACCAACCGGTGCTCGATGTGGTTAGCAAGCATCATCCGAACGTGTAAGCGACAGCTTCGCTGAGCCCTTCGACTGCCGAGAAAACTCAGGCTGAGATGCAATTCGCTCAGCAGACTTGATTAAAGTTTGTGAGGACCCGCTTCTTCCTCGCAGCCTTTAAAGTCTGTGCCACCGAAATCGCCATTCCTCTCCGTTGAGCAGTCGACGCGACTCAGCCGCGTGTTGAGTCGTTCGAGTCACTTTGCGCTGGGGTTCTTCGTCAGCGCGATGTTGATTCTCGGCGTCACGATTGCGGTGACTCTGCAGTTGATGGAGTTCGCGCGTCAGATCTGGGGATCACGCCCGCCAGTGTTGATTCCCGCGTTCCTGCTGAGCACCGTTCTGCTGGCGTGCGGAAGCTGGCAACTGGAACGCGCTTGTGCCTTTGTCCGCGTTGAGAACCAGGAACCGTTTCGCTGGGCGTTGCTGCGCGCGGTGCTCATCGGCATGGGCTTCGTGATCGCACAAATGTTCGCGTTGTGGTGTCTGTTGTCTCAGGCGAATCACGCGCACGAGTTTGGCTTGCGAACCGGAGCGTTTGCCTTCGTCGTCATGCACGGCGTGCATTTCTTTGTGGCGCTGCTGTTTGTGGTCTTCGTCCTGCTGCGAGCCCTCGCGGATCGCTACGATCACGAATACTCATGGGGCGTCGTCTTCTGCGCGTGGTTCTGGCATGCCTTGGGGTTTGCCTGGGTTGTGATCGCCGGAGCTTTTGTGCTTGCGTTCTCTACGGTTCCGGATCCTGCGACGTTGCCGGAGTGGTAGCTTGCCCCTCATCCGGGCGGATCAGCTCGCTGAATGTATGCAGTAAATCAGTGTCGGCTTACGATACTGAAGGAACAACCACAGCGCTGAGCATGCCCGTGATTTCGTCGATCTTTGGACCGACCTCATCGAGACGTTGTTCCTTGATTAACCGCATCACGTCGAGTGCCGGTTCGGTAAACTCACGGAAACCGACGGTGCCGGCCGCGCCCTTTAGCCAGTGGGCCAGCCGTGCTACTTCTTCAAGGTCACGACGATCCCAAGCGAGTTGCAGTTGATGAATCTGCTCACGCATCTTCGCGACGAAGTCGATCACAATCTTGACGAACTCTGCATCCACAAACGGGAGCGATGATTTGATCGGCGCGCGGCGCGGACGTGAAGTTGTCTTGTTGGGCGCTGCTGCGGCCGCCGTCTGCTGACCCAGATCCTTCACGTTCTGCAGCAACGTTGCTTCCGCTTGGACTGATGCTGTAGGTGTCGGTGTGGACGCAACAATTGCGGGAACGGCGTCGGTCACCGGCGCGGCCTGCATCAGCTCCGCCAGGTAGGCGAGCAGTTCATCCAGATCGACAGGTTTCGTGAGGAAACCGCTGCAACCGGCGGCGCGACACTTCTCTTCATCACCCTTCATGGCTCCAGCGGTAAGCGCCACAATCGGTCGTGTGTAACCCTGATCACGCAGCAGTCGAGTGGCGGTGTAACCATCCATCACCGGCATCTGCATATCCATCAGGATGATGTCAAAGGTCGCCGCATTTGCCGCGTCGACGGCTTCCTGCCCGTTCGTCGCAGTTTCAACCTCGATGTTGTTGCGCTTGAGGAACAGATGAATGAGCTGTCGATTCGCCTCAGTGTCATCAACGAGCAGAACGCGGGTTGTCGGGAACAGATACCTCTGTCCTTGCACGATCGTGCGACGACTACGCTTCGCGGTGAGAAACTCGTCCAACCGGACAATGCGGGCGCTCAACGAGGCGTCTGGAATGGCCAGCGTGATCGAGAATGTGCTGCCCGCGCCTACCGTGCTGGTGACGACAATGTCGCCGCCCAGAGCTTGAGCGAACTGGCGGCTGATTGTCAGGCCGAGGCCCGTGCCGCCGAACTTGCGCGTGACAGAGCCATCTGCTTGAGTGAACGGCTGAAAGATCTTTCCGATGGACGATTCCGGAATTCCAACGCCGGTGTCGGTCACGTCAATCTGCAGGAATGTCTGAGCTTCGCATCGCACTCGAGCGGCGACAGTCACGCCACCGTGCTCCGTGAACTTGATCGCATTGCCGACCAGGTTGGTGATGATCTGACGAACTCGGCCCGGATCGGTATCAACTTGCTCGGGCAGACCGTCCGGGGCTTCCAGCTTCAGATAGATGCCGCGTTCTTCCGCTCGCACTCTGAGCACCGTGACCACATCGACCAGCAGTTCCAGCGGCGAGCACGCGATCTGCTCGACTTCCAGCTTGCCGGCTTCAACCTTCGATAGATCCAGAATGTCGTTAAGCAATCGCAGCAGGTGCTGGCCGCTCGAACGAATCGTTTCGACGTACTCCAGCCGTTGCTCATCGCTGTCGTACATGCCGCGGCGTAGAACTTCGGTGAAGCCCAGAATCGCATTCATGGGCGTGCGGATTTCGTGGCTCATGTTGGCCAGGAACTCGCTCTTCGCTTTGTTGGCCGCTTCTGCGCTGGCTTTCGAGTGCGCCAGTTCGACCTTCTGAGATTCGAGAGCCGTTACGTCTTCAAAGGAGCAAACTGCGCCGCGGTTCTTGCCATCTTGACCATAAACAGTCGAGCAGTTGGTCTGGTAGATGTGAGCCTGTCCTTCCGCGTCTGCCAGACGCAACGTGGCGGAACCGAAAGTTTGTTCGCCGGAAAGAACGGTATCCCAGGGAAAGCTCATCACCGGCCCGATTGAGGGATCACCCAGCCACGGCAATGCCTTGGCGGCTCGCCCCACGAGCGCTTCGTGGTCCTCGCCGAGTACCTGCGACAATGCCTGATTGCACAGCACGATCCGGCCCTTCCGGTCCAACACCAGCAACCCTTCAGACAATGTATCCAGCGCTGAACGAACTCGACGCGGCACAGCTTGCGACGGATGAAACTGAGCAAGCACTTTGCCGAGATACCAGTACCAGAGGCCACAAGACAGCACCAACACGAAGCCGATCATCCGCACCCACGGGCTGTGAGTCATCTCAAACCAGATGTCGCCGTGTGTGGGCGTAAAACAAACTTCCAGCCCGCCCCACTTTCCGCCGGGGCCCTGCAGTGGCACGTAGATCTGCGAGTCATCCGAGACATCACCCTGCATGTCATGCCAGCGTTCCGCGTGATCTTCGATGGCGACGACGAGTCGCCCATCCGCGCGCCGGATTCCTGCGGACAGGATGTCTTCGTGGCGCTCGACCAGCACCGTCAGAATAGCCTGCAGTCGGTTCATGTCCTGGCGGCTGACCATTACCGAGCTGTTGACGGCCATCGCTTCGCACAGGCGGCTGCGACCTTCGGTCACCGCTTGTCGTTGATCGGGAACAATGCGCAGCACCATTGCGCCGAGCAGAACGCTCATCAGCAGACTGGCGAGGCCAATGGTGATTCGAAGACGGGGGGACATATCAGTGATCTTCAGATTTCAGAAGGCGATTCGTGGAACAACGCGGTCTAAGTTGAGTGACCTGGGCTTGCTCATGTCGCCACCGCCTGCTGGTCTTCAGCGTCTTCAATGAGAGCTTCGAGTGATTCGTCATCCTCGTCGTCACCTTCCAGCGCCGAGAGCACGGGCAGCGGGTCGACGTACTGCCACGCTGGCGCCGTCGACAGCACACTCGCCAGCAGATAACCGCCGCGAATCATCCACACGATGTAACCGACCGACAGACCGGCACTCGTCGCGACGGCTGTGCCGATCACCATGCGTTTGGCGGGAGCGTCCAGCGCCGCATTCTGCTCGGCTTCTCGCAGGCCCTGTAGGAAGCGCGTGTCGACGACGTAGCTCAGGTCTTCACCATCGAAACGCAGGCTGGCCCGGGCCGATTCCAGCGAGTCGCGGAACGCCCCGTTGAGAGCAGCCTGCGAGATGGATGCCGTAATTGATGAAGCACTCGATCGCGCGGCAGATTCTTCGGATTCAAGAGTCTGAGCAATGACGGTAACAGCCGCATTCGTTTCGGCGGCCGTTGCGGCGACGGGTTCTTCCGCCGCCGCTGCTTCCGGCCCAGCGTTCGTGGATTCGCCAGCAGCCGCAGGCGGAGCCACGATAGCGACAGAATCTGCAGTGCTGCTGTTGGTCGTCTCCGCGGTCGTATCGGTGCTCGCGGCTGATCCGCTCGTGGACTCAGGAACTTCGGACGTGGATTGAGGAGCCAAACGAGGCTGCAGTGAAGTGTTGAGCGGCAGCACGACAACTGGCACGGGGGGAGTGACATTGACGACCAGCGTGATCGTTTGAGTCAGCCCTTGCTGATCGGCAACCTGCATAGTCAGTTGGAACTGCGGCTGAGTGGCGGAGTCCAGAGTGCTTACATCGGCAACGGTCAGGCGTCCGGATTGAGCGTCCAGAGCGAAGACTCCGTTGGGGTCACCTGCGGTGAGCGACCACGTCAGCACATCTCCCAGATCTGGGTCCGTCGCTACTAACGTTGTGACCGTGGCACCGTTGGCAACGTCATCGAAGACAGACACGTCGCCGTTCGTGTTGCCATGCGGACTGATGACCGTTGGGGCTTCGTTGACGTCGGTCAGGTGGACAATGACGGATGCCGTGTTGCCCAATCCTCCGGTGTCCTGGGCTCGTACCACGAGCGTGAACTGCGACAGCGCTTCAAAGTTCAGAGCCGCGGAGTTCGCAACTCGGATCGCACCAGTCATTGAGTTGATGGCAAACGCACTGAACGTGTTGCCGCTGATAATCGACCAACTCAGCGTGTTGCCGTCGGGATCAGTGCCCGAGGGAACGCCCACGATCGTGTTGTTCGCGGTGTTCTCGGTCAGAGTGGTCGTGAACCCGGTGGCTGTGGGGGCTTCGTTCTGGTTGGTCAGAGAAACCGTGGCTGCGACGGTGGTTGTCAGGCCTTGAGTATCACTCACAGTTACTGCGAGGTTGAACTGCGATGTGCTTTCAAAGTCCAGCAGCGAAGAATCGAGCACACGAATCACGCCCGTCGCGGTGTTAATCACGAAGGCGTTTGATGTGTTGCCGCCGGTGATCGCGTAGCTCAGCGTATCGCCGTCTGGATCTGCGCCAGTCACTCTGCCGACGAATGTTCCGTTGGCGAGATTCTCCTGTACGGCGGTTGTGAAGCCCGTGGCTATTGGGGTTTCATTCTGGTCCGCGAGAGCGACGCTAACGGTTGCCGTATCCAAGCCACCGTTTCCATCACTTGCCCTGACCGTCAGGCTAAAAGACGGATGTGTTTCAAAGTTCACAGCGGCCGTATTGGAGACTCGGATCACACCCGTTGCACTATCGATCACGAATGCGCCACCGAGGTTTCCACCGACAATCGTGAAGCTCAAGAGGTCGCTGTCCGGGTCTGAGAACGTGACTGCTCCGATGCTCGTCCCGATGGTCGAGTTCTCCGCCAATGTGGTCGAGAAACCGTTGACCGCCGGTGCCTCATTCACGTCAAACACGTTTACAGCGACCGTGGTGGTCACGAAGGCATTGTCCGGGTCGCGGACTTTGACCGTGAGGTTGAATGCTGACTGAGTTTCAAAGTCCAGAGCCGCTGAACTCGCAACCGTGATTCGGCCGGTTGAGGCGTTGATGGCAAACGCGCCTCCGGTATTTCCGCCGGTGATTGAGTACTGCAGCGAGTCACCATCGGGGTCAGTGCCGGTCACGAATCCGACCGTTGTTCCAGCGGATGAATTCTCGGCCAGCGTGGTGCTGAAGCCGTTGGCCGTCGGCGTCTCATTCACATCGGTGAGGTTGACGGTCACCGTGGCCGTGTCAGACGCGTTGCCGGGATCCTGGGCTTTGATGGTGAGATTGAACTTGGACTGTGATTCAAAGTTCAGAGCTGCGGCGTTCGCGACAGTGATCTCCCCTGTGGCGCTGTTGATAGCGAACGCACCGTTCGAGTTGCCGCCAACAATTGAGAAGATCAACGCGTCGCCATCTTGATCTGAGGACGTCACCGTCCCGACGGATGTGCCAGCCGCGGGGTTCTCTGCCAGATTCCGACTGAAGCCAGAGACATTCGGCGCCTCATTGAGATCGGTCAGATTGACGATCACCGTCGTGGTCGTGAATGCGTTGCTGAGATCGTGAACTCTGACTGCGAGGTTGAAGGATGGTTGCGCTTCAAAGTCCAGAGCTGATGGATCGTTGACCGTGATCCGGCCGGTCAGCAAGTTGATTGAGAATGCTCCGCCGGTGTTGCCACCGATAATCGAATACAGCAGCAGATCACCATCCTGATCTGAGCCAGTCACGATTCCGACCTGCGTTCCCGCCGCCGAGTTCTCGGGTAGCGTGGCACTGAAGCCGCTGGCTGTCGGCGTGTCATTCACGTCCGAGAGATTGACTGTCGCGGTGCCCGTGCTGAATGCGCCGTCCGGGTCTTGAGCCTTGACCGTCAGACTGAACTTAGACTGCGCTTCGAAGTTCAGTGCCGCCGAGTTCGCCACGGTGATTGCTCCCGTTGAACTGTTGATAGCGAACGCACCGTTGGTATTGCCACCCACGATGGAGAACGTCAACGCGTCCCCGTCCGGGTCGGATGAGGTGACCGTTCCGACAACTGTCCCAAGCGTCGAGTTCTCAGCCAGATTTCTGTTGAAGCCCGAGACCGTCGGTGTCTCATTGAGATCTGATAGATTCAGAGTGACGGTAGTTGTCGCCGACGCATTGCTGGGGTCTTGAGCCTTTACGGTCAGGTTGAACACAGACTGTGATTCGAAGTTGAGCGCCGAGGACTTGGCTACGGTGATCGCTCCCGTGGTGCTGTTGATCGCGAACGCTCCACCGGTGTTGCCGCCCGTAATTGAGAACGTCAACGCATTGCCGTCTGGGTCCGAGGCTGTAACTGATCCGACAGTGGTTCCGTTGGCGGAGTTCTCAGTCAGCGTAGTAGTGAAGCCGGATGCGCTCGGCGTCTCGTTCACGTTGGTGAGGTTGATCGTGACCGCGGCCGTTGCGACGGCGTTACTTGGATCGCGTGCCTCGACAGACAGGTTGAACACGGACTGTGCTTCGAAGTCGAGGGCCGCTGAGTTCGCGACCGTAATCTCACCCGTCGTGCTGTTGATCGCGAAGGCTCCGTTCGTGTTGCCGCCCGCAATCGCAAAAGTGAGCAAATCGCCGTCAATGTCTGCGGCTGTAACCGTCCCGACGGTCGTGCCGTTGGATGAATTCTCAGGCAGCGTGAAGCTGACGTTGTTTGCAGTGGGAGTGTCGTTCTGCGCGACGATCGTGATCACAAAGGTCTGATCGGCAGAGGTGTTGGTTCCGCTATTCGCTGTGCCTCCGTTGTCTGTCGCCGAGATCGTGACCGTCGATGTGCCAAAGGCATTGGCCTGAGTTTGGAAGGTGAGCTTGCCGGTGCTGTCGATGCTCGGACCAACGGCGAACAGAGACGCGTTGGTGAAGTTCACGTTGAACGCGACACTCTGCGAAGTCTCATCGCTGCCGCCACCTGCTGACGCCGTCGCCAGATTCGAGATCAAAACACTGCCGCTGTCTTCGTTGACTGTGACATTGCCAGCCAACGTCAGCACTGGAGCGTCGTTGACTGCGGTCAGAGTGATGGTGCCGCTGCCAACGTTCGATGAACTCACCCCATCCTGGACGGAGTAATTGAACGTTATCGCCGCGACGCTGTTGAGCGTCGGCGTGAATGTAAACGTGGTACCCGGACCGCCTGAGCCTCCTGACAGGCTGACACTGCCGTTGGTCACATTGTTGATTGTAATCGTCAGATCGGACGACGGATTATCGATGTCGTTGGCGCCGATGAGAGCCAGCAACGCTGAATGGGAGTAGCTGAGCGGTGTGTCTTCCAACGTGGAGGCTGACGCGGTGCCGGACACGGTCGGATCGCTGTTGATACCCACGACGTTGATCGTTGTGGTCGCAATATCGCTGACACCGCCATCGCCATCGGTCAGCTTGATGGAAATCGTCCGGGCCAACTGGCTGGGTGCGATCGAGACGTTGCTGAATGAGACATTTCGCAGCACCGCTTGTGCCAGGGCCGGGGTTGCGTTGGCGTTGAAGGTGATCTGCAGCGGAGTTGTCCCTGTGCCGCCGCTGAAGGTGCCGATCTGACTGAGCACCGAGTAAATCGCGTTGCCCGACAGATTGATTCCCAGCAGGCCGTCGTCGCGAATCGTCAGCCGATCATCGACAGTCGCATTGCCGCTGATCTGGATGGTCAGAGTTCCGGTATCGAGGTTGGTGGAATCCAGATCGGAGACCGTCGCCGAAGCTTTGATTGCGATGGGCGCATTGCCTTCGGTGTAAGTCACCGAACCGCTCGGCAAAGTGACGATGGGCGGCAAGCTGTTGGGGATCAGAGCCAGTGCATCGATCGCTTCACTGGCCTGATTCAACCCGACATCGCTGCCATCAAAGAGCAGGGTGGCCGTCGCCGTCGCGGTACCAGACGTCAACGTGGTCGTCGTCGCATTGAGCGCGAAGACATCGAAGTTATCAACTGTCAGGCCGTTAGTGCCGACAGTATCGCTCGCCGAAACTGTCACCAGCAGCGTGCCCTCGGCGAGGTATTGTCCGGCCAGCGACTGAGGTGCCACCAGTAAGTGCATACCTTGAATGCTGGAATTGATACCGACGTCGTCGCCTTCAATCAGGACCTGAGTCGTGCCGTTGGTTGTTCCACTCCCAACGCCCGTCGGCTGAAACACCAGCACGTCGTTGCTCTGCGTTGCTCCGTCGCGAGTCAGCAGGAACGAGCCTGCCTGCACTGTGGTATCACCAACGACGGTATCTTTCTCGACCAGCGAGATCGAACGCGTCTCGGTTCCTCCGTGCTGTGCACTCAGATTGTCCAGCAGGATGTAGTAGTCGCCGCCGAGCAAGCTTCCCAGCAGAGTCGGCCGGAAGACGATAACATCGTCTTTGTTCGCGATGATGGTATTAAGCAGGCCCCCGAATGACTGCGTGGAGTCTGTCGAGAACAGCACATCGCCGGGCTGCAAGTTGAAGGTGTTGGCGCCGCTCCCGACAGTGATACTGCGTGAGACGTAATACACCGCGTCGATATTGAGGCCTGAGCCAAAGTTGTTGTACGAGGAGAACGTGCCGCTGGTATTGCTTCCGCTGCCGAAGCTGGGATCGCCGAAGACCAGCACCTCGCCGGACTGCCACGAGCCAAGTCCGGGCGCTCCACTGCTGGAGACGTCTCCGGCGGTTGAGAGCAGGAATTGAGCGGCTGTGACGGTCGGCGTCACCCAGGTACTAAGCGTTCCGCTCGCAGCCGAGATCGCCGTCGTGCCGCCGGACGTTGATGTGTTGATGAGAACTCGATTCTCACCCGAGTTCGTGGTCGAGAACGTACCCGCGTAAGAGTTATCGATCGCCCGAATCTGCAGCGCTGTTGGCGTTCCAGAGAATCCTGTCGCAGGGACAAAACGCAGCCGCGACGAGGTTCCAATTGTTAATGCTGTCGAGTCATCACCGACCGTGCCCACATTGAACCAGTTGGTTCCGTTCGACGAATACTGCCAGACACCGCTGCTGGGGGAAACCGAGTTGCCGATCACGGCAACGCCACTAAAGCTGGCGCCTGCGTCAGCATCGGTGAACGTACTTCCGAAGAGATTCGAGACCGTATCACCCGGCGGATTGATTGTGCCTTCAGGGATATTGCTGAGCGTACCGTTTCCGATTGTCGGTGAATCGTTTCTCCCGCTGACGATGATCGTCACCGTGGCTGTTGAGGTGCCACCGTCGCCATCGCTGATGGTGTAATTGAACGAGTCTGTCGCCTGACTACCGGCCGCCAGCGATTCAAACTTTCCGTTCGGGTTGTAAGTAAAAGTGCCGTCCCCATTACTGGTCACTGATCCCACCGTGCTGCTGGTGTCGAGTGCCGTGACCGTTAGCGTGTCGTTAACGTTCGGATCGGAATCGTTCGTCTTCACGTTTCCGGTTATGAACGTCGTGTCCTCATCGGTCGTGAAACCGACACCCGAATCGTTACCAGCGCTCGGCGCGACATTGTTGATCGTCAGCGTTGCGAGGCCAGTAGTCACTCCGCCCTGACCGTCGTCCACCTGCACGCCAACAGAGAAGGTCCCGTTGTTGGTGATACCGAACGAGCCCAATTGGCTCCATGTGACGGTCGGCGAAATGCCAATCGCATCACCGAACACTCCGTCCAGATTCAGGTCCCAAGCGTAAGTCAACGTGTCGCCGTCGCTGTCAGTTGATCCAGACGCATCCAGGTTCAGCGAACTGCCTTCATTGATGGTATAGCTTCCGCCTGCGTCCGCTTGAGGCAGAGTATTCGTGGTGGTCAGCGCCGAGAGGCTTGCTGACCCGAATGTGGAAGTGTCGGTATGAGCCGTGTCGGTCGCGGTGTTCCAGGCGAGCCGTCCGTCGCGGGCTGGGTTGGAGTCGTCATCGTCGGCCACTTGAACATCCAGGCCGAACAGGGTGCTGGTCGTGGGTGTCACCCCCAACAACGACCATGGCACTGCGATCTCTGTGATATAGCCACCTGCCTGCGTCGCGGTCTGGAATTGAATCCCGGTTGTGCTGGTGACTGAATTGGCTCCGGTGTGCACCGTCGTGTCGGCGACCACTCCATCAAGCACGCGGAAGCCGAGGTGATAATCATTCACTCCATCATACGCGGAGAAATGCGAGTAATCGGGATCCAGGTAGAGTTCGACGATGTCGTCATTGAAGGCCGCGGTTCCGGAGTTGCCGCTGTTGCCGACCAGGGCGTCGTCTGTGACGTTCACCAGAATGTAGAGGTTGGTGTTGTCCCATTGGGCCTGCCATGTGGCAGACAGGTCAGCCGAGTTACTGATGGTGCCCGTGTTGACCAGTGAGATGTTGCGCGTCGGAACATCAGCCCAACTGGTATCAGCGACTCCATCAATCGCGGGATTTGTCGCGGTTTGCTGGATACTGGTCGTCGTATTGAGGCCGTACTGCCGCACAAAAACGCCGGAACTGTCGCCACTGCCCTCACCTGACCAAACAACAACGAAGTTGCCAGCAGACTGCACTGCGACGGAAGCCATTTCCTGGTTGTTGGATGTAGTAGCATTGATACGCAAGTCACCGGTCAGGCCGGTGCCGTTGGACGAGAACCGCCGCGCGTAGACTCCGCTGGTGTCGCCGACTCCCTTGCCCTCCCAAGTGACCACGAAGTCCCCATTCGGAGACACCGAGATCGACGGGCTGCCCTGATCGCCGGTGTCGTCCGCATTTACGAGCGTAGCCGCACCAAGGCTAGTCCCATTTGCGTCATAGCGCCGCATATAGACGCCTTTGTCGGACGCGGCTCGCTGCCAGGCGACGACAAAGCTGCCGTCACCTGCCATTCCGACGACAGCATCACTTGCGTTCGAGGATGAGTCGATCAGGAACTCAGCTCCTGCTGCGCTGCCCGAAGTTCCATAACGCTGTCCGTGAACGCCGCTGTTGTCACTCCAAACCACAACGAAGTTGCCGTTGGCACTCATGGCGATGCCGGGGCCTGTTTGCGTTCCACTGGTGGTAGTATTCACTCGGAATTCATTACCGAGCGAGTTGCCTGAGCTGTCATATCGCCGAGCGAAAATTCCGGCTCCGTCGCCCGTGCCTTGACCGTCCCAGGCGACTACAAAGGCACCATCGGCAGACATAGCTACGACCGGATTGTTCTGGCTGCCCGCCGATGTGGTGTTTACCAGGAACTCGTTGCCGACCATCGCTCCGGCGCTGTTAAAGCGACGCGCATATACACCGCGAGTCAGCGTGTCCTGGGTGTCCGAGACCCAGACCACGACACCATTGCCGTAGTCATCCATCGCGACACTGGCCCAGTGTTGAGTTCCCAGCGTGGTCTGGTTGACGGTCACTTCACCTGTGATCGCGGTGCCGTCCGCCTGAAAGCGGCGCATCAGAACTTCGGTGCTGAGGCCGACGGTGCTGGTCCACACGACGGCGTACTGGCCATCAGGCGCGATCGCGACTGCGTTCGGCGCGCCGCGATCTTCGTTCGAGGTTGTCTGAGTACTCGTTGTGGTTGAATTGACGCGAGTCTCAGCTCGCGGAGTCAGCGCGACGGCGTCGGTTCGAGAGACTGCCGTGCTGAACTCAGACGTGCTGTCTGCCGAGCTGGTTGCGGTCGTGGTGACGTAAGCGCCAGTCCACAGCAGACTGGTCGTTGAGAAACTGTAGTTCGCCGTACCCGATGCATCGGTCGTGATGCTGGTGGAACCTAAATAGGATTCACCTTCGCCAGTTCCTGAAGCATCTGGAGTGGTTGTGGAATAGAAGTCGAGCGTGATGGAGCTATTCGCGGCGCCTTCGAAACGTCCGCGCACGACCGTCTGTGTCGAGCCATCGGTGACGCTCAGAATCTCAGGCGTGTTCTGACGAAGATTCGGGCCAGTGTCGGCGTCCAGAGCATCAACCGCGTCGACGCCATCATCACCGAGATCAATCCCCAACCCGGTGTTCGTCGAGATGGCATTGCCGCGAATCGAGTTGCCCGTCGACGTCGAGGATGTGACGACCACTCCCGCGCCACTGTTGTTGCGGATCACGTTTCCGCTGCTGGAAGCTCCCGCACCGACGCTGTTGCTCGTGGCGCCGTTGGCGATATTGATTCCGTCGCCGCTATTCCCCAAAGCCGCCGAGCTGGCATTTGTTCCGATGTAGTTGCTGAGGACTTGATTGGAACTCGTTCCGGAACCAGTCAACAGAACGCCGTTGTCCGCATTGCCCGCGATGACGTTCGCTGCGGCTGAGGTCGCGCCACCGATCAAGTTGTTGGCGGCGCCTGCTTCGAGACGGATACCGTCCTGCTGGTTCGCGATGGCGTAGACACTGTTGGCGGACACGCCAATCTTGTTGCCGGCAATCGTGTTATTGGTTGCTCCCGAGCCGGTCAGGCGAATGCCCGACCCCGCGTTACCGGCAATGACGTTGCCATTCGTGCTGCTGCCGATCGTGTTACCGCTGCCGGTGATCACGATGCCGTCGCTGCCGTTCACGAAGTTTGTCACACCATTGGCATGCACGCCAATTCTGTTATCCAAAATCTGCGCGAGCGAACTATTCAACACCAGGCCCGAGCCCGAGAACCCTCCGATCGCCAGACCGCGAACAGTGGAACCGGTCGCTTGAATAACGAGTCCGTCTACGCCTGACCCTGTCAGGGAACCATCCAGTTCCACAAGCGGCGTACCTGCGTAGCCCGTCTGAGTTGTGGCATCCAGAACGACGGTGTCAGTGATCGTGGGCAGTGCGGACAACAACTGGATCGTATGCACGCTCGAGCCGGCCAGGTGGAACTCGATCGTGTCAGAGCCCGCGTGCGAGTTGGCGTCGAGAATCGCCTGCCGCAATGAGCCAGCTCCGGAGTCGGCACTGCTGGTGACGGCGTAGGTATCCAGCAAGCCATACCAATTTGCCTGCAGGTCGCTGGTGAAGGCTCCTTCCGACTCAACATGGCCGACAGTGACTTCCAGATTCCAGTCGGCTCCCAGTTGCGACGTGCCTGTGTTGTTCGCACTGGCCGCAACGTCGGCTCCGGTCAGACTGGAGATTGCATCAATCAGCGTCAGGCCGTCGCTTGTCGCACCCAGTTCGCAGCCATAAAGCCGCAGATCGCCGTGGGCGCTGAAAGACTGACCCCAGTGAGCGATGTCTCCGGCATAGCCCGGCAACGAAGCCGCACTCAGCCACGTTGAGCCCAGCTTCAACGAGCCGCCGCTGCCGTGCGTGACCAGATGCACGGCGTCGAGATTCTGATACTGCGCCAGCGTTTCTCCGATCTGTGTGATTCCATCACGACGCGAGTCGAGGACGACGACATCAATTCTTCGTCCCGCTTCGCGCTGCCGGTTGAGGTCTGCCACGAACTGCTCATGGTCTGCTGCCGAAGCATCCACGAAAGCGACCTCGGTCACCGGAGCTTGTGGATTCACAGCCGCAACGTCTGCGGCTGTTTCTGTCGTTCCGGCGTCGGAGGCTGAAGTCGTCAGTGATGTCGCTGAAGAGTTAGAGACGATGGTGAAGTCAATCGCGCTGCTGTCGTTCGCTGCGGCTTGAGCACTGTCCGCAGGCGTGGAATTGCTGGTCCGTAGATCGGCGATGACAGCGGCTTCGATTTCGACGGTTACAACAGGTGGTGGCTCGGCGCTCTGCACGATGACTGCCGCAGGCACGGCGTTCATCAGCACGCGTTCTTCGAGCTCCACCAGATCTAGTTGCCGGGCAGGCGGCGCAGCGGGGGCCGTCAGCAACGCGCGAGCGCGTGCGACCGCCCCGGCAAATGCCCAGCGAGTTCGATTTCGGAATTGGTCAAAACTCATAAGCCACCGTGAAAGGCCATCTCAGAGCGCGGCACTCTGCGCACACTGATCCCACGAAGAAGACTTTTCCCGAGCTTCCGGCGAGTGCGGTCAGGAAATGCGACGACGTTGCGTTTTGGCAACATGACTGCGACGACGTGGCAATCTGGATGATCTGCGGCGGTCCTGACGCCCGTGCTTTCAGTGTTCGCTTGTTAAACTTTGCCGACTTTGTCGATTGCGGGACTTAATCAGACTCAAACGGTCGCGTGAACTGTGCCGATAAGACCGATGCGTGCCCTCATGTCGCGGCCGCTGGCAGGCTGATGTTGTGCCGTGCGGCGACCGCGGATCTGGCGGCGCTCCGTTCGAGAGCTGCCTCATCCTCGCAGGTCGTTCATGTTTTACCGGGACCGAAATCACTGGCTCATGCTCAGTCTGCTGACTGCCGCCGTAGTTATCGCGGCGGGCATGGGCTTTTCCGGTCTGGCGGTGTCCCAGCAGTGGGCTGATCAGTCTGGTCCCGAAGTCCCCGATACATGGCCATACGGTGCGCAATCTGGGGCCAGTTACTCCACGCATCGACCAGCTGCCCCGAGACCGTTTGCTCAACAAGTCAGTGGACAGCAGGCACCGCGACCTCTGCCTCAGCCGCCGGCGCCGCAGCCTGCTCGACCAGTTCAGTACGATGAGCCCGCCCCCTTCGCTGATCCCAGCATCGTCATCCCGCCGCCATGGCCGGGACGCGGCGGCAACAGCAGTGGCAACAATCTACATAACGGCTCGCCGACGAATGGTTCGGCAAAGAATCGCGCGCCAGCAGCTTCACCGGCTGATGTTCAACGACGCGCTCCTGAATTGCTGAACCAACAAGGTAGGGCAGCCAACTCGCAACCAACTGCCAAGAGGACGGCGCAGACGCCGCCTCAACCGTCTCTCGGAAGACCTGAGCCTGCTGCTGCGAATCGCGGCATGCCCGTTTGGAACCAGGTGCCCGAGCAGTTGGTAGCCCGCGAGCGTGCTCAACAATTCAAACGCACGAGCTGGGATGTTCCACCGGCGCCCGAGCCTTTGCCGTTCAGTCCAGAAGCTGCAGTATCGGCGGCGGGTCTGGAACCGCAGATTAATCCGTATGCGGAGGTCACTCCGCGCGGCAAGGTGACAGCCAATCAATGGAAAGGTCCGATCGAACGGCCCGTCCATAAGATTGAACAGACCAGTTTCACGTCGCGCGTACATCCTGATGAAGATGGTGCGATTCCAGCTGAAGCGTTGCTCAGCGGTTACTCGGGTCGTGCAGCGGACTATCCTGACAAGGTGAATCCAGTCATTCCGGATGGTCAGTTGAAAGAGATCCCGAGGGACTACGCTCCCTGGTGGGACGGAGTAATCAACCGATCTTTTCGAGGCCAGAGCACATCTCTGGATGTCGACGCCGAAAGCCTGGTGCTGAAGGCTCTGGAGAACTCGCCGCAGGTCACGGCCATGCGGATTGATCCGACGATTCGTGAATGGATCATCTACGAAGAGATGGCCGACTTCGATTGGACCGCGTTCCTCGATACGAACTACGACACGCGCAGCGAGCCGATTGGCAGTTCACTGATTCGTGGTTCGACGGGCATCAATCGCTACCGCGACGACAACGTGACGAGCCGTGGCGGCTTGAAGAAGAAGCTAGACAACGGCGGTCGCCTCGATGTTTCGCAGCGGGTCGGTTATCAGGACAACAACGCGGCATACTTCATCCCGGCCGATCAGGGGACGACGCGGATGGAAGTCAACTTCACGCAGCCACTGCTGCGCGGAGCGGGCAGTACGGTGGCTCAAAGCCGCATCGTGCTGGCTCAACTGGACCAGTCATTCTCATCATATGAACTGTCTGAGAAACTGCAGGACCATCTGGTTTCCGTCTATCAAGCCTACTGGTCGCTCTATCGAGCCCGTGCCAATCGTCTGCAGAAAGAACGCCTGCTGGAACGCGCCGCGGCGATCAGCAAATTGTTGGAAGCGCGGCAGGGCATTGACTCGCTCAATCGTCAGGTGCTGCGGTCGAAAGCGGCCGTTGCCAGTCGCCGTTCTGAAGTCATCCGGGCGGATACCACCATTCGCAATGTGGAGTCTCAACTGCGGTTGCTGGTAAACTCCAGTGACCTCAAAGAACACTCTCAGCTCGAGCTGCTGCCTACCGAGATTCCGATGCTTGATGAAATGGATGTCTCGTTGCGAGGTTCCGTCGAAACCGCGCTGACGCATCGGCCGGACGTAGCTCAAGCGATTCAACGCATCAAGGCCGAGACTCTTCGATTGGGAGTGGCCCGCAACGAACTGCTGCCCAAGCTGGACGTCTTGTTCGGCACCTACGTGCTGGGGCTGCAGGGGCACGGCGACGTGTCTCAATCGTTTCAGGATCAGTTCACGCGCGGCCGTCCGAGTTTCACGGTGGGTGTGCTCTTCGAGTACCCATTGGGTAATCGAGCGGCCAAGGCGAGACATGAACGTCGCGAGTGGGAGCTCATGAAGGCGGTCAAGGAGTTTGAAGCTTCGGTCGAGTCTGGCATGACCGACGTTGAGATCTCTGTCCGCGAAATGCAGACGGCGTATCAGGAAATGCTGAGTCATTTCCAGGCGATGGTCGCCGCCGAGAATGAGGCGAGCTACCTCGAAGAACGCTGGAAGCTGCTGCCCGGCAACGATCAGTCGCTGAGTTTCCTGCTGGAGAATCTGTTGGACGCTCAGGTGCGCGTCGCCGCAGAGGAAGCCGACTTCGTGAACTCACAGGTTGGGTATGTGTTGTCGGTCGTCAACTTGAAACGCTCCACCGGCATTCTGCTCAACTGCAACCTGCAGGTGGATGTGGTCAACAAGAAGGTCCGCGAAGCGCCGATCAATCTGCCGCTGCCAGAGATGCCCGAACTGCCCATCATTCAAGCCCCCAAACAATAAACAGGCTCATCCACTGTGAGGCTGACACGGACGTCACCATGCCCGCGTTGCTTTCCTCTCGCCGACGCAGAACGGCCGAATCGCGGCTGGGCGGCAGCGCGCTGATTGCTGATGTTCGTCGTCGAGCAACGGAACTCGCCGGAGTGTCCGATGTCGAGCTGCGTCATCGAGCCGATGACTTACGTGATGGATGGTTCGCACCGGCTGGCCAGCGTGAAGGCGAACCTCTTCCTGCTGCGTTTGCACTTGTCGTTGAAGCCGCACGCCGCGCTTTGGGCATCGACCTTTACGACGTGCAACTGCAAGGTGGACTGGCTCTGGCCAATGGCTGCGTTGCGGAAATGCAGACGGGCGAGGGCAAGACCTTCACCTCACTCATCCCCGCGTTCTACTTCTCACTGATTGGTCGCGGAGTGCATGTTGCGACATCCAACGAGTATCTGGCCGCTCGTGATTGGCAGACTCTGCGATCAGCGTTTGAGTTGCTGGGGGCGACGACGGGATTGATTGCCCGTGAACAGTCAGCCGAGGCCAAACGCACTGCCTATAACTGCGATATCACGTTTGGCCCCGGCTATGAATTCGGCTTTGACTACTTGCGCGATCAGCTCACTCTGCGAACTGCTGCGAAGCGACCGCTGGGCGATGAGTTCCTGTCGCGCCTGCGATTGGATCCCGCCGCCCGGCAAATCACCTTGCAGCGTGGACTGGCGGCATCGATCGTCGATGAGATCGACAGCGTGCTGATTGATGATGCATGCTCGCCGCTGGTCTTGTCCGGTGAGGCCGATCAGGCAGCGGAAGACGCTGCGATCTACTTGGGCGCACGCGAGCTGGTGGACCAACTGCATCCGGAAGTCGACTACCGCGCGAACGGGCAGTCCGGGGCATTCGCTTTGACGGCCGCTGGTACCGCGCGGGTGTGGGAGTGCGCCGATCGCTTGCCGCAACAACTGCTGAAACGGCCGTGGTCCAGCTATGTCGAACAGGCACTGCGCGCTAAAGAAGTCTTTCGCCGCGATGTGCATTATGTCGTGCGTGATGGCGGGATCGTAATCGTCGACGAATCGACCGGTCGCCTGTTCGAGGAACGTGCCTGGAGCTACGGATTGCATCAATCGATCGAAGCACGCGAACGACTCCGTATTACTTCTGAGAAGTCCACGCTGGCGCGGATCAGCCGACAACGCTTCGCTCGACTCTATGACAAACTGTGTGGTATGACCGGAACGGCGACAGGCAGCGAGCGTGAGTTCCAGGAGTTCTTTCAGCTCGACGTGCAGCCTGTTCCGACGCATCGCACCAGCCGCCGGCAGTTACTGCCACCGCGCTACTTCAGTGATGCCCGCGCCAAGTGGGATGCTATTGCCAGCGAGGTGGCCAGACTGCATGCCGACGGGCAGCCAGTGCTGGTTGGTACGAGGTCCATTCACGACAGCGAACATTTCGCGGACCTGCTGTCGCTTCTGCAGATCCCATTTCAGTTGTTGAACGGCCGACAGGACGCAGCCGAAGCGAATGTGATCGCTGAAGCCGGTCGCGCGGGAGCAGTCACCATCGCCACCAACATGGCTGGGCGTGGCACCGACATCAAGCCGGATGCAGAAGCACAGTCGCTGGGCGGTCTGCATGTGATTGTCAGTGAGCGGCATGACTCCAGCCGGATCGATCGACAACTGATTGGCCGGTCGGCACGGCAGGGTGAAGTGGGCTCGGCCCAGGTTTTCGTTTCTGCGGATGATGATCTCATCGCGCAGCACGGTGATTGGTTTCGCGAGGAAATGAAGCGGTTGCCGCAACGGCACGGAGAGATTCCCAGCGACCTCTCTCATCCAGTGCACCGCATTCAATCGCAGGCCGAACGCCTGCACTTTCAGCAGCGGCGGCAGGCGTTTCAGCAGGAACAACAGCGTGACGAGTTACTCGCGCGCATCTGGAAATAAGTCTCGGCAGAGAAGGAGTTCGGGAGATGGTTCGTCGATTTGCGTTTTCAGCGTTGTTGGTGAGTTCGGCTTTCGCTGCGGCAGATGCCGGAGAGATTGAAGGGTTCACCGAGCCGTATCGATCGATCGATGTCGCGGCAGTCGAATCCGGCATCGTGATCAACCTGATGGTTCAGGAAGGTGCCAAGGTCACGAAGCTGCAACCGCTGGCGGCGCTCAATCAAGATGTGCTGAAAGCGACGCTCGACATTGCCAAGGCGCAGCGCGATGCCACCAGTGCACTGATCTCCGCCGAAGCCGAGTTGAAGCTGCGGCAGGACCGACTGACGAAGTTGCAGCAACTGCGTGAGAAAGGTGCTGCCAGCGAGGAGGAGATCTTCCGCGCTTCCCTCGAAACGGAAATTGCCGAGTCTCACTTGGCATCGGCGAAGGAAACAACAGCTATCAAGTCACTCGACTACGAACGCATCCGCCTGCAGCTAGAACATCGCACGGTGAAGTCGCCGATCGACGGCTATGTAACTCAGATCTTTCGCGATGTTGGCGAGTACGTGGCGCCGACTGATCCCGTAGTCATGACGGTAGTGCAACTTGATCCATTGGCCGTCACATTTCCTGTTCCGGCGCCTCAGGCTTTCGCACTGAAAGCGGGTCAATCATTGCCGCTGCGCATTGAAGGCGAAAGCAAGCGCGCGGACGCGAAGATTGAGTTCGTGTCACCAGTTGTGAATGCGGAAACTCAAACCGTGCGCGTCCGAGTGCTCGTCAGCAATCCGTCTCTGAAGTATCGCAGCGGCGCTCGCAGTTATCTGGACGTTCCCGGCCTTGGCACCAAGACAAATGCCAACGGCAAGCCAATGGAGCGGATCAGCAGCAAGCCTGCCGAGATCGAGCGGGAGTAACTGCATAAAGCACCCTCTCAAAAGCATCGCTACCCTCGCCCCTTCGGGGAGAGGGGCAGGGGG
>JAKFWA010000007.1 GCA_021732995.1 Planctomycetaceae bacterium | reverse complement strand
TCCTCCAACGCCGAGCCTACGGCTATCGCAATCGCGAACACTTCGAGCTCCGCATCCTCAATATCCATCACGCCAAAGTCAGACTCGTGGGCTGATACCACTCACCCCCCGGGTGTTGCGAAGAGCCACTTCAACTTCTTGCCGCTCTGCGACCTCGGTAGGCCGAGTACAGCAAACCGAGGCCGCCTTGCGGCGTTGGTCCCGTTTGGAGCGGCGTGCGTGTGCTCGTCGATTTGTAAGCCATGAGAAAGATGCCGATGAATAAGCCCGCGAGTGATATTCAGGCAGAGCGGCAAGTAACTCTCAGTCGACCTGCGATCGTGGCCATTATCGCTTGCGCGATCTTGTTCGGTATCATTCAAGTGTTCTCAGTGACCACTGCCGAGCTTATTAAAGATGGATTTGAAGCCGTCGGACTGAATTGGATTCCGATTCCCAAAACAGTTCGACATGCTCTGTTCGCTGTCCTTCTCGGTTGTAGCCTGTCTTGGAGTGCGGCGTACTTGATGGCAGACTTCCGGTAGTTGAACGCACTAGCTGACCGGCTGACGTTTCCCGTTCGTAACCTGAGAGCCATCGTGGTGTTACTGATCAGTCTGCTGATGAGCTTGCCGTTCGCGTTGGGGATCGTCGAAATCATCCACAGGATTCTCCGCTGATTGATCGCAGGGTGGCCCGGACCACTCTACCGTAGCGGAAATCAGAACTGTGCGGCGTACTTGCCGCAATTCGATTGCCCTCCAAATTAGCAGGCACATTCCATGTGCCGTGGCCCTTGAGCGGCTCACTTTCGGTCAATCAAGGGATGTCAGCGGACGGTACATGGAATGTGCCTGCTAATTTCATCGCGCTCGGCGACTCCGGTAGGCTTAGTACTGCCAACTGCGGCCAAACTGCGAACACCTTACCGTGCCGCGGGGATGGTAGAGTCGAGGTTTGCAATCGAAATGTACCGCGACTACTTATTGACTTATCAGCAGGCGCCAAACCATCACTCAGCAATCTTCCCGAGGCATCATGTCGATTCAACGCGGCAAACAAGACCGCTCTCTTCGCTGGATGATTGGACTCTTCCTCTTCGTCACCGCCTGCTGTGGGTCTCTCGCTGTGGGCGACGACGCCAAATCGGCCGCTTCTGGTCGGGACGCACTCTTCGCGATGCAGAAGATCTGGCCGGTCCACATCGAGATCTCTGCCGCAGAGTACGCGGCCATGCAGCCACGCGGCGGAGGCAATCCGTTTTTCGGATTCCTTACGCAATCCGCTCCGGCCGATCCCGCTCGCGAGGTCCATCGCAATGAGTTCGGGATGGACCTTCCCTGGGCAGTCGGATCCGTCTCCGTCGGAGAAGATCGCTTCGAGAAGGTGGGGGTCCGCTACAAGGGGAACGGAACGATCAGCGACGCCTCACGGACCGCCAAGAAGTCCTTCAAGTTCGACCTGGATCGCCAGGGCGGCGAAAAGCGACTTGGAAGCTCGAAGACAATCAACCTGCATTGCGGCGTCACTGATCCATCGAAGTGCCGCGAGACCCTCGGCTACGAACTCTACCGGTCCGCCGGCGTTCCCGCTCCACGCACCACTCTGGCAGAAGTCCGACTGACCGTTCCTGGAAAATTCGATCGTGAACTCCTCGGGGTTTATACTCTTGTTGAAGATGTTGATAAGCCGTTCTTGCGCGATCGCTTCGACTCAGACGATGGGCTCTTGATGAAGCCCGAGCGAACGCGGGATTTCGAGTATAAAGGCGACGATTGGGCCACCTATGAGAAGGATTTCTCGGCGAAGCGTAAGCCGAAGCCAGCCGAACTCAGTCGTCTGCTCGCGTTCGTCAAGCTCGTGCAGTCGGCCGACGACACCACGTTTCGCGACCAGATCGCTGGTTACCTGAATGTCGATGGGTTCCTGCGTTTCCTCGCGGCGACCGCTTACGTCGCCAACTCCGACAGCTTCTTCGGGCTCGGCCACAATTATTATCTTTATCTGCATCCAAAGACGGGCCAGCTCCACTTTATGCCCTGGGACCTCGACCGGGCCTTCGCCAATTTTCCGATCTTCGGCACGAACAGTCAGCAGATGGATCTGAGCCTGGTGCAACCCTACCCGGGCAAGCATCGTCTGACGGACCGAATCCTCGCGATCCCGGAGCATCGGGAAAATTATCAACGTCTGCTCAGCGATCTCTCGAAGACAGCCTTTGAAAAGGAGCGGCTGTTGAAGTTGGTCAATGACCTGGACTCCTCCGTGAAAGACGTGCGGGACCGCGAAACTCAGGCGGCCGCAGCGCGCAGAGAGCCCACTGGCGGGAATGGTATGTTTGGAAAGCCGCCTGAGCTCCTGGAGTTCATCCAGAAGAGAACAGAATCTGTGACCGCCCAGATCGCCGGAACCTCCAAGGGACATGTCCCGACATCCGGCTTCGGTCCTGGTGGGGGCCCGCCGCCGGTCGGTCCGATGCTGGCCGGCCCGCTCATGCAGACCTACGACGCAAATCGAGACAAATCGCTGTCGCGTGAAGAGTGGCTGGCGATCCAGGCCAAGCTATTCTCGTCGAGTAAGCCCGATTCAAACCGCAAATGCAATCTGGAGTCCCAGGCAGGCGGTATCACAACGATGCTCCCTGCTCCTCCGGAAGGCGCTCCTCCTGGACCTCCGGTTGGTATCATTCTCGCTGGCCCCATCTTGACGCGCGCCGACACCGACAAGGACGGAGCCGTCACGTCAGAAGAACTCCAGGCGGCGGCGAACTCGCTATTCGACTCGCACGACCCCAACAAGTCCGGAGCGATTACGGAAGACACACTCGCAAAGCTGCTGACGTCTCTCTTCACCCCGCCCCGCATGGGACGTCCCCGTCCTTCGCCTGCCCAATGAGGTAACGGCGGAAGCTGTGCGGCGTACTTGCAGCAAATCGATTGCCCTCCAAAGTAGCAGGCACATTCCATGTGCCGTAGCCTTTGAGCGGCTCACTTTCGGTCATCCAAGGGATGTCAGTGGACGGCACATGGATTGTGCCTGCTACCGGGCGTTGATGAAGATGAAACTCGCCGGGACGGAGGTTTCGAGGATTTGCAGCGATGTAACGCTGAACTGCTTCAAACTGCTCGGGCGAGCGGATCAGGTGGTCGAAGCTCTCCTCCTGCCAGAAGCGACCCTTGTCTTTTAGTTTCTGGTTAATCTGCTTGGCCGTGAATCGTTTCCATGACGTGCATTGAGTTTCGACTTCTGTCTCACCCAACAAGCAGACCATCAGATGGACGTGATTGGGCATCACCACGAAATCGCCCATGTGATAACGCACTCCGTCAAAGTGCAGCAGGCTGTTGGCCACGATCTGACTGAGTTCTTTCTGCCGTAGCACGCAGGCTCCAGATCCCTTGTCCAACGCTTCGAGGTACTGACGTGAAAACGTCTCGTGAAACTCACGGCGAAGCGCTATATCCAGCCGGTCAAACTGCTCGCGCCAGTTGCCACCTGATGGCGAGACGCCGTGACGCCGAAGCCAGTCCGTTCGCTGAGCATGCCAGAGTCGACCAACCTCGACCGGTATCGAATCTTCCGTTCGGAACGTCACGAAGTACGAGACTCCCGATTGATACCAATGTGGCAGATTGGTCCCTTTTTCAATCCGCACCCCAGCATCTGGATCGAATAACTCGAACATGCTTTTTCCAAAGTAGCAGGCACATTCCATGTGCCGTAGCCTTTGAGCAAACCAGCCTCGTCGATCAAGGGATTCTAGCGGACGGCACATGGAATGTGCCTGCTACTTTCATCACGCAACATGCCTCAGACGGCGCGGGCTAGTTGGGGGAGCAGGCCGCGGTGGGTTGGTTCCTCGGCTTCGCGCAGGACGCCCCAGCGGCTGGCTTGCCAGAAGATTCGTGAATGCAGGTCGATCGCGGTCAGCCAGCCGTGCCGCCAACAGGCCGTGTCGATGCAGATGGCGAATCCCAGGTCCAGGATCTCGGAATTGCGCTGTTCCGTGTGTCCCACGATGGCAGTCTTCCCCGACTGATGCGGTTGCATCTCGGCAGGTTCGAACAACCCCCACCGCAAGAGATGTCCATCCTGTTCGCTCATCGGCACGTCGGGCCGATAATTGGCATGCGTGATGATGAAGTCGTCGGTTTCCAGGTAGGGCACGCACGAATCCAGCAGCGCCCAATGCCGCGGTGGGATCACATTGAGCCCCGCATCGAATTGGTACGAATTGAGCGTGTAGATGCCGCCACATTCTTCCCAGTACCGCAGGGCTCGTTCGCTGTCGCGGGCGGCATACAGCATTTCTTCGTGATTGCCTTGAATCAGCGTCACGTGGCAGCGTTGCCGCAATTGAATCAACCGCTCCAGCACGGCCGCGCTGTCGCGCCCCTGATCGATCAAGTCTCCGACAAACACAAGCTGATCGTCGGGAGCCGGAACGATGGCCTCCAGCAGCGCCTCTAAAGCATGATCGCAACCATGCACATCCCCAAAGGCAATCAATCGCGACATGCTGCTCTCAGGTGAAGTGACTCATGAATGAGGCCAGGCTCGTTGGATGTCGCCAAGGTGCGATCGGGCCGCGACCCTCGCTCATGACAGCAAACCAACTGGATCTGAGCCATCTGTATACAACGGGCTGTCGAAACAAGATACCGTGGGACGCGGGTCACGAAGCGACAAGAGGGACTTCACCACCTGTCGCCAACCGCAAAGGGGAGACCATTTAAGGAGTCATTTCCACTCGACGAATAAAAGGAATTGCTGTGTTTGAGTACTTAAAGCGGTATGTTGGGAAATCGAAATCGCCGAATAAATTTTGCGCTGTGAAGTCATCCGAAATCAAAGCTGCCGAGAAACAGCTCGGGTTCCCATTTCCGTCGGAGTTGCGTACTCTTTTTGAAGAGATCGGTTCAGGATTCCTGCAGCTCGGAATTGACGATGCTAAGCGAGATCCTAGTGTGATTAATAGGATCCTTCCGCCGCTAGAGATTAGCAGTTTGATTTGTGAACCAGATAACCCTCTTCGCCCGGACGAGGGATTTGTTGAGGGAGTCCTGCCATTCTTTGACGTTGGAGAGAGTACTTATTTGGTAGTTCGTCCAAAATCATCAACCCCGAACAAGGTGTTTGGGCCGGACGGAAAGAAAATGATCGCCAAGAGTGTCGAATCTTTGTTTGAGCAGCTTTACCACAGAGCCGCTTTTTACAGACATGCATGAGAGGCGTTTGGCCGCTGGGTGGCACCGGTTGTCCGCATTCGGGCTACCGGGGTGGCGCAGCCACAGAATGCTACCGCTTCAACTTCTTGTCGCTCTGCGACCCCGGTAGGCCGAGTACAGCCAACCGGCGCCGACCGCGAGAGTGAATGCAGTCTCTTGACTTCGATGCTACCCTCGTGACTCTGGCTTTGATTCGGGCCAGCGTTCGCCTTCAAACCGGTTCTTCACCGAGAGTATCACTCGCTATGAATAAGATTCTGGTTCTGTTCGATTCACGATCTGGTCACACCGCACGTATGGCGGAATTCGTTGCGGAAGGAGCGCGGAGCATTGCTGATACCGACGTCCGACTGCGGTCCGTGGACGAAGCTACTGCCGAGGATGTGGTCTGGTGCGACGGGCTCGCGGTTGGCAGCCCCACGAACATGGGACTACTCAGTTGGAAGATGAAACGCTTCTGGGATGAAACCATGATGCCGCAGTGGGCGAAGGTGGATGGTAAGATTGCCTGCGCGTTCAGCTCATCTGGCGGCTGGGGCGGTGGGACCGAAATTGCCTGTCAGAGCTTGCTGACCGTACTCATGAACTTTGGCTTTCTCGTATTCGGTGTCACAGACTATGTGAGCAGCGACCTCACGCTGCACTACGGCGCGATCGCCGCGAAGGAGCCGCGCGATGAGGACGTTCAAGCCTCGTGCCGCAAGCTGGGTCGCCGCCTGGCCGAGTGGACTGCGGTCTACTGCCATGCTCGACTCGACGAACATCCCGATCGCAAGATGTCCGAACGAATGATTCCCGAGGGCTGAGTAAGCCGCTGGCAAACAGGTTCTCGCGTCGTTGCGAATCACAGGAATCCTCGCCGGGTGGCACCGGTTGCCCGTATTCGGGCTACCGGGCTGCCGTAGCCACAGGAAGCGACCACTTCTACTTCTCGTCGCTCTGCGCCCCCGGTAAGCCGAGTACAGCCAACGGGGCCACCCGCGGATGGAGCACAAGCCGGGTCGGTTTGTGGACGTGGAGTTGATTCGGCCGCTGGAGTGGATTGAGGAAGAGGATGCGGCGGTTGGCGAGGTGATTTGGCTGGAGCTGCCGGAGATGCACGCGGCGGGGGACGCCGAGGTGCTGGCGATCTCTGCGTGTCCGGCGTTGGAGACAGGGAGCGGGCCGGTCATCACGGGGACGTTTCGGCACGAGGCGGACGAGCTGGTGGAAATCCGGGTGTCGGGTCAGCCCGACCCGCTGCGTTGCACGGAGGAGCATCCCTTCTGGTCGGCCACGCGGCACGAGTTTGTGGCGGCCCGCGCGCTGCGTCCCGGCGAGGAGTTCGAAACCTCGACCGGCACCCCCGCGCTGCTGACCAGCATCACCCCGCGAGCCGGCCCCGAAACCGTCTACGGCCTTGAAGTCTACGGCGAGCACGTCTATCACGTCTCCCCAGCCGGACTCCTCGTTCAAAACGCGAGTATGAAGAATCAGTCCGCGTATCGGTCGCTGAACGACGAAGACATCGCAAATCTCCAAAGCGGCCAAGGTATTCGCAGATCAGGTGCCGGCTCTTTGGCTGAAACTATTCTCGACAGTAAACGCACGAAGTTCATTCCTACGACGGAAGACTTTGGCGTGGTCCAGAAGTACGGGGACACCAAGAACTATATTCGATTCAGGACGCACAAGATTCCTGCTGGCCAATACATGAGCCAAGAACAGATACTGTCCAACAAACTCCTTCGTCGCTAACTTGGAGCAAAGGGGCTTGGGTATGTTCGCGATCAAGTTCATAGTGCCGTTGTCGGAGAGATCCCCTTTGATGCAATTGAAGAAATAGTCATCGGGGGCAACGAAAAAAGTGAGTGGTATCGACTTGTACGGCATCAGCGACATTGCCGAAATCGGTTTGGACGATTTGGTGTATCTGCGAGTAAACTCGCAATTCACGAGAGCTGTCTTGCGTCATGTCCTCGTGAATCGCCACGGTGGTTGGCGCATGAAGAATCTTTATGTGCTCGATTCAGGTGATCTAGCCTTGGATCGCGAAGTCATCTCGTTCGATGAACTTCGTCAGAGAATTATCGATGGAGACGTCACTGTTAACCCGGGCGAAACCGGAACGATTGAGATTCGGGGGCTGATCTGGGCTCAATTCTCTGATGCAATTCCAAGCTGCGACGATGATGCCTTCCTTTCTGAACTTCGCGACATCATGGTGAGACTGCAAGGCCATCCAGGCGTGATTGAGTCTTGCCGAAGCGCATTCGCAAATCATCAAGCATGTCCATCTGCCGAGAGTCGTGCTGCATTGTTGGAGGCTTACAACCTTGTCCCCGATCATCTGAAATGCTGGCTTGGAAGTTTTGACGACAAGGACCATCCGATTCGTGTTGCTTTAGGCTTGGCTATTTCGACCACTTCTACTGCGGATGACAAACAAGAGTAATTGTGAGTCAAAGGATGGCACGCGCTGAGGCTTTGTTAAGGGCGTGGGTCGAGTTTGTCGATCGTCCTTTCACGCCTTCCCCGTTGGTCCGAGCGTGCCACCCACGTTCTTCGTTTGGAAGACGCACTCGTCGGAGTCGCTCGCTCGCCCGCTCGGCGCGGGTGGCACCGGTTGACCGTACTCGGTCTATCGGGGTGGCGAAGTCACAAGAGGCTGGTCAAAATGATGTTCCCTCGTGGCGCAAACTTCTTGTTGCTATGCAACACCGGTAGGCGAGTACGCCAACCGGTGCCACCCGCGATTACTATCCGAAGTAATTCAATCCACGCAGGAAAAATCTCGACGGCCTATCCAACAAATGTCAAACAGAATCCATGACGACTACGCTGGTGTTTTTGATTTGCAGATTGTCGCTATGAGCGAAGGGTGGGCCACACTTCGATTGGAATGTGCGAACGGCGTTCGTGAATGGGATGTTGCTGATTCGCCCGTTGACTCATTCTCACAGCTCATTTCGGCAATTGTCAGCCTTAAGGGGCCATCTGCGGCGCCGATGATCGTGTATTGGATCTTGGAGCCTTCAGAAGCGACATTCCGGTTTCAGCGAATTGGCCAGCTGATTGAATTGACGATTAGAGTCGATGACGGCAATGCGGTTGCATCAGCCGAAATGACGTGGAATCACCTCGCAACCTGCATTATCGACGCGATTGAAAACGCCTCTCGTTCGTTCTCGTTGGATTCGCAAGGTTGGTGCTGGCCATTTCCCCCCGTTGATTTGCCGCGCCTAAAACAATTGCTTTTAGATGACGAAGGTTTGCGATCGACGACTCCGACGGCAGATGGCGCGCCCTGAGGCTTTGCGAAGGGCGTGGGTCGAGGTGGTCGATCGCCCTTTCACGCCCTTCCCGTTGGTCCGAGCGTGCCACCCACGTTCTTCGTTTTGAAGACGCACTCGCCGGAGTCGCTCGATTGGTGAGACCTTTGTTCGGTCCCCGCGATTCCAGCCGCTCGGCCGGGAAGCCCGCTCACGAGTCGCTCGTCCACACCAGCCCGCGCGCTCGGCGCGAGTCTCCCGCACGCTCGGCTTGGCCGAGCCTTCCGAAGTCTCTCCGGCGCAGCTCACGCAACGGTCGCGGGACTCGTGAGAGTTCCGGCCTGAAATCTCACGACTTCAGCGACCCCGCCGCGACCAGTGCGTGGTAAAGAGACGAAGCCCTCGGAAGCCGATCGCCCGCCGCTGTCTCTCACACCGCGGATCAAATCCCGGCCTTGCGCTCGGCGCGGGTCTCCCGACCCCCCCGCTTCGTTGGACCGCGAGTGGCCCAGACAATGAGTTGTCCGAGCCACCCGCAATAAGCAACCATTTAAGTCCATATTGCTGACACGGAACTTGTCGTCGAGGAAGGAAACGAAGGCGCCATCATGAAGCTTGCCAACGCAGCATTGTTCGGAAGTGAAATGACTCACCGCGCGGCGATGCTGTTGGGAATCATGGCCGTCTTCGGCTTCGTCAGGGGTGATCGAAGCGGTCTGGCCTTGGGGCAGGAACAAAAGCAACTCGTGTTGAAGGGGCATACGGCCGCGGTCGTGGACGTGGCCTTTCGTTCGGATGGTCAGCGGTTGGCGACGGCGAGCCTTGATCATCGACTAGTCGTGTGGGACGCCGCGACCGGCCGTGAATTGTTGACTCTGAAGAGGAAACGCAGTGTCAGCCGTGTTGACAGCCCCGTTCTGTGTGTGACGTTCAGCCCGGATGGAAAGCGGCTCGTGTCCGGAGACGCACACCGGGACATCACCGTCTGGGATGCCACGAGCGGCGAGGAACAGTTGACGTTGAAAGGGCATACTTCCTCAGTCCAAAGAGTGGTTTTTGACTCGGACGGCAAACGCCTGGCGTCGGCCAGTCGCGACAACACGGTCCGAGTTTGGGACGCGACTACCGGCCAAGAATTGCTCAAGCTGACAGGGCACACAAACTGGGTCTTGGATGTCGTGTTCAGCCCGGATGGGACACGTCTGGCGTCTGCAAGCCAGGACGACACCGTGAAAGTTTGGGACGCGACGACGGGGAAGGAATCGCTGACGTTGAAGAGTGCCCGTGGCGACATCAATCGCATCGCGTTTAGTCCGGATGGGAAACGACTGGCGTCCGCTGGGGACGACAAGCTGGTTCGATTGTGGGACGCCGCGACAGGGCAAGTCACACTCACGCTGAAGGGACATGCCGACAAACTCACCGGGGTGGCATTTAGTCCCGACGGGACACGAGTGGTCTCAGCCGGAGCTGACAGCGCCGTCATAATCTGGGACGCCACGAGTGGTCAGGAGTTGCTCAGGTCGCGGTCGCATTTTGGCGAAGTGACGAGCGTCGTGTTCAGTCCGGATGGCCAGCGACTGGCGTCCGCGGGGGCCGACACGACGGTGCATGTCTGGGATGCGAAACAGGTGCTTCCCATCCCCGATGAGGGTCAGGTGCAATTCACGCTGAGCGGCCACACGTCGGGACTGAGCAGCGTGGCATTCAGTTCGGACGGGCAAAGAATCGCCTCGGCGAGCGGCGACAAGACGGTCAAAGTGTGGGATGCGGCCACGGGCCGGGAGTCGCTCACCTTGAAGGGACACAGTTCCATGGTCATGAGCGTGGCGTTCAGTCGAGACGGAAAGCGGCTGGCATCAGCGAGCGGACTTCGCAACGACAAAGCGGCTCAGCATGAAGTCAAAGTGTGGGACGCCACAAGTGGCCAAGAGCAGCTCACCTTGAAAGGTCACACGGACGAAACTCGCAGCGTGGCATTTAGTCCGGATGGCCAGCGACTGGCCACGGCCAGCAGCGATCAGACGATCAAAATCTGGGACAGCACGAGCGGCCAAGAGTTGCTCACGTTGAAGGGGCACGCGAAGGCGGTTTACTGCGTTGCCTTCAGCCCCGATGGAAAACGGTTGGCCACGTGTAGCGCGGACGAAACGGTGATGTTGTGGGACAGCGAGAAGGGCCAAGCGATCAAGACCTTGAAAGGACACTCCGGCCATGTTCTGAGCGTGGCGTTCAGCCCCGATGGCAAGTCGCTGGCTTCGGCAGGAACGGATCAGACCGTGAAGGTCTGGGACGCCGTGACAGGTCAAGAACGGCGCACCTTGAAGGGTCACGCTCATTGGGTTTTCGGAGTCGCGTTCAGCCCGGATGGAAGCCAACTCGCTTCGGTCAGCTCCGATCAAACCGTGATGGTGTGGAATCGCGCCGGCCAACGCACACGAATTTTGCGAGGACACTCCAGCCATGTCACCTGCGTGGCCTTCAGCGCGGATGGAAAACGACTGGTCTCTGGCAGCGGAGATCAGACGGCCAAGGTCTGGAATCCCACCGGCCGCCTGGAGCCGCTCACGCTGCTTGGCCACACCGATTCGATCAACGCCGTGTCATTCAGCCAGGATGGAAAACGATTGGCTTCTGGCGGTCGCGATCAAACGGTTCGGCTGTGGAATGCCACGAGTGGGGAAGAGACGCTGGTGCTGAAAGGGAATCCCGGCTTGGTTACGGCGCTGGCGTTCAGCCCGGATGGCCAATGGCTGGCGACGGCCGGTGGGAATGCGACCAATGCGTCCGCTCCGGGCGAAGTGAAACTCTGGAATGCCGAGACCGGTCAAGAAAAGGCGACGTTCAAGGGACACTCACTGCTGATCCAAAACCTGGCCTTCAGTCCCGATGGCAGCCGTCTGGCGACCGGCAGCTTCGATCGGACCGCCAAGCTTTGGAACACGACCACCAGTCGCGAATCACTGACACTCAAAGGGCACTCCGATATAGTGACGGCCGTCGCTTTTCGCCCCGATGGAAAACGCTTGGCCACGGCTAGCGGAGACAAAACAGTTCGAGTCTGGGATCTCGCGAATGGTCGGGAAGTGCTGCAACTGAATGGCCACACGCGGCTCGTGATCAGTGTCGCCTTCAGCCCGGACGGCACCCGACTGGCATCGGGCAGTTCGGACCAGACGATTAAGGTTTGGGATGAGGCCAGCGGAAAACAGTTGATGACACTCCGAGGCCACAACGACGAGATTACTCGCATCGCCTTCAGTCCGGACGGAAAGCGTCTCGCGTCGTCCAGCCTCGATTACACCGTCCGAGTGTGGGATGCGGTGACTGGCCAACAAATCGACAAGTTGATCGGCCACACCGGCCAAGTCTGGGGCCTGGCGTTCCACCCTGACGGAACTCGCCTCGCATCCAGTGGTGGCGACCGAGCAATCCGAATCTGGGATATCTCATCAGAGCAATGAGGAATCCACTGTAGTGGAGCAACGGAATTGGACTGGGTAGCACCCTACGAGATCGTGACTTCCAACAAGCCTGCTCTCAGATCTCACTGCCGCCGACTCGACCATCTGCTGGGGGGAGTATCTTTCTCTTACTGTCTGAGTAGAATCGACTTGCGCACTGAGGGAACAAGTCATGTCGCTACAACCTCGGATGGATCTTGGTGGGGAGATTGGTCTGCCTGATCGGCTCGCGAGGGCTGAGGCGGAAGTGTCCGCTCTCAAGGCGAGCTTGGAACGGCGCACGGCGGAGTTGGCTGCCGCCACCGAAACGCTGCGCTTTGAAACTGAGGAGCGGCGCCGGGCTGAAGCTGTTTTGCGGCGGGTGGCCCGGACAACTTGCTTGTCCGGGTCGCGAAGCGACAAGAGGGACTTCACCACCTGTCGCCAACCTCTCCGGCACGATGCCTATTTTGGCAAACCTCTTGCTGCTCCGCAGCCCAGACAACGAGTTGTCTGAGGCACCGGCGAACGAAGAATTGCATCGTCGCCCGACTGAGCCCATTCGGCCAGTATGGAGCGGAGCATGTGGTAGTGCAGAGAACCAGCGCTGACCATTGACTTCGCCGACCGCAACATCAAAAAGTACGTGTCTATGTGCGTCTTTAGTCCAACCGAAGCGTTAGGCAAAGCTCTGTGATCACCACTGTTCTGAATACCGACAGGCCGACATGCAAGAAACTGGCGACGATTTGCGACTGCTAATACGCAAGATGCTGAATGAGCTGGACGCGTATCCTGACGTAGGATCCGGAAGTTGTGGGGAGGATGATGTGCGCCTCCACACTGGACATCCTCTTTGCGATATCGGACGGCGGGTTGTGAGAGCAATTCGTGACTCGAAACTTGATAAGAGTGGTGCGCCAAATTTCCCTGGAGAAGGTGGAAAACTTTGGTATCGGCTTTTGAATACCTCACGTAAGCCTGAAATTGACATGGCCGTGCTAGACGAAACAAGAGTGAAAATATCTAGGTGGTTGCGGCACCACTACCACGCGGAACTCGTTGACCAGACCGGACATGCTAATGAATCCATGTTACCGACCAACCGGTCACAGCCGGACAAGCACGTCGTTGGTCCAAGTCACGACATCCAACTTCAGCGAACCATCCTAGTTTCCGGGTCCGGGAAACATATTCAAAGTGAACATGGCCGAAAGCTGTTTCGTGACTTTTGTCGTGCGTTGGGCAGTCGACTGGCAAACACAGAGTTGACCATAGTCGTTGGTTCGACTCATGAGCCGACAGCCGACCGGCAATTCCTTGAAGGGGCGAATCAAGTTGGGTCCGTGACGAATCTTCGAGTCATCACGCGGACGGAAGAAGTTCACGATGGCCCCACGTTCGCGGAATTGCAAAGAGACTTGCCAAATCTGAATCTGTGCAAGATGCAGATTTGGAACGAAGAATGGCCTACGGTCCGCCATCGACAAGTTAAACCCGCAGATATCGTTTTACTCGTGGGTGGGGCGGTGGGGACATTGCACATCGCCGAAGCGGCTCGCGAGCAACGAAAGCTCGTTATTCCCGTGGGAGCAGCCGGTGGTTCGGCGGAGAAAGCATTTGACTGGTTTTCGCCCGATCTCAAAAGCCAGGGTGTCACTGATGACGAATTGGACGTATTAAGAAAAGCGTATGATCCTGAGTTGGTTGTAGCTCTGATTGAGAGACTTTTAGCAACCTCAGTATGCCAACGCCCACACGTCGAGCCCAAAATTAACGATGCTCGATTTGACGTTTTCCTTAGTCACAACAGCAAAGACAAGCCATCCGTTAGACAGCTCGGAATCGAATTGAGGAAGAGAAGGTTAAATCCATGGCTTGATGAATGGGAACTACGGCCTGGGCTAGGATGGCAAGATGCACTTGAGGACATCATTAAATTCTGCCATTCAGCAGCGATCTGTGTAGCTGATAATGGGATTGGCCCTTGGGAAGACCCTGAGATGAAGGCTCTTCTGCGCCGCTTCGTCAATGAGAAGAAGGCCGGTAATATTCTACCGGTCATTCCAGTGCTGCTTCCGGGTGCTCCTGCCGAGATCAAGTTGCCGTTATTTCTTGAGGAATTCACTTGGGTGGATCTTCGTAGCGGTCTGACGAAGAAGGGTCTTGATAGATTGATATGGGGTATCACCGACATCAACCCAAACCGCTAGCGACTTAGGCACCGCCTGGGCGGTGCAGGTCGGCAGTCGGTATCCAACTTCGGATTACGCAGGGTGGCTAGGACAACTTGCTTGTCCGGGTCGCGAAGCGACAAGAGGGAATTTACCACCAGTCGCCAATCTCTCCGGCACGATGCCTATTTTGGCAAACCTCTTGCTGCTCCGCAGCCCAGACGACGAGTTGTCTGGGCCACCCGCATCCTTGTTCGGATGGCCCCCAAGTCTGTCCCTATCCGAGATCGTGACTTCAGGTGACCTTCAAACAAACCTGATCCGAGATCTCACTGCTGCCGCCCAGACCATTCACCTCAGGGGAGTATCTTTCTCTTTCTGCCTGAGTAGAATTGACTTGCGCACCTTGGGAACAAGTCATGTCGCTACAACCTCGGATGGATCTTGGTGGGGAGATTGGTCTGCCTGATCGGCTCGCGAGGGCTGAGGCGGAGGTGTCCGCTCTCAAGGCGAGCTTGGAGCGGCGCACGGCGGAGTTGGCTGCCGCCACCGAAACGCTGCGCTTTGAAACTGAGGAGCGGCGCCGGGCTGAAGCTGTTTTGCGGCGGGGCGAAGAACGCTATCGCTCCCTGGTCGAAGCGGTGACGGCTGTCGTGTGGAACACACCCGCCTCGGGCGAATTCGAATCAGAACAGTTGGGCTGGAGCGCCTTCACCGGCCAGGATTTTGACCAGCTCAAAGGCTGGGGCTGGCTCGACGCTGTGCATCCGGATGACCGCCAGAACACGGCCCGCGTGTGGTCAGGAGCGGTCGCGAGCCGATCGCTGTACGTCGTCGAGCACCGCTTGCGACGTCACGATGGCGTGTATCGTCACATGATGGTGCGGGCCGTGCCGATTCTCGACGAGACCGGTGTCATCCGCGAGTGGGTCGGCATTCACACCGACATCGACGATCTCAAGCAGGCCGAGACCGCACAGCGCGAAGCCAAAGAGGCAGCCCAGGCGGCCAATCGGGCCAAGAGCGATTTCCTCGCCAATATGAGTCATGAGATTCGCACTCCCATGAATGGCGTCATCGGCATGACTGAACTCGCCTTGGGCACTGAACTCACCGCCGAGCAGCGCGAGTATCTTGAGTTGGTCAAGTCGTCGGCCGATTATCTGCTCGCGGTTATCAATGATATTCTCGACTTCTCGAAGATCGAGGCGGGCAAACTCGACCTTGATCCGGTCGATTTCAATCTGCGCGACCACCTTGATGAAACAATTACCACGCTGTCCTTGAGGGCTCACGCCAAAGGACTCGAGCTGGCTTGCCACGTGCTCGACGACGTGCCCGAAACCCTCGTCGGCGATGCGTGTCGGCTGCGGCAGATTCTGGTGAACCTCATCGGCAACGCGGTCAAATTCACCAGTGCGGGTGAAGTGGCTGTGCGTGTGGAATGCGAAGGCCAAGACGAAACATCGGCCAGCCTGCATTTCGCCGTGCGAGATACAGGCATCGGCATTCCGCGTGAGAAGCTGGGCGTCCTCTTTCAGGCCTTCTCGCAGGTTGATACTTCAACGACGCGCAAATACGGCGGCACCGGCCTGGGCCTCGCCATTTCGCTGCAGTTGGTCAAGCTCATGGGTGGTCGAGTGTGGGTCGAGAGCGAGCCCGGGCAAGGCAGCACCTTCCACTTCACCGTGCGGCTCGGCCTGTCGACCTCTGTTACCCCGCTCACAGCCCCGGCAGATCTGTCCCGCCTGCGAAGTTTGTCAGTGCTAGTGGTCGACGACAACGCCACGAACCGCCGCATCCTGCAAGACATGCTGAGCCACTGGGAAGCGGTCCCGGTGCTCGTGGAGAGCGGTCGCGAAGCACTGGCCGCCCTGCACGCTGCGGCGAGTTCGCGTAAGCCGTTTCAGCTCGTGCTGCTCGACAACATGATGCCTGAGATGGATGGCTTCATGCTGGCCGAAGAGATCTCGCGGGAACCGGGTCTCGCTGGTTCGACGCTGATGATGCTGTCGTCGGCCGATCGTCGCGAGAACATTGCCCGCTGCCGCGATGTGGGCGTGAAGGCGTACCTCAACAAGCCGATCAGACGCTCGGAGCTGCAAGCTGCCATCCTCTCGGTGCTCGGTGCCTCGCCCGGTCAGGAATTGCAAGCCGCGAACGGCGCTCGTCGTGCGATTGCCGCTGGCACTTGCTGCCTGCGAGTGCTCCTCACCGAAGACAACGCGGTGAACCAGAAGCTGGCCGTGCGACTGCTCGAAAAGCGCGGGCACTCGGTCGTCGTCGCCGGCAACGGCCGCGAGGCCATCGAAACGCTCGCCCGCGAGTCGTTCGATGTCGTCTTGATGGACGTGCAGATGCCTGAGATGGATGGCTTCGAAGCCACTCAGCGAATCCGCGAGCTTGAGCAAACGACCGGCGCCCACGTGCCGATCGTCGCCATGACTGCCCATGCCATGAAGGGAGACCGCGAGCGGTGCCTCGCCGCAGGCATGGACGGCTACATCTCGAAGCCCCTGCGACCCAGTGAGCTGTTCGAAGCGGTGGAGAGCCTGGCAGCCGTCAGCCGTGCAGCCACCGAGCCCGCTTCATCCCTCTTCGATGAGGCGACTGCCCTGAAAAGCGTGGGCGGCGACCGCGAACTGCTGCGCGAGATTATCGATGTCTTCTTTGAGGAACTCCCACTCCTGACCGCCGCGCTGGCCGCAGCCCTCCAGCATGGCGACGCCGTAACAGCCCACCGCGCCGCTCACACGCTCAAAGGTTCTTTGTCCACATTGGGAGCGTCCGAGGCGTCTTCCATCGCACAACAGATCGAAACCCGCACCCGCGCCGGCGACTGCTCTGTTGATACTCTTCACTCAGACCTGCTGACGAGCCTCACCCGCCTCACCCCCGCCCTCACAGACTTCCGCTGCAATCAATAACGCCGGCGCGAGATCTCTCTTTGGAGGCGCTGAAGATCCCTAGGTAGCCTGGACGAGGCGTCCAAGCCACACCGGCACAAGCACATTGCAGCCAGCTTATCCCGATCTCAAGTCTCAAGTGGCCGAACGGCTTTAACCAGACTTGCCAAGTGAGATGTTCCCTCAGCGACACCAGCTAGAAAATGTTCAATTGGTGTCTTGTCATCCCGACTACAAACGCCTCGAAAAACTCGCTGCTGTCGAGGCGTTCCTGTTTTTGAATGATAAACCGGGCCGGTGACGCTTGTCGCGCATGTTCTCGTGTGGGGACATCGTGGTGATGGATGATTTATCCAGTCACGAGGACAAGGGCGTCGGCGAAGTGATTGACATGCAGGCGCCCGATTGCATTATCGGTCGCCAATTTCCCCCGGACCTGTACTCAATCGAGCCGACGTTTTCGAAGTTCAAGAAGCTGCGAAGTCGGCCCCGCGCGGGCTGTCGGGTCATTCTGCGGCAAGTCTTTCCCACGCCGCAAGTGACGCCACAGTTCAGGATTGGTGCTCTTGGTGTCGCAGAGTGACATTAAGGACAGAATCTGCTCCTGCGACCACAACACACTGGCCGGTCGCAATTCCACTCTTTGCGCGACATGACTCTTAACTGGTTGCAAGACCGTGAGTTACTGGCATTTACAGTTGCTTTTTTAGAATTCTCGGCCGCTTCGCCTCGCGGTCCCAGTCAATTGGTTACAGAGCCGACAACTCGGTTGCTTCCTCAGTTTTCCCCAGGAGAAGAATCATGATTGAAGCTCGCGAACTCCCCGCCCGTCGATTTGGCCGTCCAGCCGTCAACTCCGTTTCCGCGATGTTCTCGCTGCTGGACGACCAGTGGTTTGAGATGTCCACCGGAGAAGGACCGTTCAGCCTCGCCGACGTGAAGAATGCGGTGAACAAGTCACAGAACAAGGCGCGAACCGCGCAAAACTATCACTGCTGCCATCTGATCGATGGTAGCAAGGTCACATTTCACGAACTGGTTCTCAGCCAGCAGAGCAACTAGCGCACTGTCGCAGCTTGATTCAGGGGTTCCACTGGCTTCGCCAGTGCGGGAATTGACACCTGCGGAGTCGGTGGCACCCAATTCCCTGATGTGGCAATGCACCAGTCCAGCTACTGATCGGCGCCCTCGTTCGGCTTCTTACTTCATTTTCGGAGACACTGACATGGCGTTACAGATTCAACTCGACCGAACTGTCCTAAGCTACGACCGCGTCGTGGACCATCGCCGTTTTTCGGCAACCGCGTACGTTTACCATGATACCGACCGCATGGATGTCTACCAAGCCTCTGCAATGGAGGAAGACTACCGAGTCCGCGACGTCTCGTCTGCTGAAAAAGCGGAAATCCTGAAACTGATTGCACAGGGTGAGATCGCGGGGCGGCCCGTCATTGACGTGGATTTGCTGCGGGCGTGCCAGTCACCTGACGGAAAGAAAGCCTTGATGTTGGAAGATATCAAGCGCTTCCTTCAAAAGTGGCACCTCGTCCCAACCGCAGGCTCGGAAGAACGAGTCCTGCGCGCGCTCGTCGAGGTCACGGCTTGAAATCGCCGAAACCGCTCTCCCGCCGCTGGGCGGCGACGCGGTTTCGCGACTGATTCAAGGTCTAAACGCCACTTGCTCGCCCGCCAAGAACCGGACATCTCATCAATGCCATTGGAGAATATCCATGATCTCTGCCTTGAAATCTCCATCCACAACGAAGTCCGCGCCTCGTTCTCGCACCGCGGGATTCGTTGTCAACTACACACAGCCTGAGGAGGCTCACGCCGACCGGGCTGACCAGTTGCTCGACACTGGACTGACAGCGCCGGCCGCACGTTCCAGCGACGAACTCAGCCAACTCCCGCGACGTACCCGCGAGTTTCTCTTGAGAATTCGCAAGGAGCTGACTGCCCGCGGACGCGTGATGCTGATCGAGGTCGGCGAGAACATGACCAATACGGAAATTCGTTGCCTCGACGATCACGTGCTGGTGGAACAAAACCTCTACGGGCTGCACATTCACGCCCCGCGTCGCACGCCTGGGCTGTCTACCTCGGATCGCAAACCACAGGCGCTGCAAGGCGTGTGCATGTTGCAGGACGCGATGCTGGATTCTTATCACTCGATCCTCGACGGTTTTTGCCTTGAGAGTGGTCCGGCTCCTCTGACGGTTGATGGCCTCATTGCAAATGTCATCGACTACCCGGGCGAAATTTGCGCGACCGTCAGCGGCGAAGTCATCGACAGAATGATTGAGGGCTTGGCCATCAATGCCTGGTCCGGAGTCGTGCGAGGGTTTACTCGCATTGCGTTCAGCGGGCAGGAAATTGATAAAGTTGAAGAATTATACCGAACTCTCGGACGGGTCGGCGGGGTCATTCAGCAAGTGCGCAACTACATGCGCGATTACGGGCCTGAAAGTCGGCTTCAAAACGTCACGTTGGAAATCGTGCCCTTCCAGATGGAACACGATGCGGCACAAGCACGCTCTGATTCCGAAGCCGCGAGCCATATGAATGCCGTGCTGCTTGCCACGTCCAACCTGTAACCAGATACGTCAAGACGCCTGACCTGCCTTTAGCCCGCCTGAACACGTATTTGCGTGACATCCCACCAGAGTCACTCTTCAGCAGCGTAATCCTTAACGTCGCTATGGCGATCCTGTTCTTCAGTTTCTATATCCGGATGCGCGTTCACATGCGGACGTTTGTATAGAATAGGGTATTCCGGATGCTGAATCTCTCGCAGAAACTCTTTCTCGATCGGATCAATTTTCAGTTCGCAAAGCAACGCTTTCGCGTCCATAGATGGACGCACAATTTCAAAGTGAGTTCTCGCACGTCGTTTTTCCCCATTGGGTAGTTCCTTCTTTCCCCGAGGGTATTATGTTGAACGATGCTAAGCAGAATCACAAGGAGAGTGAACACCTTGTCTCGCAGGACGCGAACAACATCTCAGGGCAGCCGCAGCAACTGCCTCCGCAACCCGATGCGGGTGCCAGCCTGATCAACGGGCTGGCGGAAGAAGCGAAAGTCCGCACGAAGCTGCCCAATCACACATTCGAGCTTTGGTCCGTGGCCTTGCTGAAGCTCTGGTTGCGCAGCCAGGGTTTAACCTTGAAGAAGTTGGATTCGCTCACTGTTGATGAACTGAGGACTCTGGTGGAATCCGCGAAGGACTCGCTGTTGCAGATCAAGCCGGGATGCGAGTCGCACTGCATTGCCGTGACGATCAAGAACATGAAGCGTGATTCGTACCGGAAATTGCGAGGCAAAGCTTCGGTACAGCCTCTGTCTGAGGACCACGTCTTTGTAAGTCCGGAACTTCCCCTTGGCGCTACTGACGATGAAGCCAGTGGCAATCTCGCGGAAGATCAATTCATGACCGTTAGTGTGGAGGTGATCCTGAAGTGGCTCTTGAAGCGGAAGATGCAACGCAAGAGCACGAAGCGCTGGACGCCTGGAGCAGTCCGTTCGTGCCTGCAAAAACTTCCGAACTGGTGTCGCGCCCTGGCGGTTGATCATGTCCGCTGCAACCAAGTCACTCCTCTTAAGGACTTGCGAGCCATCGCTAGGCAGTTCTCTCAACTGGTGGTTAAGGGTTCGGATGGGAAAGGAGTCGAAGTCCTTTTTCACTTTGCCTTTGGCGGCCTGGACGTGGAGCGAACCGCGTTGCGGACGGGGTGGTCCGTGGTGCGGGTCGCTCAGCATGTCCGGGCGTCTGCTTCCATCTGGCAGGATCTGGTCTGTGATATTCCTCAGGAAGACCACCATCGTATCCTCGGGCTCCTTCTGTCTAGGTGGCTTAATTAGTCACTATCAATCCACTGACACACAAAAACGCGACCAATCACTTACTCAGATGATTGGTCGCGTTTTTGTTTTCTGTGGTGATTCTGTCAGCGAATTCCTCGCACGTTTGCAGGAAGCCCTGACAACTTTCGCGGACCAGCAAATTGATCGCTTGCCGGGCTTCCGGGGAAGACTCAACGTATGCCTCGAACTCCGGGGTATACTTGTTGGTTCTAGCGAAGGCGAGAAACGCATCCCTCCAACGGGGCTCGATCAACTGCAGCAATCTCTGGTCAATGAGCTGATTCATGGTTCAAACCTCCGAAGGATTGTTGGAACAGTCTACGCTCTCATCCAATTGACGCCGGGAGCGCACAGACGGGGTGCCTCTCCTAATAATCCAGGCCAGATTCTGCACAGTTTCAGCAACACATTGCGTCACAGTCCAGCATGGCACTCGCTCAAAGAACTGCCGAATCGTCTGTAAGATTCTTCTGGCTTTGGCTTTGTGCCAAATCATTGACCGCGTCGACGGGCATCCACAGTTCCTTTAATCAAGGTCTCACAATGGCGTGAACTTGGCTTAACAATGGAGTATTCAAAATACACGATGTGGCGTGGATCGCTTGGCACGTGACCCTGGATGGTATAAGTTTGGGCTCTATGAACCTACGAATAATAGCTGGTCACAGCTATGCTGACGTCACCTGTTTTTGAGGAGCCCTGGCGATGAATACTGATGGTCTGGACCGCCATGCAATGACGATCTGCAACATGTTTCTCAACGGAGAAGAGCGCGGCGTCTATACGAGAATTGCCGCGTATTTAAGTAAGCATTCGAATACAAACGTGTCGCGCGAGGCGGCTTATCCTGTCGTCAGGCAGCTATTTCAGAAACACGCACTGTTACTGCCGCCGAAGAACGAAGAACTGGCTCACCGTCTGGCGGACTCTTATCACATCGGCAGGGATCGAGTTCGAGTGGTGGAATCCAACATTATGTGGGATGCGCTGCCGGACGCGGGTAGCCTTGAGATGAGTTCGCTTGGGGCGGCGGCGGCGGAGTGGCTGCGCGACCTTGTGCGCGACCCCGAAGCGCCTGCCGTCAGGAAGCAACTGCTCTATTCCGATCGCAAGGGCTCCGCTTCCAATCCTGACAGTTCGACCACACCGAAGCTGCACATAGGATTCTCATCTGGACGCACAGCCAAAGAGGTTGCGCGGTCGTTGAGTCGGATCGTGGCGTCGACTTCCTGGTTTCCGAAGCTCGTTCTCCATGCGATCAACACGGGGTTCGAAATTCAGGACCCCACAACAATTCCGACGAGTTTTTTTGGCTTTTTTGCGGCGCAACAGGCAAACGAATATGTCGGTTTATTCAGTTCATTGCTCGTCGAGGGCGGGAAATCATGGGAACACACCAAGAAGCTGCCGGGTATCGTGGAAGCATTTGACCGCCGTCACGAGATCTCTGTGGTCGTGACGTCTGCCGGTGATGCCTCTGATCCGCGCAATCATTTACGACTCGCTCTGGAGCGTTACTCCTCCAGCGACATACCCGGTCGTCGCGGCGATATTGCTTATCGACCGTATGATGATCACGGTCCCATCGTCGAGCCGCAGGATGAGCATTCCGACGGGGAGCCCATCATGCGCACGGTCAGCGTCTTTGAACTGGAAGATCTCAAAAAACTGGCGGCTGAGGCGAACAAAATCTCCTTGCTGGTCGTCGGCGGTCATTTCAAGGTTGCCACTGCCGGTAATCACGGAAGTTCGGAATCCGGCACTGACCAGCCATCGCAATCGGACACAGAGCGAAGTACGAAATGGCGAGCGATTCACCCGTTGCTATGTCAGCCGAAGCTCCGCGTCTGGTCTCACGTGCTTCTGGACACCGCTACTGCTCAAGACCTGCTGTCATACAATGAGGAGAGCACACAATCCACCACACGATAATACAGAGCCACCCATCAAAAAGTTTGACGCCGTCGCTAACTCTATGCCAGCTTGGAGTTTGCTCGCAGGTAGCTGAGGTTCCACAGTTCAGCTCTTGAATTCCAGTTGCGTGACCGGCTTGAGTTGAACGTCAACCTGATGTCGTTCAATCCCGCTCTTACTGGAGATCGCGATCATGATTGGAATTGCATGGGGGTGCTATTTGGTTGGTCACGTGTTGGTACTGGTCGGTGCGGTCGGCATCTACTTTCAGGGGCATTAATACCCGACGGCCCGCGGTCACTGACTCATCCGTGGCTGGCAGAGCCACCAACAGGAGTAATGAGGACCTCATTACTCCTGTTGGTGTTTGTAGCCCCCGAATTATTCACTCTCTTGAAATCACGGCATCGAGAATGAACTCTGGTGATCCTAGGCCTCTGTGGAGTTCCTAACTCGCGGCAGCAGCGTGGGAACACGATCATGACTGCGGACTGCAACGTGATTGTGCACGACGAGTCCCCTTCTCGAACCCGCTCGGAACTCATGAAGCATCTTTGTCGATTCTGCTCTCTGCTGTTGGGCACCGTGGTCATATTTGGAGCTGGCACTTTCAAGCTGGCTGCTGACGATCAGCCTCAGCGCGGGGATGTATCAGTCGCGGCATACTCTTCGATTCAGGCGGCCGTGGACGCCAACCCGAATCGGATGGTCTATGTGCCGGCGGGCGACTATCCGATCTCGGCGAAGATCCGCATCCACAAAGATCGCTCAGGGTTGTTTGGGCCCGGTCGAATCATTCAGCAGAACCCGGAGCAACCGATCGTTGAGATTGAGAACTCCGCTGACGTGGAGGTGCGGGATCTGACCCTGACTCGTCCGGAAGGAAATCAGGACACCAGCAAAGAGGGAATTCTGTCGATCAACTGTCGTCACCTCGTCATCGAAAACGTGCGAGTCGTTGATAATCGGACGTTGCTCCCGCGATCTCTCTGCGAGACTGCGCGGCTGGCCCCGATTGACCGCAGGCGATCGATCGAGATCGTGTGGTGACAAGCGGCTTGAGGTCGTGCGACCGTCCATCCACGCAGCCTCTTGCGACTCTCGCCGCCGGTAGCCGCCAAGATGGCATCCGAATCGCCCTGCGCAACCGTCAGATGTTTTTCTGGATGCGTTCCATGAGGCGTCGGGTTCGAACAACGGATAATTCGGTGAACACCTTCGGCGGCCGCGTGGGAACACGATCATGGCTCCGGTCAGCTCTGGCCTCAGTGCAATTCGCTACTTCAGGGACGTCACAAGACATGCGTGTGTGGCTACAGATTTACCGCAGAGCGGATCTCTCGCAGCGCCGAGGACGCCCCTCAGTGATTTTTCTGGAGCGGGAGTCGAGCTAATCACAGCTCAACGGCAGCTTTGAGCGCCGCCTAATCGGCCACGCCAGTCACCAGCACGCCGATCGCAATGGTTGACGCTCCGATAAGGACCCACATACTCACGGCGTGCATGACACCGCTTAACGTCGCGAATCCGATGCTTGATATCACGATGAATGTCAGGAGAACTACCAGCGTTTTCATAAGGGATCCTGTGAGGGGCGCCCGGACGTGAGTATTGGGGCAGACGAGATTTGATAACGGTCTAGTCGCCACGTAGCAGAAAATTGAAATTGGCGTTCTGAGTGTTTATCCCTCGCCCCAATGTCGAGCCGAAACGCGTTGTCGGAATCGATGTGATCAACGAGGTCATCATCCGGCAGACTTTCCGCATACGCATTTTTCACGGCGTCAAGCATCGCTTGTGGCGGCCAACCATTCGCTCGAAGCGCCGCACTGCATACTGCATGTAGACGCCATGCAGCGCGCTGACGATCAGTTCAACGTCGACCCCCTCAGCATCAAGCAGTTTTTTCAAACAACTGGGGTATGTCGTTTGAGCCGTCACGCCGGTTTCCGGGCATCCGACGGTAATTGAGTCACCCAATAAAATAAGACGATGCGAGGCCTAATCACTATGGAGCGCTCCGAACATCGCGAGCGCGCTATTTCGCGATGTGCTCGAAGAGCCGTTACGCGGGGCGCCTTCGGGCCGCGCCTGGGCCTCGTTGATCGTCAGCGTTCTACCGTTCATTGTTGTCTTAGACAGACTGACAATGGCTTCCTCGGCATCCTCCATGGATGGCATCGTCACGAAAGCAAAACCGCGAGGCCTGCTGGTGGCGGGATCTGTCTTGATTTGTACGGAGGAAACTCGGCCATAGCGTGCGAACAGAGACAGGACTTCCGACTCGGTTGCAGCGTGTGGCAAATTTCCAACAAAGATTCTTGTCATTAGACGACGTAGTTCTCTTTTTTCTGTCGTGGATTGATGGGCTTCAGGCGAAGCCGCGGACCATGTTTGGTGTCAGGCGCATCAAGTGTCTGTCCAGAAAGTTGTCTGGCCACTGTGGGTGACATCAGCAGTAAAGGCCTGCCATCTTGCTCCATGACCTCATCCTTCGCTTTTTGAATGCCTCGGTGGCACTTCACGCGCACTTTGTCATGAATCAGTCGCACGGCCTTGATATCAGGTCGCGTCGACTGCAGTTCTGAAAGGCGCGCCCAAGCGGCATCGGTGATCGTCAGCATTCCAATTCCTTCGTAGATGAGCACAAACGCGATTCGTCGCGATTTGAGCCCTGGTAAAAGGGCGGGTCAGGTGAGCGTTGTCAAAACGCACCCTCAGGCGACTCAGCACAGCGGTTCGAGAAAATGAGCGGCCGTCTGACTGATCAACAGCTTCCCCCAAGGGAGAAAGAATCCATCCTGGATGCAGGGTTGAATCAACCAAACTGCTTCGCGACCCGCAACAAGCCCAGTGCGGGATAGTGAGACGTCAGTGAGTGACGTAGCGTGCAATTAGAGCCGTCAGGCAAACAGAAGCCTTAAGTTCGTTCTAATCCCAACACGCCAACTGCCAATGAGAGAGCAAAGGACTCGCTTTTCGAGCCGTGGGCAGTCTCACAAGAATCAGACTGAACAACACGCTATGCGCGTTAACCCTCTAAGTGTACTCGATTATGTATGCGCATGCTGCGCCGTTTTGCAATAATTCGCGTCAAAGTTCCGTCATCGCTTATAAGCCATCTCCTTCACGGCGTTTGCGCTGTGCCTTTTTCCCGATAAAGCGTGGTCGCATCTAATCTGAGCGATCTGGTTGCGATCGACCGCCTGCGGTCTATCGTGTCCCGGTCCCGCTACGACAAGAGGCTTGACGTTACGCGAGCGTCAATCGACGCCACTTCTCGCGACTCTCACCGCGCGGGCAGCCGTCAGGATGGGAGTGTGAACCGCCCTGCGTGACCGCCGGATGTTTTTCTGGATGCTTTCCTTCAGGCGTTCGGTTCGAGCGATCGCTCATGCGGTGGACACTTTCGGCGGCCACGTGGGAACGCGATCATGGCTGCGGATTGCAACGTGGCTGTGCACGACGAGTCATCCTCTCGAACCCACTCGAAACTCATGAAGCATCTTTGTCGATTCCGCTCTCTGCTGTTGGTCTCCGTGGTTGTGCTGGGAGCAGGCACTTTCAAGCTGGCTGCTGGCGATCAAGCTCAGCGCGGGGATGTATCAGTCGCGGCCTATTCTTCGATTCAGGCCGCAGTGGATGCCAACCCGAATCGGATGGTCTATGTGCCGGCGGGCGACTATCCGATCTCGGCGAAGATTCGCATCTATAAAGATCGCTCAGGGTTGTATGGGCCCGGTCGCATCATTCAGCAGAACCCGGAGCAGCCGATCATTGAGATTGAGAACTCCGCTGACGTGGAGGTGCGGGATCTGACTCTGACTCGTCCAGAAGGAAATCAGGACACCTCCAAGGAAGGAATTCTGTCGATCAATTGTCGTCACCTCGTCATCGACAACGTGCGCGTCGTTGATAACCGGACGGTTGCTGCCGCGATCTCTCTGCGAGACTGCGTGGGAGCCCGTATCAGCCGCTGCCTTGTTCGTAATTATATGCGAGTTTCTGTGGATGACCGTACGGCTGACGCCAACTGGGGCTACGCGTTCAACTGCACCGACGGCACGGGCATCGGCGTGAAGCATTCCAAAGGAACATTGATCGAGAGCAATCGCGTCATCGAAGAAATCCTGCGGCCGACGCCTGAGATCAAGGAGAAGCACAAGCTCGGAGATTGGGTCAAGAAGAATCCCATGAAGGGCCGCCTGGTCAATCCGAAATTGTGGGACACGGCTTACACGGATAATTGGCAACAAGGCTCAGCGATCATTGTCACTGCGCCTGAGGTCAGCGACCTCACACGCATTCTCGGAAACCACGTCGAGAACGCCGCGCAGGGCATCGATCTACACTGTGATCGAGTCATCGTCGCCAACAACGTGGTGGCGAATTCGTTCATTGGTATGAAGGCGATGCATGGATCATGCAACGTGCTCATTACAGGGAATCAGTTCGTCAAGAACAGCTTGTGGGCGATTGGCTTGATGCCGGGCGTCGCGTCTCACGCGGAGAATACCGACGGCGGCTCGATCATCTCCAATAATATCGTTTCCAGCTTCGGCCACGGCGACGCAAGCTGGATCTGGGGAAATGAGAATTCACCCATCCGATTTGACCACGGGCAGGAGCCAACTGATCCGCCCCTCTCGGACGTGATCATTCAAGGAAACGTGTTGCACAGCATCGGCCAGCCAAGGTACCGCTATGCCGTTCGCATCGAAGGCGAACCAAACGCCCCGCGAGGCTTGCACTTCTCCAACAACCTTTTCCTCCCGGGCACTAGTGGCATCGCGAATGCAGAATTGAAACCGTAAGACGCAAACAAAGAACTGCAACAGGCAGAGTTCGGGAGGCAGGAGCATCGCCCTCCCAAGTTCTCGCACAGCGACTCCGTTGTTTGTCGGCGTCTAAGACCGTTGTGCCGGGCCTGAAACGCATCCTGCAAGCTCAATCAGGGCTATCAGGTTTCAATTCAAAGATGTGATCCGCAAGCTCCCGAGTCTCCAATTCACCTAGAAATTCAACTTCACCGCTGTTATCGCTTCTTAATACGTAAGCATCTAAACCAGTAAATCCTCCAACCCGAACTCTCATAATCCCTGGTACTAAAATTGGGGGCAAGTCAGTCGCGAGGGAAGCGAATACTGGCACGCCGCAACACAGCTACTCGGGGGCATCTCCCAATTCACGCCGCAGCCGCAGCAGAACACGCGACTTGGCAACTCGAACCGAACCCGGAGTCATTTCAAGATCCGCGGCAACGTCACTGGTAGCACGTCCGAGGACGACAACTCCCCAGAAGGCCTGCCAAGTCCGGTCGTGAAACTCGCCTCGAATCGACTCCAATGCCTTTCGCAGCAACTCGTCCAGAATTCCATCATCGGTCAACTGGAGTAATTCGCTGTTCATGTTGGGGTCAAGGATCTGATTCAGCTTGAGCAGGGCTTCAGAGCCTCCCACCGCGAATGGCTCCGCAGCGCGTCGGCGAAAGTGATCGCGGACTTTGTTGCGCGTGATCGTGAAGAGCCATCCACGAAAAGTATCAACGGGGCGTTCCTTGCGGAAACGGTCCAGATTACCCGCCACTGACACGAACACATCCTGCAGTAAATCCACCACATCCTGTTCTGCAGCGCCGCAGCGACGACACCATGAGGCCACCAGTGGTGCATACAATCGCACGAGCCGCTCCCAAGCCTCAGGGACCGCGAGCCCCGCATCTTCCAGCAGACTGCGCGATGTCGAACCGCCGGTCCGGGGGCGGTCTTTGTGGAGGTCGTCAGCGGTCATCCGGACACCGCCTTTCGCCTGCGTTGTGTCGCAACAATCACTGCCGCACTGATGATCAATAACAGCAACGAGATCGCCCCCATGATCAGGAACGCGCCGCGCAGGCCCGCTTGCGTATTATCGATCTCGCGGTCGAGCGGACGGACAATTTTCAAAACTCCCACCACGTCTCCCTCCTTCCAGTCCTTCTTGGGACTGCGGCTCTCGGGATGGTTGTGGCAACCAATGCAGCTTTTCTCCATGTGGCGAGCACTGTAATAAAGAAGTTTTCGGCGGCCGTCGTCCGCTACAAATTCAGAATACTCCGATACCGGGTCGTCGTTCGGCTTGGCGTGTGTTTCCAGCCATTGCAAGGCGTCCCGATCGGACTTGTCCTGTGGTCCACCGTCTTTGCGAGTCGGCCACGGATAGCGGCTGAACACACGCACTTCCATGCCGGGACTGCGGCGGCTGATTCGCTCCCCCAGATCGATCGCGAACGTCGCCGGTAGCGGCAGAGCGGGATGTACGTTGCGGTAGTTTTCGGTAATGGCAACCTTTGTGATCCTGGGATCAATGTCCGAAATCTCGTCGCTGTAGAACCGCCAGACCTCATCGAGCATCTTCGTTTCCAGGCGGGCGCTTTCGAGGGCCGTCTGCCGGACGAAGAACTCCGACAGGCTCGACAAATACGACATCCCGGCGACCGACCCGATGATCACGGCCACGAGTACACTGACCGCCAGCGGATACCGACGGCACCAGCGCAGCATCCGCTCGCTGTAGCCCATCGGTCGGGCGAGAATCGGCTGGCCCTGCAAGAACCTTCGCAAATCGTCGGCCATGTCCCCGGCGGACTGATAGCGCCGCGAGGGAGCCTTACTCATCGCCTTCAAACAAATCACTTCCAGGTCGCGCGGCAAGTTCGGCTTCACGGCTCGCGGGGGACGCGGGTCGTCTTCCAGTACTTGCAACAGCAACAGACGACGGTTGCCGTGGAACGGACGCTCTCCCGTCAGAAGCTCGTAAAGGACAACGCCGAGGCTGTAGATGTCGCTGCGGGCATCGACCTGATGCGATGTCCCTGCGGCCTGTTCGGGTGACATATAGGCCGGGGTTCCGAGGACACGACCGTCGGAAGTCATCGTCTGCTCGTCTGCGTCACGCTTGGCCAGGCCGAAGTCCATGACGTGAGCCCGCTGTTGTCGATCGAGTATAATGTTCGATGGTTTGACATCGCGGTGCACAACCCCTTGCTCATGGGCATACTGCAGCGCGCCGGCCAACTCGCTCGCAATCGAAGCTCCCAGAAGCGGTGTGAGTGCTCCGTCCTTCAAGCGCTCTTCCAGCGTCTCGCCATCAATGTGCTCGCACACCAAAAACCAGACGTTGTCTTCCGTTTGGCCGGTCTCATACAGCGAGACAATCGACGGATGCTTGAGCTGGGCCGCGCTGCGCGCTTCACGCAAGAACCGCTCAGCCTCTTCCTTCGAAGCCAGGCTTCCCGCACGCTGAACCTTCAGCGCGACCACTCGTTCGAGTCGTGGATCCCAAGCCTTAAACACGTAGCCGAATGAGCCGACCCCCAGTTCAGATCGCAATTCAAACCGATCGATCCGCACGACCCCCTCCAGCAGGCGACGCGCGAGATCCCGCCCAGCATCAGCGGCAATTCGTGATCCGATCCGGCCTGATTGAGAAACGCTGGCAATAATCGCCTCGGCCAGCGGCTCGCGTTCCGTCTTGCCTCCCTTCGATCGCTCGACCGACGTTGATGTCCGCAACCTTCCAAGTTCGTCCACAAGCTGGTCCATCGATTCATCGAGTTGCTCCAACTGCTTCTGGCAGTCCTCACACCCCTCGACATGCAATGCGACGGCTTCGAACCGCGCGGGATCCCCGAGTCCGAGGGCTAGCTCGCGAAGTTGATCAGCATTGGGACAGGAATGTTCCGTCACGGCAGTTCCCACGAGATTGGGATGGGAGGATGGAGCACACGCAATACTGCGGAGCACCCTGTAGTTCATAATAACCAGCAACCGTTACAACCGGGCGCACGCCCGCGGCTTGCGAGTGGGAAAACAGGGCGGTGGACTGCTACTTTTTGAACGCACACTCGGGAAGCAGAGCTTCCGTATCCCGTCCCCAAGCGGAGCTTGGCAACGAGTGGGCACTCGCTGCCTGAAATGCACGCCAGCGAACAACGCTTCCTCGATGCGCGTTGAAAAATGAGTCTTCGTGTAACGCTCCTGCGTTCTTGGAACTAAGCGGGTAAATCACCCCGAGTCGACGGACCTCACTGCTCTTTTCCTCGAATTCCCTTGAACGGAGAATCTCATGGTCCCCTCCACGCGTCGCGCGTTCCTTTCCGATGTTGGGCGCGGCATGCTCGCCGCAGGCTTGGGTGCGTCCCTGGCCAACGATCTGGGATTTTCCACTGCGTTTGCGGCTGCGGGGGCGGACTCAATTCCGCTCGGTGAGTACGCCGGGCTGGTGGAACTGATGCGGAATACTCCCGCCGAAAAACTGCAGCCGCTGCTGGCGCAGAAGATTCAAAAGGGTGAGGTGGATCTGAAAAAACTGGTGGCGGCCGGAGCCTTGGCCAACGCCGTGACCTTCGGCGGGTGCGACTATGTCGGCTTCCACACTGCGATGGCGATGCTCCCCTCTTTGGAAATGAGCCGCCAACTCACCGGCGGTCGGCAGCCGCTCCCCGTGTTGAAGGTGCTGTATCGCAACACGCAGCAGATTCAGAACGTCGGCGGTGCTTCGCACACGGTTCTGGAGGCGATTCATGCTGCAGAGCATGCCGCCGAACATGCTGACGGTGACCTCGGGGTGAAGATTCGCGACGCCTGCCGCAAGCCGGACGCCGACCTCGGCGAGAGACTGCTGGCCACCGTGGGCGATTCCCCGATTGACGCCTTCAACGCTTTGCAGCCCGCGATGCAGGACGACCTGAACGTGCACCGCTTTGTGTTTGCTCACCGGACGTATGGGCTGGTTGGTCTGCTCGGTAAGGAATACTCCTACTCTCTACTGCGACAGTGCGTGCGGTTCTGTGCTGACCACGAACGGTCGCGCATCGAGCACAAGAATGGTCCGTCACCGATTCGCGGATTGGTTCCTAAACTGCTCGACCAATACAAGCTCGCTGGCAAGACGCTCGGCAAGCGCAATCTGGACGATGCCGCCTTGAACGAACTCAGCCAGGTGATCTACAGCGGCCCGCGCGATCGCGCCGCTGAAGCCGTCGCCTCCGCACTCGCCGAAGGAATCGATCCCGAGGTCGTGGGCGAAGCCGTCTCGCTGGCGTCCAATCTGTACGTGTTGCGACAGGGTAGCGGCGAGAAACAGTGGCGCACTCACGGCGATTCGGCAGGAGTCCATTCGTCGGACGCGACCAACGCCTGGCGAAACATGTCCCGAGTGGCCGAGCCGCGTCATGCCGTGTCGGGCTTGATCGTCGCCGCGTACCACGCGGGAATCCAGGGTGGTCCCTTCCCAACGCCCGCCTATCCCACCGACGAGCATCGCGCGCTCATCAAGATTCAGGACGCCAAGGGACTGCTGGCGGAGACGGAAGACGCCATCCGCAACAACGATCAGGGTCGCGCCACGGCGGCCATTCAGATCTACGGCGAGCGGGGCTACGCGGTCGATCCGGTCTTCGCACTGATGTTGAAGTACGCCGTCAGTGAGGATGGTCGCCTGCACGCTGAAAAGTACTACCACACCGTGCGCGAGGAATACAGCACGACCCGTCCGGCCTTCCGCTGGCGTCAAATGGTGGCTCTCTCTCGCGTGACGGCCAGTGCCTACGGCTACAACCGCGACGACAAACACGGCTTCCGCGCCGCCGGTTACGAAGACGCCTGCCGACTACTCGGCGTCGACGCTTGAGCGAAAACTCGGACGCTCATGCTTCAGGCCCCTTGATAATCCGGCAGCTTATGTTGGCCGGCGGAGCGAGAGTCGCTCTGTCGGCCATTTTTGTTTGTTATACGGTGCAACCTGTAATACGGATTTCAGAAATTAAGTGCGCGTAACGGGTACAGTCGTGGCGAGTAATGTAGTTGACGGAACCGCACGGCGCGTCAGGGAGGGCGAGGCTCCTGCCGAGCCGCACCAGCCACTTGAAGCGGCTTGGCAGGAGCCTCGCTCTCCCGAACTGCGTTTCAGCTTCGCGCGGTTATTTTCTGCGAAGCGTATAAGCCAGCAGAGCACTCGGTTGTTCGATCCAGACGACGAACCACGCGGCTAGTTGTTCTAGCTCGGCTCGGTCGGCATGGGAAAATGTTTTTGAAACCACGCATCCCAGAGCGGTGTCTCGCGGGCGGCGGTTTCAACGGCCTGGTCGCCGTAGAGGTAGAAGTTCAGCGCGACCATGATGGGGCCACCGCACTGGAAGGTGCCCAGGGCGGCGACGCCCGGCAACGGTTTATCGAGCCGCAGCAGGGCGTCATTTGGACTCTGGATGAAGTACTCCACCACGCCGCTAAGGGGCGGGACACTCGCCGGCGCCGTGCATCGTTGCCCGACGCTCAAGCCTTTCAGTCCCAAGGCCGCGGTCAGCTTTTCCCAAGCCTGCTCTTCCGTACCAACGAAGGGCACGATCCACTTCATCACGCTCGAGCGTTGGCCGCGGAAATGTGTGAGATAGATCCGCAGAGTACGCAAGAAGGCAGGCCATCCGTATCCGGTGGCTTCCAACTGGTTGTCCCAATCGTCCGTGCTGGCAAACAGGCTTTGGACAATGCGAAGGACGCAGACGCCGCCACGCGTTTCAACACTCCACTCGTTCGCGACCGGCGGCATACCGGGCACCCAGCCATCGGACTGAGAAGACCATTTCTTTTGCGATGGATCCCAGGACGTGATGGCGGAGGTGGACTCCATACCCGGGCCGAAGTCCAACTTCACAGCGACCGGCTTGCCGTCCTTGACCTCGAACTCAGCGGGTACGAACCAGGACGAAATTCCCGGTCCAGTGGAGATCGCCTGCCAGACATCCTCCGGCGTGCCGGGAAGCTCGACTTCAACTTCGACGGAACGGCGCCCAGATGGTTCCTTCTTCACGCTCATGATAGTTCCTTGGGATCCGACTTCTGCAAAGTGGAAGGTATGTAGTATTTACTTTTATAATGCCATTATTTGCTAGTCGGGGCGCCGCCGGGGCTGCTTGGCCGATGCCGAACGAATGACGATCGGCCCACGGCCGGCGATCGCGAACGGCACGCGATTGCGAGCGATGGCTTCCTCCATCAGGTCAGCGACCGCCGGACGAGTGAGAGTGGACGCGCTCTCTATACTAATCCAGCGCGTCTGGCTGGATCCGCGCAACAATTTTTCGGGATCCGGCAATTCCTTACCTTGATTGAAATAGAGTTTCACTCCGTCCGCGTCCGCGCGGATTGCAAGCACACCCTCGTGCCCGGCCTCGCTGGGTGAATAGCTGATGACGAACCAGTTGCGATATTCATACACCAGCTCATGCGCGGTGGGCAGACGCTTTCGCAGCGACCGTCGCATGGCGCCTATAAGCCGGAGGCGCGTCGGCGCGAACTTGGTGATCAGCGAACCTAACTCGGTTTCCGCCGCTCGTCGCTCCACCGCAGACTGGGTAGTAACGGGAACCTCGACTTCAGCTTCGACGGAACGGCGTGCGGACGGAGCTTTCTTCACACTCATGATGGCTCCTTGGGATCGGATTTCTGCGGCAGAGGGTGCGCCACAACCACCAGGCGATGCGCGCGGCCGCCGGGTGCGGAATCATCGTGATACTTGGCAACAAGCTGTGTGATGGCCTCGGCGAGTTCGGCGCTGAACGCTGCTCGATCCGTCGGTGACCGGAAGCGAATCTCGGTATCCACTGCCAGAGTCGCCAGGCGTTTCCCGGCCTCATTCGCACGACGAACGAGGTCACCCACCTCGCGGACGACGCGTGCACCCAGGGCGATGAGATAGCTCGCGGACAGCCGGTCGACGTCCCGATTCGGATCAACGGCAACGGGGCCCAAAGCGCTCGGAGAAACGACGTATGAAGCCGCCGTCGCCACCAGCAGCCGTTCCGTCAACCCGCCCCACTTACGTTCTTGAGCCAACCGCACGAGCCCATGCTCCTCCAGCGCGTGCAGGTGGTAGTTGACCTTCTGCCGAGCCAACCCAACTCGAGCCGCCAAGGTCGCCGCCGAAGCGGGCACCGCCAGTTCGGAGAGCAGTCGGCTGCGCATGGGCTCTAAGGCGACCGTTGCAGCCGTTGGATCGTCAATGACTTGGATGTCGATCATGGCCAGATCGTGCCTTTGACAAGTTTATTTGTCAATTGAAAAACAAGGCGTATTGTGCTAAGTTGGAGAACGCGACGATATCCGGCAGAAGTGCGGATCTGCGCCGATCGGGGAGGTCGCACTCGGATCAGAACCGTCGTTCGATCTGGAACCGCAGGGACGGAGGTGAGGCGTTACATCGACCTAAGGAAAAGGGTCGCGATGAGAGCTGCCGCGATTCGGCCCCGGCCCGATCACGATTAGGCTGCGTTCGTTAAGATAACGCCGTTGAAGACGCGCAGGCGGCCCGGCATGGCTTGCCCGCGCGACGTATCGAGTGCTGAGTCAGGCTGGATGGAAAGCTGAGAGCATGAAAACACAGTACTACACGGCAACGAGCCTGGATGGCTTCATCGCAACCGAGGACGATTCGCTGGACTGGCTGTTCCCTTTGGGCGACGTGAATGAGACCGGCTATCCGGCGTTCATCGCCGAGGTGGGCGCGCTCGCGATGGGTTCATCGACCTACGAGTGGATGCTGCGTCACGCGCTGACCGTCAAGGATCAGGTGGGGGCCGCTTGGCCGTACTCGCAGCCCACGTGGGTTTTCTCGAAGCGATCCCTGCCGCCCGTGCCGGGGGCCGATGTGAAATTCGTTAGCGGCGATGTGAAGCCCGTCCACGAGGCGATGAAACGAGCGGCCGGCTCGGCCAACATCTGGATCGTCGGTGGCGGCGACCTGGCTGGACAGTTCTACGACGCAGGCTTGCTGGACGAGGTGATTGTACAAATCGGCTCGGTGGTGTTGGGGGCAGGTAAGCCGTTGTTTCCGCGGCGAATTACATCGCCGTCGCTACGGCTTGTGTCCGCAAGACAAATCGGAACGGGCTTCGCGGAGCTGCGGTACGAAGTCCCCGTACGCGCGGGCATGCCGCCGAATTAACGGGTACGTTGAACGCGCCCATGAGCACCATCGGAAGACTGTAACGGCGCTTAACCGGCGGCACCTTATTCTTTATATTCTAAAATATCGCCGGGCTGGCAATCCAGTGCCTTGCAGATTGCCTCCAGCGTTGAGAACCGGATCGCTTTGGCTTTGCCGTTTTTTAATACGGAAATGTTAGCCATCGTAATGCCGACTTTCTCGGCGAGTTCGGTGACGCTCATCTTCCGTTTGGCCAGCATGACGTCGATGTTGATAATAATTGCCATGTCGTCTGATCAGAGCCTTACACCGTCAGGTCGTTCTCGGACTTCAGATCCACAGCAGTCTGCAGGATCCGCTCAAACGTCGCCGCCGCAGTGGCCATGACGATCGAGCCAAAGGTGACGAGAACGCCCATGAAGACTCCACCTGCCCGGTCATCGCTGTCGTGCATCAGGATGAAGACTTCTCCGCCCGCGACAAAGCCGATCATGGCGAGCGCACAATACTTGATTGTCCGCAGTGCTTTTACGGCGGCTGGTGAGAAGACCTGGTTCCGCCCTGCATATCCCAGCACTTTGAATCCGTGATAGAGTGCTACAAAGAATGAAATTGATGCGACATACGCATAGGCCAGAAAAGGATCTTTGAAATAGATCTCAAAGACCGTGGCCTGCGCGTTGCGGCCCTCGAGGTGAGGTTCCCAAAGCATGAGAGCCAGCGCGCCAATGCCGATGAGCACAATGACGCTCTGCAGGAACGCCGTTGAACTTCGCGCCATCAGTGGTGCCTTGAGTGTTGTCATGCGTTGAGCGTACTTGGTGAATTGCTGTTTTGCAATATGGAATTATCGATAATCGATAAGTTTAGATCGTTTTGCGATGTTGTTGCCACGACGTCTGCCGCCTGGACAGCGTGCTCAGGGCTGCGAACATCGAACTGTGCTTCGCCGAAATGAAAGACCCTGTGACGGATCTGCTCAAGCGATTTGGACTGTTCAGTCACCTGGGCGAGCGTATCTTCTTCGCTACCATTGGCGAAGACGTAAGTAATTGTCGCGAGGCTCATGACGTTGAATCGATCGATTGGAAAGATCGCAATTTATAAACGCCATGAAATGCGACACGTGCGAGTATCAACTGAGTAGAACTGCAGCGCAAGTCATGGATTGACTCGCCTGTGTATCTTAATGCTATTGTGGAATTGTATTTTCGCCGTTGTTTCAATGGCTTTCAGATCATCGTTCAGGGGCGCCGATGACGACATCCGAGGATTCGCCTGCCGGTAAGTCGTGTCGACCACCGAGATCGCTCAAGCAGTGGATCCGGGCGCGATGGCCGCACGCAGTCGCCGGTGGCTTTTTGGCGTTTGTCGCTGCGGGGTTTGCGTCTGGCGAGGACACGCGGCACTGGCTCGTTCTGCAAGGATATCTGGAGCCCGGTGGCTGGTTAGTGGATACCACCTGGCATTTTCGCGTCGGCTCAATCTGGCTGTTCGGAATGCTGTTGGGAGTCTGTATCCCTGAGGTGCGATTTCCTGGGAAGCTCGGACGACTGTTACTGGCCGGCTTGATCGGAATACCAGTGGCCGCGGGGTGTCTGATGGCGATGGATTCACAGATGGGCGTCAACGCGGTCGAACGTGCCCGTGCCTAGTTCGAGGGCGTCGGGTTTCCGGACGCGACGACTCGGAGAGGCCTTGGTTCGCCTTACGGTCCCCCGTCGTTCTTCTTGAACCAATTGCCATTCGCATCAGTCTTTGGCTTTTGCGTCGGCATCCTGTTCGATTGGGCCACAATTCTCGGCCATCCACACAGTCGGCCTCGATTGTTGCTGGTGACAATCGTGGTACTGATTGGATTCACCTGCGAGTGGTGGTGGCTCAGAAGCCAGTTTGATAATTACTCGACTGAACTGCAGGAAGTAATTCGGGAGCACGTGACTCCCGCAGACCGCAGATAGCGCCGATCTTCTCTCTCGGATTCCAGTCGGTCACTCGTCGTCCCGTTGCGGAATGTGGATCGCGAGCGCGCTGAGGACCGCTCTTTCACGGGCGCGCATGATGGGGAGTTCTTCGTCCGTGAGGTCGTCGTAACCGCACAGGTGCAGCAGGCCGTGAATCACGTACAGAGCCAGTTCGTCTTGCGGTCGAGTTCCGAAGTCCGCTGAGGCGTCGCAGGCGTATTCGGCACTGACGACGAGTTCTCCGTCAATGGTCTTGCCTTGGGCGCGAGCGGACTTCGCGAGCGGCGCGGCGGGTTTGCCGCCCGACTCTTCCAGCAGAAAGCTGATTACGTCGGTGGGATAATCGTGCTGCAGGAACTGGCGATTCACCGAGTGAATCTGCGCGTTGTTCACAACGGCCAGGCTGATCGTTGCCGCCGCCACCGCTTCGATTTCAAGCGTGCGCCGCGCCACGCGTTCCAGAAATTCATGATCGACCGGCAGGGCGTGCTGCTGGTCGGCGATACTGATCTCAATCATCCCGATCTTTACTTCGTAGATTCAGCGGCGGTCCGCGGGAGCATTCGACCGCATCGTATCGCAGGTCGGCCCCGCAAGACCAATCCACAATGCGTCAGGCGTTCTTCGAGCGTCGTGGCTCGATGAAAACAGCCGGCTCGGCTCAGCGGACGGTGGATGGAGTCTGCTTGTTATACGCTTCCGAGAAAATAACCGCGCGACGCCGAACCGCAGTTCGGGAGGGCGAGGCTCCTGCCGAGCCGTTTCAAGTGGCTGGCGCAGCTCGGCAGGAGCCTCGCCCTCCCAAACGCGCCGTGGTTCCGTCAACGCACATCGCTCGCCGCGACTGGCCCCTACGCGCAGTGGATTTCTGAAATCCGTATTATTTGGGGTGGTAAAAAACAAAACGCTCCTTACCAAAGCAGGCAAGGAGCGTTTTGCGAATCAACAAGCAGGAGTGATACCCGGTGTTAAGGAGCCGGAGTCGCCGGTGGCGTTGTCGGAGCCGGCGTGGCTGGCTCTGGGATTACCAGGGCCGGGAACGGAGCCGGGATCGACTGCACGGGTTGAGGATTCTTGTCCTGACCGAAGAAGATGATCCCGCCGAGTCCACCACCGCCAATGTCCTTGGCGTTGTAGATGAACTGGCCGTCCTTGGTCTTCTGGATCTTCTCCTTCATCTTCTCCAGGTGGGCGATCGTGTAAGGATCGACCTTCTCCTTGGCCTCGCCGAGTACGCGGTTGACTCGTTCGAGGACGCGGGTGAGTTCCATCGACGCGAGGTTCGAGATCGGCTTGTAGGCTTCCGTCGTCAGCGGTCCGGGCACCGCGAGGTCGATCAGGTGATCAACGTGCTCACGCTGCAGGTTGGCTCGCAGACTGGTCACCATCGGCACGCGGGCCGTGTGCTGCTTCGTCGGGTTGTCCTTCAGTTCGGTCCACAGGGAATCCGTGATCGACGTCAGAACTTCCGGCAACGTGACGGCATCCTGATCGGCCGGAATCCGCATCTCGTTGTCATACACACGACGCAGCGTGGTCGGGCTCAGCAGCATCGACAGGGCCGATGCCTGAATGCCGATGATACGATCGTGAACTGGCCACGACTCTTCGTCGCGGAAGGCGCGATCGCCAGCGTCCAGCCACTTCTCGACGTTCAAGTGCTGCAGCAGTTCAGGGGTCAGACCGAAGGCGTCGTCGACGAACGTGTTGTCGATGACGAACTTCAGCGCGGCTCGCTGGCGATCCACAGCCACGACTTCGATTGGCTTCGGAGCGTCCTTGTCGCCCTTCTTCGCACGGCTGGTGAACGAACCACCGACCCAGTTGGACATCATGCTGATCGAACGCGTCTGCAGAGCCAGAGTCAGTTCATAACCCTGACGGGCGCGCGCCCAGCTTTCGCCGTCTTTCACGAAGGCCTTGAGTAATCGCTCGCGTTCCTTCTTCAGCAGACGAATCTGGTCGTTGGCATAGTCCAGCGGGTTCTTGGAGAAGTCGTAGCGGCGTGACCGTGGGTCAGCACCACCGACGTCTTCATCCGTGCCGTAGAGCAGTTCGGGCTCATTGACGCGGGCCAGAATCTGCTTCAGGTCACCGCCGATGGTGTAGCCGTATTCAATGGCCCACTCGTCGTAAGGACCGACGCCGATCATGGTCCAGTCGCCCTGCTTCTCGCCGCCGCTGACGTTGAAGTTCACGGGGATGTAATCCATCACCGATCCCGACAACGGCTTCTTGCCCTTCAGCTCGTCCGAGTTGATCTGCTTCAGGTCATAGACGCTCGACGCCTTGAAGTTGTGACGCAGACCCAGCGTATGGCCGACTTCGTGAGCCACCAGTTCGGCCAGCAGCGGACCGATGAAGGACTCAGGCATGCCGTCCAGCATCGCCTCTTCAGGCTTCTTGGGCTCTTCCTTCTTCTCTTCTTTCTTTTCGTCCTTCTTCTCGCCGCCAGCGGCCGGAGCCTGCAGAGCGACTTCATCGGCATCGAACTGCGCCATGGCCAGTTCCATCTGCATCAGGGCGAGGTCCAGTCGCAGGCCGTCTCCCGCGAGGCACAGGCCGTTCGTCTGGCTGCGCTGACCGATGAGGCCGTCGAAGGTGTCATCGCCGATCAGTTTGGGATCGACGCGACCGCCTTCATGACCAGCCAGCGGCAACAGCGAGTCGCGCTGAATCTGACGCATGATTTCCGGTCGCTGACCGGGGCTGGCCAATCGCACGCGCGGGTCCCAGTTGGGATGCGTCGCGAACCAGGCCAGAGCTTCGGCGTTGAAGCCTTCCATCGCCACGGCGGGCAGGATCTCTTCAAACTGCTTCCAGTAATGACGAATCCAGCCATCGGTCAGGATGATGTCCGCATCCAGGATCTCGCCGGTCATCGGATTGACTCGGCTGGGTCCGATCGCGGTGCCCTGATTATTATTCAGCCAGCGAACGAAATTATATCGTACGTCTTCAGGATCCAGCTTCATATTACGGCCGGTCTGAGCGTCCTGATAATCCACTTCGATCGCGTTCAGGATGCCAACCTTCTCGAACGATTTGTTCCAGTAGTTGACGCCCTGAGCCACCCAGCGGCGATAACGGACCGGGACGGTCGATTCGAGGATAAACCGGATCGGCTTCACGGGCGGGCTGAGCTTCAGCGACGGATCGCGCTTCGCCAGGTGCCAGCGATTGATATAACGCACGGTATTATCGTGCTCTTTATACTTGCCGTAGTCCGAATACGTCGTGGTGAAATAACCGATTCGCGAATCTGCGGCGCGCGGTTGATACGACGGGTTGGAGTTGATCACGCTGATCGAGAAGTGCAGCGTCTTCAACTGGCCGGTGCCCATCGGGCCTTCAATCGCGACTTCCACGTTCTCCGGGAAGACCTTCACCTTTTTGTGGGTGATGAGGTTCGGATTGCTGACTCGATAACCGCTGTTGCTGAAGCGGGAACCGCCGCCAAAAAACAGGGCCGAGTTATTCAGCAGCATCGACGTCAGGTCGATGATCGGGCCGCCCTGAGGTCCCATCGTGACGATCGGTACTTCCAGCAGCACGCGGTCGGTGAAGAGGCGATTGACCGACGACTGAGCTTCGGCATCGCCGCTGGTGCGGATCTCGATATTAGGCGACATCAGCGCCAGGCGAGTGCCGTACTTGCGCCAGTAGACGAAGAGCGGCTCGCCCTGCAGACCGGCGTACATTTCACCGGACGAAACCGTCGGGGCGATATAATACTTCTGACCGAGATACTGTGGAGACAGTTCGGCCAGAACGCGTTCTTCCTTCAGGTGCTTATACAGATTCCACAATGCCGGACGGTCTTCGTCCGTGAGCATGGGGATCTGCTTGAAGTCACCGAGAACCTGGGAAGACGGCGGATAATCCGGTCGTGAGGTAGAGGTCGTCTGGGCTAACGTGACTTCGGGGATGAGGCCTGCTGTGGCAACAAGGCCAACCCCCCAGGCAGCTTTTGCCAGGAAGCGTCGCATGTGTCCGGTCCTTGAGTGTGGAAGAAAGTGTGATGGCGACCGCGCGTCAGCCGTTTCCAGCTCTTCGACCGCTCAGCCCGTGACTGCTTCGACGTCGAAATTCGGAAACCGCTGCGAACTCGTGCTCCTCTTGAGCGAATTGCCCAGCCGTTCCAATTGGAAAACTTTGCCGAGCCTTCTGATTCTAAGAGGCAGTTAAAACCCCGTGCCATCAACTTCTTAACTGATTGCTCGCCAAACGGATATTTTTGGCGACCGTCAGCAGTTGGTCGGCGGCACTCGATGGTCGGGCCTGATGCCATTTCGCAACGCCGGCAGCGAAGCAAGAGCCTCCGCGCCGGCTTTCGATCCTGGAGTGCTGAGGCTCGACTCAGCCCTCCATTGTTTGCGGAAGCCGATCTGGTTGTAGAGAAGAACGTGGCCGTCAACTTGCCTGAGGATGAAGGCTTTCGAGAATGCTGATCGAAGGCCTCGGGGGATTGACATTCCCCGCTCGCCAGTGCCTCTTGTCACGGCAAAGGCCATTTGCCACGCGCAGTCGCCGCGTCGCAAAGAATGGAGGGCTCCGTCGAGCCGGAGCACTCCAGGAAAGGCCCCTTCCAATTACATCGTGACTAAACGGCAGGTGATTCCTTCACCGCAGCCTTACGCAGTGACCGGGCGGCGAGCATCAGCAGGCCGATAACGAAGGCCAGGAAGCCGAAGCCTTGAGCGGGCATGGGCAGGATGAAGAACGAGGTCAGGCCGACGCCGACCAGCAGCCAGGCGATGGGCTTCTGCAGCGAGGAACCGGGTCGAGTCTTCAGCAGCATCACGGTGAACGTCAGGCCCACCACCAGCCAGACCACGGTCCACAGCAGCTCAAAGCCGGTCTTGAAGACCTTGTTCGACTGCAGCTTGAGCGCCAGTTTCGGTGCTCCACCCACCTTGGAGAACGACAGCTTGTTTTCGGTCGTCGGCAACGTGATGGGCAAGCTCAAGCCGCCCACCTGAGTCCACGCGGGCGGGTTGTTTGCTCGTTCTACTTCATCGAGCGCCTGCCAGAACGCGTCCTTTTTATCACCTGCTAGCTTCTCATTCCGAGCCACTCTGTGCCGTAGCTGGGCTTTGAGCTGCGCCTCAACGTCGGCTTGAATGCTACCAATAACGGCGTCGTCCATGTTCTTCGCCGGAGGTGCGAAACCACGGGCATCGCCCGGCTGATTGGCGTTGGGCTGACCGTTCCGGTTGCCACCCATACCACCGGCGATTCCCATACCAGGCCCGCCGCCGCCAATACCACCCCCGGTAGCGCCAGGGCCGGAGATCGCTCGTCCCGAATTGCGTTTCCCAGACTGATCATTCCAAGTGTCGGAAAACATCACTCCCGAACCCGTCTGTGGAGTTCCTGGAGCCGGGGCTTGATCACGCGATTTCTCTACCTGATCGAGCGATTTCCACAAACCGCCTTCTTGTCTCTGTTGGGGCGGCGCGTTGGGGGAGACTTGCGGCTGCGCCATCGGCTGCTGAGCGGCTTGCTGCTGATTATCAACTTCCGAATTCAGAGTTCGTAACTGCGACCGGGTGTTGCGGCGCAGTTCGTTGTTCTCACCCGAGGGCTGTGGTCCATCGCCAGGTTTACCGTCTTTTTGTCCGTCACCTTTCATGGCTACGGGCTTACCCATGGATTTGGTTTCGTCCGGCGTCTGCGGCGTCGCAGCTTGAGGAGCGTCTTTGATTTCCAGATCAAACCGCAGCGTGTTGCTGGTGCCATCGGTGATCTGGGGCTTGTTCGAGCCGGGAGCCAGCGTCGCATTCAGCACACCATCGCCGTTGACGTCTTCGCCTTCATCCAGCCGGCCGTTGCGGTTGACGTCTTCGGAAACGGCGAACCCGAACTGTTGCATTCCGTTGACGCTGTTTCCGAGGAACAGGTTGTCGTTGTTGTAGTTCAGCACCGAGCGGCTGTTGTCGAGTTGCCCGTTGAGCAACGACTGAGGATTCACACCACTCTGGAGCGCCTGAATGTCCGAGACTCGTTGTTGAACGACCTGCTGCTCCAGGGCGTCGAGTTGAGCCCGCTTCTTATTGAACTGCTGCTGCAGTCGATAGTTCTCGGTCGCGAATTCACGCTGCGCGGTGTTCTCACCATCGGCAGCATTCGGTTGAGCATTGGACGACTGATACTGACTCAAACTCTTCTCGAGTTCCTTGACGTTCTGGATCGCCATGCCCAACTGCTTCAGGTTGTTCTTGCCCTGCGCACGCCCGGTGTTTTCTATGGCGCTCGACGAGTCCAGCACGGTCAGCATCTGCTCGGCATCCTTCAGCAACGTGCGGCCGAAGATGGCCCGAGATTCGTCGCTCTCGACGACAGAAACATTGGACCGGGCTGAGTTCTCAATCAGTTCGGCTTCCGTGCCTTTCGGCAGGTACACGTGCCACAACGTGCGGGCGACGGGAATGCCGAGCGTGGCGCTCTCTTGCTGAGAAATCACATCGGGAGCGGGAACATCGAGTTCGCTGGTCAGCGGGAAGATTCCGCGCGGCGGCGGGCTGGTGAGTTCGCCGGTGTAGACCAGCTTCACCTGGAACGACAGGTCGGACTCATTCGATTTCGGCAGCGGAATGAGCTGCACGGGCTTTTCGCCAACTTTGCTGGCGACGGTCCGCGCGGGCACGTCTTTCACGTAGACAGACATCAGGCGCGCGCTTTCCGGCAGATGCACGGCCAGGAACTGCCGACGTCGATTGCGGAGCGTGTAGACCGCCTGTCCGCGCCACGTGCCGTCGGCCGCGAGTACGAACGTCAGGTCGGCCAGGTTCACGGACGCGGGAGCACCGGCTTGCTGATCGAGTTTGCGCGGCTCCCAGGCGGGCAGCTTGGCGCGGTCGCGGATACGCAGAATCTCAGCCGCCTGATCGGCGAGATCCTTCTGGACCACCAGCGGAACGTCCTGGATTTCGACGGTCTCTACGGACTCGTCATACAGCGGACGCAACTGGTAATCCGACAGGTTGACCAGCAGGGCGTAGAGCCGTTGCGGGTCGAGTTCCGCGAAGCCGGTCGGGCTGCCGGTGTCGTCGAAGGTTTCCGCTTCGAACCGTACATCGGGCACTTCAATCTTCTTCGTCTGCGGCGGCAGAGTCGCTTCCGCCAGCAGGAAGTATTGGTCCGGGACGGCGTCGGCAAGTTTGATGGTCCAGCGCAGACGATCGCCCACGGCAACGCTGGTGACATCGCGAACGGGCGGACTGTTTACGATCATCTGGCCATTCACCATTCGCCGGTCCTTCACAACCAGTCGATCCTTCAGGCTGGCTGGAGTCGTGAAGATGAGCGTGTCCGCCGCGGCTCCGACGATCTTCCACTTCATAGCGATGGAATAGTCCAGCGACGTATCGGTCACAGACGCAATCACCACCGCGTCCGCCGACAGTCGCGGCTGCGCGCTGACGATGTCAAAACCCAGCATCGGCACGTCGGTCGCATCGGTGCTGAACGCGAACGGAGCTGGCGTGGGTTGCTTGGCCTGCATTTCGGCCGACAGTTGATTCGAGCCGATGGTCTTCCAGCCGGTGGTGCTGGTGGGTGTCGCGTTGTAGCCCGCTTCGAACCACACTCCGACCGACGTCGTCTGCTTGCTGACTTCCAGCGGCTGCGGGAACAGCATTTCCGCCACGAGGTCCTGCGGTCCCTTCAGCGTGTGACCCTGCAGCACGACCTGCACGTTGCCGCTGATGGGTTGCTTGAATTCAATGGTCAGAGTGCGCGGATTGGTGCCATCACTCGCGGTGACGTACCAGTCCGACATCGACGTCGCGTTAACGTCGTTCAGGCGGTAGGCGTCCGACAGCTTGATGGACAACGACGGCCGCGCCACGCGGCGCAGATCCAGATCCATGCGAGTCGCCACCTGCACGCGCCGGCGACCGACCTGCATCACGTGCTGAGTCTTCGCGACCGCTTCCGCCGCTTGTCGCACGACCTGCACATTGAGGTTCATGGGTCGCGAGGTATAAGCAAACCCCAATCGGGCGGGCTCGCCGATACCGGGATGGCGGGCCGCACCAACTTCCACCTGCCGGGCACCGGTGACCTGCTGAGCCCGGAACGAGTAGTCGTCACCGGCATGCAGCATCACCAGACCGTTTTCGCGAGTGATGTCCAGCGGCTGCAGAGTGGTCAGCGTCACGGCGGCGGGTTCTTCACCCACGCGCACGTCCTGAAACAGTTCAAAGCTCAGCTCGGCCACATCCTTGATGGGCGGATTGAAGAAGACTCGCAACCGGCGTCCGGCGGCGTTGCCTTCGGCGTCCTTCAGTTCCCAGCCAGCGAGGTACGCTCCGGAAACTTTCCGCACCAGCAGCGTCTTCGGCAGGTCGAACGCGATATCGGCCAGCGAACCTTGCGGGACAACGAATCGCATCTTCGAAAAGTGCTTCAGGCCGGTGTCGTCCACCACGATCGATGTCTGCGAATCCACGTTCACGATCGCGCCGACAGCGGCTTGATCTTGTGGCGGTCGCCAGGCCACGGTCAGCGCGGGAGTATCACCCACGGGCACGGCGATGTAGGCCGCGCCGTCTTTCTCCACGCGCCGATAGGCACTCGTGGAACCATTCACCCGAGCGACGAGATCTTTCTGAGGCAGCTTGAAGACAACTTCTCCCGCTGGAATCGGCAGCAGCGGCAGCGTGAACTGACCAACTCCGCCTTCCTGTTGAGCAGGCACCGCGAAGCTGAGTTCCAGCCGATGAGTTCCTGCCTTGGCCAGCACGATGTCCAGCACCGTTTGTTTGCCCTGCTTGCGGACACGCAGCGCGGCGGGTTCACCGTCGAGCTTCGCGGAGTTGATCGCGATCGCCCCGATCGGCAGCGGCACAATCACCTGCTCGTCGCCGAAGCTGTGCACGATGACGGTCGCGGTCACAGTGGCGATGGAGGTCGTGCCGTCCGCACCTTTGTTCTGCGTGATCTCGCCCTCGTAACGCACGGCCGAGGCCATTCCGCCCAGACCGGTAGGCGGCGTGATGCGGTCCGCCGGGTGAGCTTGATTCCACAGCTCCACAAACAGCTCACGCGACAGCAGAACCTGTTCGGCCTGCAGCGGGTGCTTCGGATCAGTGTAGGGGAAGACGATGCTGTGAGTTGGCGCAGCAGGCGGCACTGCGGCTGCGTCAGCCATCGGCGCAGTCGGGTTGGCGTTGGGCTTGGGTTGAGCCAGCACATGGCCGCTCATGCCCTGCCAGCACAGCGTCGCGGCCAGCAACAGAGCCGGAGTCGAACGAGCTACGCCATTGATATCAGACACCGTGACGATGTCTCCCAGCGTGCGGACCTTGCGGATGAAGCCGCGCACCGCCCACAACGCCAGAGCGACCAGCGATCCCAGGAAGACGCCATCCAGAATCGGATGCCACTGTGCCGGCATGACCGACACCAGTCCCAGCGGCACCGTGACACCGATAGCAGCGATGATGCCTCGCCAGCGTCGTGAGATCCGGATCATTAACCACGACAGCAGTGCGATCACCGCGACCAGTGCCAGCCGACTGGCGTCACCGCCCGCGACGTCCTGCCATTGCACGTCCAGACCGGCCCCCTGCGAAGCATCGCGATTGCCCGAGTAATGGAATTGCTTCGATTGAGATCCCTGCGGGACCTCCAGCGCAAGCGACAGCGACAACAGCCCGCCCTTGCCCGACGTAATCGCAGGTGGCACTCTCGGGGCTGGAATCGCCAGCGCGTCTGCGGGCATACCGGCACCGGCACCACGCTTCATCTGTTCGATATCATCTTTTAGTTCCGCGCTCAGCATTTGCTCGGGTTGTTCCCCCTTCATTTCTGTCTGTGATAGGAGCGAGTCATTTTGAGGCTTCGCCGGATCCTTCCTCCCCGGCGCAGCATCTTTCGGTTCTTCCGCCGGCGCAGCTTGTGGAGCCATTGGGGGGGGCATCACCGTCGGAGCGGGCAAGCCCTCGCCAGCCATCGGTGCGGATTCCGCTGCCACTCCACGCCCATCCTGAGGAGCTAATCCGATAACCGTCCCGTTTCGTCCCCAGTTGTCTCTTTCTGTGAGGGCCCGATTCGTAGGGTAGTGGAATCCATTCGCCGGAGCCGCGGCTGTTGTTGGGGATGAGAGCGTTGCGTACCGCGCCTGTTGAGTAGCTGGCATCAGCAAAGCCGCCAGGAACGCCAGAACGCCGATCATCGCCAGAGCACCGATGAGTTCTCCGACGCCTCGGCGTTTCACCAGCAGCGTTCCGATGACCACAACAATGATGGTCACCACCACTGCGACGCCGTTCCGATACAGATCCTGCAATTGCACTTCCTGAAAGCTGCGGCGAAGTTCGCCCAGCACGCTGGACGTATCCAGGTCATCGACAGGTTCAAACGCGCCAGCGCTGCTGGTCAGCAGGGTCTCGGACGGATAGTGCACGCGCCAGTTCTGGCTGAGAATCGCCAGCGGCTGTTCGGTGCCATCGCTCTGCACGACCGACAGTTCAGGAACGTAGGCTCGCAGCCGTTCGGTCGTCTTCAGAGGCTGCTCATAGCTGCGATAGAACAGCTTCACATCGCGCTTGGCGTCGGCGGCTCCGCCTTGCGGCAACGGCAAGAGATAAGTGGTCTCGGTGCCGACTTTGTTGACCCGCACTTCGACCGGCTGCCCATCGACCAGCACGGCCCAGAGCTGCCGCTGCGAGTCCTTGAGCCTCAACGCCTGAGCCCCGACCGCGACGATTTCAAACGACGCGCGGTGCTGCACTTCGCCCGTGCGGCTGAGCACCGATTCCAGATCGGCGCGGTAACAAACCGACGTCGGTACGGCGATGCGATCAAACCGTTCTTCGGTCAACGTCACCGTGTAACCCGGCGCCGTGAAGCGGTACGCGGCGACCAGCCGTTGCTGCGGCACGTGTCCAGATTCCGAGTCCGGCAAGTCGATTGGATCGATCTCACTCAGCGTCTTGCGCTGCGCGTCGATCGCGGTAATACCCAGTTGATGATCGGTCGCGCCTTCGATGGCGAGATAACCACTGGTCCGCTCGGCGGACGGGATGGCCAGCACCGGCGTGACGAATTGAGTTTCCGCGCCGCGGTTCACAGCCACATCGACCACCAGCACCAGTTGGCCGTGAACCCGACGATCGAACCGCAGCTTCCACAGCCGCTTGCTTTCCGCAGGATCCGCCGCCACCTGCTCGATGATGCGTGCCTCGGTGCCCAGCGCGGAGAAACGCAGGTCGCTGCCAGCAGATTCGGGCAACGAGACTTCAATCTCGCGCAGTCCGCCGCCGATGATTTCCAGCTTGGCTTCCAGGTGAGCCGCGAACACTTCGCGATCCAGCCGCGCGAAGGTCATCGTCTCAGCCGACACGCGCGTCGCCTTGCGGGTCACCTTCAGTTGTCCGCGATAGGCGGTGTCCTCAAACGCGAACGCCAGACGTTCGCCCGCTGTGCCGGTTGAGGTCGGGTCCAGGCCCTCCATCTCTTCGACGACCAGGTCCAGGTCCTCTTCCGCCGAGACCACCAGCGTGCCTTCCACGGCCGCGGCCTGCGGCACCAGAAAGCTCGGCAGAGCGAAGTCCACCGGCTCAGCTTCCACCGGCCAGTTTTCCGTTTGACGATCCGCCGTGATGGCCAGCCCCAAACCCTCACCCGGCTTCAACGGCTGCTTCAGCTTGATGCGGTATTCGCGCGTGCCATCGTCCTTATCGAAGACCTGCCAGTCGACTTCCTGATTACCGACCAGGATTTGCTCGATCGTCCATTCGTTCGACAGACCCAGCTCCACTTCGAACAGCGGCGCGAACAGAGTGGCCAGACTCACGGCGCCGTTGAGCTTCACGCCCGACTGCGTCAGTTGCAGCGTCGTTTTGACCTGCGCCAGCACTTCGCGCTGATGCGTCTGAGTTTCAAACGCCAGCCGGAAGGCTTCGCGCCAGACGTCATAAGTCAGCGTGCCCGCTTCCTTGCCATCCGACTTCGCGGACCGTACGCCGATGGCTTCCAGCACGCGCACTCGCACGCCCGCACCGTGCCTCACGACAACTCGACCAATGTGCGATGTCACCTGCCGGATCGTCAGTTGCGGAACAGTCCAGCTTTGAGCAACCGGGGCCGCCATCACGCCGGTGAAGAGGATCTCGCGTTCGGTATCAATCGGCTGCCGGAAGCTCAGCGTGATTAACGTCGTCTGAGCGTCCGCCGGATTGTCCGCCAACTCCCACGCTTCCAGACCGGTTGCGGAAACGTCCGTGATCTCCAGCGAACGCGGCACTGTGCAGACCAGCTTCGTCAGCGGCGTGCCATACACCTGCAGCTTCGTGAGCGCCTTCCAGCTCACTTCGCCGGGAGCAACCTGCACTCCGTAACCCGTTGTCGCGAACGTCAGCGAATCGGTCGCCTGCTGACTGCGATCTGAAGTGAAGAGCAACAGTTGATACTCGTTGCCGCCGACTGGCAGGCGATAGGTCGCGGGTTGATCGTTCGCTGCCGGACGTTCGAGTTGCCGACCGTGCCAGCGCAGATGACGTCCCGCTGCAACAGCGACTTGCAGGGTCGATGCCGGAGCATTCGTCAGAACGAAACGAGCCGACTTGTCACTGCCGACAGACTCCAGCGGAGTTGCCAGCTTGAGCTTCAATTCCCCGCGTCCCGGCTTGTCGTTGAACAACACAATCTCGCGACGGATGCGCGGTTGAGGAGCAGCGGCCTTCTGATTTGGTTGCGCTTGAGCCGGCGCGGGCACTTCCGTGACCATGCGGCGACCGAGCTTCGCGGGCTGACCATCGACGGTCGCTTCGAGCACCGACAGGTTGTCGAACGGCAGCGGCAGGTCCACCCAGCCGGCTTTGAACTGCTGCCAGACGATCGTCGCATCAAATACCAGAAAGTCACCGTCGACCTGAGCTTGATACTCAGCCGACGACAGCACGATCGCTCCCGGAGTCTTTTTGTTCCCGGCACCGTTTTGCTTGGCAGCCGCGACGAGTTCCTCAAAGTCCGCGCGCTTGAGCAACACGCCCGTCTGGTCACGAGCGACCACCAGATCGAGGTCTTCCAGCGGAATGAAGGCTTCACGCTGCAGAGCGGCTTTAAGTTCCGCCGCCCGATCCTGAGCGACGGAGAGACTCAAGCTGCACCAGCTCAGGCAGGCGATGATCGCGAGCCTGAACCATGCTGCTGAGGTTTTAGGAATGAGCCGGGACATGACTTGATGACTCTGAGTGAATGATTTGAACCGCGAACGCGCCGTCAGACTGCCGACTTATTTCTTCGTCTTCGAGAAGTCATCGAACACGCCCGGCGGCGGCACGGCGGCGGGCACGTTCGTCCCTGTCGCCAGTCGGACACGCGTTTCCGTTGTCGGATGAGGCGGCACGACCACCGCCGAACTCAAACGCAGTGAGAACAAACCATCCAGAATCCAGATGCCCAGCAGGATCGCAATACCCAGCCGGGCGACGCCGACGATCTCGGCCACCCAGCCCGGATGACTGAGTCCGAACAGCGACGCCGCAGTGAGACCGAGTAGCAACAGCAGCAACTTGTTCTCCCAGGAGATACGTCGCAGCAGCAGCGCGAAGACCACCAGCGAACCACTGAGCAGCCAGCGATAGAACGAACGGCTGGCCCACGTGATCGTGATCGACTGCGCGCCACCCAGATTGCTGTAGCGATAGCGATTGCCTTCCGTCGGGAAATCAATGATGCCCGTGATCTGCACATTCACCCACGAATCGCAATCGAACGAGTCCGTCGGGCGATACTTCCTCACGAACAGTGCATCGAACAGCGTGAGCTTCGATTCGCTGACAAACTTCTCGGGCTCGCCGACGATGTCATATCGCTCGGGCACCCACACCACGGTCTGCAGTTGCTGTGTGGCCACACCCACCGCTCCCAAGCCACCAACCTGCGGCAATCGCAGCATCAGCGACCCACCATTGCTTTCAAACGGAACACGCTGCCCGCCCACCGTCACCTGCATCTGAATGCCCAGCGAGAACGGTTCATCGGACGGCTTCGTGCGCGACACGTTGATGAAGTACGAATCCCACAAGTCCTTCTCTTCATCCTTACGCAGAGCCGTATTGCGTTCGGGACTGACCTGCTTGCCGTCCACGAACACGCCCAGCACATCCGCGCCCTTCGGCAGATCAATCCGCAGCCGCTGCCGTTCGCTCGACTTCAGCCAGTAACGGCAGCGATACGCCGCCAGCGTGTCCTTGCGAGTCACAACTTCGACGAGCCCGCGCATCACGACGGTTTCGACGACTTCCTGAATCTCATACTTGCGGGCTTCGATCTTCACCGCGGCAGGCTGCTTGAAGTAGCGATAAGCCTGCGCTCCCGTCTTCGGCAGCAGCGACAGTTCGCGCACGTCAATCGCTTCCACACTGTCGTCGAGCTTCTCGGCATCAATCGCCAGCACGCGGGCTTTATCAATCGCGATCTCGCCCGTCACCGACGACAACGCCACTTCGCGTTTCTTCGCATCGCTGCCGTCGAGGCCCAGCACGCGCACGACCTGCACGACCGACTGCTTCGCGCGCTCTTCAGGCTTGCCGCCTTCACCGAGTTCCTTCGGCTTCATGTCGTAAGACAACCGGAACCGATACGGCCCGGTGATTTCTCGCTGCAGCGTGATCGTCCAGGTGATCCAGCCATCTTCGGCCTTATCCGCCTTCACCTTCTGCTTGATGGACGGCAGCGGCGCGGACTCCAGCGAAACAATCTGCAGATCACCGGCGACGCTCTCAGGCACTGAGAACCGGAACGTATCGAGTCCGGCGTACTCCACATGATACTTCAATTCGGAGACAACTTCGGTCGTCTCCTCCTTGACGTTGATACTCGTCGCCACCGTTGCTGTCAGACGCGTCGGCTTGCGAACCGTCTTCACCGGGATCGTCACCGGACGACGGTTGAACGAGTACATCGAAGCGACCCGCAAACCCGCGGCCACCTGCGCGGCGCTGGCATTCAGCGGCAGCGGTTGAGCACCCACCACGCCCGTCGAGTCCGTAATGACCTCCACGGACTCAGCCGCCGAGACCACCACGTTGCCAGTCTCGCGTTCGAGCCCTTGCGGCTCGGGCAGCGGCATCGTCAGTTCCACCATCTCGGTCGCTTCTTCGAACTTCAGATGCGCCCGCAGTTGCACTGTCAGATGATCCGCCGCAGCCGTGCGGTTGCTTAGAGGAACCCGCAGCACGCGCGGGTTCTCACCTTCAATATGGAACTCGCGAACCAGTTCCTGACCTTGAGCGTTGTGGCAATGCACCTCGTCAACCAGCAGATGATCCGGCAGCGTGAACTTCAATTCAAACACGCCTGCACGATCGACCTGATAAGGCAGCGTCGCCGTGAGCCGGATCTCGTCGTCATGGATCTCGAACTGATAGCTGGAGGCATTCACCACCAGCCGGGGTTCCGCCGACTTGGCGACGACACTCAGAGCCGTGTTCGTGCTGTAGAACTTGTAGGCCACAGCTCCAGGCTGCTTGAGCTTCGCGTCGACTTCCGCATCATCGATGCGCGACAGACCCGCCAATTGCGAGAACGAGAGCGTCAGATCCGGGCTGCCGACCACCACGATCTGGCCGGACTCACGCACCGCCTGAACGGCATGCACACCCAGAATGGTGCCATCCTCTGACTTCCCGAGCACCGGCACAGCATCAACCGTGAACTCACGCTCGGTATGCACTTCCAGAGTCACTCGCCCGGTAGCCGGGCTGAGGAACTCCACCTTCACCGTCTGATGCTTCGCACCCGGTTCCGCTTTCCACGAACGCACCTTAGCGTCCGTTGAAGTCACTCCCAGCACGCGCTGACCAACCGGCACGGCGATCGACACTTCAGTCATCTCGCCGCGCAGCACTTCGTAACTCAGCCATGCGTCCGTATGCACCAGCCCATCGCGGAACGTGACGCGCTGCAGGTTGGTCACCGCCGCCAGCAGATCCATTTCCGGCTTGGAACTCGTGCGCGGATGCCAGCTCGCTGAGATCGTTGTCGTCGAACCCAGGTTGGCCTTCACACGAGTCTCTTTGCCCTGAGCTTCCACGGGCAGAGCCACCATCTTCGGAGTCAGCTCAACCGTCTGATCCGCTTCGGGCACAGCCAGTTCAAATGTGGTCACAGCCACTGGCGGCACTTCAAAGTCCGCGCGACGACCATCGGGAGACGTCTGAATCGGCGCGGCGAGTTCCAGTTCCACCTGATGCTCACCGGGCGAACCGAACAGCAGAGCGTAAGTGCCGTTGCCAGTGCCCTTCAGCAGAACGTCGCCCTCTTTGTTCGATGTGAGTTTGCCGACCGCGGCTGCTCCGAACTTCACCGGAACTTCCACCCACGGCTGGCCCAGCACTTTCACCGTCAGCTTCGCATTTACGCGCAGCAGCGACTTGTCGACGCGGCCCACGTACTGAGCTTCGGTGATCACGGCTTCGACCGCCGGCTTCTCGGACGCCTTAGGCTTGCCGAACTGCTTCAGGTACTCGGCGTACGGCATGAAGACCGTCGAACCCTGCTGCTCAAAGACTTCCTTCAAGCTGCGGTAGGGCAGATAGATCAGCTTCTCGATCGGAGATTCTTTCCCCGCCGCTTTATCCGCCGGAGTGTCAGGCTTCGCCTCGGCCGGTTTGACTTCCGGCTTCGCTTCTTCCTGAGCCCAGGTTGCGGAGCCGGACAACAGGCTGCCTACGACAGCCACCAGCGTCAGCCAACACCAGAGACGACAGCGGCCATTGCGCCGCGAACGATCATTGCCAATCATCTTTGATTTCCGGATCTGACGGTTTCTGGTCGCAACCGGGACATCGGCCCCGGTGAGTCCAACTCTGTCGATTCTGGCGAAGACAATACGACCGCCCGAAACTCGCCGTGCGAGGCAGTTTAGGTTGATCGTAGCGATTGTGCCAATTGGCCCGACTTGGCAAGACGCGGTCGCTTGAGGGCAGCAAGTTCAGCTTACGTTACGACGTTTGTCACGTGCGGAAGTTTGCCGATTCTGGAAAATTTGCGGGCAGTTTTCCCAACGTGAACACGCGAATTCAGATCAATGGCAACTGCCGTTGAGACAAGAGCTTGCAGCGCGAAGGCTGAACATCGTCAACGTTTGGTCTTCCGCTCGGTCAGGATATCGCGTTGCTTCTCGCGCTCGTTCAGACGTTTGGGATCCATCGGGGTAATCCAGACGAACGGGGTACCCGCTTCGTCAATCAGCAATTCGCGAATGATTGCGTGCGGCCCCGTGACGCGGGCCAGCACGATGCTCCAGAGCGTTTTCGTCGGGACTTGAGTAACCTTTAACTCCTGCAGTGATAAACCTTTAGCCGTCAGCCGCCAGCGGTCGGACAGAATGGGGATCTCGGTTTGCTCCGAGGCCATCGCGATGACATCGCTCAGCGCGGCGTCTTCGAATTCGATCGGGACGGTCTCGACCAAAGCGGGCATCGACTGCAGTGGCGGCTTTTCCAGCGGCCAGCCGATCGGCCAAACTCCCTGCTCTTCGAGCAGCACTGCCTGTAATTCAATCTCTCCGTCGGGCGTTCGTCCCGGCCGGAAAGCCAATCCGGCCTGAGCCAGCAGGATTGCCGTGCCAGTTCCGCGACTTATGCCCTTGAGTTCAGCAGGCATCGTCCATTGTTTCGGCAGTGACCGGAGTCGCTCCTGGGCGTCTGCCAAGTACCGGGGACGCATTCTCTTGGGCAGGCCGAGTGCGTCGATCGCGCCCTCGAACGACTGCCCTTCCGTCTTGCCGGTGATGGCTGATTCCAGTTCGTGAAATAGCTGCCCGAACTGTTCGGGGGACAATCCGAACGCCGGTTTTCCGTCCGGACGGCCCTGAGCCCCGTAGGTCTGCAGCTCGCGGATCCAGTCGGCCAGAGCCTGCTCCTTGTCAGCCGTGAACTTGCGACCGGGGACAATCAGCGCGCCGCCGCTCAGCAAAGCCGTGACCTGCACGGTTCGCAGTGTGCCCTGCTTGCGTTCCCGGATGTCGGGCCTGGCATCCACCAACTGCCGGGATTGAACCGTGACGCCCAGTCGTCCCAGAATGGCTGCCCAGCGTTGAGCATCCACAGCACCGCCACTGGCCGAAGTAATCAGGTCTACGGAGACTTCCGTCCGCAACCGGGTTACCTGCTCGGTCGTGGCGGGCGGCTTGGCCGCTGGTTGAGCCCAGGCTGACCCGCCCGTGCATTGCAGGCTGAGCCCGATGATGAGAATGATCAGTGCCGAGCGCGGCTGAATTGCGAACATGAGCTTGCTCCCTCAGAACGTCGCAGGACGCTGACACGCCTGCGCCGGGCCTGATTCCCTTCAGATGGACCGGTTTCCGGTCCAGTTGACTGATCGCCCACAGATTCCTCAATCCCAACTTGACCAGTATGGCACGCCAGGAAGACGATCGCGAAGACTTAATTCGAGAAGCGACGGCATTAAATCCGCGCGTCGAATGGCAGATTCCCGGCGACCCTGACCCAGTCTTCACCGGCCTGAAACGCGATGGCAGCCTGGCGATCTACTTCGGACAAGCCGCCGTTTATCAGTTCAATTCTCAGGGCCAGTTGCGTCGAGCGTGGATTGATGGATTTCTCTATCGAACTCAGGGGTCGACTCTGGCAAAAATGCACCGCGAGCGGACGGGTACCGCGACGTACTTGATGCGGGTTGACCTTTCGGAAGCAGAACTCAAAGACACGCTCGACCAGATGGACCAGCGCCTGACGCGACTCCGGACCGCACTGCAGCAAGGCCAGGCTGCCGTACTACGGGAAGTCTGTGCGGACGAACGACCTGATTTTGCAGCCTTGATTGAGCGGGCTTTAACGAGCACTCACCGTCTGGCTCCCGCAATTCCGGGCCGACGTTGAAACCTGAGGACGGGTATCAGAAGTACCTTGCGGGCTTGAATATCAATGAGGCAGCCCGCTGTGCGCGGGCGGAGAAATCAATGGAAGAAGAAATTCGATTACCTCAACGACGCGGAGCTGGCCAGACTCTGTTGCTGTTTGTGGCGCCCTTCACATTGCTGCTGACCACTGCGGCCGTGCTGACCTACCGCTTCGCCGCGCCCGCAGTATCCATCCGGCCTGCATTGCCTGCGGACGTGTCCAAGGAGCCGACGGCCTCGCCAGACAACCAACCAGCAGTCACCACAACTGAGGTCATTGAAGAAGCTCCCGAGAACGCGACAGCAGCCGACCCCACCCCGGAAGAACCGGCTAAAAAGTCGCCGCTGCAGCAATTGGTCGGCACGTGGTTTCAAGAGCGTTTCGGCCGTCGCACGTTAACCATCCGCTCCGATGGCACAGCGTTAATGATCATCGAACCGAGCGACGTATTCGCCTTCGCGTTCGGCAAGCGAGTCGAAGTGCAACTCACCTGGGAGTTCGATGGCGACCGCGCCAAATATCGAGTCGTCGACGGATCACCCAAGGATAAACTGGAACTCGCCAAGAAGTCCTGGGGTGATGCCTGGGATGAGCAGGTTGTTGATATTACCGAGATGTCATTCGTCCTCGTCGGAGCCGACGGCATGCGCTACGAATGGCGCCGAGCGACAGATGATACTCAATCCGCCACGCGATCGAATGATTCTTAATAATAAATAGCGTAATAACCTGGCTTCGGCCTCACAGTTGCAGAACTCAACTGCGTGTTCGGGTGCAGGCCGATCCTGGAGTGCTCCGGCTTGACGGAGCCCTCCATCGTTTGCGGCGCAGCAGTAGCGGATGCCAAAGCAACTCGCACCGTAACGAATCAGTGCAGGAAAACGGTGCAGCCTCCGAACGCAGTTGAACGGCGGCGGCGTGCTCTTCAACCTCATCGAACTCCGCAAACAATGGAGGGCTGAGTCAAGCCTCAGCACTCCAGGATTGCTACTGCGGTGAATGAATCTCGCGCAGTTGGCTCATGAACTCTTCCAGCCGTTCGCGATGCGGGCTTTCATAGCCGCGCGGGTTACTGACGATGTCTTTCAAATCGCGACCAACATACAGCAGCAGGTTCCGTTCGCGATCACCGGGTCGAGCGGTTTCTTCCAGCCACGGGATCGAAGTCTCCAGTTCCTGTTTCGCTCGAGTCGCAAATTCGTCCCAGCCGCCTTGAGCTTCCTTGCTGCGATGCTGATGCCATTCGCGATACAGACCTTCGTAGCTGGCAAAGATATTCGTTTCCCGCTTAGGCCAGAACATCCACGCCACCAGCATGACGCAACACGCTGCGCTGGCGGCCAGCGCAATTCGCAACCATTTAGCCGACTCGCGATCCTGCTGCATGGCCGGCGGGACATAACCGCGTACCGGGGGTAATGGTCTCGCTCGCGGAGCCGCTGACTCGGCTGTTGGAGCGATGATCGGTGGTGCGGGCGGACTTGCAGTCGGAGTGACCGCCGCCGGCGCCGGTGTGGAAACCGGATTGGCTGCAGGCGGCTGCTGAGGTTCCACTCGCGCGGCGGGCTGTTCGACATGCAGCGCGTAGCTTTCCGCCTTCGAGCTGGGCTCGACAACCTTTTCCGTTTCGCGAACGACGAACTCAGCCTTCGCCCGGGGTTGAGGCGGCGCAACTTTCTCGGGTTCTGTCAGTTCAGGGGTGAGAGTCAGACTTTCATCCGCCTCCAGAATCTCAGGAGCCAGCGTGATGCTTTCCTCGGTCTCGACGGCATCCGTCACCAGAGTCAGCCCCTCGTCCGGTTCAATCACCTCAGCTTCGACGATTTCAACAGCATCGTCAGCATCGGCGTCCGCGAACACGACTTCGATCTCTTCATCCGGCTCGGCTTCGTGTTCGTCAGTCGCAGCAGTTTCTGCTTCGGAGTCGTCGTCATCGTCGTCCACGTCCGGCAATCGAGCCGGGGCCAGAGTGATGCGCGGCGCGATGATGTTGTACTCAACCGGTTCCGGTTCGTTCGTTCGCGTCAGCAGCGTTTCGTCGAACAGCCACGGACACTCGCGAGCCTCAAACCACGCGCCGCTGCTGCCCTGCCGCACTTTGTCCTGATCCATCAACGCGCCGTCCCGAGCCAACTGGACCAGATCCTCCAACGGCATCGGCCCCAGCGACGCTCCAAACCCCAACTGCACAAACCACGGACTCTGCGACGACGGCATGATGAATCGAACTCAAGAGAACGCGCGCGGCATCCACACCCTGGGCGAAAGAGCCTGAAACTCTATCGCGATGCCACGCCGAAAAGTACGAAATTTTCCGTCAGATTAGTTCACGTCCGGAAAACAGATGAACGGCTGAGCTGACATCTCTCTCCGCGCGTGACTCGGAATTCGGGGTTTGATCAAATGCCCCGGCGCGCCAGAATCTGTCGCACGACTTTCTTCGTCCTGGGGAGCGAGACCGGCCGTCTCGCCGCCCGCAGGACACCGCACCACGATTGACTCAACGAACGGACGCGATGAGCACCGCTACCCCCGCCAAATCCAATTACACCGGCGACGACATTGAAGTTCTGGAAGGTCTGGAGGCCGTGCGTCGGCGGCCTTCGATGTACATCGGCGGCGTCGATAGCCGAGGTCTGCACCACCTGCTGTGGGAAATCGTCGACAACTCGGTCGACGAATACCTCGCGGGCGAATGCACGGACATCAAAGTCGTGCTGCACAAAGACGGCTGCTCGGCCAGCGTGCACGACAACGGACGCGGCATTCCCGTCGACATGCACTCGAAGATGAAGAAGTCGACGTTGGAGGTCGTGCTCACAGTGCTGCATGCCGGTGGAAAATTTTCGAACAAAAGCTATCAGCGCAGCGGCGGTCTGCACGGTGTGGGTTCGTCCGTGGTGAATGCGCTGTCTGTCGAGATGATTGCCACGATTCATCGCGACGGGCACGAGTATCAGCAGAGCTACAAGCGCGGCGTGCCTCAGGGGCCGGTCAAGAAGATCAAACCGTTCCGCGGTCATGGCACTGAGATCTTCTTCCGTCCCGATGAGCAGATTTTCCGCACCACGCACTTCAAAGCGGACATCATCCGCCAGCATCTCGAAGATATCTCGTTTATTCACGGCGGGTTGACGATTACGTTCGTGGATGAAACCAAGCATGAGACCATCACGTTCTCGAACCCGAACGGGATCAACGCGTATCTCGAAAAACTGATTCAGGAAGAGCATCGCAAACCGGTGCATCCCGAACAGTTTTCGATTGTGAAAGACTTTGAAGACCACACCCGTGCCGAATTGACACTGCGTTGGACGGAATCGACTGACTTCTGGGTGCGCAGTTACGTGAACGGCATTCGCACACATGCCGGTGGCACACATGAAAACGGCTTCCGCTCGGGTATCAGCAAGGCCGTGAAGAATTATATGGAAGTGCACGAGATTCGGCCGAAGGGCATCGATATCTCGTCGGACGACATTCGCGAAGGCACGTGCGGCATTCTGTCGGTGTTTCTATCTGAGCCTGCGTTTCAGGGGCAGACCAAGGACAAACTCAATAACCCGGAACTGACGCCGCAAATCGAAGGCCTGGTGCGAGCAGGTCTGGAAACGTGGTTGAATAATAATGCGTCGGTCGCGGACTCGATCATCGGCCGCATTGTGCTGTCGGCTCGTGCTCGAGCTGCCAGCCGCGAAGCTCAAAAGGAAGTCCGCCGGAAAACAGCAGGCGGCAAAAAGACGAATCTGCCGGGCAAGCTGCTGGATTGCCGCTCGAACAAGCCGGACGAATCAGAGCTATTCATCGTCGAAGGTTTGTCCGCTGGTGGTACCGCCGCGATGGGTCGCGACAGCCGCATTCAAGCGGTGCTGCCACTCAAGGGTAAAGTTCTTAATACCGAATCGCTTACGACGTCCAAAGCACTGGACAATCAGGAAATCAACGACCTGGTTGATACTCTCGGCACCAGCATTGGCAGCGACTTTGATATTCGCCGCCTGCGGTATGATAAAGTCATTCTGCTGATGGATGCCGATAGCGACGGGTATCACATCAGCACGCTGCTGCTGACGTTCTTCTTTCGGCACATGCTGGAACTCGTGCGGCAAGGCAAATTGTATCTGGCTCAGCCGCCGCTGTATCGCATTTCGATCGGCACCAAATCCTTCTACGCTCGCGACGACGCGCATAAAGAGGAACTGCTGGCGAACGTGCCTGCCAACCGCAAAGTTGAGGTCACCCGCTTCAAAGGTCTGGGCGAAATGACCGCTCAGCAATTGAAGGAAACGACGCTCGACCCTGCGGTGCGTACCCTGCTGCGCATTGACATCGACAGCCAGATCGAAGCCGACCGCACGCTCTCGCAGCTTCTCGGTAAGGACCCGGCCGAGCGTTATAAGCTCATCATGGAAGAATCCGCCTCGGCCGACGACATCGACTTATAAACCTGAATTGGGCGCAGGGTGGTGCTCAATTTCTTCTCCCCCTTCACAAGGGGGAGAAGATGGCCGACGGCGAGAAGAGGGGGACCAGCCAGCGTCGCCCCTCACCCCCGACCCCTCTCCCCGGAATACCGGGGCGAGGGGAGCGATCGGTACGCTTCGCGAGAGAACGCGCCCCTGCAGGCAACTCGGCGCATGAAAAAAGCGAGGCAGCCTTTTGGACTGCCTCGCATCAGGGCTCATTACAAGAACCGCACGCGAGTGCTTTGTCACATCAAGGAATGGGGTGCCACTCAACGTCGTGCAGAAACTGGGTAGTGTTGTCCAAGATGGCCCGCACTCGCCGTGTGCGGGTTTCTTGGGTCCGTCGGCACACGGAGAGTGCCGACCACAAGGCTGGCCACATTCCGAGGACCGAAGATCTCCAACAGCCGTCAAGATGGCGACCGGCGCCACCCAGGGACTATTGCTACCAGCTTACCCAAACTCTGAACGGCGTTGGGTGCCAGTGGCACTCCAACTCAAGCTGTGACCGAGAACTAATCGCGTTTCGGACGATCGCCCTCGCCTTCGCGTTTTGGACGTTCGCCTTCACCGCGTTCGAACAGTTCACGCAGTTCGGCGCGATCGACGAAGCCGTCTTTGTTCTTGTCGACGCGGTCAAAGTTCTCACGCAGGCGGTCGGGAGCTTCGTCCTTGCTCAGCTTGCCGTCGCCGTTCTTATCCATGCGGTTGAACAGCTCATCGCGGCGCTGACCATCTCCTTCGGGGCGGTTGCCTTCAGGACGTGGCATTGGACGATCACCTTCCGGCCGACCGGCCGCCGGTCGTTCCCCGTCAGGTCGCGGACGATCACGACCCTCACCTTCGGGACGAGGACGCTCACCGTCCGGACGCGGGCGGTCGCCTTCGCGACCCGGTCCGGGGCCAGCGCCCGGTGGTGGACCGAGCAACTCGGCCTGATCCAGTTCGCCGTCGTTATTGCGGTCGAGTTCCGCCATCAGGGAGCCAACGCGCTCGAGTTCTGACTTGCTTAACTTGCCGTTGTTATCTTTATCCAGCAGTTGGAAGAAACGTGGCATCGGACGACGTTCGCCATCACGCATGCCACCTTCCGGACGACGTTCGCCGTCCGGCCGACCGCCTTCGGGACGTCCGCCAGCAGGGGTGCCCCCGCCTTCGCGCTGGCCACGGAACTGCTCAGCCAACCGAACGAAGTCAGCCTTGGTGATTTCGTCTTTGCCGAGCCGGTCAAACATCGGTTCGAGGAAGCGGCGCCCCTGCTCGGGGATTTCGCCGCGGGTGAACTTGCCATCTCCGTTCGTATCGAGCCGCTTGAAGTTCTCTTCGGGGTCGCCGAAGCCGCGTCCCGGCCCGCCCTGCCCCGGTTGTCCGGGAGCACCGCCAGCGCCTGGTGGAGGTCCGAGCCGCTCACGCATCTTCTGGAAGTCCTCGTAGGTCATCGAGTCCTTCTTCAGTTCATCAAACAGGCGACCGAACCGCTCGCGAGCGAACTCAGGCAGTTCGTCGCGGGTCACCTTGCCGTCGCTGTTGCGATCCATGCGGTCAAAGATCTGCTTGGCATCGAAACCGGGACCGGGGCCACGACCTTCTGGCCCGGGCCCGCCGCCTTCGGGACGTCGGGGCTCTTCCGAACTGGCTTTCGTGAATTCCGCGAGCGTCAGCTCACCGTTCTTGTCGTCATCACCCAGCCGGACCAGTCGCTCGAAGAACCGCACCTGATCTTCCGGCACTTCATCCTTCACAACTTTGCCGTCGTTGTTCTTGTCGAGTCGCTTAAACAGTTCGTCTGGTTTGGGACCATCCTGAGTGAATGCGACAGCGCCCGAAGCGAGCAGCACCGCGAGCAAGCCAAAGCGTTTCATGATGAAGTCTTTCCTGCCGAGAAGGGATTGAAGAGTTGATCGGGCTCCCATTGAACCACAAATTCAGCCCGAAGTTTCGCACGTTCTGCCGCAATTCAGAGCCCTCGAATTCGGGCGACCGTGCAGATTGCTACAGTTTTTCACTGATTGCTGATTGAATCAGTTTGCCAGCGTCCGCATGAATCTCACAAGTGACCGAAACCCCATGCAAGAATCTTCCAGCCACGGAGCGGCATTGCCGTCTCAGCAGCGTCCATCACCGCCGCCTGACGAACTTCTGCGGTCAGACCGGTTTCCACGAGCGTCGGCGTACAATCCCGACTGGATCCTGTCCGCTGTCAGTGGCGCGGCCAATCCGCTCTGGATGACCGAGTGGTTGTCGGAAGCGTTGGATCTGCGTCCGGGCATGCGCGTGCTCGACCTGGGTTGCGGACGTGCGTTGTCGTCGATCTTTCTGCGCCGCGAATTCGGAGTGCAGGTCTGGGCCACCGATCTGTGGTTCAACGTTGCCGAGAACGGCCAGCGAATCCGCGACGCCGGAGTCGCGGACAACGTGTTCCCCATCCATTCCGACGCGCGGAGCCTGCCGTTCTCTACCGAGTTCTTCGACGCCATCGTGAGCATCGACTCGTTCTTCTATTACGGCACCGACGATCTCTACCTGAATTATCTCGCCCGCTATGTGAAGCCGGGCGGAATTATTGCGATGGCCGGGGCCGGATTGATGCAGGAGATCACCGGCGCCGTTCCCGAACACTTGCGCGAGTGGTGGACTCACGACTTGTGGTGCCTGCACTCGGCCGACTGGTGGCGCCGTCACTGGGAGCGAACCGGTATCATGACCATCGAAACGTCTGATACCCTGCCCGATGGCTGGAAGCGATGGCTCGACTGGCACCGTCTGGTTGCTCCGCACAACAGCGTCGAGATCAACGCGGTTGAAGCGGATCAGGGACGTTATCTGGGCTATACCCGACTCGTCGGGCGTCGGCGCGCCGATGTCAAATTGGAAGACCCCGTGACATCCATTCCCGGCGAATATACTTCGCATCCGGTGTTGCGCAGTTCGTCGTGAGTCTGTCACGAGTTCTCTATCGCAACTTAATTCGGGAGTGCCACTCAACGCCGTTCAGAGTTTGGGTAAGCTGGCAGCAAAGTCCCTGGGTGACGCCGGAAGCCAGGCGGCACGATGTTGGCGCGCACCTGCTGACTGCGGCGCTGCGGCATGCCCGGTCGGAGTTTCATGTGCGGCAGGTCAATCTGGGTGTGAACGCTCGCAACGTTGCGGCGATTGCCCTCTACAAACGGCTCGGCTTCGTGGAGTTCGGCCTGGAACGTGACTACCTCATGGACGCTGGGGTTTTCCACGACGAACGGCACATGGTCTGGTTTGCTCCGGAAATAGCCGCTTCAACGACCGAGTAGCCGAGCGACCAGTTTGAAGTACTCTGACCCCGGCATGGCGGCAAAACGCCGGAAGCTCCATTAGGCTTTCGCGACACCGTCATCGGAACGGTCGTTGATCGGTAAGTTCACTCCGTAACCAAAAGGGATTGGCATGAAAGCGAAGTTCGCATTGTTGCTTGGTCTTTGTATCGGGGCTCTGGGAGCACAACTGATGTCGAGTTCAACTGCTGAGGGGGACGAGAAAGCCGCGAAGGCTCGCGTTTACGAATTGCGCACCTATACCAGTCTGGAAGGCCGCCTGCCGGCGCTCAACAAGCGTTTCCGCGAACACACCATGCGACTTTTTGAAAAGCATGGTATGAAGAACGTGGTCTATCTCACGCCCAACGATAAACCCAACACGCTGGTGTATCTGATTACTCACGAGTCCGTTGAATCCGCCAAGAAGTCGTGGGATGCGTTCCGCGCCGATCCAGAGTGGCATGCCGCTCGCGATGCGTCCGAGAAGGACGGCAAGATCGTTGAGAAAGTCGATAGCCAGTACTTGATGGCAACGGATTATTCGCCGTTGAAATAATCTGGATGGCAATCTTCGTCGCCCCTCTTCCCGCCAATTTCGGGATGCAGGGGCAGATTGATACTACTCAATCTGCGAGAGCGTGTTGACGTGCTCCTGCAGTTTCTTCATCGCGCGCATCCAGAGCATTTGAGTTGCCGGGCGGGTGCGGCCCATGCGAGTGGCGATCTCGTCGAACGGCATGCGCTGCAGATTTCGCAGCACAATGACCTCCTGATGATCTTCCGACAATTGCGCCAGCGCGTTCGCGACGACGATCTCCTGCTCGCGGCGTGAAACAATCTGACTCGGTGTTTCATCCGGACTGGCGGGTTCAGGGGCTCGCCGGAACATGGTCGATTGGCCGATGTTGAACTCAACTTCCCGGTGGGCCTGTCGCTTCGCGGCTCCAAACTGTCGCACGAAGTCCAGGGCGTTGTTCTTCAGAATCTGCTTCAGCCAGGCGAGCCATTCCGCTTCGGTGGTGCCCTGAAAGCGATCAAAGCCACGGTGAGCTTCCATCAGCGTCTGCTGGACCAGATCCGACGCGTCGACTTTCGCCTGAATCCAGCCTTCCACATGCGATCGTGCCAGGAAGCGGACATAAGCGCGGCACATCTCGAAGAGTTCATTCTGAGCCGCGGCATCACCAGCCCGGGCTCTGGGCAACAGGTCTTCCAGCGGAGGTAACGGCTTGTTGCTCACAGTGAATTCCTGAGTTGGCCAGTGTGGCTGTCGTGAACGTCTGGAGGCAACCCGGCCGCCAGACTTCAGAATAACAGGCGACGTTCGCTGGTCCACTGTCCCGATTGACCCGCTTCCTCTTTGGCTACGCGGGAAAGTAGTAGGCACATTCCATGTGCCGTGACTCTCAGCGGACGGCACATGGAGTGTGTCTGCTACTTTACGGTTACGGTGCCCGGCGATGAACGACGTAGCCGGAAGTCTCCACCCGGGCAGTAAACAGCGTTTTACCGGCGGTAATATACAGCGTCCGCAGGTCGTTACCTCCGAAGGTCACGTTGGTCAGCACATCTTCGGGAATCGCAATACGGTCGAGTAGCGTGCCGGTGGGAGTAATTCTGTAGATACCCGGTTGCACGTCAGCGGTTTCATGCGGACCTCGCGGACGAGTGATACCGGCGGCAATGAGCAGATTGCCCGCGCTGTCCACGGCCATGCCGTCGCCGCCGCGACCGGGGGCGAAGTCATAGACCACGCGTTGCCGGCTGAGTGTCCCATCAGCGGCCAGATCGAACGCCCAGATCTTGCGATTGCCGCCAATCACCGGGCAGCTATCCACAAGGTATAAAGTTCGCTCGTCGGGGCTGATCGCGATGCCGTTGGGCCGCTGAATTTCGGGCTGCGTGATGACTCGCGTCACCGAACCGTCGAGATTGATGCGGTAGACGGAATCATGATCCAGCTCCATGGTGGCGCGATCGCCGTAGCAGGGATCGGTGAAGAAGATGAGCCCGTTGCTCAGCGCGGCAATATCATTGGGCGCATTATACCGTTTCCCTTCGAAGCGGTCGGTGAGTACTTCCACCGCGCCGGTTCGCATGTCGGTGCGCGTAATACGACGGTTGCCGTCATTCGGACCGAACTCGTTGCCTTCGCAGGCCAGCAGGCGGCCTTGAGCATCAAACAGCAGGCCGTTCGTCCGTCCGGTTGGTTGCCGCCAGACTTCCGTCAACTTGCGCTCGGGGTCAAACCGCATGATGCGGTTATTGACGATGTCCGAGAAGTACACACTGCCATCAGCCGCCGCGGCCGGGCCTTCAGTGAACGCGACGAATGTTGCTGGAGCGACAGTCGGAGTGGTCATATTTAGGACTCTGCTCGGTGCGGGATTATTGTAAGTGGTAGTATGCTGTCTACTTCTTCGGACGGAACGCGACGATGCGCTGCTCGTTGGTGGTGAGGAACGGACCTTCGATCAGGTCCACGCAATACGGTATCGCGGGAAAGACAGCGTCGAGGCACTCGCGAATCGCCTTTGGCTGACCGGGCAGATTGACGATCAAGGCGCGGCCGCGAATACCAGCAGTCTGCCGCGAGAGAATCGCCGTCGGAACCTTTTCGAGTGACACTTTGCGCATCAATTCACCAAAGCCGGGCATCATCTTCTCGCTGACGGCCTCAGTGGCTTCGGGAGTGACGTCGCGCAACGCGGGCCCGGTGCCGCCGGTGGTAATGACCAGGCAGCAACCTTCAGTATCACACAATTCCTTCAGCGTGTGTTCGATCCCCGCCTGGTCGTCAGGGATGACTCGCGCGACGGGCTCCCAGGGGGAAGTCAGGACCTCTTTGAGGTATTCATGAATCGCCGGGCCGCCGCGATCTTCATACTCGCCCCGACTGGCCCGATCAGACACAGTGACAATCCCGATCCGCGCGGTCATAGCTGCTGCCATCGTTGAGTGAGAACCAGAGCAGTGGCCAGACACGATCGTCCAGCCACGATCGCGTGGTTGTAGTTCAACAGCCCCGGCGCATCACAGCGAACGGGCTCGGACCTCGTCATTCGAACTGCAGCGGCAAGTAGGGCGGACAATTCTGTCCACCGAAACTCTGACGGACAGGATTGTCCGTCCTACAACGGCTGTAGGCTCAACGCGATGAATCAAGAGGCATCCACATCAGCAGCGCCAGGCTTTGGCATGACGGCCATCAGCGATGACACGAGGGCTCCCGCGAACAGCAGGACACCCAGGAAATTGACGATCTTCCCGATGATTTCGTAATCGTTCGTGCGCGGGGCTCGCAGAGCGTCCAGACCCGGAGTCGGCAGCAGCAGCGAGATCGCCGGGACCACCAGTGAGATCGCAAACAGGATGATACCGGTTTTGAACAGCGACTGGTTCCTGATGCACTGCGGGCGAAATGCCAGCACCGTGAAGACGCAGATGATAAAGGCAACATTCAGCCAGATCTGCGTCATTGAGCCAAACAGATTACTGAGCACGTTCATCGAGGGCCCTTTTCAGAAGTGTTCGGTGACAGATCACAGAGCCGAACCCGGATGACGATGCCGCGCGGCGATCACTTCCCTGTTTCGCGAAACACTGCGCCCGTGTGTTCAGCAAATCAGCGACCGGTTGTAGACCTTCCACGCGCGTTACTCAACAACGCTGTATCCAGAAAACACTTTCCGAACAGCATTGATAACATGGCAATTTCTCGCGCACGGGTCGCAACACGAGCTACCGTAGAGTGAAGTCAGACTGCGTATTTGCCTTCACTCATCTTCCGAGCGTACGAGGAACACCGCTCCCTTCGGGGCATATTCCTCCAGCGAAGCGAGTCGCGGGATCAACTGGTTCAGGCTCGTTCTGGCGGGTACGGCTGGCAATTTATTGAAAAGACACCCCGTTGTTACCTCTCTATTACGGTGAGCCACAACATGACGATCGCCAACTCATTACCCGATGTGTTTGACCTGCAATCTGTGCTCGACATGGTGGATGGAGAGTTGGATTTCGTCCGCGATCTGGTGGACATGTATCTCACGAATTTTCCCGAGCAGAACGAGCATCTGCGAGCCGCATACGCCGCGGGGGACGCCGAGAAGGTGCGGAAGGTCGCTCATCGGCTGAAGTCCAGCACGGGCAATCTCGGCGGACGGCGGGCGCAGGCCACGGTCGTCGAACTTGAGCATCAGGCTGCGGACGGGCAACTCGCCGGAGCAGACGCCCTGTTTGCCCAATGCCAGACGGAACTCAGTGCCTTCGAACAGACGTTGCGAGCGTTTCTGGCGAACGGCTGAGCGTCCATAACCCGCACAAATCCTGATCGTGCGGCACTTTCTGTTGATCCTGACCGGGCGGCGCCGCGTATTCATCCGCTGCAGCACGAGCTTCCTCGGAAAGATCCCGGCTGGGCGACGCACCTTGAGCGATCGGGAACCCGTATTGTCTCAAAGAGCTGTCGATCCCGTTGACACCCCGGCTTAGCGGTCGGAGGATCAATGGCGCGGAAGCGGAGCAGTGCTGATCACGACACTCTGGAAGTTCTACGGGAGACCTGAAATGAACCAGCCCGACGATGGCAGCAGCCTGTTTGGATCTGCGGAGAAGTTGCGGAAAGAGTTGGAGAAGCTGCTGGAACGGGCCAAAGACCAGGGTGAGCGAGCCCTGGATGCGATCGGCCTGAAGGGTGGCCCGTGGCAACCGGCTGTCGATGTGGTGGAAGCCGCAGAAGAAGTGCTGGTCACGGTCGATCTGCCCGGTGTAACGGCGGACCAGTTGAGCGTGGAGATTGTCGGCAACATGCTGACGATCACCGGCACGCGACTTTGCCCGGAACCCTGCTGCGGCGAGATCGTGCACGTGCGCCAGCGAGCCACGGGCAAGTTCACGAAGTCGGTGCCGATGCCTGTGCCGGTGAATCACGAGCAGGTCAGGGCCGAAATCAACAACGGCATCCTGGTGGTGCGTCTCGCCAAGTCCGAGAAGGCGAAAGCTCACAAGGTCCCGATCGTCGAACGCCCGACGGTGTAAGTTGTCGTTATGAGCTCGACTCTGCGGTGCAGCGGCGAAGTCCCGCTGCCGTAGAGTCGTCTTGACCCTCGCAAAAAAACGCGCCTATTCTGGCGGGTGATCGCACACGCAACTCGTCAATCCGGACAGGAAAGGATTCCTCATGTCCATGCTGCGCTATGACGCTCTCGAAGCGACGCCCCTGGTCACCGACCCCTTCGAATACATGGTCATCCCCGGCTTTCTGTCGCCGGAAGCCTGCGAGCGGATCAATCAGGATTTCCCGAAGATCGATCAGGGCGGCAGTTTCCCGACGGAATCCCTTGAGTTCGGCCCCGGCTTCGCTGAGTTTCGCTCTGAACTGATCAGCACCGGCTGCCGTGACGCCTTCGGCAAGAAGTTCCAGATGGACCTGACGGGCAAGCCGCCGACATTGACGGTGCGCGGCATGACCCGGCAGAAAGACGGTCAGGTGCACCTCGACAGCGTGACCAAGCTGGTCACGGTCCTGATCTATCTGAACGGGGGCTGGGGTGCCGACGGCGGCCGTTTGCGTCTGCTGCGGTCCAAGAACATTGACGACGTCATCACCGAAGTTCCACCAGAAGCCGGCACGTTGATCGCGTTTCGCTGCCGCGACAACGCCTGGCACGGGCATAAGCCGTTCGTCGGAGAGCGCCGCTCCATTCAGTTGAACTGGGTCGTGGGTGAATCCGCCGCCCGCAACACCATCTGGCGGCACCGAATTTCTGCCTTCATGAAGAAGGTTACCTCAATCGCCTCGCGTCCCTGAACAGACAACTGGGGGACCGTCGCCACGAGCTGCAGGCTGGATTCCTCGGGAAAAATCGCGGTGGAGACCCGCAACGAGGCCGTGTCGAAGTAGAACCGTAAAGCCCACGCCGGTATAGTTCGCCCCTTGCTTGAAGCGGAATTTCAAGGGGTCGTGGACCTCTGGCCGTCGGGAGCATTACTCTTCTCAGCGATGGCGGCTATGGACCTTGCCCTTTAACGCGTGTTCGCAACTGTTTGCGGCACGCGTTTTTTGTTTGGCTGTCCGCGCTTTGAATCTGTGTCAGGAATAGTTGTTCATGGTTGATCGTAATTTGATGTGGACGTACCAGATTTCGGACGACGAACTGGATGCCCAGTTCCGCGAAATCCTCGGCGACAATACGGCGGAAGAGGACTTCGATCAGGTTTATACCGAAGTCCCAATGGCGTTTGACGCCGGTAAGATCGTTACTGGTAAGGTGATCCGCGTTGAGGGCGATGATGTCCTCGTCGACGTTGGTTATAAGAGCGAAGGTATCGTTCCCAAGGATGAATGGGACGACACTCCGCCGCACGCCGGACTCGAAGTCGAGGTGCTCCTCGAAGAGTTCGAAGACGAGATGGGTCTGCTGGTGCTGTCGAAGCGCAAGGCTGACCGCATCCGCGAGTGGGAAAAGATCATCAACACCCACAAGGAAGGCGATGTCGTCAAGGGACGCGTCCTTCGCAAGATCAAGGGTGGTCTGCTGGTCAACATCGGCGTGAACGTGTTCTTGCCAGCCAGCCAGGTTGATATCCGCCGTCCACAGGACATCGGCACGTACTGCGATCAGACGATCGAATGTGTGATCCTGAAGATCGACGAAGAGCGTCGCAACATCGTCGTGTCGCGCCGCAAGCTGATCGAAGATCAGCGCGAGATGCTCAAGAAGACCTTGCTGTCTGAGCTCAAGGAAGGCGACGTTAAGGACGGTATCGTCAAGAACATCGCTGACTTCGGTGCGTTCGTGGACCTCGGCGGTATCGACGGTCTGCTGCACATCACCGACATGAGTTGGGGCCGCATCGCTCACCCGACCGAGATGGTCAAGATCGACGATCGCCTCAAGGTCAAAGTTCTGCACATCGACCGCGACCGCGAGAAGATCGCTCTGGGTCTCAAGCAACTCCAGCCCAGCCCGTGGGACAAGGTTGCCGACAAGTATCCAGTCACTTCCAAGGTCCGTGGCGAAGTGGTCAACGTGATGAGCTACGGTGCCTTCGTGAAGCTGGAAGACGGCATCGAAGGTCTGGTGCACATCAGCGAAATGTCTTGGACCAAGCGCGTCAATCACCCCACCGAACTCGTCAACATTGGCGACGAAGTGGATGTGGTTGTGCTGGGTATCAACAAGGAGAAGCAGGAAATCTCCCTGGGTATGAAGCAGACGCAGCCCAATCCTTGGGACAACGTCGCCGCCAAGTACCCGGAAGGTGCGACGGTCACCGGTACGGTTCGCAACCTGACGAACTATGGTGCCTTCATCGAACTCGAAGAAGGTGTCGACGGTTTGCTGCACGTCAGCGACATGTCCTGGACCCGCAAGATTTCGCACGCCAACGAAATGCTGAAGAAGGGCACGGAGATCACTTGCCGCGTCCTGTCAGTCGATCAAGAGCGTAAGCGTATCGCGCTGGGCCTGAAGCAACTCGGTGGCGATCCGTGGGAGACCGATATTCCCGATCGCTACAAGGTCAACAAGGTCGTTTCCGGCAAGGTCACGAAGATCACCAACTTTGGTGTGTTCGTCGAACTGGAAGCGGAACTGGAAGGCCTGCTGCACGTTTCCGAACTCTCTGACCACAAGGTCGAGAACCCGGAAAGCGTCTGCAAGGTCGGCGACGAGATCGAAGTTCGCGTGCTGCGAGTTGACCTCGCTGACCGCAAGATCGGCCTGAGCCGCAAGCTCACCGCTGATCCGGCTCTCGAAGAAGCCGAAGCCAAGGAGAAGGCCGCGGCTGCCGCACCACAAGCTCCCAAGGAGCTTAAGGGTGGTCTCGGCGGCGGCGGTTCCGGCGGCCTGTTCTCGGTCCCCGGCCAGAACGGCTAAGCGCGGTCATACGCAGAGAGCGATCCCGCTGGGATTTGCTCTCTGTTGGTCGTTGTGATTATCAAAGCAAAAGGCGTGGTCCACAGACCACGCCTTTTGTTTTTGCCGATCAAGACCCAGCGAAATTGCTCCACAAAGTAGCAGGCACATTCCATGTGCCGTCCGCTGAGGGATCACAACCATTGAGACGTCTGATACAGATTACTGGAAATAATTGCGATCGACCGACAGGCAAACATCATC
>JAKFWA010000029.1 GCA_021732995.1 Planctomycetaceae bacterium | reverse complement strand
GGCTACGGCGGAGGCGGTGGTGGTGGTGGTCGCGGCGGCGATCGAGGTGGTCGCGGCGGTCGCTACTAAGCTGGCGTTCGCATGATTCACTGACATTCGCACCCCGGTTGCAGCAGCAGCCGGGGTGTTTTCGTTCCCAGGGGATACCCGCATGTCAGAACCACGCGCGGCAACCGTGAAGCTGGTGGATGAGTCTCAAGCGACGGGACGCGTGGCCGAGATCTTTGCGGACATCAAGCAGACCAAACGCATTGACTTCGTGCCGCACATGTGGCGCGCTCTGGCGACTAACCCGACGCAACTGGAAGTGGTCTGGTCATCGCTCAAGACACTGATGCATCCGGAAGCTGTTGGCCGCGAGCCGCGACTCGACCCGCGCACACGCGAAATCATCGCCCTGGCGGTCTCGGCCACCAACGGTTGCTCGTACTGTGTGAACTCGCACACAACCGCGTTGAAGAAGCAGGGCGTCGACAACGAGACGCTCGGCGAGATCATGGCCATCGTCGGTCTGTTCAACATGACGAACTCACTGGCGGATGGTTACCAGATCGAGCCTGATATTCTGCCGCCCCAGGAGTAGCGCCCGATTCCGGCGTGATTTTGGAGTAGCACTAACCGCCGGCCCATGAAACGGTACGTCACCTGCTAAACGTCCGAGGGGCCTGTTGCATTCAGACTGCGGTGAAGGATTCACGATGAACAACAATGTGCTCGACCAAGTGATGCAAACATACGGTATCGAGAACTGGGGACAGGGTTACTTCTCGATCAATCGGCTGGGCCATCTGGTCGTCCATCCTGCGAAGGGTGACCCGCGCAGCGCCGACGTCTTTGAGATCGTTCAGGAGCTGATGGAGAAGCGCAAGGTTTCGTTACCGCTGCTGCTGCGGTTTCCGCAGATCCTGCAGACGCAACTGAGAAGACTCTGCGCCGCCTACGAAGCCGCCGCGAAAGAGTTCGATTATTCCGGCGGTCATTATCCAGTGTTTCCGATGAAGGTGAATCCGCGCCGCGAAGTCGTCGAAGAGTTCCTCACGGAAGGACGCAATCAGAGCGTCGGTGTGGAATGCGGTTCCAAGGCGGAACTCTACGCCGCGCTGTCGCTCGATCAGGCAGCGGATTCGCTGCTGGTCTGCAACGGATTCAAGGACGAAGCCTTCATCAACATGGCGCTGATGGGCGTGCAGGCAGGCAAACGTGTTGTCGTCGTTGTCGAGAAGCTCAACGAACTGAAGATGATCATCCGGCTGGCGCAGAAAGCGGGCGTCGCGCCGCTCATCGGTTTGCGAGCCAAGCTGTACTCCAAGGGCACAGGCAAGTGGGCTTCGTCTGGCGGTGAGTCCGCCAAGTTCGGACTGACGACGTCTGAGATTCTGGAGTGCATTCGCCTGCTGAGTGCGGCGGGACTGAGCGACTCGCTGAGGCTGATGCATTTTCATATTGGCTCGCAGATCACCGACATCAAGCGCGTGAAGAACGCGATCAAGGAAGCCGCACGCGTTTACGCCAAGATCCGGCAGATGAAGCTTAACGTCGAATACCTCGATATCGGCGGCGGCCTGGGCGTCGACTACGACGGCTCAAAGACGACGTTCGAAGGTTCGATCAACTACTCCGTCGAAGAGTTCGCCAACAATGTCGTCTACATGATCAAGTCGGTGTGCGACGACGAGCAGGTGCCGTATCCGCATCTGGTCACCGAGAGCGGTCGCGTGATGACGGCGTATCACACGCTGTTCATCACTTCGATCCGAGACGAAATCGAAACATTCGCCGAAGACATTCCCACTGCCGCCGTCGATGACGACGACCCGCAGGTCATCTTTGAACTCAAGTCTCTCTTGGAAGGCATCAGCGCCAAGAACTTCTCCGAGTACTATCACGACGCTCTCGACGACAAGGACGAACTGCACACCCAGTTCAATCTGGGCCTCATCAGTCTCGAAGATCGCGCGAAAGGCGAAGTGCTGTTCTGGGAAATCTGCGCGAAGGCGTTGAAGTTCTCGCAGAAGGCTGAAGCGGACGATGCTGAGTTCAATGAGCTCAAGCGGATTCTGGCGGCGAAGTATCTCTGCAACTTCTCGGTGTTCCGCTCCACGCCGGACTCCTTCGCCATCAATCAGCTCTTCCCGATCATGCCGATTCATCGGCTGAACGAGGTGCCGACCGAGTTCGCCACGCTGGTGGACGTGACCTGCGATTCGGATGGCTGCATCGACAACTTCGTCGACGTGAAGGACGTGAAGCACGTGCTCGAACTGCACAAGTTCGCCGACAAGCCTTATCACGTCGCCATCTTCCTGACGGGTGCTTATCAGGAAGTGATGGGCTGCTATCACAACCTCTTCGGGATGCCGAACGAGGCCCAGATCGTCATCAACACCGACGGCAAGTACCACGTCACGAAGCTCGTTTCCGGCAGCCGCATTTCGGACATGCTGAGCTTTGCGCGCTACGACAAGCAGCAGGCCGCGTCTGGATTCAAGGAACTGGTTCAGCAGCGAGTGGCCGGTGGGCAGCTCACTGCCGAACGCGCGACGCAACTGGTCAGTGATTACGAAGCCTGTGTGACGGGTTCCACCTATCTGGAGTAGCCGCGTCGTAGCGGACGGACCGGACATTCGGACGGTAACGGTCCTAAGGGTCCTGACGGTCGCAACGTCTTTACTGCGGCATCGCTGGCCGACGAACGGGCCGATCTGCGCGATGACAGCAATTGTCACAGCAAAGGATGTGAACGTTCGCGGCAACAAACGGCGGGAAGCCGCGCGCGGTGATGCGCTGAGCTAATGTTGAACAGGGCCTACCTCACCTCTCAGCCGACCTGACACCATGCCCGAATCTCAACCGAGCGGAACCAGCAGCGAGCCGATGGGACAGTTCCTCAGCGAACTGTGGCGCGACATGGGGTCCGCGCGCAACCGCGCTGTGACGACCGCGCAACCGGCGGAACCCATTCCTCTCCCGTTGCAGGCCCCTCCCAAGCTGATGTCAGCAGCGGTTCAGCCGCAGGTGCCTTCCGGCGGCAGTGGCTTCTTTCCACGCGCGCCGAAGACGCTGCAGGAAGCGGGTATCAGCGCCGACGAAGTCGGACGCTACATCCTGAAGCTGCTGGCTGCTCGCGGTGCCTATACGGGTCGCAAGATTGCGGCGCATATTCGGCTGCTGTTTCCGATCATCGAAGAAGTCCTCAAGGACCTGCGCAAAGAGCAATACATCGTCCTGAAGGGCGAGGCTCTGGCCGGTGACTACACCTACGTGCCGACGGACAAAGGTCTGTCGATCGCGAAGGAGTTCACACGCGACTGCACGTACTACGGATCGACGCCGGTCACGCTGGCTCAGTACGAAGCCGTGATGAAGCTGCAAAGCGTGACCACTCAGAAAGTCGGCATCACACAGTTGAAGCAGGCTTTCTCGGATCTCGAGATCGAAGATTCGTTGCTCCGAATGCTGGGCCCGGCTGTGAATTCCGGTCGCGGTCTGTTCCTGTTCGGGCAACCCGGTAACGGTAAGACCAGTATCGCGGAACGAGTCTCCAAGGCCTTCGGCGAAGCGATCTGGGTGCCGCGAGCGATCGGCATTGATGGCCTCGTCGTGCGCGTTTTCGATCCTTCGATCCACTCGATGGTGCCCAAGGACGATCCGCTGCTGCAGAAGATTGAGTCCTCAGAACTGGATCAACGCTGGGTCCGCATTCATCGACCGACGGTTATCGCCGGCGGTGAATTGACGATGGATGAACTGGAAGTCACCAAGGACACCAACAGCGGTATCTGCGAAGCTCCGTTGCAGCTCAAGAGCAATGGCGGCGTGTTGCTGATCGACGACTTCGGCCGTCAGCGCATGCCGGTGGATGAGTTATTGAACCGCTGGATCGTGCCGCTCGAAAAACGTTACGACCTGCTGAACCTGCCCACCGGCAAGAAGGTGCAGGTGCCGTTCGATCAACTGGTCATCTTCTCGACAAACCTCGAACCGCGGGACCTCGTCGACGACGCCTTCCTGCGCCGTATTCCGTACAAGATTCAGGTTCCGAATCCGACGCACGCCCAGTTCCATCACATCTTCACGGTGATGTGCAAGCAGTTCGGCGTACCCTACGACGCCAACGCCGTGAACTACCTGATCTACGAACACTACGAAGGCAAGAACCGCGAAATGCGCGCTTGCCACCCGCGCGACCTGCTGATGCAGATCCGTAATCTCAGCACCTACGAAGGCAAGAGTCCTATGCTGAACAAGGACTCGCTGGACTTCGCCGTCTCCTGCTACTTCTCGATCCTGTCGTAGCAAGCCGCCTGCGAGTGGGACGAACTCTGGCTATCGAGACAGACCGACTGCCGCGCACTCCTCGGCGAGTTCTGCTTCGGCGGCGAGGATTGGTTGCAGCACCTTTTCGATTTCCGATCGTTCGGCGGGGGTGAGCTGTCGTTGCGGCGGGCGCGGAGGACCGAAATCGAGGCCCGTGATGGCGAGTGCGTGCTTCAGCATGGAGATGTTGAAGCTGTCGCCTTGCCGGGCTCGGAAGTCTTCGATCGGCAGGATGAGTTCCTGATAGCGCATTCCTTCGGAATACTCATTGGTGGAGAACGCCGCGTGCATGGCCAGCGTCAGATGCGGGCACACGTTGCCGGCTCCGGTCGTATAGCCGTTTGAACCCGCCAGCATGTAGTAGGGAGCAAACCGCTCGGCCGAACCACACAGCCATTCGATGCCTTCGGTGTCCGCCAGCACGGTCGTGCGGAACTCGTGCATCTGGTTCCATGCGTATTTCACGCCGACCACCAGCGGATGCTTCGCCAATTCCAGCAGTAGCGCGTTGCTGGGCAACGGGTCCTTCTTATAGACGAGCGCTGGCGCCTTCACTGCATTCAGCACCGCTGTGTAGTAGTCGCGAGCACCAGCATCGCAGAGATACGGATGAGTGAACGGCATGAACATGATGCCGCTGGCCCCCGCTGCCATTGAACGCTGGCCGACATCAATCGCGTGGCCAACCTGATAACCGACGGGCGCGAAGACGACGGCATCAGGCCCGGACGCCTCACGTGTGATGCGCGTGATCTCGACAATCTCATCGGCGCTCAACGAGTGAAACTCACTCGTGCCCGCTGCGGGCAGGAAGCAGCGAACGCCGGCTGCATACATCCGGGCGGTGTGTTCGGCCTGAGCTTCCGCGTGGAGTGAACCATCCGCGTGATAAGCCGTTAGCGGGACCAGATGCACGGTGTGCAGCGATTTGAGATCGAAGTCTTTCGTCATGATGCCTCGTGGAGGTGACTCGATGGATTGAGGAGATCTGCAGGATGACCGAACTGACTCAACTGTCGTCAGTGCGTCGCAGTTCCTGCAGTTGAGCTTCCAGTTCCCGACGCGTCTTCTCGACGCGCTTCATGGCCACGTGGTGGTGCGTGTAGACCGACGTCAAATCGCCGAGCGCCAGCAGGCCAATCCAGCAGCAGAGGATCAGGACAGTGATCCAGAACACAGTCGAAGCAACGATGCCAAAGCCCCAGATGACGGCATCGCCCAATGCCAGCAGCAGACCCGTCACGATGATCATTCCGGCGAGTTGGGCTCGGCGTTGATAGCGAACGCGGTAGTGCAGTCGATCGGTTTCGGAGCACATGTCATCGGCCTGCCAATCATGCCAGGCGCGGAAGTTGCGACGGCTCAAGCCGAATCCGAACAGCGCGACGACTGTGCCGAAAATAGCTGCCGGTAGCCAGTGAGGCATGCGGATCATCTCTCAAACAGAAGATGCGAAGTCACCTGAAACTCAAAGTTTGATGATAGCGAACCTCACCAACGAAAGCAGGTGCGGTCAGAGGCTCGCAATGTTGCACGCTTATCGGGAGTATAGGGGCCGCACGAGCATGGGCTCTCACGAGCCCGCTGGCAAACTGGATCACGACCGCGCCCTCGATTTCCTGAAAGGCTCTCCATGCGACAGATTCTGTGCTGCATGCTGCTGGTTGGTTCGCTGACTTCACTGCTCGCCTATGCCGACGCCCCCAAAGAAGAAGGCTTCACCCCGCTGTTCGACGGCAAGACGCTCAAAGGCTGGGAAGGCAAGCACGGGATGTTTCGTGTCGAAGACGGAGCCGTTGTAGCCGGAACGCTGAAGGAAAAGATTCCGAACAACGAGTTCCTCTGCACTGAGAAGACCTACAAGAACTTTGAGCTGCGGCTCAAAGCGAAGCTCGTTGGTGAAGGCGCCAATGCGGGAGTGCAGTTCCGCACCAAACGAATTCCGAATCACCACGAAGTCATCGGGTACCAGTGCGACATGGGCCTGATGGGCAAGGACAACATCTGGGGTTCGCTCTATGACGAATCGCGCCGCAAGAAGTTTCTGGTGATCGGTCCGCAGGAAGCCGTACAGAAGGCCGTGAAGCTCAATGACTGGAACGACTTCGTGATTCGCTGCGAGGGACCTCACATTCAGTTGTGGGTAAATGGCGTCCAGACGGTGGACTACACCGAGAAGGAAGAAGGCATTGAAGACTCCGGCATCATCGCCCTGCAGATTCACGGCGGCCCGGCGTCAGAAGCGTCCTATCGCGATGTTCGCATCAAGGAATTGAAGTAGTCGCTCATCTCTCGATCTCATGTCTCCTGGATCTTTCTGAAGGATCTCACATGTCCGGTTCAACCTACGACGATTTCAACAATAACCCGCGCAAGCAGGGTGCGAGCCTGGCCACAAAGATCGTGTTGACGCTGGCCTGCGTGTTCGGCCTGGCCTGCGTGGCGTGCTGCGGTGGCATGTTCTATATGGGCAAGAAGGTCGCGGACAGCGTCAGCAAGGACCCTGTGAAAGCCCGCGAGGTTGCCGCCAAGATGACTGAACTGAAGGCCCCGGACAGTCTGAAAAACGCGGCTTCCATGGACCTCGTGTTCGGCGGCGTGGGCGTTCGCTTCGTCCTCTTTTCCGATCAGGAGTTTAAGGACGAAGAGGGTGCGGCAGCTAACGACAATGCTTCCATCATCATGCTCACCGAGGTGGTGGGATCTCAGGACCAGGTTCGCCCCGGAATGCCCCATGGTGGAGCACAGAACTTCAAGCAGGTCGAAGCCCAACCGTTTACTGAGTCAGTGGTTCAGAAGATGACCATCAACGGTAAGGAAACGTCCTTCGAGATTGGAAAGATCAAGGATGCGGAACAGGAGATCATTCAAGCGGTCGGAGGTTTCAAGACCAAGGACGGAAATGAGGGCAACCTGATTCTGATCGTCCGCCCTGCCGTGATGGATCTAGATGCGGCAATCGCGTTTGTTCGATCACTGGGCACACCGATCGGTGAGCCCGAGGTTAAGGTGAAGGCTGCGCCGGTCGAAACGCCTGACGCGTCGGATGCTCCGGAGAAGGCGACGGACTCCGTCGAGAAGCCCGCTGATGCCAACGAAAAGGCGTCGGACACGCCTGAGAAGTCCAACGACGCGCCGGACAAGTCGAACGACTCGAATACGTAGTCGCCGGCAACAGCACGAAATCCGAATTGTTAAGACGACCTCCGATACCATCGCGTGGCGTGGTACTCGGAGGTTTTCTTGCGCACAATCTTCCGCGTCGCTCCTCACTTTGCTGATCTGATCCACGCGTTGAGTGCTAACGAGGGGATCTGCCGTGTCATTCGCAGCGTTGCCATGTCGGCGAAAACAGCGTCACGCTCGCATCGAGCGACCCCGCGAAGGCACAAGTCATTCTCGGACAGGGTTTACGCTGATCGAGTTGCTGGTGGTGATTGCGATCATTGCTGTGCTGGTCGCCCTGTTGTTGCCAGCCGTGCAAAGTGCGCGCGAGGCCGCGCGGCGAGCACAGTGCAAGAACAACCTCAAGCAAATGGGGTTGGGGATGCAGAACTACGAATCGACCTCCGGAATGTTTCCGACTCGTACGACGGCGCTCAACAGCGGCAAGCGACACTCGATTCTCTCGCGTCTGTTGCCGTACGTGGATCGGCGGGATCTGTACGAGCTGTATAACTTCAACGTGCACTGGCACGACGCGCAGAACGCCGCCGTTATCAACCTGCCGGTGTCGGCTTTTGTCTGTCCATCGACCCCCAATGGCGAGCGAGCTGATACGACCTCATCCGGAACGACTCCGGCTGCTGGCTCGCGATACTGCTCGGACTATGGGGAACTCAACGACATCAACAGCGCACTGATCACGTTGGGCGTGCTGGATGCGGCGACGAATGCCATGCCCAACGGCGCGATCTTCGACAACTTCCTGCGGGCTCGAGTGCGAGACATTACGGACGGGACCTCGAACACGATCTTCCTTGGCGAATGTGCCGGACGCCCTGCCACCTACCGCATGGGACAGAAGGTTTCGGGGAACACTACCGGGGCGGGTTGGGCTGACAATGTGCAGGGCTTCGATCTGCATGGATTCAATCCGACGGCAGGCAGCACTCCCGGTACCTGCGCAGTGAACTGCACAAACTCCAATGAGGCCTACAGTTTTCATCCAGGTGGAGCACACTTCTTGCTCGGTGACGGCACCGTGCGATTCGCCTCCGAGAGCATCGACATCAAAGTGATTGGCGCTCTCGTGACGGCTCAAGCGGGCGAAGTAATCGGCGAGCCGGCGTGGTAAATCAGCCTTGCTCAGCGAAGTTGCTGACGGCTGGAAAGCGTGACCGGACGATCTGTCGGAGCGGCTGTATCTGTGTTCTTCGCCAGACGTAGCAGCGGTGCAGACTCGGGCGGTACCAGATGTGCCAGCTTCGGACGGAAGACGACCGTGAGCAGCAGTGGCAGGTACCATAGTACATACACGCCACCATGCTGTGGGTACCAGAACTGCGTGGCCACGACGACCGCTGCCGAGGCCGCCATCAGATGCTCGATATTTTTCTTGCGCGGGAAGATGGCCAGCACGATCACCAGCACTCCAAACGCCGTCACCACCGGCAGGCGATAAACTTGATCGATGTTCGACCAAAAGCCGACTCCGTATCCGGACTTGAACTGGAACAGGCTCCAGTCCACCAGACCGATCGTTTGTTGCAAGAACGACTGGAAGTTGGAAGAAGTCAATGCGAACGACCCGAGCAGCACCGCCATCACGCCGGCCAACGCCAGCCCGAACCGGATCGCTCCATTGCGCCCGTAAAACGCCATCCAGACCGGCAGCAGGAAGACGGGAAAGGCCACCGTCCCGCAGGCGAGTCCCATAAAGCAACCCGCAACCATCGGCCGGTGATAGAACGTCAACGACCAGATCACGAGGGCGGCGGGCATCACGTGCGAGACCTGCTCCACTTGATAAGCCGTGCACGGCAGCAGCAAGTACATCGTCGCCATCGCAATGCCGAGGTTTAGTTCTCCCAAGTGGCGTTTGCCGAGGAAGACCAATCCCAGCACCACGGCCAGATGCGATGTCCCCGCCAGAATCCACGCCGCCACCCGGTAGTTGTGCACCAGCACTGTTGGGGTTGCGAGCAGACGCGACGTGGGCGATGTGGCCGGCTCGGTGGGGGTCGTGTTCTCGGGGGTCTGAGCGTGCGACGAATCCTGCCTCGCGACCAGCTCCTGAGCCGCACGCACCGCTTCAATGGTGTCTTCGCGCGGAGTCTCCGTGACGATATTGGCGATCTGAAACGCGAACGCGGCGACGCACAGGAACGCCAGTCCTGAGGCATTCAGGTTCTGTTCCAGCAGTGGTCGGCGGCGAAACCACGCATCCAGCATCAGGCGGATCAGGAACAAGCCCGTGCACACGAACAGCCAGATGTTGCCCAACGACTGTGGCGCCTCCTGGCTCAACAGGCCGGGAGAGACCGCCAATAGCAACACGATGTCCAGGTTTCGCAACGACCATAGGCGGTTGAAGCGAAAGAACACGGCCATAATCAACAACAGCGACAGGTAAAACCACGTCGCGTCATTGACGGCATAGCCTTTGAGAATGAAATCCATATCGGAGCACTGATTGCGACGTCGCAACCATTCGCCTTACCGGGATCGCTTCGGACCATCCGAATGGCTCGAAGGCGGATCATCACCAACGCGGATCCAAAGTCCCTTCGGTCCCCAAACTTCTTCTGTAGTTTCAGACATTACAGTACGAAGTCCCCGCCGCTCGACAAGAACAGCCTGACCACGCGGGCAGGAGATTTCACGAATGAGGTCCGACAGTTTAACTCTGCCAAACGACCGCTCCAAACTGCAAAATCGTTGAAACGGTGAATAGCGGAACTTTTGAACGTCATTCGACGGAAATCGGACCAGCAAAGATACGATTGGCACAATCGCTCGAAAATCAGTAGACGACAGGCGGCTGCAATGGTCGCATATCAAACGAATTGACTGGAGATGAACGCATTCTTGTGGGGCAACTTCGATTTTGAGCACGAACTCGCATCGTCCAGCTATGCCCCCAATCGCAACCTGCAACGCCTGGCGGCGGAGCTGAGTTGTCACCTGCTGGGGTTGGCAGAGGCCGGTGACACCGTTTGCCTCCCCGTGCGGCCGCAGGTCGAGTTTCTGGACGCGTTCCAGCGGCAGTTCGGCGTATCACTGACGTGTGTGGAATCTCTTCTGCGAACTGCCGCGATCACGGAAGCGGTTGAGCGAACACTTCAGCCGTGGGGTTGGTCCGACGCAGCCCGGCGAGTCGCAACTCAGATCGGCGCGACGATTGATGGTCCCGCATCGGAAGCCGTGCGGTTGGCGAACTCGCGGCGAGTATCAGTGGAGATCGAGCGGGAACTCGGTCTCGATCTGGCGGGCTCGCGCGTGATCAGGGCACATGCTGACTTGGAAATCTCGGTCGCCAATTGCGCGCGACGCACAGAGTGTTCTTCAGACACCCTGCGCTGGGTCATCAAAGCGGAGTTCGGAATGTCCGCGCGCGAGCGCGTGGTGGGTTGCGGAACCGAGTTGTCTGAGCCAACTCGCCGCTGGATCGAGAAGCGTCTGGAAAAGGGTGAGTGGCTTATCTTCGAACCGTGGCTGGATCGAGTCTCTGAGTTCGGCATCCTGATGAATATTCCCCAATCAACACACACCAAGAGCGCAGACGCTCAAGTTGAACTGCTCGCCGTGACCGAACTGCTGACGGATTCGACGGGCCGCTATGTTGGGAGCCAGTGCTTACCGAACGTCGGGTTCGAGCAAGCGATGCCGCATGGTGAGTTGATCGCAAATGCGGTGACTGAAGTGAAGCGTTTAGCGCGGCGAATCGCACAGTTGGGATACTTCGGGCCGCTGGGCATCGATGTGATGCTGTATCGCAATGATCTCGGCGAACTGGCATTCAGGCCGATTCAGGACGTCAACGCGCGCTACACCATGGGCTTCATTGCGCGACGACTTTGCGAGCGTGTGGCGCATGGCGAACATCGCGCCTGGGTGCTGATTGACATCGCGCGTCTGGCCGAAGCTTATGCGACCGAGATCGACAGTGCCTTTGAACGTCGCGTTGCCGATGCGGTTCACTCGCCGCTGCGGGTACCACTTCCTCAGTCAGTTGGTGATGTGGTCGCCATTCGCACCTCGCCGGTCTGGCTCGGTGATCAATCAACTCGGCAAGTCGGCGTTGTGATTGCGGCGAACACCAGCACAGAACTCATGGCCGCGCGAGCCTGGTTCAACAACACTTCAAGGTGATTGAGCATTGGTCAGGCAAACACAATCGCTCGCTAGTGCGACTTCGCGGCGGCGCGTTTCTGGGCTGCCGCGGCTCGGATGCGCTCGAACTCAGCCGCGCGTTCGGCATCTTCCTCCTCACGCTTCCGGTCGAGGTCGGTCGACTTCAACGCGGACGAGGTCGCGACCTGTTTGAACTGGCGATTCACGTTGGCAGAGAAGTCTCCCATGCTGAGGATGAGAGCGCCCACTGTCACACCCGTGACCATTGACATCTCTGTCGTCACGGATGATCCGACCTCGTCGCGAACGAGTTTTTGCAGCAGGTTCCACATGGGCGAAGACTCCCCGAACAGGGGCACAGGAAAGCGAGAACACTTGAACTCAGAGAGCTGCCGAGCTGAGCAACTAGCCACGACCATTACCGCTGGCGCAGACGATGTCCCATTGGCTGTCGCAAGCATCGCGATGATCGCCAAAGCCACTGCCGCGACCGGACCCCTTCGGGCTCTCCATACCTGAATAGCGGTAGGTCTGATTGACGGAACCGAAGGCCGAAGCAACGTCTTCCAGTTCCTGCACCACCGCGTGCTGAACTTCGGCGAGACCGACCACCATCCCGATCACGAGGATCGTGGAGATGAGCACCAGTTCCGTGGCGAGCAGGAAACCGGTTTCATCGGACCAGAGCTTTTGGACGAGGTTGTTCACAGCAGTTTCTCGCATCGTTGGCGGGTCGAATCTTGAACGTGAGGGTGTTAAGCACTGTGAATGCCAAAGTTGGCGGGATCACTCCTCGCGAAGCTTCGTCGAGTCGCAAACGCAATGGTGACAGTGCTTTAGATAGTGCTACAAATTCTCGGATCGCTGTGTCATCTGCAGGTCCGTTGCTGCGGCCATGATGCTCAATCGCATCAGGCAGCCGGTCGCAGTGCACTTGGATCGCACGTAAGCCGTGATTCACTAAGGACTTCTCGATTGTGCTGCCGAGGAGCGCTGGCGTGTGGTGTGCCGGCAACGTGCGGCACAGTCGACTTGAGACTAGAACACCTGATCCGGATGATCGAAAGCGGACGCAAAACGCCTATCCCCAACGGTTCCACCTGCTTGACCGGTTTTGACGCTGGGTCCTAAGATCCGAAAGTGACTCCGTTCAGCGGAGTTCCTTCATTTGAGCATCGCTAACAGACGACTCAAATAGAGCTGCCAAGACAATCTTGCGAGTTCACGGGGGCCCTTCCTTGAGAGCGATCATTAGCGATATTCACGGGAATCTTGAAGCTCTCGAAGCTGTCCTCAGTGATATCAATGCCCAGCCAGAGATTTCAGAGATCTACTGTCTGGGTGACATCGTTGGTTATGGACCGAATCCGCGGGAGTGCATCGACCTCGTTCGTAAGCATTGCAAAGTCACACTGTTAGGCAATCACGATCAGGGAGCGTTGTTCGATCCGGAAGGTTTCAATGCGGGTGCCGAACGAGCCATCTTCTGGACGCGGCAAACGCTGGAAGCTGGTTCTGGAGCGGAAGCGCGGTGGGAGTTTCTGGGGGAACTGCCTCGCGTTCACAAAGAGCCGAATCGATTGTTCGTACACGGCTCGGCGAGAAACCCCCTGAACGAATATGTCTTCCCCGAAGACATCTACAACCAGCGGAAGATGGAACGCATCTTTCAACTGGTAGAAAAAGACTGTTTCCAGGGACACACACATATCCCTGGTATTTTCACCGAAGACCTCAATTTCCTGACTCCCGAAGAAGTGAACTTCGAATATCGGCTGGGGAATCAGAAGCACTTGGTGAATGTTGGTTCGGTCGGGCAGCCGCGTAACGGTGTGCCAGATTCGTCGTATGTGATCCTTGATGACGATCGTTTGATGTATCGTCGGGTGAAGTACGACGTTGAGAAGACTGCCAACAAGATCTACGCAATTCCTGAGCTGGATAATTTCCTGGGAGACCGTCTCAAAGATGGCCGGTGAAGTCGATCAAAAACGTAACCTTACCTTTGGAGTAATGCTTCTTCTGCTGTGGATTGGATGGATGACGTATGGGCCGGTGCTGTTTCCGGGCCTCTTTCCTGTAGTCCCGAATCCACAGCAGGTCGCTGAAAAAGAAGACGAGAAAGACGCTGCAGGCGAGCAGGCGGCCGCAAACGCTGAAGCCACTGATCCCGACGGCAAGAAGCCCGATGAAGCGAAGCCGTTCAAGCTTCCCGATCATCCCGTCAAGACGGTCTCTCTCGGCGCGATGGATCAGGACAATGGCTACGGCCTGCAAGTCGAGCTGACGAGCGTCGGCGCGTCTATTGCCGCAGCCACGTTGAACGACCCGCGCTATGTGGTCAGCGACAATGTTATACCCAGACCGCAGCTCAAAGTGGTGGGCAATAACCTCGAAGCAGGCAAGCCGATCGCCGCGCTGGACCCGAAGCGCAAGCCGCTGACGTTCGATCTCGAACTGGCAAAGATCGATGCCGAGTTCGCCAAGCTGGACCGTGATGCATCGAGTAAGAATCTCAGTTGGGAGGTAGTGGGGACCACTCCCGACGCGGATAACAAGGAGATCACGTCGAGTGCCAAGTTCCGGCTGACTTCACCAGATGGCAAGCTGTCGATCACGAAGACCTACACGTTGAATCGCATGCCGAAGGACAAGATCAAACTTCGGCCGGACTGGGACCTTGTCTCGGCACCGTATGACCTCGATGTCAGCATCCTGATCGAGAACCAGTCGAACGCGGTGCGTTCCGTCAGCTATGTGCTGCAAGGCCCCGTGGGCTTGCCGCTCGAAAACAAGGAGATTGCCACCAAGTACCGCGACGTCAAAGCGGGCTTTCTGGATGCTGGCGGCGACCTGGTGCCGCAGTCTCTCACGGCGACGGAACTGGTGAAGAGTGTCGATAAGAACGCTCCGCAGGAATGGCCTCGGCCTTTCCGCTATGCCGGTATCGACGTTCAATACTTCGCCGCCCTGCTGCTCCCGACTGCGCCGCAGTTGCAGGACCAATACTTCGAATCAACGAAACCGATCCTCGTTGAACGGGCTGAGACCAAAGAGTACAGCGACATCAGCCTGCTGTTCACGTCCAAGACTCTCGATATCCCCGCAGAGGGCAACGTCGAGCATAAGTTCAAGCTGTTCCTGGGGCCCAAGCGGCAGGAGTTGCTGGAGAGTCACGAGGCGGACGCCGTGTTTGACTACGGCTGGTTTGGATCGATCAGCCATTTGCTCGTGAACATTCTGCGAGGCATCCATTCGTGGGGCATTCCGTACGGCATCGCGATCATGATTCTGACAGGCATGGTTCGCACGCTGATGTTCCCGATCTCCAAGAAGCAGGCCGCCAGCAGCAACAAGATGAAAGAGCTGCAGCCTCTGCTGAATGAGATGCGCGAGAAGTACAAGGACGACAAGCAGAAGCAAGCTCAGGCGCAGATGGAGCTGTATAAGAAGGCGGGCTTCAACCCCTTCGGCGGATGCCTGCTGGCGTTCCTGCAACTACCTGTCTTCATCGCGCTCTACCAGGCGCTGAACAACAGCGTCGATCTGCGTATGGCGCCGTTCCTGTACATCGACAATCTGGCTGCGCCGGACGCTTTGTTCCCGATGCCGTTCGCTCTGCCGTTCCTGGGACAGGACTTCAACCTGCTGCCGATCATCACGCTCGTGCTCTACTTCGTTCAGCAGAAGGCCATGATGCCTCCGCCGACGAACGAAGAAATGGCCATGCAGCAGAAGATGATGAATTACATGCTCATCTTCATGGGCTTCATGTTCTACAAGGTCCCGGCTGGTCTGTGTGTCTACTTCATCTGTTCGACGCTGTGGGGTATGGGCGAGCGAAAGCTGATCGGGCTGTTGCCCCATAAGCCGATCGATCTGTCCGAGAAGAAGATGGCTGAACCTGCCAAGGAAGGATTCCTGCAGCGCCTGATGAGGCAAGCTCAGGAAGCCGCTGACATGCAGCAGCAGTTGCAGCGCGAGCAGGAGAAACGCAAGGGCGACTCCAACCGCAATGGGGACGACCGTAAGGGCGGCAAAGGCAATCGTTAGCCGCATCCGCTAGAACACGGCACGACGCAGTTTGGCGTCGTGCAAGCTGCCGGTGCCGGTATTCCGCGACCACATGGTCCGCGAACCTCACCGGCGTTGCAGCTCTCTGTTCCAAGTTGCAATTCGTCTTGAAGATTGAGTTCTCAAGGACCGCTGCCGTTCTTGTGATCGGCAGCAGTTCATCGCCTGTGGGAGAGTGTGCATCATGGCTGGTCTTATCGAACCTCGGACGCTCAAAGGTTTTCGCGACTACTTGCCGGCTCCCATGATGGCCCGCGAGCGATTGATCGAAACGGCGAAGTCAGTCTATCGCAGCTACGGCTTCAGCCCGATCGATACGCCAGCTTTAGAATACGCGGAGATTCTCGTCGGCAAAGGCAGTGATGAAACTGACAAGCAGCTCTTTCGCTTCACGGATAATGGTGGTCGCGATGTCGCCTTGCGATTTGATCTAACCGTGCCACTCGCCCGTTTCTCAGCCCAACACCACCACGAACTGGGCTTGCCGCTCAAGCGGTATCACATTGGCTCCGTATGGCGCGGTGAGACTCCACAAGCGGGCCGCTATCGTGAGTTCATGCAGTGCGACTTCGACACGATCGGTACCGAATCCAACGCGTCCGACATCGAAACGCTGCTGGTCATTCACGACTTGATGTCGAAGATCGGTTTCGAGCGGTTCACAATTCGAGTCAACAATCGACTGGTGCTCAACGGCTTGCTGGAACAGCAGGGCCTGACAGAGAAGTCAGTGGGCGTGCTCCGCGCCATCGACAAGCTGGCGAAGATTGGCCGCGGCGGCGTGATCGAAGAGATGACGTCGAAAGTCGGTACGACTCAACAGCAGGCGGAACGTGTACTGGACCTCGTCGGACTAACCGGCACACCATCCGAGATTCTGAATCAGCTGGAAACAATGTTCGTCGGCAACGAAGTTGGCAGCACTGGTACTGCACGCTTGAAGGAGTTGTTCGAGGCCTGCGCGAAAGCCGGTATCCCATCCGGCCGTATCGAACTGGACCTCACGATTGCTCGCGGGCTCGACTACTACACGGGCACGATCTACGAGACCTTCTTGGCCGACAAACGCGAAATCGGCAGCGTCTGCTCCGGTGGCCGTTACGACAATCTGGCGGGACTGTTCACAAAGGATCGCCTGCCAGGGGTTGGTGCGAGCCTCGGTCTCGATCGCCTGCTGGCTGCGATGGAACTGCTGGGCATGGTGGAGACAGCATCAACGCCAGCCGAGATTTTGATTACGCAGTTCGATGCGCCGCGACTCGGCGACTACCTGCGACTCAGCCGTCTGCTGCGCGAAGCCGGGTTCCGTGTTGAGGTCTATCCCGAAGCGACCAAACTCGGCAAACAACTGAAATACGCCGACAAGAAAGGCCACAAGCTGGCCATCATCGCTGGCGAGAATGAGTTCAATGCAGGCGTTTGGCAGATCAAGAACCTGAGGGTTCAAGGTCAACCGCTGACCATGTCAGAAGCCCATCTCGTCGCCGAACTCAGGAAGTTGTTGGGCTAGCTGATCTGTATCGGGAGGTGCGGAAGTAGTAGGCACATTCCATGTGCCGCAACCTTCAGCGGACGGCACATGGAATGTGCCTGCTACTGTATTAAGTCCCAGCTTGGGCGGCCTCATCGCGACGCGTCGTTGATTGTTGCATTCGCATTACTGCCGTCGGGCGCATTCTGACCAACGACCACAACGTAAGACGCGGATCATTGCTGCTTGGATTCGACCGTGACGACGGCGTTGCTGGTCTTCCAGGGAGTTGTGTAGACCGTCTGGCTGTCCAGGCCGGGGATGCGATACTTCAGGCGGTAGCGGTACATGTAGTCCGTTTCCATCTCGGTCGGCTGGAGCGTCGTATCGAAGAAACGGAAGACGCACGGATGGCCGAACGTACTTTCGGCTGGCACGAGGTCGCGCGGGGCCAGATAGGCGTCAAGTCGTCCCACGAGCTTGCTGCCCGTTGTGCGCGGCGTCGGCATCGTGAGCGTCGCGTTCTTCAAGTGCGCAGGCAGGGAGTCAGCTTCCGTTTCCACCTGTTCCAGCCACTTCAGAGTCGCGGCGACGTCGAGGGGTTTCCAATTCAAAGCTCGCGCGGGATCCCCGTGCCCGTATCCTCGCTGGATTTCAAAATCGGTCCATTCGACGAGGTAAGGAATCTGGTCTTGAGGTATCCGATCATGAATCGCCGCGATCAGTTGCAGGTCTTTCTTGGTGGCTACGTCCGAGGGTTTGGCGACGACATCGCACCAAACCGCCTGCATGCCGAACATGTCGTAGCCTTCGGAAAGTTGCTGGAGGTCATCGCGGAGCGTCAGTAGAGACGACTCGGTGAGATCAATCGCCACGCGGAAGCCAGCCACCGCTGCGTGCTGCGGGCCCGTTTGACCGGGCAAACTGGCTTCAACACGTGTCGCGAAGTCTCCTCCAAGAAGTTTGGCAACCGGGGTTCTTATTTGAAGAACGGGCCGCGCGACAGGATATGCCCCGGGAGACCCAGGTGGCACGCCGTCATAGCCGGGCTGGTCAGTCAACTGACTGCCCCAGGTCCATTCGGCGGCGTTGCCGATCAGGTCGTGGAGTCCGAAGGGGTTCTGGGAATAACTGCCGACGGGAGCTGTCGTCGTGAAGAACTGGCTGCGGTGCTTGAGCTTGTTGGTTCCTAACGCGATGTCTGAGGCGCTGCCCGCGCGCATCGCGAATTCCCACTCATCCGTCGACAGCACACGATACGGCTTCTTTTCGGTCTGGCTGAGCCATTGCGTAAATGCGATGGCATCTGTCGGAGCGATGTGCACCACGGGGTGATTGTCGGAGTCCTGATCGATCTGTGGTTCGCGCCAGGTTGGCGAGGGCTTGCCATCGCTTTGCGGAATACGTTCGCTGAGTGTGACGTACTTCGTCGCTTCGACAAACTTGCGGAATTGACCGCGTGTGACCTCATGCACTCCAACGTAGATCGGGCCGAGGACGCCCGGGCGAGAAACCGAACCACTGGCGTCAGCCACAACAGGCATGCCACCCATCATGCCAGGCATAAGCGCCGCATCCGCAGCCTTCGCACGTTCGCGGATGTTGCCGGGGGGAATGATTCTTAACTGCATGCCGATCGAGTTGGTCAGCTCGGGCTTGACTTTCAGCTTATCGGCCCAGGCCTTCTGAAGGTCTTGAGCCTCGCGCGGCGTGAAGGGCATGTCGGCTCGCGGAACGGCTCGGGACGTGGGCCCCAAGGCACCCTCTCCACCTCCGGGAGCAGCGAAGGGATCCTCTTCCGGACGCTGCCATTCGCGACGGCACACGAGCAGTTGATAGCTCCCGGTGGCTTTCAGTTCCTGAGCCACAGGTTGATCACCCGGTCCCCAGCAGATGACGAGGCGGTCTCCGTCCCGCAGATAGATTCCCGATCGCACGTCGGAGGCGATGCCTGACTGCGCCTCTCGCAGCGAGAGTTCGCGTCCGTCGCGCAGTCCGAAGTCGAACACAGTTTCCCTCGAAGAGACCAGCTTGAGCTGACGCTCGGTGATCTCAATCCAGTCAGGTGCGGTGGTCGCGGCCTTGCCTCTTGGCCCCATCGCACCACCCGGCGCCATGGGACTGCCGCCGCTTACCATTCCGGGGGGCATCATCCCTCCGGGAACTGCTGACGTCGCGGGACTCGTCGCACCAAACCCGTACACTTGAGTCGCACTGGTTGGAGGCTCCGGGCCCTGTGCTGTCAGCACGACCCAACGTCCAATGAGATCCTTAACGGCGGGGGGAACCGGTTGCGACGCAGTGCTCATTCCGGGCCAGGCAGACATCGGTGTCACGGCTACAGGATCTGGCAGCGTCGTGCCCGGCTCCAGTTGCGGATCGAACGGAGTGTTTCGTGGGTCGCTCGCCGCCTGATTAGTCGGCCGAAAATGATCCTCTGCGTTCCGCCGCTGATGGGCTGCTTCCGCCGATCGCAGTTGCGCGATTTCGGCTTGCAATTGGACCTCTTGTTCTCTGGTCTGATAGGCCCAGAACGATCCCGCCAGCAGCGCGACAAAGACAACTGGTGTCAGCACCAGGGCGATCACCGCCAGCTTGAGGAAGCGAGACAGCCGACCGGGTGCGGTTTGTGGAGGCATCTCAGCCGGGGCCGGAAGTCCGAGCCAGCGCTGCCAGGTCCCCATCACCCACGGACGGTACAACAGCAACGATCCCACGTAGACGACCATCAACACTGCTGAGAGTGCGTAGGTGAGTCGCACGATGAACGGCATCGCGCTCTCTTCGATGAACAGTGACATCAGTATCCCGCCACCCAACATCAGAAGGCCAATGCAGATGCCTCTCGGCCAAGGGTTTTCCGTGGACCACGCGAGATAGAACACCGTCCATGTCAGGGCATTGAGGGCTAGCACCATCGCAGAGAATGCGAGGAAGTCTTGTGGCGGTCCGGGTGGCCACGTGAAAAGAGACGCGCAACCGATCAACACCAGCAGCATCAAGAGCAGGGGCGCGATGCCCCATTTGAACGGCAGGCGATAGGCCAGCGGCAACGATGCTCGCTGCGGGGTGCTGGCTGCTGCGTTCTTTTCCTTGGCTGGTTGAGCATTCGCCGCCACTACCGGAGCCGGTGTAGGAGCTGGCACTGGCGCGGCAGCAATTGCGGTTACCGTCGGAGCCAGCGTGGCGCAGGTGGGCGGCAGCGGGACGTGCAACGGCTGTTGCACGTGAGATAGACACTGAGCCAGCAGGTCGCAGACTTCGCTGGCGTCCTTGAAACGCTCATCAGGATTCTTGGCCAGCAGCTTGCCGATGATGCGACTCAGCCAGTCCGGGATATCCGGATTGATGGCCGCGATCGGGCGCGGTTCTTCTTCACACACGCGCTTCAGCACGGCCATCGTTGAGCGTGCTCTGAACGGCGAGTGTCCGACGCACATCGCATACATCACGGCACCGAGACCAAACAGGTCCGCTCGATGGTCAACAACTTTGCCCCACGCCTGTTCGGGAGCCATGTATTGAGGCGTGCCGGCGATCACTCCACTTAACGTCAGGCTGGCGTCGTCCACTACGCGTGCCAGGCCGAAGTCGGTCAGTTTCACGCGCTGCACGCCGTTCTCCAGCAGGATGTTGGCTGGCTTCACATCGCGATGCACCAATCCCTGAGCGTGAGCCGCCGCCAGCCCCGCAGCCGTCTGCATGCTAATCCGAAGAATCTCTTTCAGATCGAAGGGACCTTCCTGATCGAGCCGTTCTTGCAGCGAGCCACCGGACACGAACTGCATGACAATCTTAGGCTGCGGTCCGATTTCGTCGATGGCGTGAATCGTGACGACGTTCTCATGGCAGACTGCGGCGGCGGCTTGAGCTTCTCGAATGAACCGCTTGCGCGCCGTCGCGTGGTGAGCCAGATGCGACGCCAGAATCTTGACCGCGACAACTCGATGCAGGCTGGAGTCAAAAGCCTTTAAGACGACGCCCATGCCGCCCTGGCCAACAACTTCGGAGATCTCGTAGTTCCCGAGTTTGCCCAGCGAACCGGGCTGGTCTGACGGGGACAGGAAGTCGAGCCGAGTGGGGGCATCGGGCGCGGCGCGATCTCCGGTTCCGCTGTCGTCGGACTTCATGCGTGACATGGCTTCCTGGAGATGATGCTCGGAACCGGATCCGGCGGGCTGCTTGAGTTCGTGCACAACGCCGACCCAGGATTCGCCGCCGACCGTCAGAGTTTCTAACGCTTTCTGACAGGTGCGGCACTGGTCGACGTGCCGCTGCAGAGCCGTGGCGATTCCTTCTGGCATGGTCCCGTCGAGCAGCGCCCGCAATTCGTTGGGCGTGGGACAATCCTTGATCACGGCGGCTTCTGGATTCGATGACATGACGGCGTTCCCGAGAGGGCTGCGGCAGACGGTCGCTGACGAGCGACGCGAATTCTCCGGGAAATACGGACCTGCCAGAGGAACCTATCGCGAATCCGGTCTCTGAAATCGAGTTTTCGTCAGGTCGAATTGGGAAAGAAGACTGCACTCCGGCTTCTACTTCTTCGGAGCTGACGCCTGTCGTCGAATCTGAGCTGCCGCTCGTACCGCATGGACGTTGACGATACGCACCTGGCCATCCAGGCGTGCCATGCGATCAACCTCAGCCAGGGCCTGATTAACGCCGTGCCAGCCCAGCAGCTCTAACGCGACGAGTTGGACGTCGGTTTTCTCGCTCTTCAGCAGACCAATCAGCGTCTGCTGGCTGGACGGGCTGAGTTCCACCTTCTGCAACGCCGACCGAGCATTGGACCGCAAGGCATCGTCAGTCAGAAAGCCGCAGAGCAGATCGCTGTGCGACTTGTCCGCGATCAGCGCCAGAGTATCGATGGCCAGCGCTTTGGAGTGATAATCAGGCGACTTGAGCAGCTCCACCAATGGTTCGACCATGCGTGGCGAGATCCAATGCTGCAGCGCCGTGAACGCGTATCTGGTTGATGTCTCCGGCTTGCGTTTCACGAAGGCCAGCAGATCGTCCTGCACTTTGTCCCGCATGTCCTCGACGACCGGACCGCGCGCCAGATTTTGCAGCGGTTCGTAGATCGCATTGCCTTGCGCCGCTTTGACGGCACGCAAGAATTCATCCACTTCGCGAGCCGGGATCGACATCTGCGGGGCGTTGGGATTGGCTTTCGCGTCGGCCTTGGCTTCCAGCCTGATGCGCACTTTCTTCAGTGGCTCCGCAGTTTGGAACGACAGGCTCCGATTCTCTGAGTTGGCAATTTTCTGCAGCGCGACTGCCGAATCTTCTTCGCCGATGTCTCCGAGGACCGCAATCAGCATGATCGACCGATGCCACGCAAACGGTTCGTCCGAAGGCGTCTCAAGCCGCTTGATGAGCGCCTTCTCCGCCGGCTTGCCGAGTGGACGCAAGACCTGAGCAATGTCGCCGGCCTGCAGAGAGATTCGATCCGCGTAGATTGCGTTCAATAAGTCGTCGAGCACATCCGCTCCGCCAGTTGCTGCGAGTGCGAGGAACGCTTCCTTCGCGACAAACGGCGACCGGGCCTTGAGCTTCTCACGCAGCTTCGGAACCGACTTCTTGCTGCCCCAGGTCTTCAGACATTGCATGATCAACTGCTCGTTGGACTCGCCATTCTTGGAGCCGAGCAACGTGAGCAGTTCCACTTCGACCTTCTCCTTCTGCTCGGCGTTGACGCTATGCAACTGCAGTTGAGCGAGCACGTCCCGCACCTGAAAGTAACTCGCGGTGCCGGTTTGATAACCCGACAGTTCCTTCACGATCTCCTGAATAGTCTTCGTGGGTTTGGCGGCTTCCGCGGCTTTTGGAACAGCCCCGACCTGTGCTGTTTGTTGCTTTCGGAATTGCTGAGAACTGGTGGCCAGCGCGTCGGCTTCACGCTTCTTGCGGTCAAGCAGCGCTTGCGGCTTCTCACGCTTGATGACGATGTGAACCGAGGCCTGCGTCGTCGTGCCATCCGCTGTTTGCAGGAAGTCATGCGTGAGGTCCGCGAACTCAATCAGCCCGAGCTTCCGGCTGAAGTCGTATTGCCCGCTGGTGGTGACTTTGACATTGGGAAACATTCCCTTCTCGGCGGCTTCCAGTTGGCCATCGACATCGATGGTGACGAGGTCGCCCTTGTCGCTGCGAATGCGGTAACGAAAGCTCTCCGTCGCATCGTTAGTAGCGTCGGCTTCGGACTTGCGATCGTTGTTCGCTCGCGGATAACGCTGGCCTTGTCGAATGAACTGCCGCGCTGTCTGTTCGTTCTTCTGGGCGAAGACCGGTGGAAGTGCCAGTCGGGCGAGTGGAAATGACTCGTTGTGCACCCACTCAGTCCGCTCATCGTCCGGCAACGGCACGAACAACAGGCGGCTCATCGGACCCAGGCCGAAGGGGAGTTGTTCGCCGCCGTAGTAATCGTGCGCCCGCCCATGAGTATCCAGGTTGGCATGCATCAGTCCCCAGTGTGTTGACGGGACGATGTTCTGCCCGGTGGGAGCGAAGGCCAGCGTGGTACACTGCAAGGTCGTCAGCACCGCCTCTTGAGGCGCCGTCGCAACGCTGCGTGCCGTGATCAGCGCCAGCGATGGTTGAATGGCTTCCAGCAACGCGGCTCCCGAAAGCTGTTTCGCCTGCGACTCGACCGGCTTGATCTTGTGGCTTCCCAGCAAGTCGAGAATTCTTTGTGACGAAGTGCAGATGTGCGATTCCGTCGCCGAAGAGTTCGCTTCGTCGAATGCGCCAACGCCGATCACGGCGCCGGTTTCGTTGAAGAGGGGGCTGCCCCAGTGGCTCGCCGGGACGGCGGTATCAATTTGCAAGCGGCTCGGATTTGCCGGCTTCAATACCTTTTCGATGCCCGCGCGAATGACCTTCGGTTTGTCACCTGCCCCGCTACCTGCAGGAAACCCGATCGCGCGAACTTCATCACCTTCGGCCACTTTGGAGGGGCCAACGACTGGCAACGGTGTGAGGTCGCCAGCTTCGATCTTCAGCAGCGCGAGATCATCCTGCGCACGCAGCTCAACAACCTTGGCTGGATAGGTGCGGCGGTCGACTCGAACTTCGATCTCGCTCGCCCAGCCGCACGTTCTGGCTGAGGTGACGATCCAGCCGTCGGCACCGACCACGAAGCCAGAGCCGGTTCCTGTCTTTTTGGAGCTGGCTGCGACGGCTGGCTGCTTTCCGAGATCCCGCGTTCCCGAGACCGTCAGTTCAACCGTGGCATTCGTTTCCTGCTCACGTTTGCCGAGTTTGGTCGTGACGTTGATTTCGTAGGACTGCAGTTCGCCCTTCGGCCAGCGGTAGTTCAGTAGTCCGCCTTTGACTGCCGGTCGAGGAGCTTCCGCAGCTTCGTCGGCGGCCAGGCTGAATCCGGAATTCAGCGGCGCGGACAGGCATGCCAGAGCCGCGACAATTGACGGGACAACGCGAAGGCTTCTGCGACAGAGCACGTGACGCATGTGAGAATCTCCGACGAGCCAGTGATCTCAACGGCAGTCAGCGATTCGCACAGGCGACTGCTGATGTGGCTAGTTTCGAACAATGACCGATCGTCACACGCGACGCCAGTTTTTCAAGATCACGAACTTGCGGGAGGCGGCTCATCCTGCAGCCAACGGATTTGTTCCTTGATGCGATTCATCACGCGGCCTTTGGCGAGATAGACCGCTGCGATGCTGAGGTTCAACTGCTCGGCGACTTCCTTACCGGGGCGATCGTCAACAGCCGTGAGCCAGAACGCTTGCCAGGTGGAGTCCGTGAAATCCGCCCGCACTTGCTGAGCGGCGGTCTGAAAGAGCTGTCGTCGCCACGCGGCGTCCCATTCCGCAGAGTCACTGGCCGCGGCGACCTCGTCCTGCAGCATGCGCCAGTTAGAGCTGTCACCCGTGCCGTGCACGTGCCGTCCATCCTGACGCCAGAAGTCCGTGATGCGGTTGCGGACGACGGTAAACAGCCAGGCCCGGAATGACCCGCGGCTGGCGTCATATTCCAGCTTGCCAGCGGCGACCGAGACCTGCCGCAGCACGTCCTGAGTCAGATCGGCGGCATCGGCATCCTGCAGCCCGCGTTTGCGGACGAAGCCATACACCAGCGGCGCGTAGAGATCCACGAACCGTTCCCAAGCCTCCCGGTCGCGCGGGTCGCGCAACCGCACGAGCAAACTTGGTTGAGTGTTAGGCAAATCCGTCATCAATACTCCGCGTTTCGCCCACAGGGCGCACCAGACCGAAAGTCACTCTGGCAGCCAATACGGACGAACGCGAGGAACCTATTCCGAAAATCTGCGATTGAGAGCGAGCGGCTGATTTTACGGAGCTTTCTTGAAACACAGAGGCACGGAGAACACAGAGACGGATGAAGTTTATTCTGATTCTCTGTGCACTCCGTGCCTCTGTGTTTCAACCCTTCTGGATGCTTCAGCGTCGCTCCAATCTCCTACTTCTTATTTTTATTTGCCAAGGCGGAGATCTCATTGAGGCCGAGCAGCTCCTTGATCTCGTCGAAGCCCAGCATCTCGTTGAGCATGCCGTCGGTGCGGCCGGACTTGAGCATCGCTTGAGCCAGTCGCCGCACGATCTGGCCGGTGACCAGCAGGCTGCCGACTGGATCGACGACGATCTTGAAGCCCAACTCTTCGAGCTCGTCGGCGGACATGATCGGAGTCAATCCGCCCGGCAGCATGTTGGCGAGCTGCGGGAACGGAACTTCCAATGCGATGCGGGCCAGTTCTTCGCGCGACTGCGGCGCTTCGATGAAGCAGACATCCGCGCCGAGTTCTCCAAAACGCACCGCGCGTTCGATGGCTGCGTCGAGACCTTCCAACGCTCGGACATCGGTGCGGGCGATGATGACAAAGTCTGGATCGCGGCGCACATCCAACGCCACCTTCAGTTTCTCGACCATCTGTTCGACGGGCACGACCTGCTTGCCGGCGAAGTGGCCGCAACGTTTCGGAGCGACCTGATCTTCCAGCAGAATGCCCGACGCACCGGCGCTCTCGAAATCGCGCACCGTGCGGGCGACGTTATGTAAGTCGCCGTGCCCGGTATCGCCGTCTGCGATCAGCGGGATCGTCAGTCGGTCGGCCATTCGTCGCACGGCTTCGGTCATTTCGGACAACGTCGTCAGGCCGACGTCGGGAACCCCGAACGCACTCGCGGAAACCCCGAAGCCGCCCAGGAACGCCATCTCCATGCCCGCATCTTCGAGAATGCGGGCGGTGAAAACGTCATGCGGCGCGAGCGTGCGAATGATGCCCGGCCGGGCGATGAGTTGTCTGAGGCGGCGAGCTTTGGAGGGAGCAGACATAGCCGAGCCCTTGTCGAACGCGAGGACTTACGAAGCGCGAATGACCGCGCGGTTGATAGTCAGCTTTTCCAGACGCGACGGAATCGGTTCGGGCAGTTTGTCGAACGCTTTCACGCTCGGCACGCCATTGCTGTCGCGAATCAGTTCAATCGACGGAGACGACATGTCTTCATGATAGAACCGCGAACTCGGGAAGATGTCCGCCGGATAAACGAAGTTGTCGAGCATCGAGACCGCGATGCAGATGCCGACACCCGTTGCGCTTTCCAGCATACCACCGACCCAACACGGAATCCCCGCCTGCTGGCAGATGTTGTGAATCGCGACGGCGTTCGTGATACCGCCGACTCGCGCCGGCTTGATGTTGACGTACTGGCAGCTCTTCAACGCCACCGCCTGCTCGGCGCGCCGCGTCGAGATCATGCTCTCGTCCAGGCAGACCGGCGTGCGAATCTTGGATTGCAACTCGGCGTGATCGATGAGGTCGTCATGCTGCAAAGGCTGCTCAATCATCGCGAGGTTGAACTCGTCCACCTGCCGGAACAGGCCGAGGTCTGAGATTCGATAGCCGCTGTTGCAGTCGATGTGCACAGGATGAGTCGGGTGCTGCTTGCGCACGGCAGCGAGCATGGGCACATCCCAGCCCGGACGGAACTTCAGTTTCACGCGCGGGAAGCCTGCTTCCACGGCACCACCGACGGCTGACAAGAGATCGTCAACAGAATCCATCACGCCAAAGTCTGCGCCAACCGGAACGACGTCGCGGGTTGCGCCGATCAAACGATGCAGCGGAGTGTTCTTCAGCTTGGCCTGCAGCGCCCACCAGGTGTTGTCGAGGATCGCTTTCGCGAAGTGATTGCCTTTGAAGAGTGACAGCGCGCTTTGCAGTTGTTCGCCGCTGGTGATGTCTTTGCCGATCAGCGCGGGTGCCAGCCAGTCACGCGCGGTCGCGAAGATGCCGCCGCCCCATTCCGGGCTGTAGCACGGTGCGGCCAGCGGAGTGCTTTCGCCCCACGCCTCGACGGAACCGCTCGACATGCGACACAGCACCGAATGAATCGCCGCGTCTTCGCCATACGCCGTGCGCCACGGATAGATGAGCGGCATGGCCACGTGCACTAACTCAATGCGGTCAATCTTCATGAAGCCAACCTTTGCTGGGATCAAAACAAAACAGCCGCGACGGAATTATCCGTCGCGGCTGCAGATTGCCAGTGAGTCGATACTCGAAGCGACTGAAGCGGGAGAATTCCACGCCTCAAGGTTGAATTGATCCGGCGACTTAGGCTTCGACCGCAGTGCGGGTTGGGGCCTTGTCCTTGTAGCGGAAATCCATCTCGATGGCCTTGTTCGCGAGCATCAACAGCTTGGGCATGTCGATGATCGGGCAGGGCAGGTGTGGAGCGGCTTCAATCGTATTGGAGCAGTCGAAGGTTGGGTCGTCGCGCCAGTACGAGTTGTAGACACGGATGTGTTCGTAGAAGAGTTGCTCAACTTCGGTCGGATCCTGGATGACCGCATTCGGGCCGACGAAGTTGGTTCCGCGGAAGTTGTAGGCTTCTTCGAGCACGTCGCGCACCATGCCAGCGGTCACGGGCTGAGTCGGCGTCAGGTGGAACGTCTTACCGTGGAACTGTGGATGAGTGACGATGTGAGCCGTCACGGCCGAGACCCAGTCGACAGGCACGAAGTTCTTGCGTTCGCTACCCGTCAGAGTGATACGGGTTGGGATATCAGCATGACGCCCCATTTCCGAATCGAACGAACGTGTCAGCGTGTAAGCCAGATTCAGAGCGGCGTAGAAGCCGTGGAACGTTGTCGTGAAACCGGTATTGGAGTCACCCACGATGATCGCGGGACGATAGATCGTCGGAGGGCTCAAGAAGTCCGCTTCACGAACAAGCGTTTCTGATTGGACTTTGCTCTTCTCGTAGTCGTTACCGAGCGTCTGGCCGACGTCCAGTTCAGACTCCAGAATCTTCCCGGTGCGCAGACCGCACACATAAGAAGTTGAGACGTGATGGAAGTCTTTGATTTCGGTCTGACGGCAGACGTTGAGGACGTTCTGCGTTCCGAGCACGTTGGACAACCAAGGCTCGCCTTGTGGGTCCGTCGAGACGAACGTCAGGCTGGCTGCGTTGTGCAGCACCGAGTCGCAGTTCTCAGAGATCCAGTCGAGATCAACGTCGCTCAGCCCCAGATTGTTGGAGCACAGGTCACCATCCAGAACCTTCGGGCGAGGCAGTTCGCGGCCGAGCATCTGGTCCCAGGTGGCCATCATGGCGTCAACTCGCTCTTGAGCCGAGGTGCGGCGTGAGCGGCGAACCACAACCGCGACGGGAACGTCGGCCAGCAACAGGTCCTTAAGCAAGTAACGTCCCAGAAGACCGGTGGCGCCGGTCAACAAAATGTGGTAGTTCATTGTTACCCAGTGAGGAACAAGGACGAGAAAGACCGCGAAGAACACTGAGCTACGCACGGCCCGTCCGGGCTGTGGGAAGAGTGCTAACCTTCGAGCGGTAAGTTTTGACGAGTGGGAAGCTGAGGATCACGCCGGCCACCAAGTCGGGTCCGTCCAACGGCGTGCAGGCTGAATTGTAGGCCCGCACAAGCTATTCACAACGGAATTCACACAGCAGAGTGGCAATTGGCAGGTGGAATCGGCGAGTCACGTTACGACTGGCGGGATTGTTACAAGCGGACGCGGAACGACGACTCAAGGTGCGGTCTCTCATGGTGCAAGTGAGGCAAAACACGCCTAAAGGCCATGTTTTGAAAGATTGGCCCTTCTCTATCGGTCCCGTTCGGCGAAAATCGCCAATGGCAAAACCGCCTGCAACGCAATCTGCAGAATCGGATCAGCTTCCCGTAATCGAGCGATCCCATTTGCAGGAATTGCGTGTCAAACGGCGACTGAAATTGACGTCTGCCATCAGACTGTGTGCTCCCGTTCCAAGCTCAAGTGCTCCGGATCTGCCTTGACGCGGTGATTCACGTCAGCATCTGACCGTCACGCTGAGCATGACCGCCGTGGAACGCATCAGCACCATCTGATTGCAGGAAAACCGCAAGCACAGCATTCAAAAAGGCCTGCTGAGTCCGTATCACTTACGCTCGGCTTTGGCTTTCCCGCCTGTTCGTCTTCGTAATTTGAGTACCGCATGAGCGACACACGTAATCTCTTCAACAAAGTCTGGGATCTTCACACCGTTGGGACGTTGCCTTCCGGGCAGACGCAGCTCTTCATTGGTCAGCACCTGATTCATGAAGTCACCAGCCCGCAAGCCTTCGAGATGCTGCGCGACCGCAAGCTGAAGGTCATGTTCCCCGAACGAACTCTGGCGACCGTTGACCACATTATTCCGACCGACAATCAGGCCCGCCCGTTCTTGGACGTGCTCGCTGAAGAGATGATGTCGGCCATTGAAAAGAACTGCCGCGAGTTTGGTGTCACGCTGCTGAACATCGATGACAAGCGTCAGGGTATTGTGCACGTTGTCGGCCCCGAGCAAGGACTGACTCAACCGGGCATCACGCTCGCTTGCGGCGACAGCCACACGAGTACGCACGGTGCCTTCGGCTGCATCGCATTCGGTATCGGCACCAGCCAGGTGGCACATGTGCTGGCAACGCAGACGCTGGCCATGAATCGTCCGAAGGTCCGCCGCATTGAAGTCAATGGGACGCTTGGTACCGGCGTGTATGCGAAGGACGTCGTGCTCTACATCATTCAGAAGCTCGGTGTGGAAGGCGGCGTGGGTTACGCCTACGAATTCGCTGGCGATGTGTTCGATCGCATGTCGATGGAAGAACGCATGACCGTCTGCAACATGTCGATCGAAGGTGGTGCTCGCTGCGGTTACATCAACCCCGATCAGACGACCGTCGACTACCTCCGTGGCCGCCCACTGTCACCGACCGGTGCGGCGTTCGATGCTGCGGCGAAGTGGTGGTTGAGTCTCGCTTCCGCACCCGGTGCTCAATACGACGACGTGGTGAAATACAACGCCGCCGACATCGAGCCAACTGTCACTTGGGGCATCAATCCCGGTCAGTCAGTGGGCGTCAGCGAGAAGCTGCCGACCGTAGCCAGCTTCCCGGCCCGTGATCAGGTTGGTGTGCGTGAGGCGTTGGACTTCATGGAACTCAAGGAAGGTCAGCCGATCGCCGGACTGAAGATCGACGTGGCATTCATCGGTTCCTGCACGAACTCGCGGATCTCGGACCTGCGTGAAGCGGCTTCGATCGTGAAGGGCCACAAGGTGTCCTCGGCCGTGCGTGCTTTGGTTGTGCCCGGTTCGCAACTGGTGCGTGAGCAGGCTGAGAAGGAAGGTCTCAATAAGATCTTCGAAGAGGCCGGTTTCGAATGGCGTGAAGCCGGTTGTTCGATGTGTCTGGCGATGAACCCTGACAAGCTGAAGGGCCGCGAAGTGTGTGCGTCGTCCAGTAACCGCAACTTCAAGGGCCGTCAGGGTAGCCCGACGGGTCGCACGCTGCTGATGAGTCCCGCGATGGTCGCCGCTGCAGCCATTCGTGGAGCGGTCACCGACGTGCGTCAGTTCAAGGCTTGAGTTTGACGACTCGATACAACCCTTCTTCCTTTTCGCCTTACAAAACGTTTTGAATACGAAATCACTATGAGCAAAGTTCAACAAGTTTCTGGTAGTGGCATCCCGTTGTTTCTGGATGACATCGACACTGACCGCATCATTCCCGCGCGTTATCTGCGCTGCGTGACCTTTGATGGAATTGGTCAGTACGCCTTCGAGGACGACCGCAAGCAGGATCCGAATCACCCCTTCGATGACGCCAAGTTCAAGGCCGGCAGCATTCTGGTTTCGGGCCGCAACTTCGGTTGTGGATCGTCGCGCGAGCACGCTCCTCAATCGCTGATGCGCTGGGGCGTGAAGGCCGTCGTCGCGGAATCGTTCGCCGAAATCTTCTTTGGTAACTGCACGTCGCTGGGTATTCCGTGCGTGACTCTGCCGCGAGCCGAACTCGCGAAGCTGTGCGAGCAGATCAAGTCGAATCCGCCGAAGTTGCTGACTGTGGATTTGGTCGCGCAGGTCGTTTCCACGGGGAACGAGTCGATCCCCAGCCAGATGCCCGAGTCCGCGAGATCGGCTCTGACGAGCGGCAACTGGGACTTCCTGGCTCAGCTGCTGGATAACAAGGACGCCATTCGCGCGACGGCAGGTAAGCTGCCGTATCTGAATGGCTTCAAGTCGTAGACTGAAAACCTAAGAGGCGGCTGAGTTACTCGAAGGAGACCTCGGCCCGAAGACGTTCAACAGAAGCTCGCTAAGATCGCGAAGGGAGACACAACGTCCGCCCTTCCTCATCTCGGCGGGCTTTTTGTTTTGAGTTCACTGTGATGACGTTGTTAACGAGAGAAGGTGCTGCATGGCGGTAGAGATTCAACTTGCCTACGAAGGTCAGCTGCGTTGTCGCGCGGAACACGGACCGTCGCATGCCACGCTGACGACGGATGCTCCGGTCGACAATCACGGCAAGGGCGAGAGCTTTTCGCCGACAGATCTGGTAGCGACCGCACTCGGAGCTTGCGTGATGACGATCATGGGCATCGTCGCCGAGCGGCATAGTCTGGACATTACGGGCACGCAGGTGCGCGTCAGCAAAGAGATGGTCCAGCAACCCGTCCGCCGCATCGCCCGGTTGCCAGTTACGGTGACCATTCCGGCGGACAAGGCAGCGAAGCTCAACGAGGCTGACCGAGCCAAACTCATCAACGCCTCGAAGCACTGCCCGGTGCACCAGAGCTTGAATCCGGAAATCGACATGCCGATCGACATCGTGTTTGCGGATGCGGCTAGTTCCTGAGGAAGATGGAAACACTGAGGCACGGAGATCACAGAGGTTTGGAGTGCAGAACGTGTAGCAGTACCGCGACCGTCAGGAAGCGGCTTTCAGGATCGCGGCATTGGCCGCTCCCTCGCGGTCGCGGTACTGCTAGCTGACACTGGTCGCTGTAATTCCTGTCTGTGACCTCTGTTTCTCTGTGTTTCAAATCCTGTAATGCTGAGCGGCTGCTGTTATTGATGCGAGGTGTGCTATGGCGGTGAGAATCTTACTTGCAGCAGTTTTCATCCTCAGCGGGAGCGTCTCTGCCGCCGACAAGGTGGATTTCAACCGCGATGTGCGTCCGATCCTGTCGGACAAGTGCATCGCGTGTCATGGTCCGGACGAGTCACATCGCGAAGCGGATCTGAGACTTGATCAGAAGCCGAGTGGTGCTGCTCTTGCCGCCATTGAAGCCGGACATCCCGAACGCAGTGAACTCGTGCGACGCATTACTTCGCGCGATCCTGACGAGATGATGCCGCCGCCCAAGCTCGGTAAGAAGCTCTCGGTGGCTGAGATCAACATTCTCAAACGCTGGATCGAGCAGGGGGCTCAATGGGAAACGCATTGGGCCTATGTTCCACCGGTGCGACACAATCCGCCCGCACTGGCGCAGGGTGAAGTGGCGAGCAACTGGATCGACAATTTTCTGTTTGACCGACAACGCCGCGCCGGAGTGCAAGCGGCTGCGATCGCGGATCGAGTCACGCTGCTGCGACGTTTAAGTTTCGACTTGCGCGGTCTGCCTCCGTCACCCACTGAACTTGATGAGTGGCTGGCTGACAAAGAATCCAATGCGTGGGAACGCTGGGCGGATCGCTTTCTGGCGTCGGAGGCGTTCGGTGAGCGGATGGCGGTGTATTGGCTCGACCTGGTCCGTTATGCGGACACCGTGGGCTATCACGGCGACCAGGAGCATCATATCTCGCCGTATCGCGATTGGGTGATTGATGCCTTCAACGACGACCTGCCGTTCGATCAGTTCACGCGCGAGCAACTGGCCGGTGACCTGCTGCCGCAATCGACGATCGATCAGAAAATCGCGTCGGGCTACAACCGCCTGCTGCAGACATCGCATGAAGGCGGTGTGCAGGAAAAAGAATACCTCGCGATGTACGCCGCGGATCGCACGCGGAACCTGTCTGCGGTCTGGTTGGGTGGCACGCTGGGATGTGCTCAATGCCACAATCACAAGTTTGACCCGTACACGCAGAAAGATTTCTACGCCCTGATCGCCGCGTTCTCGGACATTGACGAGGCTCAGCATCTGAAGAAGGGCAGCGACAAATCGCCGACGGTCCGTGCGCCTGAGATCCCGGTGCTCTCGCGTCGTGAGCGAACGCGCATCGCGGAACTTGAGAAGCACATCGTGGAGCTGAAAGCTCAATCCGAAGCCGCGCGCAAAGAGCAGGCGGCGAAACTTGCCGCTGCGGAGAAGGAACTGGCGGAGGCTAAGAAGTCGGCTCGGCTGACGATGGTCACGGTGTCGATCGCTCCGCGTACCGTCCGGCTGCTGCCGCGCGGCAACTGGATGGACGATTCCGGTCCTGTCATGCAGTCCGCTGTGCCAGAGTTCCTGGGCAAAGCTCAAACCACCGGCTCGCGAGTCAGTCGTCTCGATGTCGCCAACTGGCTGATGGATAAGGATCGCGGCGCCGGTTTGCTGACAGCTCGCGTGATGGTCAACCGGCTGTGGTATCTGATGTTCGGCAGCGGCCTGTGCAGGTCGCTCGAAGACTTTGGCGGGCAGGGCGAACCGCCCGATCAACCGGAGCTGCTGGATCGTCTGGCCTATGAGTTCGTCGAGGGCGGCTGGAGCGTGAAGCATCTGATGAAGCACATCGCACTCAGTCAGGCTTATCAGCGAGTGTCTTACGCGGACAAGCCGGGTATGGCGAATAAGGACCCCGAGAACCGCCTGTTCGCGCGGCAGGGACGTTTTCGTTTGTCCGCCGAATTCATTCGCGACAACGCACTCGCGATGAGCGGCTTGCTGGTTTCAGACGTCGGCGGTGCGAGCGTGCGACCCTATCAGCCAGCCGGGTATTACAAGTATCTCAACTTCCCGACGCGCGACTATGTGTCTCACACGGATCAACGTCAGTGGCGACGCGGTGTCTACATGCACTGGCAGCGTCAGTTCCTACATCCGATGCTGAAGGCATTTGATGCGCCACGACGTGAGGAATGCACGGCTCAACGCAGTCGCTCGAACACGCCGTTGTCGGCGCTGGTGCTGCTCAATGACCCAACGTTCCTTGAAGCGGCCCGAGTCTTCGCCGCACGTACGCTCAAAGATGGTGGAACCGACGACGCATCGCGTCTGAACTTCGCCTTCCGTTGGGCGACTTCTCGATCGCCCAACGCGGAAGAAACCGCTGCGTTACAAGACTTCCTGAAGAGCAGTCGCTCCGAGTTCTCCGACGAGGCCACTGCGAAAGAATTGCTCTCGACCGGCCTCGCGCCGCAGACCGACGATGTTCCAAAGTCCGAACTCGCTGCGTGGACTTCAGTCATGCGACTGCTGCTGAATCTCGCTGAAACCAACTTACGCAGTTGAGTCACGCGGGATGTACGGGTTCAGAGTGCTCGTCATGTGGAAGTGGCATGTGCGGTCGCGACCAGCGTCCGTAGCGGAAGTAGATCGAGAACACGATCGCTCGCACGGTGACGTCCACGGCCATGCCGAGCCAGGCACCGAACAGGCCCAGGTCGAGCACAATCGCGCCGAGTGCTCCCACCGTCAGGCGAATGCCGAAAACGCACGCGCAGTTAATCACCAGCGGTGCGACGGTGTCTCCAGCTCCGCGGATGGATGCCGTGTAGACGATTGCGATGACGAGCGGCACCTCCATCCATGCCAGTGCCGCCAGCGCCGGCGCGCCAAACGCTCCGACTGCCGGGTCCTGGTGCATAAAGGAGTAAATCTGCCCGGACGCGAAATAGAACAGCAGCATGACCAGCGTGCCCAGCACGCACACCTGCCGGGCGGCCACGTGGGCGCTCTGACGCGCCCGGTCGGGCAGGTTGGCTCCCAGGCATTGCCCGATCATGGTCGCGGCCGCCGTGCCCCACGCCCAGGCGGGCAAGTAGGTGACCGCTTCGACCTGAATGAACACCATGTGAGCGGCCAGCGCCGGGTTCTCGTCCGTGTTCGAGCCCAGGCTCGCGATGATGCGGACGAAGGTCATGTGACCCAGCCACATCAGCAGCCCATCACACGCCGCCGGTGCGCCAATCCGCAGAATACGTTTGACGGATTCCCAGTCTCGCAGCGCTTGCAGGCTTGGGCTGGCTCTTAGCTGCGTCCGGCCAGTCGCGAGGACGACGCCCATCAATGCCGCCCCAAAACTGCGAGCGATCACCGTTCCAACGGCGATACCTTCCACGCCCCAGCCGTCGGTGATGCCCTTTACACCGAAGACCAGTGTTGAGGTCAGCACGACATTGAGCACGCTCACGCAGCCCAGGACGACCATCGGCACGCGCATCTGGCCCGAGCCGCGCAGGACTGAACCGCCGATGAAACAGATGCTGCTGAAGAGATGGCCAATGCAACTGATCCGCAGAAAACGAGTCGTGACTTCATTCACGTGCGGCTTAAGCCCCAAGGCTGCGCCAAAGGCAGGCGCGAATGCGTAAAGCGTGGCTGCGGCCAACACTCCCAGCACCAGGGCTAATGCCAGCGCGCAACTGGCGATGCGGTTCGCGGCATCGCGTTCCCGTGCTCCCCAATGTCGAGCTACCAGCGCCGAGGTCCCAGCGCCGATCACCGCAAAGATGATCTCGACCAGCCAGTTCACGTACGCGCCGATTCCGACAGCGGAGGTCGCGTCGGCGCTGATCCGTCCCGACAGGAACGTATCCGTCAGACCCACCGCGTAGTTCAGCAACTGCTCAGCCAACACCGGCAGGGCGAGCCACAAGACCTGCCGACGCAGATCACCGTACAGCAACCGCGATTCAAGTTGCGGCTGCTCGATCGACGCTGCGTCGGGAGTATCGGGCATCGAGGTGCATTCCTGGAGCGACAAGACACCGGCTCGCCGCTTACGAACCGGTGCCCCAGATCATGATGACCAATCGCTCGTCTGACGACTCAGCAGCCTACCGGGGCCACATCAGGCCCGGTTCTTGAACAAGTTCAGCGTGATGTGAGCCTGCCCCTGATGATGCGGCTCATGCCAGCACACGATCTGCAACGCCTTCTCCAAGGTCCAGCCGCGCGCGGCTAGCCCAGCCGGGATCGTCTGCAGGTCGTCGTCACTGAGCTGACTTAGCGTCGCCAGCAGGTGCTCGCGCGACTGACTCAGCACCGAACGGATCTCGGCGACGGGCGGCACGCGATCATCGGGCGAACTGCCACGCTGAAACCGTTCGCGGTACTCAGGAAAACCCGGTTGAGTGTTGCTGAGACGCTCCGTGGCAAACAGTTCTTCGGTAATCCCGATGTGCATCAACTGCCAGCCGATATGAGCCCGCCCAGGCCCCGGCTGCCAACTGATTGCCGCCTGAGGGTCAGGCAGTTGTTCAATGGCGGTGATGAGTTCCAGTGTTCGCTCACGATGAGCGACCAGCAAACGCTGCACACTTTTGACAAAAGACATCGGCCTGCTCCTGTAGGACATCTGACTGAGCGTTTCTGATGTTGCCGATTACCCGCGCGAGTTCAAGCAAACACGGGTAATCGTCCGCACCGAAACTCGGTGCAGACGCGAGGCTCCCGACTACTCATGCGAAGCAACGTGGGATGTCGGTCGCAATTATCCGTAGCATGGACGCCTAGTCCGTGCTCTTCCAATTACCCACGGACGAGGCGTCCATGCTACGGATTGTCGACTTCACGGCAGACCGCGCGATCTCAAACCGGTTCAGCCCTCGGACTCACTCGCCGGCGCGAAACCGCGGCGCATCGAATTCTCGGTGACGTTGACCGGCACCACGAACTGCAGGAGATAATCCGCGCCACCAGCCTTACTGCCGATACCCGAAAATCGATAGCCACCGAACGGCTGACGATGCACCAGCGCGCCCGTCGTCCCGCGATTCAAGTACAGGTTGCCCGCGATGAGTTCCTGAGTACAGCGTCGCAGGTTTGCGGGGCTGCGGCTGAAGACTCCGGCAGTCAGGGCGTATTCAGTACCGTTGGCGATGTTGATCGCCTCATCGAGATCCTTGACCGGGATGATGCTGATGATCGGGCCGAAGATCTCTTCCTGTGCCAGCCGCGAGGTCGGCGGAACGTCGGCGAAGACGTGCGGCGCCACGAAGTAACCGGCGTCCTTGAGTTCCGGTTCCAGCGGGCATTCCAACACCAACCGCGCTTCCGCCTTGCCGATCTCGATGTAGCGTTTCATGCGTTCGACGGCTTCTTCGCTGATCAGCGGGCCAACCGTTGTACCGGGCGCATCGGCCGGTCCGATCTTCAGACTGCGAATTGCGGCCAGCAGGCGCTTCGAGAAGTTCTGATAGATGCTCTTCATCACCAGCACGCGAGAACAGGCCGAGCACTTCTGACCCGAATACCCCAGCGCGCTCTGCACCACGCCTTGCACGGCTTCGTCCAGATCAGCGTCATCATCAACAATGATCGCGTTCTTACCGCCCATCTCGGCGATGACCTTCTTCACGCCCGTCTGGCGCGGATCGGTCTCGGACGCGATGCGATTAATCTCCAGACCCACATCTCGCGAACCGGTGAAGGCGATGACATCCACTCCGGGATGAGCGACCAGCGCGGCACCGACGACATCACCAGGTCCCGGCAGGAAGCTGACAACACCTTCGGGCAAGCCGCACTCACGCAGGATCTGCATGAACTTCGCAGCCACCACTGTCGATTCTTCCGAGGGCTTGATAATGACCAGGTTGCCGGTCGCCAGAGCGGCGATCGTCATGCCGCAGAGAATGGCCAGCGGAAAGTTCCACGGCGCGATGATGGCTGCCATCCCGCGCGGCTTGAAGAAGTACGTGTTCTCTTCGCCTGCGATATCCACCTCGCGCGGCGTCATCAGTTCCTTCGCCTGCTGTGCGTAGTAACGGCAGAAGTCGATTGCTTCGGCAATATCCGCATCAGCCTCGGCCCAAGGCTTACCGCATTCAAAGACCTCCCAGGCAGCCAGCTCCAGGCGTCGTTCGCGTAGCATGGCGGTGATGGAATCGATGATCTCAATGCGCTGATCGATCGCGACCTTGCTCCAGATCCGCAAGATCCGTTTCGCGCTGCTGATCGCGAGATCCACGTCCGCCGCCGACGCCATCGAAATCTTGCCAATGACCTGATTCTTGCGTGACGGATTGAACGACATCATCTGATTGCGCGACGAGTGATTGCGGCCTTCGATGACCATCGAGTACTCGCGACCAAGCTGGCCGCTTACCGAGTGAATTGCCGCTTCCATCGCTTCGCGGACGTCAGCTTGGCTGAAGTCAGACAAGGGTTCGTTCACGAATGGGAGCGGTTGCGGAGCTTGAGGCGGCGGCAAGGTAGCTCCCACAGTTGATGGCTTCGCCATGAGCTTCTCCAACGAAATGTCCTCGGCCAGTGCATGCCGCAGGAACGAATCATTTGATGTATTTTCCAACAGCCGGCGGACGAGATAGGCCATACCGGACATAACTTCGCCAAACGGCGTATAGATGCGGACGCGGTGCCCCAGCTCACGGAAAAGTTGAGCCTGCTCGGGCGCCATGCCATAGAGCATCTGAATCTCATAGGCCCCGATCGGCACGTTGAACTTACGGCCCCAGGCAATCGCGTTGGCCAGACTTCGCAGGTTGTGACTGCCGAACGCCGGACGCAGCCATTGATGATGTTCCATCAGGAATTTGGCGAGTCGCTCGAAGTTGTCGTCCGACTGCCATTTCTGTTGGAAGACCGGCACGGGCCAGCCACGCTGTTCGGCAATGACGCGTTCGTAATCCCAGTACGCACCCTTCACGAGTCGCACCGTGATCGGCGTACCGCGTGCTTCCACCCACTCGCGCAGTTGCAGCAGGTCTTTTTCCGAATCCGGCAGATATGCCTGAATGACAATGCCGACGTCTCGCCAATTGCGAAACTCGTCATCCATCAGGATCTCTTTGAAGATCTGCAACGTCAGGTCTTTGTACGCGAATTGCTCCATATCGACGTGCACGTAAGCCATATGCTTCTGAGCACGCCGGAAGATGTCTCTAAGCCGCGTCTTCACGACCTTCGCGGTACCCGCCGGGTCAATCGGACGAAACTGGCTGAAGAGCGCTGACAACTTCAGCGACACATTCACGCGCGGAATCGGTCCGTTCTCATCACGATCGATCAACGGGTCCTCAGACCAACTGTTGACGGTCTCGGCCAACTGCGTGATGAGGTCCATGTACGCGGTCTTATACGCGATCGCTTCCGGCTCGCTGACAACCGCTTCACCCAGCAGGTCGAGCGTGCAGGCGAAGCCCTGCTTGCGCAATCGAGTCACCGTGCGCAGGACTTCTTCAGCGGTCTCGCCCGCGATGAAGCGATTGGCCATGCGCCGCGCGTTGGTTCGCGCGCTGTAGGCCAGAGCCCGGCCCAGCACAGTGTTCGGCCCGGAGTGCTCCATCGCCAGCCGCGCGGCACCGGGCAGGTGCGAATTGACCTCTTCGAAGTATTCCTGCAAGTGCTTCGTGATCTGCTCGTGCGTTTTCAGCATCGGCAGCACATCGACGAAGCGGAACATCTGCACTTTGACTGCGTCGTCCGCCATCGCCCACGACAGCAGTTGATCGTCCCACCAGCGCCGTTCGAACAGCGATGGCTGTCGACGATGCAAATGGCTGCTCAGCCATTCGCCGATGACCTGCGTTTCTGCCTCAACGGCATCCACCAGGTCCGGTTGCTTACGTTTTGCCACTCCTTGGTCACTCCTCCAGGCGATAACGCCGCTCGTCGAACATCAGTCCGACCAAGAGCCGCTTGTGCCGGCAGCCTGACTCAGACCGCCGAAACCGCGATCATCGTCTTAACGACGCGGAAGATCACGCGTCGGACTTATTCTTTTTCTTTCCAACGGCGAATGTAGAACTTCGCGGCGAAGTATTGCGGATCGTCCTTCGCAATGCGCCGCAAGAAGCCTGCCCCGCGGGATTGCTTGCCGTTCAACGCAGACGCTACGCCCGCCAGATACCGGGCCGGTCTCGCAAACGGACCTTCCACGACGGTCGTCAAATAGGACTCGAAGTCGGATGCGGCCAGTTGGTACTCGTTGCGATCGAGTTGCGTACCGGCGCGCCAGAACAGGGCGGTTGACCCCGCTTGCTCCTGAAACACCAGCATCTCGGGGGCGTGCTCACTGATGAGCTTGAGAACGATCGGCTCGGATTGCGGAGTAATCGGCAATGCTCCTTTTGGAGTTGGCGGAATACGACGCCACCCTTGCAGCTTGAGGTACAGCGGAATGGCTTCGCCGTGACGTCCGAGGAGCTGATGAGCTCGCGCCAGCAGCAGATAGTTCCAGCCGTTACCGAACACCAGTTCGGGGATCTGTTCCGCCTGGGGCTTCTTTTCATCCACGAAAATCGACAGCGGACGAGGAGCCACCAGCAGCACTCGCTGTTGTTTGTAGGTCAGAATCTGCTTTTCAGTCATGTGCTCGCGAGCTTCGCGTTGAGCTTCGACGTACGGCCAGACAGAGACGGATTCCGCAGGGACGATGTCCTTGGCCGCGGCCTGCACTTCGTTGAGCACACCATCGTAAGATTCAACTGTGACCAGCGGCTCAAACGCCACAGCCGGTTTGACGCTCGCCAGACCCGCCTGCAGACCTTCCATGCGGCGAGCCCACATGCTGGTCTCACCGATCAATCGCAGCTTCGCGGTTTTCAGTTGCTCAGACTTCAAAGGATAAGGCTCGTTCTCATCAGCATCGAGCTTGCGCAATAAACCATCATCTGCCAGGACCTGCTTCAACGTGGCTGGCTGTACTACACGCGGGTTTGAGGCATCTTCGTTTGCCGCCGGGATCGGCAAACCCAGAGCCGCATCGAACAGCAGGAACTCACCGTTGCTGAGCACTCCCACAAGCAACGGCTTGAAGCCCGTTGCTGCGGATTTCGCGTCGGTTTCCACGACGACGGTTGGAATCCGTAACTGCTTCATCAGCAGAGAGAATGCCCAGGCTCGAACTTCGGGGGATCCGCGGCCAACCAGCAGCGATTCAAATGGTCCGAGCGGCAGGGACTCTTCCGCTGATGGCACGATCGGCAGGTTGTCGGTGACGTAGTAGAAGAGTTCGACGATGCGTTCGGGTTCGCTCTTGTCCTTACTGGATTTAGCGACCAGTTCTGTCGTTGTCCGGGCCCAGTACGCGTCCCGCAGGTAGACGGAATCGCGCTCGACGAACTGGCGATAGAGCACGCGCTGAATCTCTTCGTCGCTGAGCACCGACTTCAACGCGGCGGTCAGTTCTTCGTCGGACACGCCTGCTTGAGCCGGGTCGGTCATCATGACTTCAGCCCAGGCATTCAGTTCGCGAGACGGGAGATCGCGCGGCACGTTCAGTTCGAACTCGTCCGGCTGCAGCGACGCCAGCGGACTGTCGAGCGTCACTTCGACCGCCTGTGTCTGAGACTTGGGTGCTGCCTGTTCTGATTTGGAACCGTTGCAGCCAACGATCAGCAATGCACCGAACAGCATGCCGCAACCGACGACGAGAGCCAGTCGAGAAAGTCGCGTATCAGGAAGGAACGAATCGGAAGTGGTTGACATAAGATTGAGATGCCTGCACGTAGCTTGGCCAGCCGGGGATCGGAGGCGACGCCGACACCGCAACTTCAGAATTCAAGAACGCCCGCCTGCTTACTATCGCTCGTCCGCTGTGATTTCCAGAAACAGAGACCTCAACTTAACGAGTTGTTCCCAAAGTCGCGGAACCTGGTCCAGAGGCCACTGATTTGGTCCGTCACTCAGCGCCTTGTCGGGACAGGGATGAGTTTCCATGAACACCGCATCAACTCCCGCCGCGACAGCCGCACGCGCCAGCGTTGGGATCATGTCACGCTGACCGCCCGTCGTCTTGCCACCCGGCGTCTGCACGCTGTGAGTCGAATCGAAGCACACCGGCACGCCGAACGACTGCATGATGGGCACACAACGAAAGTCATTCACCAGCCGCCCGTAGCCAAAGGTCGCACCACGCTCGGTCAGCAGCACGTTCGGATTACCGGCTTCTTCACACTTCTTAACAATGTGACCAGTGTCCTCGGGCGCCACGAACTGAGGCTTCTTCACATTCACGATGCCGCCGTGTTTGGCGGTCTCGACCGCCGCCGCGTGCACCAGATCCGTCTGCCGCGCCAGAAACGCCGGAATCTGCACGATCTTACAGACGGCAGCCGCAGGCGCGGCGTGACTGATTTCGTGAATGTCTGTGGTCACTGGCAAGCCCGTGATTTCGCGAACCTTAGCCAGAATCTCCAGGCCGTGTTCCAGTCCAGGACCGCGAAAGCTGGAAAAGCTCGTGCGGTTAGCCTTATCGAAGCTCGACTTGAACACGACGCGCACATTGAGCCGCTCGGCGTATTCCGCGAGCCGCTTCGCCACGTCCAGCACCAGTTCTTCGCTTTCAATCACGCACGGTCCGGCGATGAACAGGAGCGGCAGCCCCTTGCCGCATTCAGCCTGAGCAACTGGAATCGGGTTATTCGGCACGGTGAATCCTTTCTGCGCGGACGGGGAACGAAGCCTTCCGGTCGCTAAGCTCCGCGGTTACTGAACCGGCACTGCGACCGTCTGCAGGACTTCCTTGTTTTCGTCATCTTGAACGAAAGCCACGACGGTCAGTGCCTTCAGATCCAGTGGCTTGCTGCCCACAATCACGCTCTGGTTCTTCTCGTACTTGTTGAGGTAGTCCAGCAAATCGGCTTTCAATTTGGCGACGTCTACCTTGCCTTCGTAAACGATCGCACCTTCTTTCGCTGCGACGCCCTTGTCACCGCTGACTACCTTGCGGACGACCATGTCGTGATGACGAATGCCGTTGGGAGCCTTGAAGTCCACTCGCGTCTCAGCCAGCACCACGCGCAATCGCTTGCGTCCTTCGCCCAGCCCTTCACCAGTCGCCTTGCAGTTGATGCTGACCGTGTCACCTTCGCGAGTCGCGGTCAGGTCAATCTTGGTGCTGACCGATTTTTCGAGTTCTTCGTCTGTGTTCTTCTTCAAATCGGCCAGCACTTCATTGACGCGCATCAGTGGACCGCCGATGGCCAGCATTTCTTTTCCGTTGAACGAACCCGTTGGAGTCGAAGAACGGCGGTAGTAATTGAAGAAGCGGCTTTCGGTATCCTCGTTCGCCATCGGATCCGCGCCGGGAATATGTTGGTGGTATCGGAGCGTGACCACCATGCTCTGCGGATAAATGCGCGACAGTGTCGAAGCGGCCAGATCAGCCGAGATGCACTGCGGGCAGCGAGCCCCGGTGAACAGCTCAATCAGAACAACCTTGTTGGCGTCCGGCTTCGCTCGCTCTTTGAGAGGCTCGCTCACCATTGCCGCCAGCGCGTCGTTGTAGATCTTCTCCAAAAACTGATCGACGCCATCGGCCTTACCGTGCTTCAGTTTCCACAATTGAGCGACGCGTTCGGTTGGCAGCACATGCTTCACGGGATCGTTCGCCCAAGCCTGACGCAGGATGTCTTCCTGGCCCGGCAGCACAGACAGTTCACCGTAGAGTTGCAGGGCCTCGTCAAGTCGTTTGGGATCTCGCACTTCGACCGCCCGTTCGTTCGGCTCCGAGGTCTTGCTTCCTTTACCACCAGCATTACTAACGAGCGCTGCATCCCGGGCTTCGTCCGCCAGCTTCCACGTCATGATGGGATGGAACGGCAGTTCCTTCAGCAGCGTCAGAGCCAGTTCCCGGCCCTTCTCACGAGCTTCAGGAGTGGATCCAGCCAGGCCCTCGATTGACCTCCGCATCCGCAGGGACTGCTCCAGACTGTCCAGCATCTTGATCCCGCCAACCTTGGCAACTTCGCTGTCGGCGAGCAGCTTCCTGGTCTGCGCGATGCGTTCTTCGGTCGTGGATGCGTCGTGTCCGGTCATCACCATGATCGAGCACACGTCCAGCAGCGATCGGTCATGCAGTCGCTTGCCCCACAACTCCTGTGACTTCAGGAAGGCCTCAACCAGCTTGGCGGTTTCTTCTTCCTGACCCTTGCGGGCCGAGAAAATCTGAATCAGTTGCATGTAGACCACGCGCGTGATCGGGCTGTAAGCGTGCCGCTTCGCAAAGTCGCCGACGTCTTCCTCGGGGACTGCGGATCGGGCCAACTCCGCCATGGCTGACTGCTCCTCCAGTTGCGCAAACTGAGGAATGCGAGCGAACGTGCGTTCTTCCGTCGGCAACAAACGCACTGGGACGATGTCTTTATCTCCCAGCAGCATGGACCCGATGACGCGGCTCTGAACGAGCTTGCCTTCGTACTTGACGAGCACCTTGTCGTTCTTGATGTCGACGAACTCCATCACAATGGAATCCGGGGTGGCACTTACCAGCCGCAGTTCGCGATCGGACGTATCCCCGCGGGACGTCACGATGGTGGCTGTCGTGTTGGACGGGTTCTGCTCATCCAGAGAGATCTCAATGATCGAATCCGAAGCCTCGCCGAATTGGGGTGGAGTGTTCGGCTGTTGGGGGGGAACGATCTGGAACGCCGAAACCAGCCAGCGCCCGTTGATGGTTTCTCGAACTGGAACTGCCAGTTCCTGCTTGAGTTTCTTGGTATCGAGCTTCGGCTCATCCTTGGCGGTGTCTTCGGTGGACTTCTTTTCGGTCGACGAGTTCAGGTCCGGGGTGCTGGCGCTGGATTCGGGTGTCGTCGGTGTGGCGTTGTTCGAGCAGCCCCAGAGGCCGATCAGGCTGAAACTAAGCAAACAGCAAAGAATGCGAGACATCAGGCGGAACCTCGGACTGGAGAACGGAACGAATCAAGGACTCTTGGTACGTCAGCCGGTAAAAAGAGCAACAAGAGAAAACAGAACGTACCGCTGAGCTGGCCTTATGATAGAGGAGTGACCACCCCTCAGGGAAAGCAGCAGTCACGAGAACGCGGGGCTGCCGTACCACATGTCGATGCGAAACTGCCAGCCCCTGGTGCCGGTCGGCAGTTTAGCGGGTGGCCAGAATGGCTCTGGAGAGGCCGCCGAACTGGATCGTGACTCGTGCATTCAGCCGCTGAATGCTGTCAGGAAAAGAAACGTATTTAGATTAGTGCCAATGACTTGTGTTCGTTCGGAGTTCACGATTCCGTTCGCTGTGACGGGCTCGCTATGCTAAGTCATTCCCCGCGTGGACCTCGTTGGAACCAGAACTTCAACGCTGCAGCACCCTCTGGAAAGAATCATGTTTAATCCCGCTTCCGAGCTAGTTCTTCCGGCCCGACGACGCTTTCTGCAGGATGCCGGGTTGGGATTTGGTTCGGTGGCGCTGGCGAGCATGCTGCATCGGGAGGCGGCTGCTGAACCATCGGCTGCTGATCCTCTTGCGTTGCGGTCGCCACATTTCTCTGGTCGAGTGAAGTCGATTGTCTGGCTCTTTATGACCGGCGCGCCATCGCAGGTGGACACCTGGGACTATAAGCCGGAACTTCAGAAGCGAGACGGCCAGGATCTCGCCGGCGCTGATCCCAAGACGGGCTTTTTCACCACCAGCGGCAAGTGTCTGAAGTCTCCGTTTGAGTGGAAGCAGTTCGGGGAGTCAGGCTCGTGGGTTTCGGATCTCTTCCCACATCTGTCGCGGCATGTCGACAAGATGTGCTTCCTGCATTCCATGCATCTGAAGCAGAACAATCACGCGCCGGCGTCTATCGAACTGATGTGCGGGACGAATCGACCCGGACTGCCCGCCCTCGGCGCCTGGATGACGTACGGGCTGGGTTCGCAGAACCAGAGCCTGCCGTCCTACGTGGTGCTGCACGACACGCGGCCGCGCGGTGACGATCAGATCTGGTCCGCCGGGTTCCTGCCGAAGACCTATCAGGCGCTCGCTCTGGATGCGCGACGCAAGGAAGCGATCGACAATCTGGCTCGCGACGGCAAGCACAGTGACAGGCAGCAGCGTTCGCAACTGGACCTGATTCAGCAGTTGAATGAAGAACATGCGAAGACTCGACCGACGCAGGCCGACCTCGTCGCGCGGATCAATTCGTACGAGCTGGCCTATCGCATGCAGATGGCTGCCCCCGAGGCACTGGATCTCGCAAAAGAGTCAGAAGCGACTCACAAGCTCTACGGGATGGATCAACCCGAGTGTGCGACCTTCGCGCGGCAGTGTCTGCTGGCGCGGCGCCTGGTGGAACGCGGCACACGCTTCGTGCAGATCTTTGCGGGCAAAGGAGTCGGTGGCGACGGCAGCGTGAACGATGTGCCTTGGGACTGTCACTCCGACGTGCAGATCAATCACCGTTCGTGCGGACTTCATACTGATCAGCCCGCCGCAGCGCTGCTGGCCGATCTGGAAGCACGCGGCTTGCTCGACTCCACACTCGTGATCTGGGGTGGCGAGTTCGGTCGGACGTCCGATTCACAAGGCTCCAAAGGCCGCGACCACAACCCGAACGGCTTCACGATCTGGATGGCCGGTGCGGGCGTGAAGGGCGGCTTCCACTACGGAGCCACCGACCCGTTCGGCTACAAAGCGGTCGAGCAGAAGATTCACGTGAACGACCTGCACGCCACTCTGCTGCACCTGCTGGGCTTCGATCACGAGAAGCTGACCTACCGCTTCAACGGCCGCGACTTCCGCCTGACGGATGTCGGTGGTGAGTTAATTCACGACATCCTGACGTAGCCTGTCAATTCGCCACGGGCGATTGTCTGGTCCTATGGAGTCTTCTTGTTGGTGGCTCGCCAGCCGGATGAAGTCGTGGGCGCTGGCTGCACGCTCTTGGCTTGCTGAACCGGTTGAGGCAATGGCGTGGCTGTTTTGGGCGAAGCTGCTGCCGGGATGGGCGAGGCCGTGACCGCGGGCAACATTTTGGGAACAACGCGAGACGAGGTACCTGGGGCCGGGATCTGCGGCGGCTGAATCTGTCCCGGCGGCTGCAGGTTGTCGGCGGGCTTCAGAGGCAATTGATCGGAAGCTTTGCCTCCGTCGATGCCCGCACCGTCGAGTTTGTCGAGGGCGTCAAACCACCGTCTTGGAACAGAGGGTGGAACTGGCATTTCGGAAGCGGACGAGCGAGTGACGGCTTCGAGCGGCATTTCGATCCAATCGCCGTCCTCGTTGATCTGCATGATCCCCAGTTCTCGAAGCAGCCGCATGCGGCCAGCCTGATAGGCCAGCCAGACGCTCATGAAGTTGTTCTGTGAACTGCGCAAGTCGGACAACGCGGTCAGCAAGTTGGTTGCCGCTGTCGGACCGAACTGAGTCACAGGTTGTCCTGGCTGAGCTGGTGGAGTCGGCTTGTTGAGGTTTTCACGCGTCTGATCAGCACGGCGAATCGCGATGGCCACAGCGCGACGTTGAATCTCAAGGTTCACGCGTAGCTGATCGAGGTCCCGCAACAATTGACGCATCGTGCGATGCACGGTGTCTTCGTACTGAATCATCTGTCGGCGAGACTGCTGATAGACCAGCAACTGCTGCCGAAAGTCGTTGCGTTCCGTCAGTCGATTGAACGGAGCATCAAAACGCACACCCGCTCGGATCGAGCTATTGTCAGTACCAAACCGCACCGGGTTGTCGCCCACCGTGCCGATGTTGCCGTCAATGAAAACGTCCAGGTTGGATTCCAGCCGGTTGCCGTTGAACTCGATCAAGCGCCATGTATCCACCAAGGCCGCGCGGTTGTTCATCCAGTCGAAGCGATTAGCCCGGGCGATGTCCAAGGCGTTTTCAGGAGTCAGGTCGAACGACTCCAGCGTGATGAGTTCCACACGGGCTCGCGCCTGCACCAGCGAGAGTTCGCTGATGATGTTCGACATCTCGACGTTCACTCCGATGATGGCTGTCGCCGTGGCCTTTGCCGTCTGGTCGGTGAGTTGCTCTTCGAGTTCCTTCAGCTTTGTTGTCAGCGCGGCAAAGCGTTCTTTCAGCGCCCCCAGATTGTCCGTGAGCTGCTGTTGGTCGCGGTCAAACAACTTTTGCTCGGACGGTTCCATGTACTTGCTGCGGTTCGGCCTGACTTCCGTCATCTTGACGATATCAGCCGCGACCGGCGTGAACTCAGCGTCAACGCGAGTTCGCAGCGTACTCAAACGGGCCATGATTTCACGCAGAGCGGCCGGGGGCGGTGCGTCTTCGAGTTTGCCGAAGTCGTCCACGATCGTCTGCAGCGACGCTTGCAGTTCCTGAACCTGGGGATCGAGGAACTGGAACGAGCGAATGTAAGAATCATCCAGCTCAACCGGCAAATCAGGCGGCAGACCCAACGTCGTTGACTTGAAAGTATCAAGCTGGTTCTGCAGCGCGTTGCGCGACTGCAGCAGGTTGGCGCGTTCGGTTTCGATGCTCTGACGGAACTGATCAACCTGAGCGATATCAATCAGGCCGGCTTCCAGGTGGGCTTCGAGCAGATCCAATGTCTGCAGTTGCTGACGCAAACTGGTTTCCGTGTTGCGAATCTGCTGACGAACCTGCAGCAAGCCAATGAAGCCACCGACCTGACCGGCACCACCGCCAGCAAAGCCGGTAGCGCCGCCGTTACCGCCGCCGCCGTTGTTGTTGTTACCGCCCGCGTTGCGGCCGAACCCCGTCGCATCACCGACGGCACCGAAGCCGCCAGCACCCTGGCCGGTAAAGCCCGACAAGCCAGAACCACCCGAGAAACCACCGCGACGGGACGGACCTTGAGTGTTGTTCTCGCCGATCGCCACGAGGGTATAAAAACCTTGGCGGTAGGCTTCCATGGCTCGCAGGTTGGCCAGCAGAGTTCGCTCGGCGATCGTAAGCTGTTCGAGCGCAATCTGACGACCAGCTCCGCGCAACAGGGGCTGCACGAGGCTGAAGTTAAATATCGACAGCGCAAAGTTCTGATCCTGCCCGCTGAACTGCCACACGAACGAGTTCGCAAAGCCGACGATCAGTTCGCCCGCAGTGGCGAATCGCTTGCGCAGGCGGATGTCTGTGTCGACTGCGACATCGGTCGTATGAGTGGTTATCCCATTTCGATGGATGTTCGTCGCACCGATGGAACTCTCATTGAAGAAGGTGCGCCCCCCGCTGCCCCCGCCAATACCGCCGAAGAACTGCGTCTGAAAACGAAAGCGTTCGGTGCTGACGTCCAGAGCCGAGAGGTAAATCGTTTCCAACTGCTGCTGGTAAGCCGGCGAATGGATTAACGCCAGTCGCATGGATTCGCTCAACGTGAGCTGCAGCTTGCCGTCGCTGTTCAGCCGCACATAGCTGGGCAGGTCATCGGCCCAGGACGGATTCTCGAGATTGCTGACTTCGCCATTGTCGTACCAATGGGACCAACCCCGCTTTCCATCAACACATTGCATGAACTGATGCGAGTCGGGATCATCGGTTGGCATCGGTGGACGCACCGGATCGTACGGGTCATAGAACCGGCTGCGCGGATCCATTTCGACGCCGCGAAACGGCGTCGACCAGCGGCTGTAGGTCTTTTCGTCAATCAGGCATTGAGCTTCCTGATCTGCCTCGGCGCGATACCACTCGCGCTTGCAGCCGGTCAAACTGACGGCAACAGCGAGCAGGAAGATCAGAGAAGATAGGCAATTGCGTCGACGCATCATCCACCAGTTGGGACTTGAGGCAGACGTAGAGCGGCCCCGTATTCACAACGTCTCTCCTCGTTGCTTTCGACTTGCCGGATGCGTTGACTTGAGCGATTGTCCGGATCCTGCGGGTTGCGTTGAGATTGCGGCGTAGATTCGCCGCCTGTGGGGCAACGCTGTTCCCTACGCCCAACGGGTTTGAGGTTTTTGCAGCATGGCAGAGAGCACTCCCTCACTCCGTCGTCGCCGCTGGCCGCGAGTAGTGTTTTGCCTGCTCATTGCCGCCGCCGTCGTTTGGTGCTTCGGAGTGCTGTCGGCGGTGGATGAACTCACTGGCCGTGCTCGACGCCCGTTTGCGGAACCGCTGCCAGAGATTGCCGGCCACGTCGGTGAGCAGGTCAGGTTACAGACAAGCGATTACGAGGAACTCGGCGCGTGGTTCTTTGACGGTGAGAACTCTCAACCTGCGGTCGTCGTTCTGCACGGCAACCAGGCCTCGCGATCGGCTCGTCTTGAAGAGTTGAAGTTCCTGCTGGATGCCCGCTGTTCGGTGCTGACGGTAACAGTCAGGGCTCACGGCGATTCAACTGGAGACCGCAACGACTTTGGATATTCCGCCCGGCACGACGTCGTCGCGGCGGTGAGAGAGTTGAAGCAACGCTGCCCCGATCGCCCACTGCTTGTCTGGTGCGGTTCGCTGAGCGCCGCAGCCAGTATCTTTGCTGCCCCGGAACTCGGATCAGACGTTTCCGGCTGGTTGCTGGAATGTCCTTACCGCGATCTGGCCACTGCGGTTCAGCAAAGATTGCGGCTGCGTTTACCGCCCTGGCTGGCGGAGTTGGCCTGGTGGAACCTGCGATTGGCGGCGGATATCAAGCTGCCCTACTGGCGTGAGATTTCTCCACTCAACGCTGCCGCGAGATTCCCGAAAAACATACCAGTTACCGTTGTCGCCGCCGGTCTCGATCAGCGAGCAACAACCCAAGAGGCCGAAGCGGTCGCTGCCGCAATCGGCTCGCGGGCGAATCTGGTGGTCGTGCCCAAAGCCGATCACATGCAGATGTTCTCGCTCGATCAGCAGCCGTATCGGGACTGGTTGAAGTCATCGAACCACGAATGAATCGCTTCGTTGGTCGTGCTGCGAAGGCTCTCGGGCTATAGGGCTTTTGTTGTCTGAATTTTTCATGAACAGAGCACAGAAATCTCCTGTTTCCAAGTGCTATCGGGGCTCCCGCAGTCGGTGTTCGATAGGGGAGCCTGCAAAGTTCGGCTGGTGGAGAAATTGAGATCAAGCCACATTGCTGAAGTGCCGACGTGATGGGTCGCACAACTCGATCCGTCAGCTTGTGAGCAAAGGATGGCCACCATGAGCGGAGTCATAGTTTCGTCAGCCGCATTTCCCAGCCGTAAAGCACGCCTCGATTGGGAAGAACGAGCGAATCAGATCACGCATGGACTCGCGACGCTGATCAGCATTTGCGGGGCAGCCTGGCTGATCTCGTCAGCGTCGGCCGTGGGGAATACATGGCTTACGGTGGGCTGCGCAATCTATGGAGCTTCGCTGGTTTCCGTGTACTCGATGTCAGCCCTGTCGCATTCCTTTCGCCGCGGCAAATGGAAGCACACGTTCCGGACACTCGACCAAGTCTGCATTTTCCTGCTCATTTCCGGCAACTACACCCCCGTGGGGCTGACGATTGCTCGGGACTGGTGGCCTGTTCTGGCGGCGATGTGGATCTTGTCGTTTGCCGGCATGGCAACGAAGATTTTCGTGACCGGCATTCGAAATGTCCCGGTCTGGTTCTATGTGGCTGTGGGTTGGATGCCGCTGCTGGCGACTCAGCCGATCTTTGCCCAGTTTAGCGCGACAGGGCTGGCGTGGGTGTTTGCCGGAGGACTGTCCTACACAATCGGGACGCTGTTTCTGGCGAATGACCAGCGCGCCCACTATTTCCACCCGATCTGGCACGTGATGGTCATGATCGGCAGCACGTGTCATTTTCTGGTCATTCAGCAGCATTTGATTCCCTGCGTCAGTTAGCTCGTCTTTACTCGCTTTCGCTGCCAGCGCTAGAGTTCGCTTACGAGCCGATCACGGAACTGGTTTGCTCGCGCAACTGTGATTCTGAATTCAACTGGCAAGCCCGCGCAGGGAAGTGATATGGCGAGCGAACAGCGTTATCTGGTGACCGGTGCCGGTGGTTTCATTGGCAGCCATCTGGTCGAAACTCTGCTGAAGCAAGGCAAGCGCGTCCGAGCCTTCGTGCGCTACTCTTCGAATGCGGACAAAGGCTGGCTCAACGACATCCCCGTCGCGCTGCGTGAGCATCTGGAAGTTTTCTTCGGCGATATCGCCGACGCCCGGGCGGTGATGGAAGCTTCTCGCGATTGCACCAAGATCTTCCATCTCGCGGCGCTGATCGGCATTCCGTACTCCTACGTTGCTCCACAGAGCTATGTGACGGTGAACATCCAAGGCACGTTGAACGTGCTGGAAGCCGCACGAAATCTCGGTATTCAGCGAACCATCGTGACGTCGACCAGCGAGGTCTATGGCACGGCGATCTACGCTCCGATTGATGAAAATCATCCGCTGCAGGGACAGTCGCCCTATTCGGCAACGAAGATCGGCGCTGATCAGATCGCGCTGAGCTATTACCGCGCGTTCAATCTGCCGGTCACCGTCGTGCGACCATTCAATACATTCGGTCCGCGACAAAGCACGCGGGCTATCATCCCGACGATCATCACTCAGGCGTTGCATCGCGACGTCATCGAAGTTGGCAGCCGCGATCCAGTACGCGACATGGTGTTCGTCGAAGATACGGCTCAGGGCTTCATCGATCTGGGTAACTCGGAAGCCTGCATTGGCGAAGTCACCAATCTGGCCACCGGTGTTGAAGTCACGGTCGGTCAGTTGATCGACGAAATTCAAACGATTGTTGGTCGCAACTTGCCTGTCGTCGAAAAAGACGAGCGCAAGCGACCCGGCAAGAGTGAAGTCTTCAAGCTGCTGGGCTCAGCAGACAAAGCGGCGGAGCGTGCCGGCTGGAAGTCGGCAGTGTCCTTATCTGAAGGTCTCCGGCGGACGATCGACTGGTTCCGCCGACAACACGTCACGGACGACGTAGGAGCATACCGAGTATGAGAGCAGTCATTCTGGCAGGAGGCCGTGGGACCCGTCTGGCTCCGTACACGCAAGTCATTCCGAAGCCCTTGTTGCCGTTGGGTGACCGTCCGATTCTGGACCTGGTGATTCATCAGCTCGCGGCGGCCGGTTTCACGCACGTGACTCTGACGCTCGGGTACATGAGCGACTACTTCAAGGTCTTCCTGGCCCAGCGCCCGGAACTTCACAGACTCGTGAAGATCGACTTCATTGAAGAGACCGAACCGACCGGCACCGCAGGTTCGTTGGCGGCGGTGAAGGGTCTGACGGGACCGTTCCTCGTGATGAACGGCGATATCTTCACGGACCTGAACTACAAGGCCCTCGTGCAGCAGCACCTGGACCGGAAGGCCTGGCTGACCATCGCGACCTATCGTAAGCCGGTGAAGATTGACCTGGGCGTCATCGAATCTGATGCGACGGGGAAGGTCACCGATTACATCGAAAAGCCGACGCTGAACTACGCAGTCAGCATGGGCATCTACATGTATTCGCCCGAAGTGCTGGCCCACATTCCGAAGGGCAAGTATCTGGATTTCCCGACGCTGGTCCTGAAGATGCGCGACGCTGGCAAGCCGGTGCATACCTACGAAAGTGACTGCACCTGGCTGGATCTCGGACGGCCGGAAGACCTGCTGGCGGCGACGGAGATGTTCATCGCACAGGAAGCTCAATACCTGCCGAAAGTGGCTTAGCAGGCCACGGACTCGCAGTTATCGAGCGGCCGCTTGTTGAAGACTCGCGTTTGAAACGCGGCAACAAATTGGTTGTAGGTCAGACAAGATGTCCGGCCTACTTCTCATTCCAACTCGGGTGATCCACGAGTTACTCATCTTTAACCGGATTGGTCAGCGTGCCAATCTTCTCGATCTCGATCGAAACGGTGTCACCGTTCTTCAAGAACACCGCAGGCGTGCGAGCGAAGCCAACTCCATGAGGCGTGCCGGTCAGAATGACGGTTCCGGGAGCGAGCATAGTGCTGCCGCTGAGAAATTCGATCAGAGTCGGAACGTCGAAGATCATGTCGTCGGTGTTCCAGTCCTGCATGGTTTCGCCATTCAGGATCGTCTTGATCTTCAGCGTGTTCGGATTGGGGATCTCGTCGGTCGTCACGATCGCGGGGCCGAGCGGGCAAAATGTGTCGAAGGTCTTGCCGCGGCACCACTGTCCGCCACCGCCGTTGCGCTGCCAGTCACGAGCACTGACGTCGTTCGCGCAGGTGTAACCGAGCACATATTTGAGAGCGTCGGCTTTCGACACGTTCTTGCAGGGCTTGCTGATAATGACGGCCAGCTCGCATTCGTAGTCGACCTTGTCGCTGGGTAGCTTGCGCGGAATCAGGATGGCATCATCGGGATTCTGCACCGTGCTGGGCATCTTCATGAACAGCACGGGATGTTCTGGAATGGCCTGCTTGCCCTCTTCCGCGTGCTTGCGGTAGTTCAAACCGATGCAGATCACGGCCGACGGCGCAATCGGAGCCAGCAGCTTTTTGACGGTTGCCTTTTCGCCGGTGTCGCGGAAGTCGCCCAGGATGTCTCCCGCCAGCAGAGTGGTTGAACCATCAGCGTGTTGATTGCCGAAACGAATCGTGTTTGTCGCATCGAGAAAGCGAACCAGGCGCATCGTGAATTCCTTTGTCCATCTGGCGGGAAAGCAACAACCTCAGAGTGAGCGATATATCCGCTGGCGTTTCGGTCGAGAACCTTCCGCCATCAACCTTGTTTGAAGATCAGGCGCGGTTGTAAGACTTCAGGTCTGAGCGTTTTTTCATTCTGTCGGATCTGTTTGAGGATTGCCTCCTATGGCTCGTCATCCTTTCTGCAATGTTGCCGAGCATCGTTTCTCGCGACGTCAGGTTCTGGGTGCCGCTGCCTGCGGTGCGATTGGCGCCGCGGGCTTCAGTCCACTCCAGCAAGTGGCGATGGCTGAAGCGCTCAAGAATCAGGAAAAGCAGATTCTCTTTGTCTGGCTTGATGGAGGTATGTCGCAGTTCGAATCGTGGGATCCCAAGCCCAACACCGAACACGGCGGTCCATTCCGAGCCATCCCAACCAGCGTGCCCGGCATTCAGCTTTCCGAATTGATGCCGCGAACGGCAACCGTCATGCAGCATATGGCCGTGCTGCGCAGCCTGCACACTCAAGACAACAGCCACTCGGCGGGAGTCGATCGCATTCAGCGCGGCGACCCCAAGAATCGCGGCGTGATCTATCCGTTCTTTGGTTCGGCGGTCGCCAAGATCCTCGGGCCGACCAGCACCGGCCTGCCGCCTTATGTCGGAATCAAACCCTACAACGGCGGCTTCAGCGCAAAGGATGGGGGATTTCTGGGGCCAAAGTTCGGTGTCTTGAACTTTGGCGAGGGCAAGCCGCCGCTCAATATGCTGCGTCAGGCCGACGTCACGGCCGATCAGGATGCGGCCCGCAACGAACTGCGTCAGAAGCTCAATCAGCGCTACAGCGAGCAGCGCCGCCGCGACCTCTCGGAAGCGAACTCGTACGTGTTCGACGTCGCTCAGAAACTGATGGACCGCACGCATATCTTCGATGAGTCCACATTGAATCCTAAGGACGTCGAACGCTACGGATCTCACGCACTCGGCAAACACATGCTGCTGGGCCGTCGCATGCTCGAAGAGGGCGTGCGGTTCGTGAAGGTGACCTCGTACCACTGGGACAGCCACGGCGACAACTTCAACGCCAGCAACAGCCTCGTGCGGAAGTTCGATCAACCGTTCGCGGCGCTCATTGAAGATCTGGCCGAGCGCGGCATGCTGGACAACGTGCTGGTGATCGCCCTCAGCGAGTTCGGTCGCACGCCGCGCATCAATTCGCACGTCGGTCGCGATCACTGGCCGGAATGCTGGTCAATGGGTATGGCCGGGACTGGATTGAAGAAGGGTGTGGCAGCGGGCAGCACGAACGACAACGGCACCTTCGTGAAAGATCTGGATGTTGACATCGGACATCTGTTTCACACGTGGTTCAAGGCTCTCGGTGTGAAGCCGGAACAGATGGAATACAACAACGGTGGCCAGCCCTTGCCCGTGGCTCACGAAGAGACGTCCGCCATCAAAGAATTGCTCGCTTAGCCTCACTTGCGGGTTCATGCGATCCTGATGGTAGTTTTCGGGCAGTTCCGTGGCCTTGCGAACACGCAGGCCCGTACCGTCGATCCGACTGCGTTTGCTCCTGCCGGAGTAGCGGCTGAACGCACCATCTCCTTGGCGCAGAACCAAACCGCCGGTTTCAAACTCATGTTGACCCTTTTTCGGGGATAGGCTTAGTCTCCCGCCGCTTTTACCGAGCCAATCGCCGCCCGGAAGTGGTTGGAGTCCTCTGCCCCCCTGGGACCCGCTGCTTCCGGGTCTTTTTGTATTCAGGGAACGCTCGTAAACTGGCAGTTCGGACGCCTTTCCATCACCCGGTCGAATCTCTTATCCTTGAGGTTCTGCCAACGGTTGATGAGAGAATTCAAGGCTGTGCTGTGAATCCGCACGATGAACTCTATGCGCTGACAAGTCTGTTTCCGGATACTGAGCCCCTGCTGCTGCAGGCGGATCATATTCCATCCGCTTTGACCCCAGAGCCCTATAAACAGATGCTGGTTCATGACCACCACATGACGGTGGCCATGGAGTCCTACCACCGTTGCGCGGTGGATGTTCGAGTCCTGCAAAGACGGCTTGAGGGCGACACTTATTCGCGCAAGATCCTGCTGCTGAAATCGGGCACCAATCAAGTCGTGCAGTTCGGCATCGTCCGTTTCAATTTGAACTTCGTGACGGTCGAAGTCCGCAACGAGATCCTCGCCGGCCAGACCCCTCTCGGCCGCGTGTTGATCAACCACAATGTGTTGCGACACATTGATTTGGGGGCAATTCTCAAGGTCACCGCCGGTCCCTGCCTGGCCAACCACCTGCAGATGTCTGTGGGACAAACCACCTACGGGCGCATGGCAACCATCTTCTGCAATCATCGCCCAGCCGTGGACCTGCTGGAAATCTCTGCCCCACTGACGGAAACAACCGAGTAACCCTGGTCGTGTAAGAGCCGATCGACTGAAACGCAGCCTGATTACCAATGCAGCGGAGAGCGGGCCTGCTGTTCCACCCAGCGCGAGTCGATGGCGTCTTCGAGGTCATCCAGTTCTGTCAGATCGGACTCAGCAGTCCCCAGAGCGTCGCCGGCTGGCAACGGTCCGGGCATGATTCCGGCGAGGCTCAGGAAGTTGGCGAGCAACAGGTGTCCGCACTCGGTTAACACCGATTCGGGATGAAACTGAACCCCGAACAGCGGCGAGGTCCGGTGCTGCAGTCCCATGACGAGATGGTCCACCGTGCGAGCCGTGACCTGCAAATCGGCCGGTAATGTGTTCTCTTCGACGATCAGTGAGTGGTACCGCGTCGCAATGAAGGGATTGGGAATCCGGCTGAACACGCCCGACTCGTTATGACGGATGGGCGACGTGCGGCCATGCACCGGCTCGGGAGCGCGCCGGACAACCGCCCCAAAGGCAGCGCCGATCGCCTGATGACCAAGACACACTCCCAGCATCGGAATTCGCGAGTGCAGTTCGCGAATCAGCTCGATGCTGATGCCGGCTTCGTTCGGTGAGCACGGTCCCGGCGAAATCACGATGGCTTGTGGTTGCAGGGCTTCGATCTGCCCGACGGTCAGTTCATCGTTCCGTACGACACGTGCGTCACAACCCAGCTCGCGCAGATACCGCGCGAGGTTGAAAACAAAACTGTCGTAGTTGTCGATCAGCAGCACCATCAGACTGAAGTCACCTCGAAGATGATCCGTCGCTTGAATTCAATCCAGCCCCGCGGGCGGCATGTCGTGGCTGAAGTCCGGCGTCGGAACGTCAGTTGAGTGTAGGCCAACGCAGGACGCAACTCGATCCCTGTGGTTACCGGTTCAACGCCCACGAGCCGTCTGACGGCGATCAACGGCCTGGCCCGCACGCGGCATCTCCTCCGATGTTTCCCGCTGGCGGTCAGTCTTGAACGGATGAGATGATTCCCTCACGCCCGCAAAGTTTGCGCAGATCTCCACGGATCAGGCTCGCGCCGCAGCGTTGCAGCAGGAGTTTCCCTCCATTCTCACGATCTCCCGTGAACGCCGGAGAATCGTTTCGATCGCTTTATTCGCTACGACGATCAAAGTCGCAACGCGCGACGCCGCGCAGGTGTATTGGTCCGTCAATCTGCGAGTCACATGGTTTCTCAGAAATCAATCGCCCTGCTCCTTCTCGGCTGCTCCATCACTGGATGCCAGTTTGAGCGCCCCTATGGCCATTACAAGCTATGGGCAGACCATCACAGTCTGGGAGACCCAGCGGTGTTCCTGGAGCGGGTGCGAACCGACGACCAGACTTCAAACGGGCGCGTGTACGCCGGATATCCGAGTACCGACGGCTATGCATCTCAGTCGCTTCCGCCATCGGTTGATGGTTTGTGGGAAGACCCCGAAGTCGGATACGCGACCGGGTCGGGTTGCGAGGCTCCTCAACCCCGGCCACACATCGAACCGCAGTCATGGCTGTTCCGACGCTGAGCGAGCGATAGGCCGCCACGGGCTCTCCGGTCGAGCTACCGGCGGCCCCACAGAGCTTCGGCGATCCAGTCGAGGTCTTGAGCCTGCTGGTCGTAGGCAGTGCGTTCGACCGACGCACCTGCGGCATTCAACGCGGACATGACCAACAATCGCAGCACGCTGCCCAACGGCGTGCCGGTTGGTTGTTCCAGAGCACGCGCGACCAATCGATGATCGCGGTTCAGCAGGACCTCGTTGCCCTCGACTACGTCACTCGACAGTTCATTGTCGATCAGCCGCTGAAAGCCGCTCGGGATGTTGCCTTCCTTCTTGAGTTCATCAAACGTCCGTCGCAACGAACGGCGTTCATTCAGGAAGGCCATCACCGGCTGCTGACTGTTGAAGGACGCACTCAGCACTTTCGCGTCCAGTGACGCGAAGAACTCCTGCCAACGTGGTTCCACGGGTTCTGCATCGTGGATGCCTAGAATCGTCGCGGCGAAGTTCTTGGCACTCGGACTGGCGATACGCAGGTCAATCGTGTGTCCGCCGTGAGCCATGTCCGCCGCGAAACACGCCAGCAGTGATTCCTCAAAGCTCAGCAGAGTATGCACGCACGGCACGGCATGTTCGGCGAATAAGCCATTCGCCCAGTGCTCCTGACGGCGGTCGGTGTTGTACCAGATCACATAGTCAGCTTCGGACTCGTACAACGGGTCGGCCTGGCTGCGTTGCAGGATCTCGGCAAAGCTCAACTGCCCGAGCGACGTCGGAAACTGATACGTCGAGCGCAACAAGCTTCTCAAACGCAGTTCGCTGAGTGCCGCTCCGGCCAGCGAATAGCGATGCCACGCCAGGATCGATTGCCACTTCGCGGGTTCGGTCGTTGTCAATCGCTCAAAGTGAGAAAAGAGTCGCTCCTCGATGGTGTCTTTCGCACGCTGAAAGTTTTCGTTGCGCACCAGGTCCTCGCGACTGGCCGTCGGCGCGCAGTCATTCAGTTCAAGTACGCCGCGCAGGAACAGGCACCAGTCCGGAATCAGCCCCTGCACCTTGCGTGAGATCACCATCTTGCGAACGGTCACCGTGACAACTGGTTCGTCGGAGAAGCCCGGCGTGCGACGCGGGGTCACGTACAACGCTCCGGAGATCGCCACCGGCGTTTCGCAGCGCACCGAGATGACATCGAGCGGCGCTTCTTCGAAGTAATGCTCCAGCGCGAGTTCCACGGCTTCCTGATCAGGCGTTGGATCGAACCACGCCACGTTGATGACGTTTGCCCGTTGCGTCGCCTTGTTGAGAAAGATGGGCACGGGCACGAAGTCCGCGAACTCGTGAATGGCTTTCTCCAGCGCCTCAGCGTCTGCAGCCAGATGGGCGAACTTCGGTTTCAGCACAAGCGTCACGGTCGTGCCCACATCCGTACGTTCTGAACTGCTGAGCTCAATGTCCGTGCCCACACTGGCTTCCCAGCGGACGCCTTCGGGGCCATCGAAGCGGCGGCTGTCCACGATCACTCGATCAGACAGCATGAACGCGCTGAACAGCCCCACTCCGAACTGGCCGATCAACTGGCCGCCTTCGCCGGCGGACTTCGTCCCCGAAACCAACCCCTTCTTGATCAGTCCCGTGATACCAACGCCCAGCGTGCCGAGGTACTGCTCCGCCTCCTCAGCCGAGAGTCCGATACCGTCGTCGGTGAAACTGAGCGTGCCGCGCTCCTGATCAGTCTGAATGTCGATGCGGCCGCTGATGGTGAGGTCCAGTTGCCGGCGGCGCATGATGCCGTCATGTGCGTTCTGAATGAGTTCCCGAATCGGAGTGTCCGCGCGCGAATAAAGCGACGCACCCATGATCTCGATGATGCCCGCGATATCGACTTTGAACGGAATGCGTTTCGACCAACTCATGAGCGTTTCAGCTTTTGGTGCAGAGACGAAGGAACGGCACAGGCGCTTCATAGCGTGAATCGGTCGCAGGTTCACATCAGTAGAGACGCTGGATGTGAACCGCCTCACCGTGTTGCTTCAAAAGCGATCGACACGGAACGGTCGCGGGTCGATATGCGGCGTCTGCCCCGTCATCAGCTCCGTGACCAGCTTGCCGGTGGACGTCGCCAGCGAAACGCCGAGCATGCCGTGTCCCGCTGCGAGATAGACATTGTCGAGTGCCGGTACCGGTCCGATTACCGGCTTGCCGTCGAAGATCATCGGACGCCAGCCGGCCCATTGTTCGAGCACTCGTTCGCCGAACGGTTCGTGCAGATAGATGTCCGCACCGTTCTTCAGCAGCGCTAATCGTTCCCCTCGCAGTTCGACGTCGTAGCCCGCGAACTCCATCGTCGAGCCGATGCGATAGCAGGACTCGAGCGGAGTAATGGCCACGCGATGCTCTTCAAAGATCATCGGAATCTTCGGGCAGATACGCGGGCGCGGCATCGTAATCGAATACCCCTTCCCCGGCTGAATCGGCACGCAACACCCGAGTTGCTCGTGCAGCAACGGCGTCCAGGCACCGGTCGCAACCACAACGGCATCGGCCTCCAGCACACCCTGCGATGTGCGAACTCCCGTAACTCGACAACCAGAGCGAACGAACTCCAGAAACTGAGTCTGCTCCTTGATAGCGCCACCCCCTGCCTCGATCTTGCGACGCCAGGCAGTCATCAGGCGGTCGGGTCGCAGGTGCGCGTCAGCTTCGTAATGCCAGGCGCCCGCGAGTCCCGTCTTCAGAGCTGGCTCTAACTCAACCAGTTGCTTCCCATCATACGGAACGGCGGCGAGTCCGAACTCGCGCCGGAGCAACTCGTCGGTGTGGGCGTAGTGGTCGAACGCCGCTTGCGTCTGGAAGACGAACAGCAAGCCGCGTTCTTCCCATTCGCAGCCCGCGAGTTCCGACTTCATCAGTTCGCCATACAGGCTGCGTGATGCATCCAGAATCGTCTGCAGTGCTCGGCCGGTGACCAGCATGTCGCGTCGATTGCAGTGCATCGCGAACCGCATGAGCCATGACCACAAGGCCGGGTCAAACCGCATCCGGATCTTGAACGCCGAGTTCTTCTGCAACAAAGCCTTCATCGCTGGCCAGATCGCACCGGGAGCGGCCAGCGGCAGCACGTGACTTGGGCATACGTAGCCGCAGTTGCCATGCGAGCAACCGCCGCCGAACTTGCCTTGATCAATAACCGTGACCTGCCAGCCCGCGCGAGTCGCATAGTACGCACTCGCCGCGCCGATCACGCCTCCACCAACGACGATCAGTCGACTCATAGGGTTCTCATCACCGCGTGCTATCCACAGTCAGCTTCGATGATGGGATGATTCTTCTTCGTGACCCGTTCGGCAATCGAACGCCGCAATCAAAGCACCATTCAGAACCGCGGATGATCTGTTACCAAGACGGTTCGAAAGTGATTTCATCGAGAAATCTGGTAGAAAATGGCAAGCTCTGAGATCTGAACACTCTGATTGAACTTTGAATCGCCGGGCGTTCAATTCGTGAAACACTCAATGCGCCAGCCGTGCTTGAAGCGGAAGGATAGGCAATCCGCAGGCCCATTGTGCGACCCCTTGTAAACAACTATCCGCCTGAATTTCATGGATCTTGAGGCGCCTAAGACCAATGGAACGCGGAATGTGTCGTAGAAGCGCCACTTTTCAAGCTGTTTCAGTTCGGGTTTGGCATTCACTTAGCTCTATAGACCAACTCCGCACAACCTGACATCACCTTATTAGCTGACTCAGCAGGCAATCTCGTTGTCGCCGTGCAGCAGTTGGTGATGTCGACCATCGGGCTGATTGGTGGTTATGCGTCCTGCAATCAATAGCTGTCAGAGGAGCGACACCGCTGACAGTGGGCCAATTGGGGCCGAGTGTGTCGCGTGGAATGGACTGGTAGGAGGAGTTTGAGATGGATCATCCCGGGCCGTGGCTGAACCAACTCGTTGACGCTGTCGCAGATTGTATGACCTGTCTGGATGGACCGAATCCGGTGCAGTGTCATTACTTCTTCAATGACGATGAACAACAGGAATGGGAAGTAACCGTCTTCGGAGAACCACTGTCGTTCGGTGGTCGCCTACGATCACTGTCTTATGAGGCACGCTACAGCGTAGATGTCCTGAGCGTCGCCGCGCTGTTCGACAAGATCGAATCCTGCCAGTGGCAGACGCGCAGCATCGACTCATCGGACGAACTCGGACCGCACGTGTCCTGTATTGGCGAAGTGCAGGGGCATCGCGTGTGGCTGCGCGTCTTGAGTCATTCTCCCGAACGCCTGCGTAATGAAGACGCCAGCATTCATTCCACGGAATGAAGCTTGGTGCGGGACCGTGAATCGAGGTCTGGAGCCGCGCACGCGCAGCTCGTGATCCATCGCGACTCCGCGCCTTCGCGTGAAACCAAAAAACATTCACTGAGCTTGCGGCTTCATGAGTCGATCAGGTTTGGTCCAGCGAATGCGCGCCTGCAGCAGGTCTCCGTGATAGCTGTTACCAGGGAAGTGTTCGCCGTCGGTAATCAGTGCTTCGTCCGCGCTGATCGCGCACGGATGAAAGTTGCCCGAATACGCCACCTGCTTCGGTGCTTTGATCCCGTCGCCGATCAGCGGCAAGGCAACCCGCTCTGTCGATCGGATCAGGCGCAACGTCTGGCGATCAACTTGAGCGATATACAACGGTGAGCGCCAACGGAAGACGTTGACGTTCACCTCGGCCTTGCGCGTGTAGACCAGATACAGCGCGTCCGCATGCGCGAGCCAGTGCTGCTGCGTGGTCGACATCGTCAGTGGCTCGCCGTCATCCCAAGTCCAGGGTTGTTGAGCATCCCATTGCAGACCGTCGTTTGACTGCGACACATGGCCGCGGTTGTCTTCCGCGCGCAGCGTCAGGAAGAACTTGCTCTCAAATCTGACCAGCGAAGGCTCCAGCAGGCCGCGCCCGACGCCATTCTTCAACTGATTGCCTACCTGCTTGACGCGCACCGTCTGGCCGTCGAACGAGCAGAGCAGCGTGCTCACTGACCGCGCCTGCTTGGCGTCCGCTCCATATGTGATCGGAATCAGTAGGTCGCCATTGGGTAGCGTTACTCGTTGCGAGCAGTTCGATGTGTAGATCAGCTTGCCGCGCGGATCGTCCCATTCCAGACGCTGCGGGTCGGACCAGGTGCCATCAGCCCGGCGAACGACATACACCGGCCACCGCGGCCCCTGCGGAGTCTGCAGCTTGCCGTTGCGGTAATAGACATTGTGTCCCATCGCCAGCACGGTGTTGGTCTGTGGATGGAACTCAGGCACCACATCGCAGACGCCTTCCTGCGATCCGTCTGCCAACGTCTTGCGACCGAGGCCGGGAATCTCGACGGGATCACTCCAGCGTCGCCCACCGTCCGTTGTCTGCGACCAATGCACGGGGCCGTAGTAGTCTGATCCCATGATCGGCTGCAGAGTCATCAGTACCGTCGGCTGAGCAGCACTCGCGATGACCGTCGCGCGTGGATGAAACCAGCACGTACCGCCACTGCGTCCTTCGCGAATGGTCTCGCGCGTGATGCTGCCGATCACGTCCTCATCAGCTTCCGCCACGGCGGCAACACTGAACAGAGCGAGGCACCAGAACACAAACCGCGCGCGACTCATCCAATAACTGACCATGAAGCGAGTTCCTCTTCAACGGACATTGATCCTGGACCGCCAAGGCACGCGGTCATGTTCCGGTTGAAGCCGAGATACTGCAACCGGCGACCTCGCTACGGCTGTCACAGCAGGAAGTCATCCAGACGTGTTTGCCGGGACTTTGTAACCTGCCCTTCTCTGAAAGATGTGTCCACGCAAAGGACTCATACAGTTACTGCGTAACCAAACGGAATCGTTGGATAAGGACAGTCATGGCGGACCTCCTGATATTTGCGGCCAGTTCCTTTATTGGGCGGCACCTCTGTGCGACTGCGGCAGCGGATGGACATCGAGTGACCGGCACCAGTCGTCAGCCGAAGGAATCCAGTGGCCATCTGCGTTGTGACCTGACGTCGGCTGAGAACGTCGCTGACGTTATCGATCAGATCCAACCGCAGTGGATCGTCCAATGCGGAGCGGCCACAGCCTCGCGCGACGCGCGTGAGCTCTACAACACCCACATTTTTGGAACGCTCAATGTTCTGACGGCCGTTGCCAAACACGCCCCGAACGCTCGAGTGCTCCTGATGGGCAGCGCTGCGGAATACGGAGCCGCGCCGCTCGAATGGTTGCCCCTGACCGAGGATCGTCCGGCCAGACCGGCTTCTTTCTTCGGCTCGTCGAAGCTGGCACAGACGGAGCTGGCTCAGGCCGCGGCCCAGGAACTGAAGCTGCGCCTGGTGTCCGTGCGACCGTTCAACGTCATCGGTCCCGGACTGCCGGACATCTACTTTGCAACATCGCTGGCACAGCGGTTGTCAAAACAGTGCCAGCAGGGCGCTTCAACCGGCACTGAGTTCGAAGTTACCAACGCCAACGCCACTCGCGACTTCGTTGACGTGCGCGATGTCTCGTCCGCCTGCCTGAGCCTCCTCGCTCGCCCTGATGAGCAGTGGCCGATCGGAACATGCGACGTCTTCAACATCTGCACTGGCCAGGAAACGACGCTGCTTGAAGTTGCCAGCGTCCTCGGAAATGCCGCCGGCGGTTTGAAACCGGCTGCAGGCGGAGTTCACAACTCACGCGGCGGCATCTCCCGCAGTGCCGGAAGTGCCGACAAGCTCACCTCAGCCACAGGCTGGAAACCGAAAATCTCCTGGCAACAAAGCCTGCAGGATCTCTGGTCCGAGCTGGCAGCTTCGTCAAAATAACGCGCGTCGAAACAGAGCTAACCTTGAGCCACAGTTGCGGCGGATGATGAATTCGACGCTGTCGCAGCTTGAAAGCCGACTCGGCGTGACGAGTCGCAGCGGGGGTGAGAACCTCGAAAGTGGTTCCAGGCGGCTTGCCAGTCCCAAGTCTCGGTGTCGAGGTAATGAATCACGCACAACTTGCGCAGCTCTTCAATCTCAGCAAAGCTGAAGGTGGCAGTCATGCGGACGACTTCGTCGATGTCGATGTGCTCCCGCAGTTCTGGCTCCCAGCGATCGAGAATCAATTGCCGTCGCATGTCGGCGTCCGGCATCTGAAATTCGAGGATCAGATCAATGCGGCCGGGTCGGCGAAACGCGCGGTCCACCTGCTCGATCTTGGCATTTGATGTGAAGACGAAGATCACCCCATCATTAGGAGTGACGCCATCCAGTGCCGTCAGGAAGGTCGTCAGGTTTGTGTCGGCTCCGTCTTCCGAACGTCGCCAGAGGGCGCGGTCAAAATCATCGAACAGCACAATTCCCGGTTCGGCGAGATCAAAGAGTTTCGGCACGTCCCCGTTGCGCTGAGCATCTTCGTATTCGTTGGTCGTCACGGTTCGCCAACCGAAGCCTCGCCGCACGCATTCGTAGCGCAGCCAGCGGCAGGCCATCGTTTTGCCATTCCCCGGCTGCCCCAGCAGCAGCACGCCGCGCCGACGCGGGACGTTAAAACGAATCAAAACTTCCTGTTTCCGCCCCAGAAAGCCGATCGTGTTCTTCCACAACAGTTCGCGATCGCTGGCGAGCATGATGGGCGCCACAGCTTTCGCCTGACTGCGATCAAGGCGACGGATGAAGCGGTAGAGGTTGCGAAACTCCGAAACGGCCACCATCCATTGATCGTAGAGTTCGTAGCCGTTGGAGACTCCGTTCGAGGCCACGACTTTCACCAACCGGATCGGTTCGCGGTCGGTCTGCAACTCATATTCTTCCAGTCCACAGTTCACCGTCGCACCGTGTCGACCATCCTGCAGCCGCACAACCGGATGCTGGCCCCAGAGCGGAGCCATTCGAATCAGCCTCATACGCTTCTGTAGTGCCGACTCCAGCGTCCAGCAAAAGTCGAAAGTTCGAGCGGGCTGACCGAGCAACCGCTCGGCCGCTTGCAGGCAGCGCTGGAAATCATCGAACTGAGTGGTGAGGTTCATGCCGCCGCAGACACCTGATGTGCCGCGACGGTTCAGCCTGCGGGTTACCAGTCACTCTTTGAACTCATCCTCAAAAACGGCTTGCAGTCGACGATTGCCGGTCACTGCAACCGCTTCCTGCACCCGGTTTCGAATTGCCGGATAGAACCGCGACGGCGCGAGTGCTCGCAGCGCGGCCTCGGATGAGTGAGTCTGCGATACCACTTGAGTGATCAGAAAATCAACCGCGCTCGGCTGGCGCGAGAGACCGAGACTGGTGAGGAAGGCTTCCTGCAGACCTCGATTGGCCGTGCGGTCCAAAGCCGCAATCAGGATGCTGACAGCTCGTTCCTGATTGCACTCACCCAGTGCTGCGGCCGCTTCGCAGACGATGGCATCGTTGGGGTGCTTCAGAAACCGCGCGACGAAGTCGATCGACTCGCGCGGATCCAATGCCAGCAGGCCGTTGAAGCATGCCCCGACAACTTCCGCTTCCTTGTCTCCGCATTCCGCTTTGACTCGCAGCAGCGGCACAATCGAATCGTGACCAACATCCACCAGCGCCTGGATAGCGTAAGTCCGGGCCAACCGTTCTGAGTCAGCCAGCAGATCCGTCAGCGCAATGAGCTTACGATTAATTCCCAGCAGGTGCGAACGCCCAATCGCGAACGCGGCCGAGCCGCGCAGATTGATCGCCGCATCTTCAGACCCTCCCCAGACAGGTTCGAGTTGCCGGTGCCTCATGGCTTGCAGGTAGAAGTCGGGATCATCCAGTTCCAGTCGCCCCAGAGCATCCACAATCGCCGTCTTCGCGCCGCAACCTTTGTCGGACTCCAGCGGCTTCTCCATGAATCTGGGCCACAGCCCTCGCAGTTCATCGACAAACTCCATCAACTGCAGCTTGCCGATGATCTCAGCCGCTTTCGCGACAACGCGGTTGGATTCATCCCGCAAGGCCCGCCGCAGTTCATCCCGAACGGCCTCAGAATATGGAGCATCCTCCAACTGATTGATGCGTTTGAGTCGCAAGTCCAGAGCAGACGCTTTGGCCATCAGACTGGGGATCACTTTCCGTCAATGCGGGGCGAGCCAACTGGTACGTTCCGAAACCGCTGCCGATCTCGCCCCGTTCGCCACCACGGCTATCGAACTTCCAACTGAAAACTGGGATGACCCAGCTCGTTCGTTTCGCGAGTCAGTCGAAAGGACTTCTTGAAGACGCCGGACTTCACCCAACCGCTGGCTTTTCGAACGGAGACGTAACCCGCGGCGGCATGTCGCAAGATGCTGTACTCCAGCTTTTCACCGCGAGCATCGACGATCCAGTATTCCCGGATACCAGACTTCCAGTACAGATCGCGCAGCAACTCATAGTCCTTCACAACGGAACTGTCGCTGACGATCTCCAGGACCATGTCCGGTGAACCTTCGAGTTCAACGAAGCCGTGCTCAGTTCCCTCTACCAGGCGAACCCGTTTCTCCTGAAAGCTGGCAAACGAGGCGAAGGTGCCATCAGGGTTGCCGGACAGATCAGCGTCTTCATTCGTGAGCAGCAGGCCGTCGGGAAAAAACTCCCCCAGTCGTTCCTGATCGGCAAGGGTTCCCAGCACCTGATAGAACCGCTGCTTCAGCCGCACGTGAGAGAAGAGCTGCTCTTTGGTCATATCCAGCCAGACCTCACCGGCAAGAAAAAAGACAGGGCAGCGTTCCGGCAGGTCCCCGGACTGCACCCAGTCCCGGAAGGACGCGAGGTCCGTAACCCAGGCCGGAACGTGGATAGATGCACTATCAAGATGAATCGTAGTCATGCTCGTTTCGAACGATGGGCACGGCGAGTGCCAAAGGACGCTTGCAAGGAAAAGGCACTATAAACGTGCAAGCTGCCGTTCGCATCAGCAGTCCTATCACGACGAGGCTAATTCGCGGACTTGATCCTGGCCCTTAATACCGATCACGGGGTGAGTCGCAACTCCTTCAGGTCCAGCAAGGCGGATCTGGGTTTCGCGATGGCTCGCATGGTGGCGCGGTGCTTGCCTGCGGGAAGTTCAATATCACCCAGCTTCACCGTTTGATAGTTCTCCCACGTGCGCGTGCTGTCCGCCGAGTGGGTGAGCTTCTTGTCGGCAATAGTGAGATCGAACCGATCACCAGCGGCACCGGCTTCAACGGCGTAGGTCATGCTCAACGTATACTTGCCGGGCTTGGGTACTTCGATGGTCCAGGCGGCTTCGTCGTCGGCGCTTTGCCAGTAGCCGAGGTTTTGAAACTGCTTCTCGAAGACCAGCGTCGGCCCGCGCAGCTCAGCATTCGTAGCAAGCAATCTTAGGCTGCCATCGGCATCGGCTTTGACGAGCTTCGGTTCGTTGCCGGGCATCTGCTTGAGCGGTGCAACGGGCGCTGAGCGTTGTACGAACGCGATCACATCGGCGACATCCTGAGGCGACAGGTCCTTCTCCAGTCCTTCTGGCATGAATGACTTGTTGGACGAAGACAGTTCGTCGATGTCTGCTCGCAACAGAACCGTTTCTTTGCCGTCCGCGCCCACGAGAGTCACGCTGTTGCCGGTTTCACTGGTCAACATACCCGAGAAGGCCCGGCCGTCGTTCGTCTGGATCGTGTAGCTGAAGTAGCGAGTCTCGACGGCTCGGTTCGGATCAAGGATGGCAGTAAGCAGCGCAGGTGCCGAACGATCCTTCACGGCACCGAGGTCCGCTCCAATCTGCTTGCCAATGTCCTGCAGTCGATGACACGCCGAGCAACGCTTGTCGAAGACAGCGCGTCCGCGAGAAGTGTCGCCCGTCATCTTCAACACATTGCTGAATGCGTCGAGTACCTGCTGTCGAGTCGTCGTTGACGAAGCCGCGAACAGCTTCACAGCGCGATCTTTGATGGCCCCGTTCTTATGAACCAGCAGGCGTTCGCGACGAACGGCGTCGAAGTCGCTGATCGACACCTGCTGCTTTTCAAACGCGTCGAGCAGCACGAGCGTTGTCGCGTCACGCTGCAGCAGTGCATCGAGCACATGCTGACGAACTTGCGGGCTGAGCGTTCGCCAGTTGTCGAGCAACATGTGCGGCACGTCGGCACGGCCCAGTCCGGTCAGAGCGACGACCGCCGCCTGCTGAATCTCGATCGGTTCGCGCGGCGAAAGCCTTCCTTTGATTAACGCAAAGTCGCCTTCATTGAACGGCTTCGCAGTGGCGAGCAACTCCATCGACGCGATGCGATCGCGATTGTCCGCCTGCGGCGCGGCTGCCATTTGCCGCGCGCGGTTGAGCAACAGCTTCCAGCCGGGTTGCACCGCGGCCATGCGTTCCAGTTCGTCCGCCTTCGCATTGCCGAGCAACTGTCGCAGCGCGGGGAAAAGTGCATTCGGGCTGACGGCCTCAGCTTCGGCTTCAGTGCGAGGCAACAGGCTGCTGAGCGTCTGCTGCGACAACTGCCCGTTCCGCAGCGCGACCGACTGTGCCGAGATGCGTCCCAGCAAACTCACCAGATCCGGCGACGCCTGCCGACCTTGTCGCACCAGTTGCCGCGCGAGGTCGCTCTCCACGGCCTCGGCATTGCCAGCGTGCAGAGAACTCAGCATTGCAGTCGAGATTAATGAATCGTTGACGTGCCGCTGAGCAAGCTCGGCGAGCAAACGCCCCGGCGTATCATCGCCTCCCCGCGCTTCTCCCAAACTGTAGGCCAACTGCAGCACCACCGGCGCCTCATCAGCCACTCGCTGAGCCAGCACCTTCAACACGTCAGCATCGTGCAGCCAGCTCTCACTGAGCCGCACGGCCTGCCGACGCACGCCCACGTCGCGATCATTCAAAGCCTTCAACAGCACCGGCTTCGTCAGTGCACGCAGGCCATCCAGCGTGCACAGCGCATGCAATCGGGCCAGCGGTTGTGCGTACTCGGTTGCCATCTTGTTGAGAGGTTCGACCAAGGCCTTGTCCTGACGTTCCACCAGCAACCGCTGAGCGGTATCGCGCCACCAGCCGTTCGGCGAGGCAAGTTGCGCGAGCAGAGTCTCATTCGAAAGATGCCCGGCCGCGAGCGGTCGAACCGGCGCCTGATCCTTCGCTGTGCCAGTCGCAGCGGGAGAGTCCGCGCAGCAGGTTGGTTTGGGAGCCGAGTCCGCGCGCACCACGCGATAGATGCGACCGCGGTCCGAGCCGGCCCGCAGATCGAGCTTGCGTTGCCACTCGGGCGGAATCCAACGCGGGTGTTCGATCACCGCCCGATACATATCGGCGATCCACACCGCACCATCGGGACCAGTACGCACCATGACGGGGCGGAACCAGTTGTCTGAGGACGCCAGAAACTCCGAGTTCTGTTCATCCGCCGCGCGACGTGCCTTGAACGTCGCACCGTCGGACGTCAGCACCAGTCGCGAGACCAGATTGTGCACCGGCTCGCAGACGAAAGCATTGCCGTAGAACTCATCGCCCAGATAACGATCGCGATAGATCGACGTTGAACAAGCAGACGTGAAGCGGTTCGCGCGATCGAAGTCGTTGAACCGCGCCATGGTCTTGCTCTGCGGAAACACCGGCGCCGCGCCGGGCACTTCGGCGATCTCCACGCGTGTGTCACGCACCGCCAGATGCGGATTGCGACGCAGGTAACGGTCTTCCAGCGCATAGTGCCAGATGGGGCGCGAGTTGTTGTTGCCGAACCAGTCACCCCAATCGTTGCGCTCACGGCCGAACTGAGTCTGCCCGGAAATCGCATCGAGCAGTCCCTCATCAGGTCGAATGCGCAAATCGCGACCTCGAATCGGCGCAGACGTCTTGCTGGTTTCAGACTGCGGCAGCAGCGAGTTGACGACCGCCACCTCGCCGCCGCTGTCTCCGTTGCCCACGTACAGCCAGTTATCAAGACCATATCGCAACCCATTCACTCGATGCTGCTGGTTGCCTTCGACGAAGCCCTTGTAGAGCGTCTGCTTGAACTCGGCGCGACCGTCTCCATCGCGGTCAGAGGCGAAGAAGATCTCAGGCGCGGCCGTCACCAGCACTCCATCACGCCACAGTTGAATGCCGCTCGGAAACGCAATGCCCTCCATAAAAGTCTTCGCTTCGTCGTAGCGGCCATCACCATTAGTATCGGTGAGTATTTTGATCCGCCCGCCGGGCTGACCGCGTAGTTCATCATTCTGATGCGGCTTCGCTTCGGGGCTCATGACGCCGTTGGGATAGTCGCTCATCTCGACCACCCACAACCGCCCCTGCGTATCCCAATCGAACGCGACGGGATCTTGAATCAACGGCTCCGCAGCGACCAGTTCCACCTTCAGACCGGGACGAACCTTGATGTTCTCCAGCGACTCTTCCGGAGATCTTGGTTTCGGAAACATCGCTTGTTTCTCAGCGGAATAGAACTCGTGCGGCAAGAGCTTCTGCACGGTGTCGCAAATGAGATCTTCGGCCTCCGGGGCCAGTCGCGACGGACGTCGGTAATACAACATGGAGAAGTCAGCTTCGTAACCACCTTCCTGCAAGACGCGCTTGGAAGCGATGTAACTCGGGATGTCATTCGCGTAAGCCGTGATCCACAGCCGCGAGTCATCGAACTCGCGATTCAACCGCAGCGAATAGTCCACCACAACCTCACCGCCGAGGAACACCATCGCCAGGTCATCACCGAAGGTCCACGTGGCAACGGGATAAGTCATGGTGTTGGGCACGGCTTCACCCGCATCCAGTCGTGCGAGAAAATGCTTCGCGTTGGAGCCTTCAACTCCCGGCTTCTTCGCTGCGGTCTCAAGCTGTTCGCGCGTCGGCACGGCGGTAAACGGCAGTTCGATGCGAATCAACTTGCAGTCCACCTGCGAGTCCAGCGGTTTACGTTCGGCGGTCCTGAGCAACGACTTCACGGCATCCGCGAATTCTCGCCCCAGAACTCGGGCTTCAGCCAAGCCACCATTCAAGCGCGGACCTTGATCAGCTCCACAACCAATCGTGATCAGGCTGGTTGCACCCGGATGATCGGCTTCGATTTGTTCCATCGCCGCGCCGGCCCAGTCGCCGCTGATCTGCAGGAAGCTACCGTTGTGAACTGTGCAATGCATCGGGTAGTTCGACCAAATGGCGAACGGCTTGTTGTCCGCGCCGGTCGCGACAATCACCGGCAAACGTTGATCGCGCGGGCCATCGGCCTGATTGCCGAAGCCGGTCCACTTGCCGTCTTTGAGCACTCGCCGATTCACGTTGAGGTTCGCCGTCGTCTGCGCCCAACTGAGCCGCGCCGGCTGTCGGGCTTCAATCGCATCTCCGACAACTTGGATCACCTTTTGAATCAACTCGGTCTCGTATTGAGCGAGATGTTTCTCATGATCCTCAGGCAGCGGAGGCGGGAAGATGTTCGGACCAAAGTCCTTCAGCCACGGAGCCGAATGCGTATGCGTGGAAGACAGAACCAGCCGCTCACGCTCAATGCCGTACTTCTCCTTGAGCTGATCCGCGATCTTGGTGGCGAGTGGCTCACCGATGCCGCAAGTCTCGACAGAGACAATCACCGTCAGCGGGAGTTGGTGAGGCGGCAATTGATTGTCTCCCCTCGCCCCTTCGGGGAGAGGGG
>JAKFWA010000030.1 GCA_021732995.1 Planctomycetaceae bacterium | reverse complement strand
TGAAAGCCACCCCGCATTACTCAAGGCGTGTCGGAGCGGTTCTCCCCCGGTGCTGTTTCATAAGGGAGATATTCAGAATGCAGATGATGCCAGTTTGGCTGCCAACATCCGCAAAGAAATCGCTTCGCAACATCGCAAGGTTGTTGCCGTCGTAGTCAACGCGATTGACGACCATCTGGCGAAAGGGGAGCAACTCGACACTCGGTGGACTCGTGACGAAATCAAAGTCTTCCCCGTCTTGCTTCATGAAGCTCGCTCTGCTGGACGCACAGTGATCTTACTCAGCGATCACGGCCACATTCTCGACTGCAACACCAGTGGTGAGCAAAATGATGGCGGAGAGCGCTGGCGATTGGATCACGCCGAATTGCGGCCTGGTGAACTACGTATCTCAGGCCCACGGGTCATGCTGCCAGAGGCGAAGACGCATATCGCACCTTGGTCCGAAAGTGTGAGGTACAGTCAGAAGAGAAACGGGTATCACGGTGGCATTTCACCACAGGAGATGGTGATTCCCATAGCGGTCTTGTCTGCAAGGGAGTTGCCACCAACGGGGTGGTCCGAAGCCCCGGTTGACCAGCCAGTGTGGTGGGATCTTTTGAGTCCTTCCACTACGTCACAGGACGTCGATGCGCCGCAACTGCGCGTTGCTAAGCCCAAAGAAAAGCCTGCGGGGCGGTTGTTTGACCCACACGATGTGGCCCCAGTGCCGAGCGTGCCAACGGTGGTCAGTCCGTCAAAGGACTATTCCGATTGGATCAAGGCATTGCTGTCGTCGGCCATATTCGCCGAGCAAAGGAAACTCGGTGGTCGCTCAGTGCCGGACGACGAGGTCTTTGCTCGCTTGCTCGCTGCGATCAGTGAGAGAGGTGGAAAGATAACCGTTACAGCGCTGGCACGATCTCTGAACTACCGTTTGAGCGGACTGCCCTTCTTACTTGCCGCCGTACAGCGAGTTCTGAATGTCGATGGCTTTACGGTACTCAATCGCGACAGTGCGTCGGACACCATCGAACTCAACCGCAACCTGTTACTCACTCAGTTTGATCTGGTGTAGGAATCTCGGATGTCTCTCAGCCCTCAACGTCGCCAAGAAGTGATCGATGCGTTGCGTCGCGGCACAGTGCCTCGCAGTAGCTTGGATGCGTTTGCGGTGGGACTGGGACATCTCGAACCGGCCCTGGAAGAAGAACTCCGGAAGGTCAGCAGTGGAGGCAGTCAGTTCAAGGCCGTGCGCGGAGAGTACGGTTGCGGCAAGACATTCTTCGCTCGCTGGCTTGCCGATCGGGCTCGCAAGTTGGGCTTCGCCACGGCGGAAGTCCAAGTCTCGGAAACGGAAACGCCACTGCATCGGCTGGAGACTGTTTATCGACGTCTGATGGAACGACTTTCAACGGCTGATACAGCTCAGGGTGCTTGGCGGAATATCGTTGATGGCTGGTTCTACACCCTAGAAGAAGACGTTTTGGCGGAAGGCACCATCGACCCCAACGACGAGGCCAAGCTGCTCGATCGAACCAATGCGTTGCTGGAGCAACGACTGGCCAAAGTTGGCAACTCGGCGCCGATGTTTAGCGCCGCCTTGCGGGGTTATCGCGAAGCGCTTTCAAGTGGTGATCAAGCTACCGCCGAAGGCATTCTCGCTTGGCTCGCCGGACAACCGAATGTCGCCGCTGCCGCCAAGCGCGCCGCTGGAGTAAAGGGCGACATCGATCACTTTGGAGCTCTGAGTTTTCTGCAAGGTGTGCTCACCGTATTGCGTGACTCAGGGCACGCTGGGTTGCTGTTGGTGTTAGATGAAGTGGAAACCATCCAAAGAGTTCGCAGTGACGTCCGCGACAAGAGTTTGAATGCGATCAGGCAGCTCATTGATGAAATCGACTCAGGGCGATTTCCAGGTCTGTACGTGCTCATCACGGGGACGCCAGCATTCTATGACGGCCCGCAAGGCATCTCGCGGTTGGAGCCATTGGCTCAACGGTTGCACGTCGATTTTCAGACGAATGATCGCTACGACAACGCTCGCGCCGTTCAGATCCGACTGCCTGCCTTTGACTTCGATCGCCTGTGCGACGTCGGCTGTCGAGTGCGCGACATCTTCGCCGATCAAAGCACCAGTTCCGATCGCGTCCGCCGGTACTGCGACGACGCTTACGTTCGAAACTTGGCCGAGTCTGTAGCAGGTAAACTCGGTGGTAAGGTTGGTGTTGCGCCCCGCATCTTCTTAAAGAAGCTGGTGGGTGATGTGCTGGATCGCGTCGATGTCCATGCGGATTTTGATCCCAGACGTGACTACGCCCTGACGATTGCTGACGTCGAATTGAAGGCTGTTGAACGGCAGGCTATGGGTGCTGCTGATGTCGACCAAATTGAACTCGACCTGTGACAACAGACAACGGCTCTTCATGAACTTCGACCTCCTTCATCCCGCGTTGCAACATCACATTGTCAACAGCCTTGGCTGGCGTGACTTGCGACCATTTCAAGATGCCGTCATTCCGCCGGTGCTTGCGGGTGAGCACTTGATCGTGTTGGCCCCAACCGCCGGTGGAAAAACGGAAGCGGCGTTCTTTCCCGTTGTGTCTCGGATGCTGTCAGAAGGTTGGACTGGACTTAGCGTTCTGTATCTCTGCCCGATCAAAGCCCTGCTCAACAATCTTGATCTGCGCTTGCAGAGGTATTCTCGCTTGTTGGGACGTCGTTCTGACGTGTGGCATGGAGACGTGAAGACCAGTCGCCGCAAGCAGATCCTCCGTGAGCCCCCCGACTGCTTGCTGACAACGCCTGAGTCGCTTGAAGTGATGCTGGTCTCGCCCAATGTGGATTCGCTGCGGCTCTTCAGCAACTTGCGAGTGGTCATTGTCGACGAGATTCATGCCTTTGCGGGCGACGATCGTGGCTGGCATCTGCTGTCGGTCCTGGAACGCATCACGAAGCTGGCTGGGCGCGAACTTCAACGCATCGGTCTATCAGCGACGGTTGGTAATCCCGATGTACTCGTCGACTGGCTCGCCGGAGGTTGCGTGGGTCCGCGACATGTACTCCGCCCACCGGAGATGCCACGTATTGAGTCAGCGATCATTGAGCCACAACCGTCAGGAATTGATGGGTTGCCGAATCCAATCAATGAAGATCGAGGTGCGCTGACATTGGCGTCTGCGACTAGCCACATTGCGAATGCTGCGGACGTGAAGCTCGATTTTGTCGGATCACTCAACAATGCCGCCGTGGTGATTTCGCGGCTGAATCGTGGTGAGAAACGCCTCGTCTTCATCGACAGTCGTGCTCGTGCCGAGCAACTTGGATTGCAGCTTCGACAACTCGGCATCACGGCGTTCGTCACGCACAGTTCATTGAGTCAGGAACAACGCCACCAGGCCGAAGACGCGTTTGCCAATCGAGACGACTGCGTGATCGTTGCTACCAGCGTTTTGGAACTAGGAATCGACGTCGGTGATCTTGATCGTGTCATTCAAATCGACAGCCCTCCGACCGTGTCGAGTTTGTTGCAACGCATGGGACGTACTGGCCGTCGAGCAGGGACGATTCGTAACTGCCTCTTTCTCGCCACGACCGAACAATCAACGCTGCAAGCCGCTGGACTGATCGAACTTTGGGCGAGCGGTTTTGTCGAACCCGTTGTGCCACCGCCAGAGCCCTATCACGTGTTGGCTCAGCAATTAATGGCTCTGATACTCCAGCAGTCTGGAGTTGGGCGAAGCACATGGATGGAGTGGATTCAGCGAGTCCCCGCGTTTCGGCTCATGCCAACTGAGAACATCACAGCGATGGTTGATTGGATGTTGGAGAGTGAGATTCTCTGGAGCGAAGCGGACATTCTTGGGATCGGACGGGAAGGCGAGGCCGAATTTGGTCGCAAGCATTTTTTAGAGCTGATGTCGGTCTTCTTGTCACCACCGCTCTTCACAGTTTTGCATGGTCGGCAAGAGCTGGGGTTTGTGGACGAACTCACGTTCCTGGGTAAGCAAGAAGGTCCGCGAGTGTTGTTGCTGGGTGGTCGCCCTTGGCGTGTCACCCACGTCGATTGGGCTCGTAAGCTGGCCTATGTTGAGGTCAGCGAAACGGTCGGTCGTAGCCGCTGGAAGGGCACAGGCCCTGAACTGAAATTTGACTTGTGCCAGGCCATGCGGGGCGTGTTGACAACGTCCGAGCAAAGCCCACGTTGGTCACAGCGGGCGAGCGATAAATTGACCGAATTGCGAAGCAACTTTCATTGGCTGGATGCCCATCTCCCGGTGGTTCTTATCAACGAAGATGGCGAATCGGAGTGGTGGACTTTCGCCGGATATGGAGCCAATGTCAGCGTCTTACCTGCCCTCTCTCAAAGAACTCAAAGCCAAGTCACATGTGACAGCTTCAGCCTCACATTTGAAGGACACCTTACACCACAGGTGATCGATCAGGCGGTCCGTAGCCTCCCAGAGACGCCAAGACAGGAATTACTGCCGTTGGTGGACAGCAAAGCCATTCAAGCTGTGAAGTTCTCGGAGTGTCTACCACCAGCCCTGATCACCAACATGCTGCGCCTTCGTCTTCGCGAACAAGTTGGCCTGGACTATCTCTTGAGGGCAGTCATGTTTCCGGCGACCTACATCGCCCAATGATTTCGGCCAGTGAGCTACTTAGTATCGTGAACATGGCATCGCATGGCAGATATGAGCCCGAACGAAGAAGCTCAGAACGAGTTTGAGGCTCCCCATATCACCTGCGTTCCTGCGTTTCATGTGCGTGAACGGTAGCCACACACGAACTGACCTATACACTCTGCCAAGTCTTGTGCGGCATTGGATCGCTGCCAAGCGGGGCCAATAAGTCGATGACATTCAGGCTCGTGACGTTGATGGAGCGATCTGAGAATTCCATCTTGAGACTGAACGATGTCTTCTGAGCCACAGTTGTTCGTGCCAGAGCTATTTTTGAACAGCCCGGAATTGCCCGCTGCTCGCTCAATGGAAGAGTTTGAGCTGCACGAAGCGGCGGTCGAATGGAGCTTGGCGGATCCGATCATCATCGCCAGCCAAGACGACATTAAGTCGAAACCCAATTGGCAGGGCCGACTCGAACCTTTCGAGCATCAAATTCGCAACCTCATCACGTACTGTCGACGTCTGCCGGTGACCCTACTTGCCGACGATGTAGGTCTAGGCAAGACGATCAGCGCCGGGCTCATCCTGAGTGAGTTGATGGTCCGCAATCGGGTCCGTCGAGCTCTGGTAGTTTGCCCCAGCATCTTGGGGCCCCAATGGGTTGAAGAGTTGGAAGCCAAGTTTCACATCTTCGCTCGCTTCGCACGTGGAAACGAACTTGACCGAGAGCTGAAGTCAGAATGCTCTGTCGTGGTCACGACCTATCACTCGATTCAGCCTCGGCTGTCCAACATTCAGGCGGGTCAGTTCGACATGCTGATCCTTGATGAAGCCCATAAGTTGAGGAATCTGCATGGCACCAAGAATGCCCCGAAAATGGCGACTGAGGTCCGCAAATCTCTCGCTGAAGGCCGCTTTCAATTCGTGCTGATGCTGACAGCCACACCGATTCAGAATCGCCTGTGGGATCTTTACAGCCTCGTCGATTGCCTTACTGCGGCGCGCGGCAGGCCGAACCCATTTGGCTCACCACAAGAATTCTCCCGGTTCTACATTGCCGATGCCAGCAAAGGCGCACGCCGTCTGCACCCGGATATGAAGGACTCGTTCCGTCATATCCTTTCGCAATACTTGGTGCGGACGCGGAGGAATGATGTCAGGTTGCTGTTTCCACAGCGCGTGGTCCAACTTCGCCGAGTCGTTCCCAGCCGACTGGATCTTGATCTTCAAGCCACCGTCGCCGAGCACATTTACAACCTCAATGGCTTGCAGCAGTCATCTGTGTTCCAAGCCATGATGAGTAGCCCGCAAGCGTTGGTTGAGCAGCTAAAAAACATGGCGCAGCGAGATCCAAAATGGCACGGACTGAAGGAACTCGTCGAGACTCTTGTCGGACAGTCTGGCTTGCCGTCCAAGATGCAAGAGTTGCTGGCGTTGATTGACGAGATACGAGCACAGCGACCTACCGAATGGCGAATTGTGATTTTCACGATTCGTATCGAAACACAGGCGATGATTTGCCGTGCGTTGACGCAGAGTGGGATTTCCTTCGGCACGATTCAGGGCGGACAACCCGATCTCAATATTGCGACCGTCAAGCAATTCACTCAGCAGCCACCCGCCATCAATGTCATTGTCTCAACCGACGCTGGATCCGAAGGTCTCAACCTCCAGGCGGGTAATGTCGTCGTGAACTATGACCTGCCCTGGAATCCGATGATCGTTGAGCAACGAATCGGCCGTGTGCAGCGTTTGGCATCTGCGCACGGCAGCGTCGTCATCTGGAACATGGCCGTCATCGACAGTCCAGAAGAGCGTGTCGTGCAGCGTCTACTGGAAAAGTTGCAGACGATTGTCGAATCAGTTGGAGACATCGAAATCGTCCTGGGAGCAGACGACAACGACGGGGCTGAGTCCTCGTTTGAAAGTAACCTCCGTCGGCTCGTCGTTAAGTCGCTGCAAGGTAAAGATGTCTCAGCTGATTTGGCCCTTAAAACGGAGAGTATGGCCCGCGCCAAAACTCTGTTTGAGGAACAGCGTCGGGAGCTGGATAAGGTTCTCGGAAGGTTAGATGCCGAGCACACTCGCGGCCCTGCCGTCCCAAAGGTGACTCGGCAGCCACCAAGCCGCGATCACAGTTCATTTGCACTTGATGCCTATCGAGGTGATGGCTTCACACTTCAGGACGATCCCGCAGGCTGCTTGCGAGCCGAGAAACCGCGCCAATCGACTGAGTACATCACGTTTGAGGAGAACTACTATCGCCTGCAAAGCCAGGCTGGAGTCTTCAACGGAAAGCTATTGCGACTCTGTCTGCCCGGCCGTCCACACTTTGAGAAGATGGTTCAGCGATGGGTTGATCGAGCGGCCGTCTCAATCGGGAACGTCACAACACTGACGACATCCAAGACGCCCGACATCGCGCTAAGTTGGTTGGAGGCTCATATCGAGCGTGTCGAGATGGGCGAGGTTCAGATTCTTAAACGCAGTCCTGTCTTCCAAGGCCGATGTCGCTTGAAAGCCACCGCGAGCACAGGAGTCGATAGCTATGAAAAACTCATCAACCTGAACCAAATCCCTGAAGGCCATAACACAGTCTTCCCCCAAGCGTTGAATTCCACCGCGAAGTTGCAGAACTACGAAGCCTCCCCACCGAGTGTCTTCACAGACTTTGATCGTCAGGCTGAAGAAATCTGTCGGCAGGATGAGGATGTCCGCTCCTTCTGCAACTTCTACACCGAGCGTTTGATTGAGGAGTTACAGACGACCGAAGGAGATGCAGCTCGCATCCAGAAAGCCACGAACGACTTTCGGCCGAAGATCCATGTTCAACCGACATCGCTTCAAGGAATTCACTACGAGACGGTTCGCGCCCGCGTCCGGGTAAATTTTGATGGTCACAGTGACTACTACGTCGAATTAGAAATCTGCCCGATCACAGAGCAAGTGCTGGACGAGCCACAGAATTGGTCTGTTTGTGATGTCACTCAACGCTTAGTGCCCACTGAGTTTTTAGAGCAGTGCGTCATCTCACTGAAATCGGTCTTGCGGCATTTACTTCAAAAGTCCGACGAGTCGGGACGTAAGGCATTAGCCGAGTTCGTGACGGTGTGCCCTGTTACCGGACGTACCGCGCTGCAGGATGAATTCTTGATTTCCGACGTGTCTGGAATTCGCGCGGTAGCGAGTCGGTTCGTGATATCCGAACTCAGTGGACGTCGCGGCCTTGCTGAAGAGAGTGTGGCTTGTGAATTCACTAACACGCGTCTGTTGGTGGATGAAGTCCGAGTCAGCGACATCAGTGGTCGGCGATACCGACAAGATCAGAACGCAACGTCCATCCTATCGAACCGCCAGGGACATGCGTCCGAGTTCGTGATCTGCGAATTTTCGCAGGCGACGGTACTGGCCGAAGAAGTCGTTCCCAGCGATTTGAGCGGCAAACGTATCCGCCGCGATTTGGTTGAACGCTCTTCGCGGCCTCCACATCGAGTGGGTGGTCCTGGAGAGTTTGGAGTTTGCAACGAAACGGGACTGCGATTGCTGCGGGACGAACTCGCCCACTGCGCGGCGTCCGGACAACTCGTTGATTCGTCACTCTTACAGAGTTCTACGTCGGGAAAACTGGCCCTGCCCCAGTACTTGATGGATTGCGAGGTCACCGGCGATCGCTTGCTGCCCGATGAAGTGGCAACATCGAGCGTTTCAGGAAGGAAGTTCACGAACCGTCTCGCTCGCACGTCTGCCGTGAGCGGACGAATTGCACTGCCGGAAGAATGCTCGATGTGCGAAGTCACGGGCGCAACAGTGATAAGCGACGAGCTGCTAGCTAGCGATGTTACGGGAAAGAAATTCCGTCGTGATGAATCGACTCTCAGCCAGAAATCAGGCCGTATTGGTCATCATTCTGAGAGCGGCACGTGTGCGGCATCAGGCCAAATACTGTTGGTCGATGAGCTACTCAAATCCGACGTCAGTGGTCGCCAAGTCGATGTATCGTTGGCAGTGAAGTCTCCAATCAGCGGACGTCATGGCTTGCCTGATGAAGTCGCCACTTGCGAATTTACCGGCACCGATGTCTTGAATGACGAGCTGCTTCCAAGCGACCTCTCTGGAAAGTACTTCCGACAGGACCAAGCCCTACATAGTGAAGTTTCGGACCGCGTTGGTCATCAGTCCGAAGTTGGCCGCTGCGAAGTGTCTGGGAAGACATTGCTCTCCGACGAACTCGAAGAGTCAGATGTGAGCGGTCGCAAAGTGAATCGATCACTTGCTGTACGGTCTCCGACGAGCGGTCGGATTGGATTACCCGAAGAATGTTCCGCGTGTGAGCTCACCGGTGCAATGGTGCTAAGCGACGAGCTTCGGACAAGCGCCGTCACCGGGAAGAAGTTCCGTCATGACGAATCGGTTCATAGCCAGAAATCAGGCCGTGTCGCACATCGTTCTGAAAGCGGAACATGTGCCGTTTCTGGCAAGACGCTGTTGATAGATGAGTTATTCAAATCCGATGTCAGCGGTCGCGATGTTGACGTGGTTCTGGCAGTGACTTCGCCAATTAGTGGACGTCATGGGCTCCCGAGTGAAGTCGCGACTTGCGACTTCACTCATACCAGCGTCTTAAACGACGAACTGCTCCAAAGTGAGGTCTCAGGTAAGTACTTCCGGCACGATCAAGCGATGTGCAGTGAAGTCTCACACCGCGTGGGTCATAACTCTGAATCTGATCGCTGTGAGGTGACCGGCAAGACTCTATTAACTGATGAACTCGACGATTCCGACGTGAGCGGTCGCAAAGTAGATCGGTCGCTGGCGGTACGATCTCCCACGAGTGGTCGGATTGGCTTGCCGGAAGAGTGTTCGGCCTGCGAGATCACCGGCGCAATGGTTTTAAGTGACGAACTTCGAACGAGCGCAGTCACCGGGAAGAAGTTCCGGAGCGATGAGGAAAGTCGTAGTCAGAAATCAGGACGTGTCGCTCATCGCTCTGAAGTTGGGACTTGTGCGGCATCGGGCAAGACGTTGTTGATAGATGAGTTGCTCAAATCCGATGTCAGTGGTCGCCATGTTGACGTCGCGTTGACCGTCAGTTCTCCCATTAGCGGGCGCCAGGGTCTTCCAAGTGAAGTCGCCAGTTGCGACTTCACTGGCACCAGCGTTCTAAACGATGAACTCATCCAAAGCGACGTTTCAGGTAAGTACTTCCGGCGGGATCAAGTGACACGCAGTGAACTCTCACACCGAGCAGGTCACCAATCCGAAGCGGGGTTTTGCGAGGCATCAAGTCGGACAGCACTGATCGATGAGCTTGAAGAGTCGGATGTCAGCGGCAGGTCTGTATGCAAGTCGCTTGCGGTGCGGTCTGCATTGAGTGAGCGAATTGGCTTGCCGGACGAGGGCGCTGCCTGCGAAGTAACCGGTGCCACGGTGCTGAGCGACGAGCTTCAGCAAAGTGATGTCTCGGCGAGAAAGTTCCGTCGCGACGAAGCTATTCGCAGTCACAAATCAGGTCGCATCGCGCATCGGTCGGAAGCAAGAACGTGCGCCGCGTCGAACAAGACGTTATTGATAGATGAGTTAGTCAGGTCCGATGTCAGCGGTCTCGATGTTGATGTGTCGCTGGCAATGAATTCGCCGATCAGCGGTCGAGGTGGCTTGCCCGAGGAAACTGCGATATGTGACTTCACGAACACTAAAGTCTTGAATGACGAACTGCTCCAAAGCGAGGTTTCAGGCAAGCACTTCCGACGGGATCAAGCCACACGCAGTGAGCTCTCACACCGACTCGGCCATCAGTCCGAATCGGATCGTTGCGAAGTGTCAGGGAAAACGCTGCTGATCGACGAACTCGTCGTGTCAGACATCAGCGGACGCATGGTCGACAGGTCGCTCGCTATACGATCCGAACTGAATGGTCGAATCGGCTTACCAGAAGAATGCTCCGAGTGCGAGGTTACCGGAGCAACAGTATTGAATGACGAGCTTCAAACGAGTGATGTCTCGGGCAAGAAATTTCGACGTGATGAGGCAATTCAGAGTGAGAAGTCAGGACGCGTCGCGCATCTCACGGAAGCAACAACATGCGCCGCATCGAACAAGACATTGTTGATAGATGAAGTGCTCACGTCCGATGTGAGCGACTATGATGTTGATGTGGCATTGGTTGTCAGTTCGCCGATCAGTGGTCGACATGGATTGCCCGAGGAAATTGCAACGTGTGAGTTCACGCACACCAACGTCTTGAATGATGAGCTGGTCCAAAGCGACGTCTCTGGTAAATACTTCCGGCATGATCAAGCCGTACGCAGTGAAGTCTCACATCGCTTAGGCCATCAATCAGAAGCTGGAAACTGCGAAGTGTCGGGCATGTTGCTGCTATCAGATGAGTTGGTCACCTCGGACGTCAGCGGTAAACGGTTCGACAAACGACATGCCTACGAATCACCCGTGAGTGACAAGGTCGCGTTACGTGCTGAATGCCAACGCTGTGAATTCTCCGGTGACCTTGTCTTACCAAGCGACCTCGTAGCGAGCGATGTATCGAAACGATGGCTTCGCCGCGATCGCGTTTGTCGATCTTCGATCTCCGCTCGCCTGGGTGATCTTTCTGAAGGAGTTGAGTGTGAATTCACTCATCGCGTCTTGCTGTGCGATGAAGTCGGAGTGTCGGACTTCTCCGGCAAGCGAACGGCAAAGTCGGACCTCGTCGAGTCGGAAAAAACGGGGCGCTGTGGAGCCAAGCCTGAGTTTGTGACGTGCGCCGAATCAGGGCGCCGACTGTTACGAGACGAAGTCAGTCAATCAGCAATCTCGCGAAAGTGGATCGACACGGATTTGCTCGTCGAGTCGTCCTGCTCAGGCCACATCGCACTTCCAAGCGAAATGGTGACGTGCGAACACACGGGAGCAATCTTGCTGCCTCATGAAGCAGCGCGAAGCGATGCCTCGGGACTGTTGGTCGACAAACGGCTTTTGGTCAGAAGCGAGCTTTCTAAAGCTGTCGCCCTCGAACACGAATTCTATTTCTGCGCGGTCTCTGACAAACGAGGATTGGAGAACGAATTTGAAATGTGCGAGTTGACTCGTCAGCACGTCGCTCCGTCTCTCTTGGAGACGTGTGCTGTCACGAGGCAGCGATGTTTGCGAGCGAAACTTGTTCAAAGTGTGGTTTCGAAACGATGGCTACTCCCCGCTAAAGCTCGAAAAGATTTCCGCAACAACGAGATCCTTTGTCCAAACGAAGCCGCCTTCTGCCATGGGAACGACGGCCATCTTCGCAAATCGGATGTCCGTGTGTGTCGCCAAACTGGCCTGACGTTCGCTGCCACATTGGTCGCGAAATCGGGTGAGTTCGTTGATATTCGCAAGCTCTTGCAGGGAGACATCCAGACTTTTGATGGAGAACTATTCATTCCTTGGCTCAAGAAGCAGGCAAATGGCCAGCTGAAGTCCACCACCCACGTCCGGTTTACTCACTCAAAAGGCAAACGCCGCGTTTTCGCATGGCTTGATCTTCAGCCGCATCTCGGACTGTGGGGGCGCGTGAACGTACTAGCTGTGGTGGAACTCAAAGGAAGAGTGCCTGTTCGCTTGATTGGGCAGCTCACGAAGTGGGGAGATTCAAGCTCAGAGTGGGAGCGTATCGCGTACGACGACTCGCCTAGCGGCGACCGCAACGAGTCCGACTAATGCTTCGCTCGGGTCGTTCGCGAATAAGAGTCAGATTTCGGCGTTTGTGCACGGGCAACGAATGAGTGTCTGTGCACAGGGGCCTGATCATGGTGCGACGAAAGACTGTGGAGCTCGGCGCGAGTCGAAGTCTCGGGTCAACGCGACCAAGAAGGCTCGCACCTTCTCAGGCTGCGTCGACACCTGCCGCATGAATCACATTGCCGCTCTCGTCTCGTAGCGACATTGTCAACTGGCGTGCATGCTGGCTGATTCCCAGATATACCATCGTGCGGCGCCTTATAGACTGAGGAGACGCAAACTCCCTCCCGCTTTTGAAGCAACAATCCGTTCTTAGCAACAGCCCTCTTTCATAGAAACCAAAGTTCGTCGATTGCATCAAGAACGCTTTCCGGGCAGGTCAAGTTACGAGCGACCACACCCACACATCTTGCGAGAATCAACGCGGAGCAAAATGAATAACTCAGTCATCAACTGTCCGATTCACGGATTGCCGGAAGACCAGATTGCTGCTGCTGCATACGCCATTTGGGAGCGAGAAGGTCGTCCAGAGGGAAGGGACAAACAGCATTGGTCGCTCGCCATCGAGCAGATTCTTAGTTCTGAGGTAACGACCCTCCGGCAACATATCGCACAGTTCCCACCCCCTACAATGACCGACCTTTGGAGGCAACTTGAACTCGCACGCCACGCGATACAGGTGGCGACGGAAGACGCAACAGTAAACGCATTATGGGATCGCTCTTTAGATAGTCGCGATCAGGCGACTGACAATCGGCTGCTGAGGCCGCTCAGCGATGCAATCAATAGAGCCATACAACAGGGCGATTTCCGGCTAGCGGCGACCGTTTTTCGACAAGGATACGGCGCGGTTCTTGAGTACGAGAAACGAAATGGATGCGAGGTTCACAAGGGCGCATTGGCATTTGATGTTGCGCGAAGTTACCTGCAATCGTGGGACTTCTACGCCGCGATGCACTACTTCGAACTAGCCCAACACGAAACTCGGCTTACGACAGGCGACATGACGTTCAATATCTACAAGTTCGATCTATTTGGAAGCAACTTTTGGGATGCGGTCGATGCTGACGCCAAGGAGTACCCCATCGAAATCTACCAGCAGTTTTGGGGTAAATCCTATGGCAAGGCTTGTGCGTTGGACGACTACGGCAATTTGAGCGACGAATCGAAATTGGCATACGTCATCGTCTCTGCGGAGCGAATCCGACTAAGGCGTATCGCAGAGCATTCCGAATGGGATGGATCGAACTCGCTCCGTCTTGGTTACTGGACGCTTGCCGCTGATCTTGCTCGTCTGATCGAGGTGGAAGCAAAAAAACTTTCGTCGGCAAAGCAGGACACCTTGTTGGCGTGTTTGCTTCAAGGCTTCAACAACACGGCTTACGGAAAGCTGACTTCCGAGATTAACTCCTTACACGGGCGTTACGACATTTCCCAAGAACGCGCGATTGCAAACTACGAGAAGCATTTCGACTCGATCCTTCAGGAAGTTCGCGACGACACGAAAACAATTATCAGCCGCCTCAGTCATGCCTTATATTTACTCGGAGTGACCCGCAATCAAGTTGCTCACCGGCTCGGCCAAGGCACAAAACTGTTCAAGCAACTCGAAGACGCTCGATTCCTAGTGGATCTGTTTCTGACACTCTGTCGCACGAGCGAATGGAAACAGATTTAAGTCTCATGTTGCGCGGTCTGACATAGAATGATCTTGATCCTAGGGTCTATTCGAATCCTGGGGCCAAATCACCTAGTTCCGAGCGTACTCTGCTCAAATACGTGCCGCAAGAATAGATGCGACTCCTGCCGAGTTTGAATCACATCGCCCTCTCGTCTCGCAGCGAGATCGTCAGCGTGCGTGCTGTTCGACTCGCAGATACATCATCGTGTTTCTCTGGACCGCGGAAATTGAGACGCAAACTCCATCACCAACGTGGGCAACAGTTCCGTCTTCGCAACCGCCCTCTTTCATGGATATCAAAGGAGCTTATCGCAGTCGATTCAGCACCTCTTAGCGTTGACGGAAGATTAGTGATCGCCAGAGGGATGGATGCACGATCGATCTTCGGTGGTCGACCAAATCGTGACGACGCATCAGATGAAGTGGGCTCATGGGCACTAATCCCAAACGCTCCGCAGACTACTTCTCATCCATGCCTACACCCTAGGCTCTTTCCACATTTGCCACTAATTCGTAGCTGCCTGGTTCCAGGCGGACTCGTTCGCGTCATGGCACGAATACCGCGTTGCCCGTGAGAGTGGCAACGGTGTGAATCAAGATAAAGACCTGATGTTTCTGTGTGAATGCTTCGGCCAAGCACCGACGACGGGCTCCATTACGGTCAATGAGGATGATCTCTCTGGGCCGCGACATCTTGCGTCCACCGACTGGAACGATCGCTCCAATCTGGTCGTCGGGGCTAAATGACTCGGGCCATTTCAATGTTCCGAATTGACGGAGAAACTCCGGGGAGGCAACGTCTCGTCGAAAGTGAGAGACGTATCCCAACCGTTCGCACACCAGCGGCGGTTCAAGTACTAACACGGCGCACGCGCGGTGATGGGTTGTGACGTAGCGTCGCACTGACATGTATATCGACGCGCCAAACCGCTTACTCAATCGCACGGGAACAAGGATGTTGAAATCACACTGGTGTGCTTCGTCGGTGAAGGCATCAAGTTGAAATAGAACATCGGCAGCGAAAGCGCTTGCTTCTCGTTCAAACTGTTCGGCGACTTCGGGTGCGAGCGTTTTTTCGCAATCCTCTGTGACCACAAAAATATCGCGCTGCCAGGGAAGCACTGCATGGCCAGTTTCATGCAGCTTGAGGAAGGTCCGCTTTGCAACATGCAACGTCTGGTCGAGATAGATGACCCGTGCGGCAACGTGAAGCACACCGAGCACCTTATCGAGCGCTCGCAGCAAGTCTTTGCCCGCTTTCTGTGATTTTCGACGGAGCTTGGCAAGAAATCCTTCGTCGATGAGCGGTTGCTCCGAGACGACGACATTGGCCGCTTCCATTACGGCCGCAATTGGCGTCGGAAAGCATCCAAAAGCATCTGCGTTCTTCAGGGCTATTTCAGCATGTTGCCGAATCAGACTACGACTGGCGTCTGAAAGCGAATAGTCATCAGGTCTTCCCACCCTTACCCCTCCTTGTGCGCAGGAACGCCAAATACTCCAGCAAACTCTCTTCTTCTTCCTGGGTCAAATTCGCGTCCGTAAACGTCGCAGCCCGACCGTGGCGGACCTCACCGGCTGATCGCAAAGCATCCGGCACCGAATTCGTCGGGGAGATGTACCCCGCCTTCTCCATCAACGTGTCGTAGGGAATCGAATACACGCGAGCGAGGGCATGCAGGATGTTCGGTGACGGACGGACAATCTTGTTTTTTTCGAGTTGGGATAGATACGCGTTTGAGACCTCTTTTTCTGTCGCATCTTCTACTTCGCGGAGCGTCATCCGCCGGATCCCCCGAATAGACGCCAAGTAGTCACCCAGTGTTTGAATATCTGCGGGGGCTACCGATTCAGAGAGGCCGGATGAAGCGGATTTCTTCTGGGCCATGATTCACCTCCAAGTCTTTTGTCGTTGAGTTTTAGCACCTTTGCAAAGAATCGCAAGCACTTTGCTAAGTGGATGCTTGACATACTTAGCAAGCTTAGTATTCTAAGCATCAAGAGCATGAGGCTCAGTGAGTACTGTGCTCGCGGGCCACTGCTCGGACTCAAACTATGGAGTGCTGCATTATGCAAGCCACGCAGAAGGATTCGTGCCGTACGGGCTGTGAGCCCGCGGCAAAATGGGGCGTAGTCGTGGACGATGTGGTCGTTTCCATGCCTGATCGTTGGGTAACGGTTTCGCTGATCAAGGCTCAGGCATCTATTTCAGATGACTTTGTCCTGGTGCGTGACCATAACTCGCCAAACGATGTCGTGCTTCGGGACGACGAGCAGGTTGATCTAGCGAAAGGGAACGTCTTCTACCGGCTGAAGCGGTGTGAGGCGCAGATGAACGGTCCATGCCACGATGCAGCAAAGTTGGCGTTTATAGTGGACGACCGCGCGGAAATAACGACGCGGGCAGAACAGACTGGAAAGATGTTGCGAGATCTGTTTGGTCTGGCGCTTCACGTTCAACTGGTGCGGGACACCGAAGGGCCACACGACGAGAACGTCCCACTCGATGCCGTCATCAAGTTTGTGGACGGACCAGTCTTCTACTCTCGTCACGTCGAGACTCGCCTGAAGATTACGGTCAATGCCCGTTTCTTCACAGAGCATGACGGCGTGAAGTCGAGCATGACAGGGTTGGAAATTGCAACCTTGGCATATCCAGATAGGCCATCAGAAACTCGGGTGGTGTTTCTCTCAGAAAACAATCGTGAGGTTTCGCTGGCTGAAGTAATACACATTAAAGGGTGTGAATCGTTTGAGGTTGTTCGCAAGGAAGTCACCGGCGGGTATGAGCAGTCTCGCATTGACCGCGAGCTGTCTATCCTTCGCAGTGGCGGTCAACTCGTTACGTTCGTTGAGGAACCGGTGAATGCGGTCGTCTACCACGGGCTCCGTGCCCGTCGTGGTAGCGACGTTTCTACGACTGATGTTTTGGTGCCTATTCCTGGCGGGTATCCAGGCCAAGCAATTGATCTGGCGTACCTGCCGGAGGATTCGCCGCTGCTGGGTAGGGTGAAGGGCGAGGTACAAGATCCCCGCATCGTCGCTTTGGGGTGCAAGTGGCGCCAAGTCAGTTACCACCCCCACAACGGCGGTGGCGCCCCGGCATGGAATCCCACAATCCACGGTTTTCACACCTATCTTGGAGAGCTGATTTCATGGCTCAGCAACCAGAAATAGACGCCATCCCCATGACTGCCGATGGCAGTCAATCGGTCGTCCGCATTCGTAGTGGCGATCGCGAGCGGATGGAAAAGCACCTATTTCAGCGATATCCATATCGCGAATGGGGGAGCTTCTTTCGTTTTGGGTGGCGGCGCACGCAGTGGGGCGTCGCCATCTTTTATATCGACGGCTTGTGGCCTGAAGCCGGAGATTTGGACCGGCAAACGGGCCTTACTACATTTCGTGAACAATACACCCGGCGAGCATTTCAGGCTGCTCGCGACGTGCCAGGACTTGGAATCGGCGTCATTCATTCACATCCTGCAAATTATGGCACTTGGCCGAGCGCGCTAGATGACGACATGGATCGTTACTTCAGCAGGGAATTCAGTAGCTTCACTGGTGGAGCGCCATATTGCAGCTTGATCTTTCAGCGCAGCAAGGAGAAAGGGTTTACGTTCTCAGGTCGAGTGTATGACCGAGGTCATTGGCTACCAGCGTCCGAACTTATCACTGTTGGTGCGAGAATTGATCGTGAGCGGAGTGAAATTCTCGACTTTTCACCAAGTCTGGTCGATCCAGTGGTGCTCCCGAACGAAGCCACCGCTGAGCGTCTCGCATCGCTGATGGGAAGCAGATCTCTGCGACGCCTCCAATCATCAGTGGTCGGAGTTATTGGCTGTAGTGGGACAGGGTCGCCAGCGATTGAAGTGCTCGCTCGTGCTCAAGTCGGCGAATTCGTGCTTGTCGATCCCGAACGCCTTAGTCCGTCAAACCTGGAACGGGTACATGGTTCAAGATTCGAGCATGTCCAAGGCCCCTATTATCCGCTCAAAGTCGACTTGATGCGGGAGATGATTCTAGAGATCAACCCGGCCGCGCGTGTGACAATATTTGCTGGGAATATTCTGCACGAGAACGTGATCGACGAGCTCGTCCGCTGCGACCTACTGCTCGGTTGCGTGGACACACAGCATGCAAGGGTTGCTGAAAGTGACTTCGCCCAGCACTTCCTATTGCCAGCGATTGACATCGGTGTGCGAATGGCTGGAAGTGCCGGAAAGGTGTCTGAGCAAGTCGTAGATTTCACAGTCTTCAGTGCGGACCTTCCCTGTGCATTCTGTAGCAACCGGGTGAACTCTGCTGAAATGTCGATCGAGCTCATGTCCGATCAGGAGCGACGGCTTCGGCAGCTTGACGCAGAGCAGGCCGCAGCACGAGGTGATGATCCTGATCAGTATTGGAGACAACAGACGCGTCAGCTGCATACGGTGGGCTATCTGACAACGGCTGCCGGAGCACTCGGAGCTGGCTATGCTGAAGGGTGGCTGACAGGGACATTCACTGTTCCCCACTCGACGTTTCAATTTGACCCAAGCAAGACGCGATTCGCGTGTGTTGCACCCCCGCGCGATCGCATCGAGGTCTGCACCTGCCGCCAGCACGTGGGTTGGGGCGACGCAGCACGGTCCTATCGGAATGTGAGCCCCCCGCCACACTGGTCGAAGAAGGCGATACTGCGGGCTAAGCGATAGTGATCAGCGTTCCATTGGCAAGCGAAGAAGGAGTTGAATAGATCTTGAGGGTGTGTTCGATTATTGCCAGAGTACGGATCAAAATCGAACGCAAGTCGTGTTTTGTCCTGATTTCAGGCTGATCTTTCTGTTCGATTATTGAGGAGAAACTCTTGTGAGTCGAACAGAAGCATGGAAGCCCTGGGTATCTAAAATCGCTGAAGCGGGCTTATCCGGCGACCGGCAGCGATTAGAGCTGTTGTTGCTTAAAGTGATTCGCTCGCTGAAGAGGGAGTTCCCCGACGTGAGCGACGAGCTTGGCTCATTGCTGTCGCAGCACTCGGTAAATCCCGATGGGCTTAGGTGGAAGGATACGGGTCCGCCGCCTTCGGATGCTGAAGAGGGCCTGTCGTTGGTTCGCATGGAACAGCTCGAAGACGCAGTCGCTCCAATTCTGCCGGAGTCCATTCAAACTCGCGTGCAACAGCTTCTTCAGGAGCGAAGTGAGAGTGCGTGCCTTCTGCAAGAAGGTTTCATGCCTCCACGGTCAGTCCTGCTCGTTGGCCCACCGGGAACAGGCAAGACTATGCTTGCTCGTTGGATTGCCCATGAGCTGAAGTTGCCACTGCTTTCGCTAGATCTCGCAACCTCAATTTCCAGCTTCCTAGGAAAGACCGGCTTTAACTTGCGACGGGTCTTGGACTATGCGCGGGGGCGTCCATGCGTGCTGTTGCTAGATGAATTCGACGCCATCGCGAAACGCCGGGACGATTCGACCGAGCTTGGTGAACTCAAACGAATAGTCAATGTGCTGCTCAAGGAGCTTGAAGATTGGCCCTTACAGTCGGTTTTGATTGCTGCGACGAATCACCCAGATCTGCTTGATCCGGCGATTCGTCGTAGATTTGACTTGGGATTTGAGCTGCCGCTTCCAGGCGAGCAGGAGCGACGCGCAATTCTAGAACGTGCAGGAGGCCGTTTTAGCCAGGCACTGCCAGCCAAGGTGCTAGAAGCGTGCGCGAAGGGTCTTGATCGCGTCAGCGCTTGCGACGTGGAGAGCTTGATGCACTCGGCCGTCCGCCGTCATCTAACTGGAGATGCGACGCTTACAAAATGCCTCTTTATTGAATTGCAAGCTCGCTACGGCGATCTGCTGGACCGCAAACATGTGGGGGCGTTGCTACGTTCGATTAAAGGAAGTGGCGAGAAGTCATTTACAGTTCGCGAACTAGCAGACCTTTTTGGTAAGAGTGTGTCCACGGTACAGCATCATTTGATGAAGAGGACAAGCGATGGCTGATTCACAACGGCGACTAATTCTTGGCAATGGCGAGCAATACATTCAGTCGATCAAAAAGCCAATCTTTGGCCGTTCGCCGGAACCGCCACGAACGTACGATGAAGCGCGCACTTTGGTGAAAAAGGGAGTCGGTATCGCCCTGAGTGAATTCGGCTCGCTGTCCGCAAAGAAAAAAATGCCTGAAGAAGCAGTCTTCTGTCTTCGGCTCCATCCAGATTCCACTGCCAAATCGTATGCGCCAGTCACGCTCTTCCAAGAGGTTCCTGCACTACGCAATGTTGGTTCAAGAAGCTACCGCACTAGTGCGGATCAAGTAGCTCAGACCGAGCGGATTGAAAAGAAGCGGGCAAAGAACATTGAGGATGTAAGTGCACGGCTGGTATTTGTCCAAAGCACTCCCCAGGGCTTCGAGGGATTCCTCAGGCAGCTAGATCGCCCGACCACCCAGTTGAGCAAATCATTTCAAGATGAAATTCGCAGAATCGAGCGATTCGATACGTTGGAAAGAAGCGAGCAGATCGTCGGCTTTACCAAAGAATGGCGCGAAGGGCGTGTGGAGCTAGTTTTGCATTCAACCCGTACAACGATACAGAGACAGCGTCAGTTTCTGTTCGAGCTTTTTGAGGAAGCTGGAGTTGATAACGCTAAGAGCAGCATTCGCGAGTATCCCGGTGGGCCAACATTTATCTCATGTCGATTAACACGTTCGTCTCTGAACACGTTGGCTGGAGCCAATCCGTTGCGGGCAGCGCATCCTCTCAGTTTCGGTGATCTAACGGACCTTCGCAGCGCTCCAAGTGCCGACGCTCCCAAACCTCCAACATCGTCAACTCGTTCGACAATCAAGATCGGAATGTTTGATGGCGGAGTTGATCCGACCGTGCCGTTGCTTCGTGACCATGTGGAAGAGGATTTGGGGCTTGCCATCAAGACACCGCCCCACTCGAGATGCGTGGCGCATGGGACGGCGGTTGCGGGCACCCTGCTGCACGGAGCCCTCAACGGTCAGAAGGCATCCGACCGGGTTCCAACGCCTCCGGTTTATGTTGTTAGCATCCGAGCCCTCCCGACATCAGACCCAAAGGACTGGGATTTGTATGAATCGATCGATGTCATCGAACGGGCTGTGCCCGCACGGAATGATATTCGGGTGTTCAATTTGAGTTTTGGGCCACGCGGTCCGATTGTCGATGACCCCGTGTCAAGATTTACTTACGTGCTCGACTCGCTCGCACACACCCATAAGGTGGCTTTCTTTGTCGCCGTGGGAAATGACGGAATCGTGCCTGATCTAAATCGTATTCAAGCGCCGTCAGATCTGGTACATGGCATCGGCGTCGGCGCGTTTACCAAATCAGGCGATGAAGTGATTCATGCGCCGTATTCTTGCCGAGGCCCAGGGAGAGAGTGTGGAAAGCTAAAACCAGATGTTGTGGCGTTCGGTGGATGCGAAAACTATCCGATGCACCTCGTTTCGACGTTGCCAGGGAAGAAAATCCTGCAATGGGGGACGAGCTTTGCAACACCAGTTGCCACTCGTCTCGGCGCACAGGCAAGCCAGTGTTTTGAACGTAGTTCGGCATTGCTTGCCCGCGCATTGATGATCCACACCGCAAAGCATCCAAACGCCGTACCAGACAATCTGTTTGGGCACGGGTGCGTCCCACAGAGCATTGATGACATACTTTTTTGCGATGAACGCAGCATTACTGTTGTGTTTCAAGGCGGCATTTTGCCAGAGAAGATTGTGAGTTTGCCGATCCCTTGGCCAACAGGAAAAGTAATTCCGGGCAAAGTCCAAGTCACCTGGACGATCGCGGCGCTTCCGCCCGTGGATCTAAATCATCCGAGTGACTACACGACTTGCTGCCTGGAAGAGACGCTTTATCCCCACAGCCGAAGGTATACGTTCACGCCCGATAGAGCTGCGGGGGGCAAGCCGAAGCAGTTCCATCTGGATAACGATGCCACCGCCATCAAAAGACTGATCGCCCAGAATTGGAAACAGTCATCGTTTCCGGTTTCGGAGTCCGGGAACAAATACAAAGATGAAGAGACACTTCGAGCGCTCGACTGCAAATGGGAACCAGTGGTGCGGCGAACGGTCTCAAAGTTTGCGAAGAACTTTTTCGATCCGTTTATGACCGTGCATGCGATCGGTCGACACGGAGCCACTGACCGCTTCGATTACGCAGTGATCGTGACCCTGCGCGCCGACCAATTCGATGGCGATTTGTACGCCGAGATCCGCAATAAGTATCCCGCGCTTGCTCCTATTCGATTGCGAACCGAAGCCGAGATTCGCGTTCAGATTTGAAGGCGCAGCAGTTTTTGCTGCGGCTCCATTCAAATCCTTCGCAATCAGTGTCAAAGGCAGGCACTTGTATATGCGGAGCGACTGGGCGTTTTATGTATTGGCGTCTTCCTAAATTTGGCAAGACGAATGATTGCTCGGTTGGTCAGAGTCGCGAGTCAACGCTTGAACCTTCTCGGGCTGCGTCGACACCTGCCGCGCTTGAATCACGTCGCCACTCTCGTCTCGCAGCGAGATCGTCAGTTGGCGTGCGTGCTGGTCAATTCCCAGATACATCATCGTGCTGCTCCTTGGAATTGAGGAAACGCAAACTCCCTCAACAACTTGGGGCAATAGTTCCGATTCTGCAACAGCCATCGTTCATAGAAATCAAAGGTCACAGAACGCTTGATCAAAATGCGAGTTCTGGGCCCAATTGAGCCTGAAGGCCAAACTGTCATCAACGCAGGTCGTAGAGATTAAAAATCGAAAGACTATACATGATAAACGTAAACGACCGAGGCATATTCGGAAACACCGACAAACCAGTTACGGACAAGCTGAAGCTGCTCTTTGATGAAATTGCATCAACAGGTGCGGATATCGGCGAAAAAGTCTTCTTTCCGACGGGAAAATACATCCTAGATGGCTCCGTCAAAGTTCACGGGAAGTATATTTCTATTACCGGCGAAGGTCCATCAACATTGTTTGTTCTTAATAATAGTGCTGCCGGCTTTGTGCTCGGCGACTGTTCCGGGAGCACCGCAACAAACTGCGTCATGTCAGAAATACGTTTTTATAGGAATAATAATGAAGACAGGGCCGGATCGGCAATCACCGTGAAGTATGCGGCGTGGATAGTCCTATCAAATATTCAATTTTTCGAGACCGCTGTAGCGATCTCACTTGGGATAAGAGAACAAGCCATTGGTGTCGAGCCAACCCAACATGTGAGGGTTTTGAATTGCATCATCCAAGGGGGGCCGGTGTGCGGAATCGATATCCTGAATGGATCAAACTACTACATCGATCATTGCGACGTAATAGGGCAGTCGGCCATTCAGATCCAGGACAGGTCTAACGCGGTTGTAATTGCTAATTGCAACATCGTGAACGGGCCTGGAAATTACAATGTCGGCGTGTACATTGTCGGTACACCATTCTGCATCACGATAAACTCTACTATCTTTGAAGGGGCGAAATCGGCCCATATTTACATGGACAGCAAGAGCAGCGATCCGAAGAATGGGAACCTGCACAATGTAAGGATTTCGGATTGTTGGCTTGGTGCAGCGCCGGGAGCAAAGGGCATTCATCTTAATGGCCTTAATGCTGACCGCAGCCCACGCCAGATTTACATATCTGACAATAGGATCAACGACGTTGGGGTCGCGATCGAAAGCCGTTATGCGTATGATCTTATTGTCACCGGAAATGAGTGCGGTCCGCTGGTAAAGATCCGAGATGGAAACAACGTCCTCGTGACGACAAATACATTCGGCGGTGGGCTTGAAATTGATCCCGGAATACCGACCAAGGTCGTTCGCAACAACCTTGGGACGAACGATCTACCTTGAAGAGGCCATTGCGAGTGCCAAATCGGTCAGTTTCTCTCCTGATTCGACTGAGCTAGTTCTTCTGAGCCTCTTCCGAGCAGTACGTCCGCGAGCGCTGCTGCTCCCTCGATTCTTGGGCGCATTGTGCGTCCGAAAAGGCTGACGCCGACTTCAGGCCGCCCAGACCAGAGATCGAAGTTGTGCTGAAAGATCGCAAGAACGAAACCGTCACCACGCTGACCGGGGACTCGTTCGTTTACGGCGCCCCTCTCGCACCAGATTTCGACTTGCAACTCTTCCAGAGCAAGTGGAAAAAGCGATTCGATAAAGAAGCTGACGACTGGCAAGCGGCTCCTGGGACGAGTTCAGGATTTGTTTGGTATGGCCTGGAAGACGGCTTCAATCCGTGGGCGGCGCTCAAGAGTGCGTGGCGTCGGGGCGGTGGTGGTGTGGTTTGTCAGAATTGCCCTGGGCCGACGATCTTGACGAACCTTGGGTTGCGTCAGGTGGGCGCGTTTAATCGGTCTTCTTGTTTTGATTCTGTTTGCGGGACATGCCGCAGGTCGTTCAGGGATGAGACAGTGGATGGATGGATGGATGGATGGTGGCGAACCTGGACGAAGGGGTGCGGCCTGCCGCTGAGTTGGTTTGGGGAATGAGGGAGCCATTCCAAATCGCCTTGAGTCATCTTCACAGATAAACTGTTGCGAAGCACGACGAAAGTGTTCGCCCTAGAATCAACCACCTTGGAGACGCAGAAATGCCTGTGATCGGAACCCGTCAATCGCCAATCAAGCTCGTCACGAAGGATGCAATGCCACTGGCCAAACCGGATGACGTGCTTCGCATTGAGTACAAAGACAAGGACTACCACGGCACATTCATCGGAGTTCATCCGAGCCACGGCAATTTTGAGCTTGATAGTCCCGTCAAACCGAACACATATCCATCTGTGTCGTTCCAGGGAAACGTGTTTGAACTGCGCCGCATCCACATCCACTTCAAGTCTGAGCATGTCATCGACTCGACTGTGCAGCGTGACTGCGAAGTGCATTTGGTCCATGCTCGCCAAGGGATGACGCTTTCTGACCCAAAGCTCGTAATCGGTATTTTGTACCACGAGTCAGCGACTACCCCAGCCGGAAAAGGGTTAGAGCGATTCAACGATCTTCTGCGGAAGAGAGCCACTGCGGGTTTGTCACTGCGGGCATTCAAGGCGACTGATTCCGTGCCTGACGGCGACATCAATCCTCTCGAATTCTTCCCAAGGTCGCCGGATGGGAAGTCTCCAGACATCACAAACTGGTTCCATTACGAAGGGTCGCTGACGAGCGAACCGTATAGCGAAGATGTAAGTTGGTTTGTGATGAAGAACGAAAGCCAAATTGATCCCACGAAGCTCGAAGAACTCGAAAAGTACGCCGAGCAAGAAGCACGTCCGACCCATGCTTTGGATTGCCGTATCGTCGTCAGGAGCTTCTGAGTTTGAAAATCCTCTTCCTCCACGGCTGGCATTCGGTTCCGGGTGGCGTCAAGCCGACGTACCTCAAGGAACACGGCCACGAGGTCATCAATCCAGCCCTTGACGACGATGATTTCGGCGCTGCTCTTGCGACCGCCCAAGCCGAGTTCGACAAGCATCAACCACAAGTCGTCGTGGGATCATCACGAGGCGGGGCAGTGGCGATGAACATCAACAGCGGCGATGCGAAGCTCGTCCTGTTGTGCCCGGCTTGGAAGAAATGGGGAACGGTCAAGACGGTGAGACCCAGCACGGTGATCCTGCACAGCAAGAACGATGATGTGATTCCGTTTGATGACTCGATGGAGTTGGCAAGGGTCAGTGGAGCTACACTGATCGAAGTGGGCAACGATCACCGACTCGCTGCCCCGGACTCACTGAAAGCGATGTTGAAGGCGTGCAGTTTTTGAACGGTGAGGCGGATCACATGAGCCGAACGAAGATCACATTCCAATGCCTGCTTGCGATATTCATGATCGGAGCAGGCACGATGCACTTCATGAATCCCAATTTCTATATGACGATCATGCCCCCGTATCTGCCGTTCCACTTGGGACTGGTCTATCTGAGCGGCTTCTTTGAAGTTCTTTTGGGTGTGCTGCTACTCGTTCCACGATTCACACGATTGGCGGCTTGGGGAATCTTCGCTCTGTTGATCGCCCTTTTCCCTGCGAACATTTATCTCTATCAACATCAGGAATTGCTTCCGGCATCGCCAATGGTGCATTTCCTTCGGCTGCCACTTCAGGCGGTGTTCCTGTTGTGGGCTTTTTGGCACACAAGGCCAAGCGATCTGAAGTCGAGCAAACAGCAGCGACAAGGAGAATGACGATGTTCCGAGCCATCTTCATGAGCATCGCCCTAATGGCAATTGCGTCCGCTTCACACGCAGACGACGGACAGTGGCAAAGCCTCTTCGACGGCAAGACACTCGATGGTTGGAATGCCGAAGACCATGACGAGTGCTTCAAAGTGCAAGACGGAGCCATCGTTGCCGGTGGTGGGCCACTGGCTCGGCTGAGCTACGTGGGACCAGTCAACCAACATGACTTCAAGAACTTCGAACTCAAGGTCGAGGTGTTGGCCAAGCCTGGCTCCAACGGTGGCGTCTTCTTTCACACCGGGCCGCAGAGCAAGTTCTTAAAGAAGGGCTACGAGGCGCAGGTCTGCAATTCGTGTGGAGACAAACGACAAACAGGAAGTCTTCTTGTCGTGGAAGATCACGATTCGACACCCGTCAAAGACAACGAATGGTTTGAGTATCACCTTGTCGTGTCTGGCAAACGAATCGTGATCAAAGTGAATGGCCAGACGACGGTGGACTACACCGAACCCATGCAGCCAAAACGACCGGACAGTTGGGAAGACCGAGTGCTCTCACACGGCCTGATCGCTCTCCAAGCCCACGATCCCCACAGCACAGTCCTCTATCGGAAGATCCGAGTGAAGGTGCTGCCCGACTGACAATGATCGCGACTTGAAAAGAGCAGCGACACCAGTTCCTGTGTCGTCCCATCACGAATCCCTCGCAGCGAATCAACGTCATCTATGTCGGAACTCATTGCCTATCACGAAGCCGGTCATGCGTTGATTGCTCATCTGCTCGGTGGCAAGGTGAAGCAAGTGACGATCGAGCCAGAAGATGACGACGGACCTGAGCGTGAAGGTGACACTCAAGTGCTGTGGCGTCGATCGCGCATCAGCGACGATGAGTTCGCCAAGACCACTGTGCAGGTCAGCTTGGCCGGGCCGGTGGCGGAAATGATTTATTCCGGCGACCGGTATCATCCTGGCTTGGTTGCGGAATGGGCGGCAGACTGGCGTGAAGCCTGGGAAGCTGCTGCGCCACTCTTCCCGATTGAACGCAAGCGGTTGGAGTATCTCGAACAGGTTTCGATTCAACTTTATCACCGACTCAAGGACGATGATCTTTGGGCGGCGCTCGCCTCTTTGGCCGACAACTTGCTGGCCCATGAGACGCTGGATCACGAGCAAGTCGATGAGATCGTGGAAGAGTGGTTGGGTTGAACCGTGAGCGTATTAGGTTTCTGTTCCACGTCTCCTGTTCCACGTCTCCTGTTCCACGTCTCCTGTTCCACGTCTCCTGTTCCACGTCTCCTGTTCAACGTCTCCTGTTCAACGTCTCCTGTTCAACGTCTCCTGTTCAACGTCTCCTGTTCAACGTCTCCTGTTCAACGTCTCCTGTTCAACGACGAGGTGCTCGCTGTTGCACAGAGGAGATGAATGCCAACACAAGAGCGGGGTTGAGACGTGATGACGCAGATCGTCGTCATGGTCTGATTCTTACGACAATCACGATTGGCCTAAGATGCCTCTAACCCACGATCACGGCGAAAAACAGTTCCCCACATTACCCAGACGCTAAACTTTCGGCGTCCAAAAAAGGGAGCTGGCTGGGGCGCATTAAACTTACATAACTTTCGAAAAATGCGTGCCGACAATTGGCGCCGGCCAATTTTCGCCCGTAATATGTCGCGTCGTTCGCACAAGGGGTGCGACACGTGGCGAAGACAGCTGTGGCAAGTGTTACCAAAAACTAGATTGGAGGAAGACACTTAATAGTCGTCAGTGCTGGCAAGAGACTGCCTACGAACTGTCCTACACCGAACCGCCTGCAATACAAACTGCGTTCTCAGCTGGCGACCAGACTTTTATTGAACGCCCTGCCCGCCTTCCGCCAAGGCGGCACTTACTGGTTTCGAACAGACACAACTCGCGATCGCAGAATGCGATCGCTCCCCAGGATGTGGGGATGACCTTGGTAAACTAAGTTGCGACGACTGCGGCTTTACCTGTGACTCGCCTTCCAAATTGATACTGAATCCCGGCGGGGATTTCCGATCTTGGGTTGGCTCCTGGTTCCACACGTTTACTTTCCATCGGTGGAACACCGCGGTAGAGGCGTCGATGCCTCTTTGACTCCTGACAAGCACTTCAGTCCCACGTGGAATTCATCCCGTGATGATTCGTGCTTGCCCAGTGATCTCTTACTCCAAGGCTTGGGGCTCAGTGAGCCAAGCTGTCAGCTGAATCTGCTGATGGCTTCGAGATTCGAGGCGAAGCGTCTGAATCTCTTACACGTTGTGGACATGTTCTTCCACCTGTGCGACTGGTGGAATCCATAGCTAAACCAAGTACTGAAAGTCTGACATGAATGATATTGCTACGTCCCGAAACAACGGTGGAAATGACCAAGAGCAGACTGCGGTCCTCGTTGAACGACTGAGAGCGTCTAAAGCGGCAACGGGAACAGCCGAGCGGACCGAAGGCTTCGCGTCCGGGCGAGAGTGGGCGACAGAATTTGCGGAATACAAGGAGTTGTCGAACCTATCAAAGTGGTGGGAGACGACTTCTCCAGCCGATCGCGAACTCGCGCTGACTACCTTGGAAACCGACGCCTTCGGAGCAGGCCACCACCTTGTTTGCATCATCCTGGGTTTGGAAAACAGCTCTCGCCGCGACAGTGACGAGTTCTGGGATGCAGCAGTCGGAGAGGACGACGAACGACGACATAGTGACGACTTCGTACTCGGATTCGTCGAGGGAGCCCTCGAAGTCTGGGACTCCGTGCGAGACCAAATCTGACGTCTAAGCACCTGAATCAGCTTTCTCAGCCACAGCCCGCGACCCCATGTCGCGGACCAAAATCTTGATCGAGCTGTGGCTGAGGAATGCGTCTAACCGGCGCCTACGGTTTAGGTAAAACTCAAGTACCTGTTAGTAGTTGTAGATACCAAAAGAGCTTGCAATTCAGGAAGGCTAACCCGGCCGCTTTACGAGTCCACCGGGAGCCACATACGACGATTTGGTTGAAGAGGGGCTGCTTTCTCACTCTTCCGCATAAAGACGCCGCAACGCGACTTATCGGTTGCGGCGTCCTTGCGATCACCGCGTCTCCTGACCTACCCGCCCATGACGGTGGCGGAGTTGGCGATCCACTGACCACGAGGGTCCTGGAGCGGGAATTCAAGATTGGATTCCCACTCCGTACTAATTCCCTACCGACCGCTTCTGATCGGTAGCCTTCGTTCTTTCAGTTTGGAATGACCTATAATGCTATTCTCAAAGATTGGTTGGACACATCACACATGGAATCCTTGGTGGGGCTGCAACAAAGTCTCGGCGGCCTGCCAGTACTGCTACATCGCGGCAATCATGAAACGCTCCGGCCGTGAACCCTTCCACGGGCCGATGCGCACAAAGACATGGGACAACCCTGCCCGCTGGAATCAAAAAGCAATCAACGAGGGAACTCGGTTTCGGGTCTTCACTTGTTCAATGTCGGACTTCTTTCACCCTGGTGCTGATGAATGGAGAGACGAGGCGTGGGAGATCATCAAAGCGTGCGGGAATCTGGATTGGCTGATTCTTACCAAGCGTCCGGAGTTGATTCGGGATCGGCTTCCCAAGGATTGGAACGAGGGTTACCCAAACGTCTGGTTGGGTACGACGATTGAGGACCAGAGCCAAATCAAGCGCCTGGACGTTCTGGCAAAGATTCCGGCAGCCATCCGCTTCGTGTCAGCGGAACCTCTGCTCGGACCGGTCCATTTTGGTCGCCGCATTCAGAAGCTGGACTGGGTGATTACTGGTTGCGAGCGTGCGGGCAAAAACAAGCGTCGTGCCATGAACGAAGACTGTGTGCGCAGTATTCGCGACGAGTGTGACGCGGCTGGCGTGGCTCTGTTTCACAAGCAGTACTACAGCGGCACTAAGCTCGTGTTTGATGGCCTGATTGAAGACGAAGTTCGCCAAGCCTGGCCGCACGCAGTCCGCCGACACGACGCCGCGTGATCGCGACGGAGTTCAACCGTCGGGAATCGTCAAAGTGATGGTTCAATGATTGAGCGTCAAAATAGTAAAGCAGGACAGACTCAAGATGAGTCTGTCCTGTATTGAAAGTGAAAGACTGACAGTGCAACGCGACTCCGAGACTGGTTGCGTTCGAGATCGTCTGCAAGAGCGCTCATCGATTGCCGGATACATTCCGTACTGCTCACGATGTTCGGGGGAATTGCGACGCAAACTCCCTGGCCAACTTGAGGCAACAGTCCGGCTTTCGCAACAGCCCTCGTTCAAAGATTTCAAAGGGCATTGAACGCTTCGATCTGATTTGGAAGCAAGGTGAAGGCGTCGGTGATAGTGGTGTCTCCGGCAACGGCGATAGATGTCCTTGCGAGCGACTTGAATCGGAGCTCACCTCGTTGTTGCTCGGATGCGAAATCAATTGTTACCGGCCGCCAGTTATTCCCAGCCGGTGACGAATCCGTAGCGGTGGACGATGTCGAGTTTTGGAGAGAGCGACTGACTGCCAGGATTCGATCCGGCTTCGCCTTCGGGGACTGTGGTGCCCATCATGTCGAAGTAATGTTGCCAGTAGGGAAGAATCTCGCCTGTCGCCGGATCTCTGAAGCTCATCGGATTCTCTGAAGCTCATCGGATTCTCTGAAGCTCATCGGATTCTCTGAAGCTCATCGGATTCTCTGGGAAGACTGTGACGCCGCCGTTGGCATACTTAAACGAGTCTGCAATCAGTTCGCTGCAATAAAGGGCATCTTCTCCAGACGTGAAGACACGGTCATAGGGCAAGGAAAGTCTTGCAAACGCCTCGCTGATCGCTGCGGGGATAAGCTGCTGATAAGCCGGCTTCATGCGACCGACGAACACCGCAGCGCGGCCTTGTGCGTCATGTGAGCGTCCGAGGTAGCGAATGATCGAAGTCACTGTCACGCGCGGATAGATGGCTTCGATCACAAATCCTCGACCAGCCGTGCCGAAGTAGATGCCGTTGTGGGAAATTTTTGCCCCGTGGAAGCCAGCAGTTACGGCACCGATCGCGTCACCACCCGCCCCATTGAGATCCTGAAAGAGAATGTCTCCATCAACGAGATCGAACGTGCTGCTGGGAGTCAGTTCTGGCATCGTCAGTATCCCTGTTGGCTAACTGCGCAAGAATGAGCCCGCTGCGGTTTTGAAGGGCATCGTCCGCAGCGGGCTACCAAGCAATGGAGGTCAACGTCTCCATGGAACTTCTAGTGGAGCGGGTGAATACGATGCAAGTAAGCAGTGGCCTTTGTTCCTCTGCCGAAAGTGGGACGGTGTCGCTTCAATGCTTCTGCGTCTTGCAGAGTTGATCAAGCTCTGCTTCGTCGCCACGAATGCTCGACCACACATTGATCTCAGAGTCTCATCCATGCGTGTCACTGCTGTTTTCTCCGTCGATGAATTTTCGTCGGAGCTGATCCCACTGGCCACGATGCCCGTGTCGGCAGGCTTTCCATCCCCGGCTGACGATTACGCCGAAGAGAAGCTCAACCTGCACGAGCTGTTGGTGGCCCATCCCGCCGCGACGTTTTTCGTTCGTGCGATTGGAACGTCGATGATTGATGCTGGCATCAAGTCAGGCGACATGCTGATTGTCGATCGTGCTTTGCAGGCTCGCGACGGTGCGATTGTGATTGCGGTGGTGGATGGCGAAATGACCGTCAAACGATACCACGATCGCTGCGGGCAACTACGGCTCGTCGCAGACAATCCCAACCAACCACCGATTCAACTTGGTCCTGAATCCGAAGTCCAAGTGTGGGGCGTTGTGACCTCCGTCATACATCAGTTTCAGCGGTGAGGTTCATGTTCGCACTGGTTGATTGCAACAACTTCTACGCAAGCTGCGAACGTGTCTTTCGGCCTGCGCTCGAAGGTCAGCCCATCGTCGTGCTGTCCAACAACGATGGCTGCGTCGTTGCGAGAAGCAACGAATCCAAAGCCCTCGGCATCCCGATGGGTATTCCCGTCTTTCAAATCGAACGGGAAATCAGGAAGCATCGCATCCAGGTCTTCTCCAGCAACTACACACTCTATAGTGATATGAGTTCGCGAGTCCTGACCACGCTCCGTCAATTCGCCGACAACATCGAGCCATACTCGATCGATGAGAGCTTCTTGGATGTGCCGACAGCGGAACAGCAAGACCCGCTCGACTTCGGCCAGCGAGTGCGAGCCACGGTCAAACAATGGACCGGCATTCCAACCTGTGTCGGCATCGCTCCTAGCAAAGCGTTGGCCAAGCTCGCCAATCGCGTCGCCAAGAAGTTGCCCAGCGGAGTGAAGACGCTGCTGACATCCGCAGATCAAACAGACGCTCTCGCGGCCACGGCTGTCGGCGACGTCTGGGGCATTGGACGCAAACACACGGTTCGGCTTCAAGCTGCGGGCATCATGACCGCCTTGCAACTCCGGGACGCTGACGACGCTTGGATAATGCGAGAGTTGACGATCGTTGGTCTAAAACTTGTCCGAGAACTGCGTGGCGAAAGCTGCTTGCCGCTTGAGCTATTCACGCCGGCAAAGAAGGCGATCTGCTGTTCGCGTTCCTTTGGTCGATCCGTGCTGACGTTGGACGAGATGCAACAAGCCGTTGCGACCTATGTGGCGCGAGCTGCGGTCAAGGTCCGCAAGCAAGGCTCGGTTGCCGGTCACCTACAAGTCTGGCTGGAGACCAGCCACTTCAATCAGTCGGCAAAGCACTTCCCCGCACGTGGTATTCGGCTTGAGACAGCCACAGCCTCGACGCCAGAGCTACTGGCTGCGGCCCGCCCATTGGTTGAGAAGATGTTTCGTGAGGGGATTGACTACCGCAAAGCCGGCTGCCTACTGACGGACTTGCGACCTGCTGCGTCCGCTCAACTCACATTGTTCGATGACAAAGCCGCTCGCCAAAAATCGGCGGCATTGATGGACGCTGTGGATAAGATCAATCAACTTCACGGTCGAGGTGCAGTGCGCTTCGGAGCCGAAGGCACGAACGAATCCGATTGGCAAGCCCGCTTCAATCAACTCTCGCCTCAGTACACGACATCTTGGGCTGATCTTCCTCACGCGCGAACCGGGTGAAGTATGTGCGGACGCTATGTGATCCAAGTCTCTGCCGCAGAGATCGCCAGGACGTTCAACGCCACATTGCCAGTCGAGTTGCAGACGTCCTTTGAATTCCCTCGATTCAACGTCTGCCCGAAGTCGCAAGTGCCAATCATTCGCTTCAACGAAGAGGGAGCGCGCGAAATGGCGATGGTTGAGTGGTGGCTCACCCCCCGTTGGTCCAAGGAGATCAGCTCGAAGTACACGACCTTCAACGCTGTTGGCGAAGAGCTGAGCAAGAAACCCGCCTTCCGAGCGTCGGTCAAAGATCGTCGCTGCTTGGTTCCAGCGTCCGCGTTCTATGAATGGCAAGGGGTGGCTCCCAACAAGACAGCGTACCGAGTGACAACTACGGACCAGCCCCTCTATGCGTTCGCCGGACTGTGGGATCGGGCGACGATTGACGGCAAAGTTCACGACTCATGCACGATCGTCACGTGCGAACCATCGCCGTTCTTCACTCTGTTCCATCATCGTGAAGCAGTGATACTACCGACCGAACAGCATGCCATTTGGATGAATCACACCATCAAAGACGCAGACGCTTTAGCCCAGATACTTCAGCCGTATCCCGACGAACTGCTGCAACTGGAAGTCGTCGACAAAGCCATCGGCAACACCCGGTTCAAAGACGATCCGCGTCTTGAGCATTCTGAGATTTGTCGCTGGCGCAACGGCGCGATTGAACGCACTCGCGATGGCCAGATCCTGTGACCCAGTCCGACAAATTGATCCGGATGATCACGACACCACCATGATGGATGCGCAGATTTCCGGCTCACAGCCTTCAGTTACCGCATGAAGTCGGGCCGTAGCTTCTGGGCTTCGCTGGGCTGTCGAAGTCGCTGCATGCGCGAGGTACATTCTCGCGTCAACGCGCATTAAGGCATGACCCTCTCAGGCTGCTTGGAAACTTGCCGTGCTTGGATCACGTCGCCACTCTCGTCTCGCAGCGAGATCGTCAGCTGGCGTGCATGTTGGTCGATTCCCAGATACATCATCGTGCTGCTCCTTTGGACTGAGGAAAAACAAAACTCCCTCGCCAGCTTGGGCAACAGTTACGATTTTCAACTGCCCTCTTTCATAGATATCAAAGGGGGCGATCTACTCGTCCTTTTGAAACACCGGGCCACCGAAGGAACAGTGACGTTCGTGTACGCCGATCACGACGATGAGCACAACAGTGCCGTGGTCCTCAAGGATTACCTGGGCGGACTTTAGCCAAGATCGTTCCGATTCACCTACGTCCCCAGCAGGATCGTCAGCAGGAAGGATGCGTCTTCGAGGCACTGAACCGAGTGCGGTTCTCCGGCAGGCAGATACAATAATTGGCCTGCCGTGAGTTCGTGTGTCTGGCCGAGGGCGGTGAAGGTGAGCTTCCCTTCGAGGCAATGCACCGTGATCTCGCCACGAGCCTTATGTGCGGCCAACACTTTGCCTGCGGCCATCACGAGACGAATGACCTCGACCTTCTCCGTCTTGAGCAATGTGCTGGTCTTGGCCGTTGCTAATCCTGCTCCCAATGGTCGCACGTCAATGACCTCGCCCGGCTGCGCATGAGAAACTGCCATCTTAATCTCCTTCAATGAATCGCACTCGTCAGGGTTGCTACTCGTCATTTACGCATCGAAGCAGCTTCGCCTGGACCATTTGGACATCCAGTTCCCGCTCTCGACACGCATACCCCAGCGACTTCCCGCCGCACGAATAGTCGATGCCCAATTCCTGAAATACCGCGAGCGTTTCAGGATGCTCGATGACCCAATCGGGGACGGATGTATCGAGGTCGCACGAGGTCATGGCGTTTTCACCTTGCGGAACGAATGGCCCGTCTTCAGCCCGGCCACAAAGACCACTAAGGCCACAGCTCCCAGGAAGAACACTGTATCGCCTGGCACTCGCATCCAGCGGAAGTTCTGCATCATAGGCGTCTGCATGAACTCGGAACTGCGGGCATACCAGTAGCCGTGTTCCACCGAGGCCCACGTCTGCATCAGGCCAACCGGAAGCAGGCTCAAGATGCACATCATCATCAGCCCGCCGTTGAGTGACCAGAACGAGAACTTGAGCAAGCCGTCCTTCCATTCCCGGCCCGGAATCAACGCCCGCAGGCAGACCAGCATCAGCCCGATGCCGAGCATCCCGTACACGCCGAACAATGCGGCGTGGCCGTGCAGCGGCGTCGTGTTGAGGCCCTGCATGTAATACAGGGCGATGGGTGGGTTAATCATGAACCCGAACAGCCCCGCCCCGATCATGTTCCAGAAGGCGACCGCCACGAAGAAGTAGATCGGCCACTTGTACTGCCCCACCCACTTCGTCAGTCGGGAGCGCCGCAAGTCTTCCATTGCATCGAAGCCCAGCAGAACGAGCGGCACGACCTCCAGGGCGCTGAAGACCGAACCCCAGGCCAAGGCGACCGTAGGTGTGCCTGAGAAGTACAGGTGGTGGCAAGTGCCGATGATGCCGCCCGACAAAAAGATCGTGGCCGACAAGAGCGCCGCAGCTGCCGCCACACCGGGCCGCACGAGGCCCAGCCGCATGAAGAAGAAGGCGATGACCGTCGTGGCGAAGACCTCGAAGAATCCCTCGACCCACAGGTGGACAACCCACCAGCGCCAGTATTCCACCATCGACAAGTGCGTGTGGTGTCCCCAAGTCAGGCCCGCTCCGTAGAACAAGGCGATGGCGGCGCTCGCCACGGCCAGCAGCGTTACCAGTTGCTTCTGTTCGCCCGGTTTCCGCAAGGCTGGGAGCAGCACCCGGACCATTAGGAAGAACCAGAGCAATAGGCCCACGAACAGAGCGATCTGCCAGACCCGCCCTAAATCGACGTACTCGTACCCCTGGTGGCCGAAGTAGAACGACACCGTGTCCGACAGCTTGTTGTGGACACTCAACCACTCGCCGGTGAGAGAACCGACCACGACGAGCAGGAGCGCCAGGAAGAGAATGTTCACGCCGAGGCGTTGACCCTTCGGTTCGTGTTCGCTGACTAGGGGGCCGATAAACAAGCCAGCCGCCAGCCATGCGGTCGCAATCCAGAACAGGCCCATTTGAATGTGCCATGTCCGGGTGACGCTGTAGGGGAGCCAGCCGGACAACGGAATGCCATAAAACCCGTCGCCTTCAACGCCGTAATGGGCCGTCACCACCCCCAGCAACATCTGCACGAGAATAAGGGCAGAGACGACCCAGAAGTATTTGACGGTTGCCTTCTGTGACGGCGTGGCGATCCAACTGCCTAGCGGATCGGCTTCCGGCAACGGAGAAGGCTCCTCTTCGGACTTGCGGGCGGCGTACCACCAGACCATCGCCGAGATGCCCGCCAGCAGCATGATGATGCTCACGCCGGTCCACACGACGGTATCGCCGGTGGGCCGGTTGCCGACCAAAGGCTCGTAGGGCCAGTTATTCGTGTAAGTGACATCTTCGTTGACCCGGTGCGTAGAAGCGGCCCACGACGTCCAGAAGAAAAAGGCGGACAGCTTCTTTAAGCGGTCGGGATCGCTGACTGCGCCCGCAGGGATGGCGTACTCGGCCTTGCCCTTGGCGAACACGTCACTGTAGTGCTTGAGATTGGCGTGAAACGCTTCGGCCCGGATCGATTCGACGGTGACAGTTTGCGTGGCCGGGTCGTAGGTGTTGGTCCGCATGATCTTCGCCAAACGGCCCTGAAGCTGAGCCTGCCGTTCTCCGTCTAGGCCAGAGTAGTCCGCTCCAAACTCGGCATTGGCCCAGCGGTCGAGGATGAACGTGGCCTCTCTGTGTAGCCAGTCAGCGGTCCAATCGGGAGCGACGTAGCTGCCGTGTCCCCACACGGACCCGACCTCCATGCCGCCAAGTGTTTGCCAGACGTTCTGGCCCGCTTGAATCTCCCCTTCGTCAACGAGGACCGTGCCATCGGTCGTGACGACCTTGGCGGGAAGGGGCGGCATCTCCTGGTAGATGCGAGTTCCGATCCACCCCAGCACGAGGAAGGACAGAACCATGACCAGGGTAAAGGCGATCCAAAGTCGTTTCATTTCATTCCCAGCAGTTCGCCGTGGTGGCCCGCTTGCAGCTTGCGCGCAATCGCGCGAGGGCATGCTTCGCTGTTCGGCAAGCCCGAGTCGGCTAGTTTTTCGACGGATGGTTTCAACATACTTCTACAGCCGCTTTCGGTTACCGAAGTGGCCCCGGACGCCTCCCGCGCGTCAGTCCGATTTGAACCGCAAGCTGCACTGCGGAGCGCTCGCCATCAGCAGTCCAAAACGGTCCCCACATGCCGATAAAAAAGCCGACGTGGTTGAACCCCCTGAGGGCTTCAACCGCGTCGGCTTACTCTTTAATCGGCCCCCCGGCAGTGGCCGGTTTGCCTTTTAACGTAGTCATCCGAATTTCAAATCAGCGTCTGACAGAGCCGATTTCAAACTGACACAGGCTCCGTGATTCGTAAGGCATTCTACCGGTGGGGAACCGGAGAAGTAAGTCACGATTCGCTCGGTGCGTTCAACAGTAGTGGCACACATTCAGAATTCCGCGAGCAACGACTTAGCTCGGCGTCGATTCGCGGTCGATCGGGCCTTTCCCATCACAAGACCGGCACTTGCCTTTGCCGTCGCATATCGCGGCAGCGGACACATCGCCACTCCCGTCTCGCAGCGAGATCGTCAGTTGGCGTGCGTGCTGGTCGATTCCCAGATACATCATCGTGTTTCTCTGGACCGCGGAAATTGAGACGCAAACTCCCTCGCCAACGTGGGCAACAGTTCCGTATTCGCAACGGCCCTCTTTCATGGATATCAAAGGACGGAGTTCAACCATCGGGAATCGTCAAAGCGATGGCTCAATGATTGAGCGTCAAAATAGTAAAGCGGGACAGACTCAAGATGAGTCTGTCCTGTCTTGAAAGGTTAACAACTGACGGTGGAACTCGACCCCGAGACTGGTTGCGTTCGAGATCGTCAGTTTTGGCGTGTAACCTGGTCGATTCCCAGATACGTCATCGTGCTGCTCCTTTGGACTGAAGAGATTGCGACGCAAACTCACACTACAAGCGTGGCAACAGTTCCGATTTCGCAACCGCCCTCTTTCATTGATATCAAAGGGTATCGGCCACTCGACCCGAGCGTTCAGCCAGATTCGTCGTATCGCCTTGAGCCTGTTGAACCAGGAACAGACAACCCGGAAAAGTCTGCGAGCCAAACGCAAAATGCCGCCCGCAATCCAGACTACCTTCTCAAAGTGCTCACAGGTGTTTGAATTTCATGCAATTGCCCTGCCCTTCACCCCCAATCACGCCCGACTAAACGCGGTAATCAACGACTCGATAGGAATTCATTGCTTGCAGCGAACGACGCGGATGCCGGTGGGGCCGAGTAACAGAGTGTCAATCCACTCGGAGTCGTCGTAGAGGTATCGAATTTGGACGGCACCGACTTCGCCTTTCAAGACGCGATCGCGAGTAGCTGCGAGATCCCAAACGCTCGATGTTGCATAATCTTGTGCCCCGCCTTTTTCGAGGATCGCGACGATTTGTGTGCAGTCTGCTAAGTCAGAAAAGAGTTGCATGACCTGCGCAGTATCAAGCAGTCCTTCACACATTTCGGGTGTCGGTGGACCGTCGGACGGATTCATCTGCTGGTCATCGTGCTTCAATTCTAAATTCACAGGATGCGTTTCACGGAGAGGGTTGTTCCGACATCGCGAATGGCACTTGGTCGAGGTCGGATGATGCCGCGTGACATTGGATGCAATTCGACAACCAGGGGTGAGTGGTTCGCAGGCCCGCACGGGCAACGAGACCGTGACAACTCAGACAATCTTCTCGCAGCCAAGTCGTGTGAGGAATGACTGGAGGCAAGCCGATCAAGGCACGTGTTCCCGCTCCACTCCGTTGAATCCCAGCGAACGAGTTCGTCGTGAGTGGCTCATCGGTGGTAGGCGATGAATGACGCGATTCGACGTGACACTGAGTGCAGCCGCTAAAGTGCGGATGGCTGATACGGGTTGCGACCCTGTCCCCAATCTGAATGCCATCTCGGTGACAGGCCAGACAGTTGGCGGCTGATTGTTGCTCGACCGGATGCGGAATGACCGGCGGCGCACCGTCGTAAGCTCGGGTACTCATGCGGTCAGCCAGCGCGGCAGCTTTCATCTCGGGGGTTCGCTTAACCGGCTCGAACAAACCCGGCTTTGTGAATTTCAGAGTTGCCAGCGAAGGGTGCCAATCCGCGTTCTCAGAGAGTTGTGCCACTGACAACTCGCGATAGCTACGAGCAGGGCGAGTTGTGCTCGCTTTAGAAGCAACATGCTGTCGGACGACGGACTGTCGTTCCGGTGGCCTGACGTCTGCGATGCCTGCGATGAATCCGACCAACGTCAACGCTCCCACCACAACAACCAACAGCGGAATAAAACGCTGCCAGGTGGTTGGGTCGGGCGGACCGGAATCGGCATGAAGTGGAGTGGCGTTGTCCATTGGAATTTCAGGTGCTTAGAACGTCTCGCGGTCAGGGATGATGCCATCCGCGCTAGGGCTCGTTTCAGTGGTTATCTGGCGCCGACCTCCTGTGAGAAATCGAGGCCATGAGGCATGAGTCCATCGGGGCAAGCCCTTTGGGGTTTTCATCGAATCGACAGCGAACGAAGGTCGCGTCATGTCACCTTGGTGAGTCGGGCGGCGCACTTCTTGTAGTCGGGTTCCTTACTAAACGGGCAATGCGCATCGAGAGTCAGTCGATTGATCAGCTTGCGTTCGTCAAAGAATGGAACAAACAGGTGGCCCGGCGAGCAGCTCGCGCGTCCATCGACCCAGGCCGTGATGACGAGTTCGCCGCGGCGAGTCGCAAGTTTGACGTTGTCTCCGGTCTTTACATCAAGTCGCACTGCGTCTTCTCGGCTGATCTCGACGTAGGCTCCGGGCATCGCTCGTCGCAGTTGCGGCACACGCATGGTCATGGTTCCGGTGTGCCAATGTTCGAGGACACGGCCGGTATCGAGCCAATAGGGATATTCAGCGTCGGGCATCTCTGGAGGTGCGACATACGGACGGAACCAAATCAGGGCTTTGTCGTCCTTCGTGACCGAATGGTAGAACTGGAATCCTTTTCTTGGTTCGACGAACGAGTCCTCGCCTTCGATGAAGCGGTATCGCGTCTCTTTCCATGTTCCGTCCGCCGATTGCACTACAGGCCAGCGCAGGCCGTGCGCCTTGACGAGCTCTTGATAGGGAGCCACTTGTTTGTGTTTGAACGCTGTGAAGGGGCGATATTCCTCGTACAGCCGTTCGTCCATGTTGGTTGTTCGGTAGGTGGCCCAGTCCCAGATCGGCAATTCGCTTCCGGATGCATCGGCTTGATGAAACAAGAACCGTCCTTCGCCATCGTTCATGCCGGGATGTCCAAGTTCCATCAGTCGATGAGCAACCGCGATGGTCTGCCAAGCGTCGTCGCGAGCCTCTCCCGGCGGATCCACCATGCGGTTCCACTGTTGAGTTCGTCGTTCCGAATTGCCATAGACACCGTTCTTTTCAACCCACATCGCTGAAGGCAACACGAGGTCTGCTAACTCGGTGGTGGCTGTCGGATAGACGTCGGACACAATCAGGAACTTCTCAGGATGCTGAGCCTTTGCATCGAATAGCTTGTGCGTGTTGGGGAGCGATTGGCCGGGATTGGTGACCTGCACCCAGATCGTGTCTATGCCACCGGGTTCAGTGGACGAAGTGCAGAATTTCTCCCACATCAGAACCGTGTGATAACCAGGCTTCGGGTTGATGCGGCCAGCAGGAACATGCCACAACTTTTCCGCAATTTCGCGGTGCCTGGCGTCATCGACTCGCAAGTCGCCGGGCAGTGCATGAGCCAGCGTGCCGACTTCGCGCACGGTGCCACAGGCCGATGGCTGACCCGTCAGGCTCTGTGGCCCATCACCTTTCTTGCCCCAGTGCCCGCTGAGAAGGTGTACGCCATGAACAAGATTGTTGATCGCCGTGCCCTGCGTGTGCTGGTTCATGCCCATGCACCACAGACTGGTGATTTTCAGTTTTGGATTGGCAAACAGGTCGAACAAAACACCGAGTTGTTTCAGCGATAGTCCGCTGAGTTTGGAGACCATCTCTGGCGTGTATTCATCCAGCTCAGCGCGATATTGCTCAAACGAAATCGCCTCACCCATCAGCGTTGCGGGTTGGCCGGGGCCTCTGAAATTGCAGTGCTTATTCACAAAGTCCTTCGACCACGCATCACGAACTAATAGCTCCCGAGCGATGCCGTTCGCGATGGCCATGTCTGACTGCGGTTGCATGATCATGACGTGATCGGCCTGCTGGCTCGTGCGAGTACGACGCGTCGTCAGGTCTACTAAGACAACTTTTTCGCCTCGCAGTCGTCGATCAACAACGCGACTGAAAAGGACCGGATGCATTTCGGCGAAATTGTTGCCCCACAGGATCAACACGTCGCAGTGATCGAGGTCGTCGTAGCAATTGTAAGGCTCGTCAACTCCGTAAGTGCTGATGTAGCCCGTCACTGCCGAGGCCATGCAAAGCCGGGCGTTCGGATCAATGTGATTGTTGCTGAGACCGCCTTTGATGAACTTGTTCGCTGCGTAGCCCTCTGGAATCGTCCACTGCCCAGAACCGTAGATCGCGAATCGTTCTGGCGCGCCGTGAATTCGTTTGGCGATGACGTTGATCGCTTCGTCCCACGAAACGGGTTCGAGCTTGCCGTTCTTTCGGAGCAATGGCGTCTTGAGTCGGTCATTGCCATACAGAATGAGTCCCGTGTGATAGCCCTTCACACAGAGCAGTCCTTTGTTGACCTCGGCCTGCCGATCGCCGGTCACGGCTACGATTCGACCGTCTTTCACGCCCACCATCACATGACAACCTGTGCCGCAAAAACGGCAGGGCGCTTTGTCCCAAGTCACATCAGGAATGACGGGCAAGTCGAAGCCGCCGGGTGGCGTCGACGATGTCGGCGTCTTCTCTTCAGCAAACCCATTGGCTGCGAGCGACGTCGCCACCGCCATTGCGGTGGCGCGCAGAAAGCCTCGTCGATCCGTCTGCTGATTGGTCAAGCTGTTGTCGTTCATCGTGCTGACTCCACTTCCGCTGCATCGGCAAGCGACATTGTTTCGCGATCGTTTTCGTCACAGGACACAAAGGCCACATCCACCTTCACGACGCCGGGCAACTGTTCGACCCAGTCGTACCAAAATCGAGACTGCTGCGAGTCATCGACCTCGACGACGACTGGCACTCGACTGGGTGTTGGCAAATCCCCGACCGTGAAAGACGGGATCGATCGCAGGGCTTCGATCACGGCTTCGCGATGAGCGATGTCCTCTGTAAGCGTTACTACAAAGCTGCTGATCCACATGTTTCGTCGCCATTTCGCTGCGAACTGATTGATTCGCCTCTGCGAGCAACCTCCCTGCCCATCATTCCCTCGACAGATTGCTCGCATGGGGCAAATTGAGGTCGCGAGATGTAACTCGGAGCACCAGGGAGAGAGTGAGATGTTCATTCCTCGCTGACGATTCGGAGTGCTTGCAGACAAACCTCAGTTCATTCCGTTCGAAGGATAGCTTCGTTTTGCGATCAGTTCAAGAAATCACGAAATGCATTTCTTGAATTCGTCGATACTCGGTGATAGACTGACCTCGTGCGTTTTCCATCTCGTTTCGGTCCACTCGCGGTATCAACAGCATGATTGGCAGCATTCGAAATCATCGGCGACTTCAAACGCTGGTTATGGCGGCGCTCGCCTCTATGTTGCTTGCCGGTTGCGATCGAGCCCGGACGATGCCGTCGAAAGACGCGTCGGTGGAAGTTTCAGAGACTGTGGCGACCGGTTCGTTGCCGTTGCATCCCGTAGTGATTCGCCCGGCTCCGCAGTTCAAGTTGATCGCCACTGGACTCGACAACGAGGCCGCGAAGACCGTCACCTGTGCAACGTGCCATACAACGCGTCCTCCCAATCGGCAGAACCGATTAACGGAAGATCTGGATCAGTTTCATCAGGGACTGAAATTGAATCATGGTCGGCTGGCGTGCGTTGCCTGTCACGACTCTCAAAGTGGCTACTCAGCGCTGCATCTGGCTGATGGAACGACGATCGCGTTCGCAGACTCGATGCAGTTGTGTGCTCAATGTCACGGTCCGCAATACCGCGACTATCAGCACGGCAGTCACGGAGGGATGAACGGCTATTGGGACCGTACCCGTGGGCCGCGCGAACGGAATCATTGCCAGCATTGCCATGATCCTCACTCGCCACAGATTGCGATTGTGCATCCAGTGGCTGGTCCGCGAGATCGTTTTCCACCTGCGCAGCAAGGGGCTCAACATGACTGATGCGACCAAGTTCGAGCTGCCGATCGTGCGGCAGGAACCCGTTAGCCGACGCGGCATGTTGAAGTCGATGGGGGCGATGCTTGGTATGTCTGCGTGGGCGGCTGTCATGCAACCGCTTGTTGAGTGGGCACAGGACGTCAGCCTCGATGAGCTCCTTCAAAAGCACTATCGGGAACTGACCGCCGAACAGAAGCAATTGGTCTTTAAGCGGCTCGAAGAAGACACAAAGCGAGACTACGGGGCGGACGTGACGATCAGTGACCCGAAGCCGACGCCCGGCGTGCAATTCGCTTATGCCCTCAACCTCAGTGTTTGCACTGGCTGTCGAAAGTGCGCTGAGGCATGTCACATTGAGAACAATCACGATCGCCCGTCTAACAACTCATACATCCGCGTTTTCGAAATGGAAAAAGGCGGGATCGACTTCGAGCAAGGCAACGCCACCTACGACCATCCAGTGCCACAACCCGACAAGTTCTACATGCCCGTGCAATGTCAGCAGTGCGAAAACCCGCCCTGCGTAAAGGCCTGCCCGATTGAGGCGACTTGGCAAGAAAAAGATGGCATTGTCGTAGTGGACTACAACTGGTGCATCGGCTGCCGGTACTGCGAAGCGGCCTGCCCTTATCACGCTCGCAGATTCAATTGGACGAAGCCGGAAATTCCCGCCGACGAAATCAATCCCGATCAAGGCTATTTGTCGAACCGTATTCGTCCGCAAGGCGTGATGGAGAAATGCACGTTCTGCCTTCATAGGACTCGGGAAGGGCGAATGCCTGCATGCCTTGAAGCCTGCCCAACAGGGGCTCGCGTCTTTGGCAATATCCTCGATCCGAACTCGGAAATTCGGTGGGTGGTGGAAAACAAACGAACCTTCGTCCTGAAGGAAGAACTGGGTTTGAAGCCGCGCTTCTTTTACTTCTTTGATGAGTGATTTTGTTTTGAATAACGGCTCAGAGAGTCATGCACGGACGAGACAAATTGCAGTTCGTTACCCGTCGGGGAATTAGGTAGACGTTTCATGTCAATCACCACCACGCAACCTACATCGTCGCCCCCAACAGCGATCGACTCGATTTCGTCTGCCGCATTGAGCTATCCGCGCTTCCTCTGGCGGTCGATTGACGTCGCCACCAACGGGAACTGGGCGTTTTATCTGTGGATGACTCTGCTGACCGCAGTTGCGTTGGTTGGTGCTAATGCCTGGGCCGTTCAAGTCCGCGATGGCATGTCGCATACCAACATGAGCGACCATGTGAGCTGGGGCCTTTACATCGCCAACTTCACCTTCTGTGTCGGGTTAGCGGCAGGCGGTGTGATGATGGTTATTCCCGCCTATCTCTATCGCGACGAAGAGATGCATCACATCGTGATCATCGGCGAGGCAGTCGCCATCGCGGCGATCATCATGAGCACGCTCAGTGTGGTGGTTGATTTGGGTCGGCCCGATCGCTTCTGGCATCTCATTCCTGGCATCGGCAAGTTCAATTGGCCGATCTCAATGCTTACCTGGGACGTGCTCGTGTTAAACGGGTATCTGCTGATCAACTCTCACATCGTCGGCTACTTGCTCTACATGAAGTATTTGGGACGCCAACCGAACCCGCGCTGGTACGTTCCCTTTGTTTTCCTGTCGATCGCCTGGGCGATCAGCATTCACACGATTACCGCGTTTCTGTACTGCGGCATGGGCGGCCGCCCATTCTGGAACACGTCACTTTTAGCCCCGCGCTTTTTGGCTTCGGCTTTTGTGAGCGGTCCGGCGTTCATTCTATTGGCATTGCGAGCCATGCGACTCACCACTCGCATGGGATGGTCACATCGACCTGCTCAGACTTTAGTTCACATCATCCGAGTGGCGGCCACCATCAACCTCATCATGTTGGCCAGTGAGATCTTCACCCTGTTCTACACGGGAGGCGGGCATGCGGCAGCGGCTCAGTACCTTTTCTTCGGAGCACATGGCCATTACGGATTGGTCCCTTGGATTTGGACATCTATTGTCTTGAACTTGGCCGGCACAGCGCTGTTCTTCACACCATCGGCACTGGAACGTGGCTGGCTTCGCCCCACGGCATGTGTACTTTGCATCGTTGGGATTTGGATCGAGAAAGGTATGGGGCTGATCATTCCCGGCTTCATTCCTTCGACGCTGCATGAAATCGTGGAGTACACCCCGAGCCTCTTGGAATGGAAAATAACAGCGGGCATCTGGGCCTTCGGCTTTCTGATTTTGACCGTCCTACTGAAGCTCATCGCCGCCGTGTTTACGGGTGAGATCAGTAACCGAGCGGGACACACACTCGACGCCGTGTCGCAAAAGTCAGCCCAAGAAACGAGTTCGACATGAACGTCCCGATCAGAGTGCCTTTCACGAGTATCGTCGACTTCCCCTAAGAACGATCGGCAGACAGATGACGCCTTACGGAAAGATGTCGCAAACGGCGATCGCCGCGCTGAGCAGCCTCGCAGAGCAATCTGATCGAAAACCACCGACATACCTGGGCGCCAACGAAATCGCAGCTTCCAGAAATCTCCCGGTGCCGGCAGTTCGCAAAGTCATGACGACATTGTCGCAAGCCGGACTTGTTTCGAGTGCCCCCGGTCCCGGCGGCGGCTTTGTCTTGGCGAAACCGCCTGGCAAGATTTCATTGCAAGACATCGTCCGGCTCTTCGAGCGACTCGAAGAAAACCTCAGTTGTCCGTTCGGCCCTGATTGGTGTGGCACCGGTCCGCAATGTCCGTTGCACAACGAGATCGCCAAACTGCGAGACATCTCGAACCAATTCCTCAAGGAGCACACGCTCGCAGATCTTGCCAAGCCGACAAACGGACCCGCGCGACGAATGCCCGCGACAGTTCCCTCTCGACCAGTCCGCCGCTCGTCGTCTGCGGAATAGCATCTTCGTCGCTTCTGTGGCTCATCGCCCAACCTAGGCACTGTCCCGCAAAGCGAAGTTGTTACGGTGAAAGAAAATAGCTACCACCTGCGCTGGAATTACTTGCCCCGTTGGACTAGCACTGGAGGACCATTGTCGGTGGCAGCATCACACAGATTCCCGATAGTGGTTCACTCGCGCCGGGAACGCCGACACCTGGAGCGATTTCTCCTGTGGGACAGTTGGACGAGTGGACGATGCTTCGATGTCCGGGTAGCTTCGATCACGCCGAAACCTACAGATTTCCCTTCGTCATAGAACGGCTGATGGACATCCCGATTCGCAATCACCCTGTGGGATGCCTCAAATTGGATGCAGGATTATGAATGACCGCCGCCGTGGAGCCTTAATCGGCTTGGCTGTGGGTGACGCGTTGGGGGCCGCTGTTGAGTTCAAAACGCCTGGCAGTTTTGAGCCTGTCACTGGCTACCGAGCGGGTGGGCCTCATCGGTTGAAGGCTGGAGAATGGACCGATGACACGAGCATGGCACTTGCCCTCGCCGACAGCATCACCGCATCGGGCTGGGATTTGAATGATCAATCCGACCGCTACGTGCAATGGTGGCGGACTGGCAAGTATTCCGTAAACGGTCGCTGCTTCGACATTGGGATTACCACCAGAGGTGCGCTGGCAAACTTCCTCGCCCACAAGAATGCACTGACTTCCGGCGACCGCTCGGACCGGGCCAGCGGCAATGGCTCGATCATGCGACTGGCTCCTGTAACAATTCGATTCGGTCATCTTTACGCCACTCAACTCGCAGAGCTTTCTCGACTGGCCGAAGAATCCAGCCTGCCCACACATGCCAGCGAGCAATGCGTGTCAGCCTGCCGGTATCTGGCGACCGTGCTCGCAGCTCTGATCCACGGTGAAGATCGTGATGACGTGCTGTCCCCGGATTGGAAGTCGCTCAAGCAGCTCAACGCGATCAGGCCGTTGCACCCGCTGATTCAAGAGATTGCCCAAGGTAGCTTTCGCCAGAAGCAGCCTCCCACAATTCAGGGATCGGGTTGGGTGGTCAAGAGCCTGGAGGCATCGTTGTGGGCCTTTCACAAAGCTGACACGTTCGAAGCTGCCGTCTTGAAGGCAGTCAATCTGGGCGATGACGCCGATACAACCGGAGCCATCTGCGGGCAGTTAGCCGGAGCGTATTGGGGCGAGTCTGGCATTTCCGAATCGCTCAGGGCGGGACTGGCACGCAAGGATCTGCTGGAGCAAGTATTGGCGGGCCTTGTGGACGATCAAAGACTGCCATGAAGCGCGAGGTACATTCTCGCGTCAACGCGTATTAAGACATGACCCTCTCAGGCTGCGTCGACAACTGCCATGCTTGAATTACATCGCGCAGCGAGATCGTCAGTTGGCGTGCGTACTGATCGATTCCCAGATACATCCAGTGCTGCTCACTATGGACGGGGAAATTGCGACGCAAACTCCCTCGCCAACCTGAGGCAACAGTCTGGCTTTCGCAACAGCCCTCGTTCATAGATATCAAAGGGACACTGGCAAAGAGTGACATTTCTGGACCTACAACCGTCGACCCGTCAGCACAGAGGATTCCAACGTGATTGGATTTGGCCGTCAGCCTCATTCCGCCTTCTCGGACACGCTCGTAGACTAGGGTCCGAACCGTTCAGCCTCACCAACAACGCATTCGACCAAAGACCGTTCCATGAAACTGACTTCCTGGCTGCTGAACTGGTCCCGGCGGAATAGCTGCCAGCCTTACGCTCGCAAACGAAGTTCCTCGCCACTGGATGTGCGAATACAAGCGTTGGAGACTCGCTGCTTACTGACCACGCCGCCCAATGACTTGCTCTTCGCTCAGCAGGTTGGACTCAACAACTTGGGGCAGACCGGCGGTGTCGTCGATGCGGACATCGACGCGCCCGAAGCGTGGGATGTGATTCATGACTCGACCCGCTTCGTCACAGCGGTCATCGACTCGGGCATCGACTACACGCACTCCGATCTGTACCTCAACGTCTGGCTGAATCAGGGTGAAATCCCATTGGCAATGCGGGTCGGTCAGCCCAACGGCCTGCGGGACACCGACGGCGATCTGCTCATCACGTTTCGCGATCTCAATGGTCCCAATGGTGGGGTCGGTGGCCTCAACGCGAGCCTTGTCTCTGACAAGAACGGCAACGGCTTCATCGACGCAGGTGACGTGCTCAACGATCCGCTCTGGGAGAACGGGACAGACGAAGACGGCAACGGCTTGGAAGACGACGTCATCGGCTGGGATTTTGCGAACAACGATAACGACCCCTTCGATGACAACGGACATGGCACGCATGTCTCGGGCATCTTGGCTGCGTCGGGGAACAATGGCATTGGTGTCGCAGGCGTGAATTGGCAAGCGAACTTGATGGTCGTGAAGTTTCTCGACAATCGGCTGCATGCGGATGTGGCTCAGGCGGTCTCGGCGTTGGAGTACGTCACGCAGCAGCGCATGCGGTTCTTGAATCACGCAGTCGGTGCGCCGGATGTCCGGATCTCAAACAACAGTTGGGAAATTCGTACGGTCACATCGAACGCGAATGTCACACTGACGAATGCCATTGAGGAGCAACTTCGCGCGGGGATGTTGGTCGTCGCGGCGGCCGGTAACGGCGTCGATGATCGTCCACTGGATTTGGACATCGTCGAGAATCCCAGTTTGCCGGCCGCTTACGTTCCGCTGATGGGACCGCAACAGACACCGACTCCCGACGCGGTTCTGAGCGTTGCAGCTTCGGACACGAGCGATCGACTGGTCTTCAGTAGCAATTTTGGTTTGACCAGCGTCGATCTGACCGCGCCCGGATTGGACATCCTGAGCACGGAACCGGGCGGGCGTTACGGGACTCGCACAGGCACCAGCATGGCGGCCCCCTTCGTGGCCGGCACTGCTGCGTTGGTCTGGGCTCGCTTTCCCGAAGCGACTGCGTTGGAGATCAAGCAGGCGGTCTTACAGGGTGTCGATACCAAGCCTGCCCTGGCTGGGAAGGTCGCGACGGGAGGCCGCTTGAATGCGGCCCGCACGCTCGACTTTGACACCGTCGCACCGCGAGCCGCGTTGACAAGTGCTCCCAATATTCTCGTGCGGGGCGGCGCATCGCAGGATGTTTCCATTCGCTACACGGACAACGTCGCGCTCAACGTGAGCAGTCTCGGTGCAAGTGACATCACCGTCGTGCGTGCGGACGGAGTGACATTCAACACGACTGTCAGCCTCGTCAGCGTTACGCCCAATACGAACGGTTCGCCGCGCGATGTCGTCTATCGCATCACGGCCCCCAGCGGGACATGGACCAACACGGACAACGCGACGTATCGGATCTCGCTGTTGGGCAACGAAGTCGCGGACACGATTGGAAACAAGGCGGCATCGCAACTCTTGGGTTCGTTCGAGATCAACATCCCGAACCCCGATGACCTGCGAGTGACCAGCACCGTCGATGCGGTGGATGGCAACATCGGCGACGGTCGGCCTGAAGATGCGCAGGGGCGAGCCACTTTGCGAGCAGCGATTCAAGAATCGAACTCCAACGCCGATGCCAACACTATCAAGCTGGGGGTTGGCACCTTCACGCTGACATTGGCGGGAGCGGGAGAAGATGTTTCGTCGGCAACCGGCGATCTCGACATTCGCCAGAACCTGACGATTGAAGGTGTCGATACAGCGACCAGCATCATCGACGCGGCGAGCTTGGATCGCGTCTTTCATGTTCAGCCCGGCATCTCGTTGACGCTGCGGAACCTGACGATTCGAGGCGGCTCGGCCAGCGACGGACTGGGCGGCGGCGGCATCTTGAATGGCGGCTTTTTGACGCTCGATCACGTCACGTTGACGAGCAACACGGCAACATCGGGCGGCGGTGGCGGAGTCCTTAACAACGTCACAACGGCGAGCGCAAACGACACGCTGACAATTCTCGACTCGACGTTGTCCTTCAACACGGCGACCGGTTCGGACGGCGGCGGACTGAAGAACCTCAAAGGCAAAGCGTCGATCCAACGCAGCACGTTTCATAACAACGCAGCGGGGACGTCGGGCGGCGGTCTCTCGGTTCATGCCAACACGACGACGGTCACGAACGCAACATTCTCGACGAACACGGCGGAGACCATCGGCGGCGGCCTGCATCTCAACGCCGGAGTGCTGCTGCTGACGAACGTGACCACGACGCTCAACACCGCCGACAGCGCCGGCGGCGGCCTCGCGCGAACGACCGGCACTGCGAGGCTGGTCAACACAATCGTCTCCGGAAACACGCTAGTTCAGAGCCAACCCAACATCGACGTCGCCGGGACAATTAGCGCGACGGGCAGCGGTAACAATTTGGTTGGCATCGTTGGCAACGCACTCGGATTTGATGCGAGTCGCCAAGACATCATCGGCACCACCGCAGCGCCGCAGAACGCGAACCTCGCACCGCTGGCGAACTACGGCGGCCCGACGCTGACCCATCGTCCGAATGTCGGCAGTGGAGTGATCGACACAGGCGTTGCGGTCTCCGGCCTGACGGTCGATCAACGCGGGCTCTCGCGGACGAATGACGGCGACAACAACGGTACTGCGACCACCGATATCGGTTCCGTCGAGTTCGTGCTGTTCGGCTCGATTTCTGGCCTCGCCTTCCACGACTTCAATCAGAACGGTCAGCGCGACACCGACGAACCCGGCCTCTCCGGCTGGACGATCTTCCTCGACACGAACAACGACGGCGTGCTCGACGTCGGCGAACGCAGCACGGTCACGAGCAACAATGGCTCGTATGTCTTCAGTACCGTCGCGCCTGGTAGCTACGTCATTGCCGAAGTCTTGCAGACCGGGTGGATGCAAACCCTGCCCAACCCGGCTTCACCGACGAATGGCCGTTACTCGTTCACGCTGGCCCCCGGCGAGGACCGTTTGGAAAACGCTTTCGGCAACTTCGCCCTGCCGGGTGAAATCCGCGGCACCGTCTTTCTCGACCTAGACGGCGACACCATTCGCGATGCCGGAGAAGTGGCTTACCCAAACTTGACTGTGTTTCTCGATGCCAACCACAACGGTGTTCTTGACCCCGGCGAGCCATCGACCGAGACCGACAACAGCGGAGCCTACGCCTTCCTCAACCTGCCGACGGCTCGCACTCATTACCGATTGACCCTTGTTAGACCGCCCGGCCTGCAAGTCACGGCACCGGCCAGCGTTGACCTGAGCACTCTGAACGGTACGACCGGCTTCCGCCTCGACGGCATTAACGTGTCCGACAATTCCGGTCGGTCGGTGTCGAGCGCTGGGGACGTGAATGGCGACGGTTTCGACGACCTGCTCATTGGGGCCTATCGAGGCGATCCTAACGGGGATAGCGACGCAGGAGAGAGTTACGTGGTATTCGGGAAGTCGAGCGGGTTCGCTGCTGCGATGGACCTCTCCACGCTGGACGGCACAATGGGCTTCCGCCTCGACGGCATTCATGCCAATGACCGCTCCGGCGTTTCTGTGTCGAACGCGGGAGACGTAAACGGCGACGGCTTCGACGACTTGATCATTGGATCCCCTTATGCTGCTCCGAATGGGAACGACGACGTAGGCGAGAGCTACATAGTGTTTGGGAAGTCTAACGGGTTCGGTGGAACCTTGGATCTAGCTTCTCTAGACGGCACGACTGGCTTCCGGGTAGTCGGCAGCGACGTGGGCGGCCGTTCTGGCCATTCGGTGTCTAACGCAGGCGACGTCAATGGTGACGGCTTCGACGACCTACTTATCGGGGCCTTTCGTGCTCGTCCGAACGATAAAAATGCTGCGGGGAAGAGCTACGTCGTGTTCGGAAAGTCAAATGGATTCACTGCCGCGTTGAACCTCTCAACCCTGGATGGCACGAACGGTTTTCGTCTCGATGGCATTGACGCGTACGACCAATCTGGCGTTTCGGTGTCTAGCGCGGGAGACGTGAATGGCGATGGCTTCGATGACATCATTGTCGGGGCTTATTACGGTGATCCGAACGGGATCGATGTTGCGGGCGAGAGCTATGTGGTCTTCGGGAAGTCGAGCAGATTTGTCGCCATTTTGAGCTTGAACACGTTGAATGGCAGCAACGGTTTTCGAATCGACGGCATTGATCACGATGATCTCTCGGGCCGTGCGGTAGCAAGCGCAGGTGACGTGAACGGGGATGGCTTCGATGACTTGCTTATCGGGGCCGTAAAAGGCGACCCCAATGGGAAATACAACGCGGGTGAGTGTTACGTAGTTTTTGGAAAGTCGACCGATTCCGTTTCGAGTCTGCGTCTTTCCGGTTTGAATGGGACGAATGGTTTCCAACTTAATGGCGTTGACGCGGGCGACCGGGCGGGGCATTCGGTATCGAGTGCGGGTGACGTGAATGACGACGGTTTCGACGACTTGATCGTCGGGGCGCGTGATGGGGATCCACACGGGAAAAGCAACGCGGGCGAGAGCTATGTGGTTTTTGGGAAGTCAAGTGAGTTCGTTGCTGCGCTGGAACTTTCCATGTTGGATGGCACAAACGGCTTCCGGCTCGACGGTAATGATGCGAACGACTACTCCGGCGGGTCGGTGTCGAACGCGGGAGACGTGAACGGCGATGGCTTCGATGACATTATTGTCGGGGCCTATCGCGGCGATCCGAATGGGTATTCCACAGGTGAAAGCTACGTCGTGTTCGGTCGCGGGACGAGTGCGCACCCCGTTTTTCTCAGTGGTGGCGAAGTGCGGCAGGGGGTCAACTTTGGATTGCAACCGCAGACCGCTTCGATTCGCGGGGAGTTATTTCAAGATCGGAATCGGAACGGAGTCCGGGAAGATGGTGAAGATGCCATCGTTGGAGCCTCGGTCTTTATTGACGCGAATACGAACGACCGCAGGGATGCTGGCGAACTGATTGCCGTCACGGATTCCAATGGCCGGTACGCGTTCTCGAATCTCGATGCCTTCACGAATATCGCGCAGCCCTCGCGGACCTATCGCGTCGTCGATTTGGTCAGTGATGACCGGCTGGAGTTCGTACAGACCGTGCCGCAGCGTTCTCTGGGCCAGGTCGAAGTCACTCCGTTCGCGATCGATGCGCCGTTGCGGGTCGGGAACGACATCGCGGCAGATGGGCTCGGTGGGTTCTTGCTGACGGGGTCGGAGGGTTCGGCGAGTGGCTTCAATGAGCAGTCTGTTTTCCGAGTCAGTGGCGACGGGCTATCAGTCACGACGTTCGCGGCGGCGGACCATCCGCAAGGGGTCACGAGCGACGGCACCTTTGCTTATTGGGCGGATCAGAATGCGGACTCGAATCGCTCACAGCTCTTCCGGCAGCCGCTTGCCGGGGGACCGGCGGAGTTGATCTCTGCCAGCTCGCTGACGACAGGATCAGCCAATGAACTGGTGGCTGTGTCGGGAGTTGATGTCGTCATGGCTACCGGAGCGGGAGCGTTGCCGATGCTGATCGCCGCCGACTCGGTGCGCGGGCGCTTGGCTCAGTTGCCCGCGAAGCCCGATGTCTCGGCGAGTGAGATCACGCCACTCGGGACGGCGCAGTACTCCGGGTTTCTAAACACGGCGCGACCGCAGTTTCTCGAAGAAAGCAACGGCGTCGTGTATGTCGCCGATCCGGGCTACATCGCACCGGGCGCGGATCGGTCGCTCGATCAGCCGACGCGAATGGTGTCCATTCCGCTCAATGGCGAGAGCTTCACGACGCTCTTCGAGGGCAGCATGCCGAGCTTCACGGCCTTCGGAGAGACGATTCCCGGCAGCGTGCCGCGCGGCATCGCGGTGCAGGGCGGCATGATCTACGTGACCGGCGATCGCGCGGTCTATGCGCTGCCGATCACCGGCGGAACACCGACTGTCATCGCGGCGGACGAGCGCTTCGATCAGCTGGCCGAGCTGACCTTCTTCAACGACGCGCTGTATGTGATCGACAACGGCAACGTCACCGAAGCCAGCGCCACTGTTTGGAAGATCGACCTCCACACCGACGAACCACTGACGCGCGCGGTGCATGTCGATGAGACCTCGGACAGTCGCGCCTGGGACCTCGTGCTGACACCGGGCATGGTCGCCACCGACGTTGACTTCGCCCGCTACGACCCCAATGCAGCCATCGGAGCCGGCGGCAACAAGAGCATCAGCGGGCGGTTGTTCCAAGACCTCAACGGCAACGGCGTCGCAGACGCTGGCGAACCGGGCCTGGTTGGCCAGGTGGTGTATCTCGATCTCAACCACAACGGCATGCTCGATCCGAGTGACCTGCAAACCACAACGCTCAGCGGTGATGACCCGAGTACGGCGAATGTCGTCGAGTTGCCCGGCACCTATGTCTTCACCGGGTTGGAAGCGGGTCTGTATGACGTGCTGCCGGCTCAAGTCGTCCTGGGCCAATCGCTGACGACCGCGCATGAGATTGCGCTGTCCGCTAGCGATGTGTCACTGACCAACGCTACCCCGCGAGCTGTCACGGCTGGCGATGTGGACCGCGATGGCGACAACGATGTGGTGATCGTGGACTCAGGCAACGGCAACGTGTCGGTACTGACGAACTCGGGCGACCAGTCTTTCGCCACCCGCCAAACCCTGACGGTCAGTGGCGTGCCCTACGGCGTCGCGCTGGGGAATTTTGACAGCGACACGTTCCCGGACCTGGCGGTCTCACGGTTGCAGTTCGGGCATGTGGCAATCGCCAAGAATCTCGGGAACGGGCAGTTCGAGACCATTCCCGCTGCGGGCCGTACCAACTTGATTCTGAGTTCACCCGGCGGCACGGACTTCGGAGCCCCTTCGAAACTGATCTCGCATGACTTCAACAACGATGGTCGATCGGACCTCGCCACCATCGATATCAGCGGCACGTTTCATCGCGTCTTCGTTTGGCTGAACTTGGGCAATCTGACCTTCTCCGCGCCGCAGATTCTGACGCTCGCCGGCTTGCCATCCGATTTGGTTGCTGCCGACTTCAACAACGACGGCGCGCTGGACCTCGCGGCAACGGACTTCGACTCGGACAAAGTCCATGTCTGGCTGAATCGCAACAACGGCATGGGGCTTTTTGATTCGGTCGCTCGGCAAATCACGGTCGGCGATGGTCCGTTGGCGTTGGCGGTCGGTGATTTTGATGGGCGGCTTGGCAACGATTTGGCAGTGGCTAATCAGCTTTCTGGCAGCATCATGATCCTGAGCAACGACGGTGCAGCCAACTTCACTCGGCTCTCGACGTTGAGCGGTACGAGTGCTCCGTCCGCGCTGTCAGTGGCGGACTTCGATGGCCGCAACGGCCCCGATTTGGCGGTCACTCAGGGAAATGGCGACAGCGCTCAACCGCTGATGCTGTTCTTCAACTCGGGCGATGTCGCGGAACCCTTTACGCAGTCGGTGGCCTATGGAGCTGCTGATTTGGGCAGCCTCTTCAACGCGACAGCAACGTCGAAAGGCTTCGCGCTGGCGGCGGTCAATTTGGATCGCGACTCCGATCCCGATTTGGTCGTCGTCAACAGCGGAGCAAAGACCGTCAGTACGCTTCGCAATGGTCCGGGACGGAGCTCGCAAACCGTGCGCTTAACGACAAACGGGCCATCGGCCAGCAACATCAACTTCGGCACACAGCAAAGTTATGACGCAACCTTCGATGCCGGAACCGGACAGTTCACCGTCACGCTACCAACCACTGGTGAAGTGGAAATCTCTGGCCTCGGCGGCTTTGTCGAATTACATGTGAATGGTGTGTTGGACACTCAACTCACCGTTTCTGCGGCAGCAGTGCGCAGCATCGTTGTGCAAGGCAGCCTGCTCGGAGATCGCTTGGACTTGAGCGGCGTGTCGTCTGCGAACGGCTTTACGAACGCTATGGGAGTGAGCGTGCGGCTGGTTGGCAACGATGGTCCCGACACGCTGACCGGTAGCGGTTTCGCCGACGCGTTCGTGCCGGGTGCGGGCGATGACGTTGTCGTCGGTGGTCCGGGGACCGACACACTCGAAGCGGTAGGCAATGCGAACTTCACGCTGTCGAATTCACAGTTCTTGGGACTCGGGACCGACGTGCTAACCAGCATCGAAGCCGCACGTCTCACTGGTGGTGATAGTGCCAACGTCATCACAACTTCGGCGTTTTCGGGTGCGACTCAGATCGATGCAGGAGCAGGCAACGACAGTGTGCTGGCGGGAGCCGGTCACGATTTCGTCACCGGCGGCGCAGGTGCCGACAGCATCTCTGGCGGAGACGGCTTTGATACGGTCTTCGGCGGGACAGGTAACGACACGATTGATGGCGGTCTAGGCAACGACCTTCTCAATGGTCAGGACAACGACGACTCGATCATCGGCGGTGACGGCGTCGACGTGCTGGTTGGCGGAGCCGGGACGGCAGACGTGTTGAGCGAATCCACCACAACGAACTTAGTGTTGTCTGCGACGCAGTTGTCGATTGGTGTCGGTGGTGCAGCGGTGGTGGAGTCCTTGAGTGGCTTTGAGCGAGCAGTCCTCTTCGGCAGCGGAACCGCGAATGTTTTGGATGCTTCGGCAGCGGGGATTCCCGTGACGATGTTTGGCGGTGGTGGAAACGATGTGCTGATTAGTGGCATTCAGGCGGACAACATTGATGGCCAAGGTGGTAATGACACACTCACGGGTGGCGTCGGCAACGACACGCTCAATGGTGGCGCCGGAACGGATGGGTTCCGGGATGTCGCTTATACCGATGTTGTGGCGGGGCAGGTTCGCACGATCACACTGACGAGCACTTCGCTCGTTGTGAAGGTCGGCACAACAACGCTGTCGGCCGATTCGTTGCTGGGCTTTGAATTCGCGGATCTGACCGGCGGTGCGATGCGCGACTTCATCAGCGCGAACGCATTCACCAATACTGGCGTCACGACGATCAATGGTGGTGGCGGTAACGATGTGATTACGGGCACACCCGGTGCGGACATGATCTTCACGGCAACGGGTGCGGACTCGATTAGCGGCGGAGCGGGCAGCGACACCATCTTCACGGGCAGTGGCAATGACACTCTCAACGGCGGTGATGGAGCTGACAATCTCAACGGCCAGAATGGCAATGACTCGATCCTGGGCGACGCTGACAACGACGTGCTCATCGGCGGCGCGGGCATCGACACGCTGTCGGGCGGTGCGGGCAATGACTTTTTGAGCGGCCAAACCGAAGCGGGCTTGCTCAGCGGCGGCGATGGCAATGACTCACTGCAAGGCAACACCGCGAACGACACGCTCAATGGTGATGCGGGTGATGATCGGCTCTACGGCTTGCAGGGTGATGATGTCATCAACGGCGGCGATGGTGCGGACTCGCTGGTCGGCGCCATCGGCAACGATTCATTAAGTGGCGGCGCGGGCTTGGATACTCTGCAAGGAGACCTCGGCAACGACACGCTGGATGGCGGTGCCGACTTTGACCGTATTAATGAGGTGCTGGATACGAATATCACGATAGTTGGTATTACTGTCAGCACCACGAGCATGGGTTCGGACACCGTACTGGCCATCGAACGCATTCAGATCAGTGGCGGCGCGGCAAACAATTTCTTTGATGCGCGGCAGGCGACTGTGCCGGTCTTCTTATCGGGTGGTGTCGGCAACGATACGTTACTAGGCGGCTCAAAGGCCGACGGTATCGTGGGCAATGACGGCGACGATGTGCTCTCCGGCGGTGCGGGCAATGATGTGATCGATGGCGGCGCCGGAACGGACTACGTCGTCGAAAAGGCGAACGCGGACTTCACGATCAACGGAGTGACGATTACGTCTGCCATCACCGCGACCGGCACAGACACGCCGACGTTGGTTGAGCGCATCGTGCTGATCGGCGGAGTCGGAGCCAACAAGCTCGACGCTTCCTTGGCCACGGTTCCCGTCGTACTCCTCGGAGGCCGCAGTAACGACACTCTATTCGGAGGTAGCGCGGGCGACACGCTCAGCGGTGGCAATCGCAACGATGGCACCGTTGTGGGTGGAGACGGGAGCGATTCGCTAGACGGCGGTGGCGGGGCGGATATTCTCGAAAACGATCCTCTCGATATCAGGGTTGCCGGTGCTGGCGACACGACAATCGCCGATGTCTTCGCCCTGCTGCCAAGTTGGATTGATGCGCTTTAAGAACATCTCTTCTGACGCATCCTCAGGGAGAAATCGAATCGCACTCGCCTTCGGCGGATCTCGCTGGCTTCGCCTACCCAGCCCTCCGCTCAAACGACGGCACCAGCCCGCCCACATAGGACTTGATCTCCACCGAGTCCCGCTTGAACTTCATCACTTCATGTGGCTCTTCGCGAACAGGCGGAAGATGCTCGCGTTCCATGTGTGACCTCTGGGCGTTGTAATAAGCCACAAAGGACGTCACGAGGTAATCGAGATGCCGCTTGCCGAAGATAATAAACTTAAACAAACATTCATATTTTAGCGTGAGCCCGAACCTTTCCACCCTGCCGTTCAAGTTCGGTGAAGTGATGGGCAACTTGTTGGTGCGCACGCCCTGCTCTTCCAATGCCTTCGTAAACTCTTTCGTGAACTTCGTATCCCGATCGTGCATGACGATGGAGGGCTTCTTTTCTCGATCCATCGTCTGATCGAGGAACTCTTTCGTCTGCTCCACGACCCAAGCGGAGTTGGGATGCTCCGTTGATTCCGTGACGATCACCTCGCGAGTCTCCAAGCACAGGAACACCATCAGATACAGATCGCGAATACCCTTGATGGTCACACTCTTCACCGCGAAAAAATCCACAGCCCAGAGTGTCTCCGCATGCCGTTTGATAAAGTTGTCCCAGCAATCATTCTTGCGGTTCGGCCCCGGCTCAATACCTTCTTCCTTGAGGATGTTTCGAACGGTCTGACGGCTGATGTTTTTGATTCCCACTTTTCTAAGCTCGCCAAGAATTCGCGTGTATCCAAACCCAGTGGTCCGAGCCACCTCAACTACGAACTCCCGCACTTCACGCGGCTTGCGTTGACCTGCCTTCGGGTTCTTCTTGGTCTTGGTCGTCTGCTGTTCTCGGCACCAACGGTAGAAGGTCGCGGGCGAGACCAACGTGATCAGTTCCTCAACGGCCTGACCTAACGACTTGCCGAGTTTGACCAGCCGTGACCGTTCCTCTGGCTTCGTGTGGATCTGACCGGGAACACGTGACCGCAGAATCTTGTTCTCTTCCTTCAAGAACTCGACATAGCGAGCGAGTTCGTTATTGGTCGCGGACGCAATCAGAGCCAGCAGCGGGTGGTAAATCTTGGCGGCCATGCTATTGTCGGAACTCGCTATAAAACGGGGAGATAACACTTCTGTTGAACAGCACTATGTCGTCCGCGAGCCACGAAAAAATCGCGATAAAAACTGATCGCATGAATTGTACCTTTTGGGTGCTCCGACGAGCTGTTTTTGCGGCCGCATTCTGGCCGTTCTGAGGGCCAACTTCGCGTCTCAAACGACGCCGAATGGTGCCATCGCTTCAAGCGTCGAAACGATTCTGCGGCGATGACTGGAGCAGGCGATTTGGCAGCCGGTGCTTACTGGCGGCTTCGCTTAGCAATGCTGGGATCGAGGGCTATGAGAGCCATCTCTGATCCACTCAAACACGCCGCCATGTGGTCCGATTCCGACGCTTCAAGCAGTCTTACTGCGAGCGTCGGTCTCCGACATCCGTGGCACAGATTGTGGCACGGAATCTATAGTAAGATAACGTAAACGGTAGTAAAATCTGGAAATGTGAGCCCGTCGAAGAGTGAACTGGTGCATTTCTGCAAAGTGCAGCCCAGCATCAACTTACGCCAATAATAATCGTAAGTTTTTGCATTTAGACCTTTGGCCTACGGAACCGAAGGGGTCCGAGCGACCTCAACCACGAACTCGCGGATCTCGCGTGACTTACGCTGGCCCGCTCTGGGGCTCTTACGCTGCTTGCTGCGGCCGTCCTCCCGGCACCAGCGGTAGAACGTCGATGGTGAAACAATCGTCAGCAGTTCTTCGACTGCTTGTCCGATGGCCTTGCCGAGCTTCACCAGCCTCGATCGTTCTTCAGGCTTCGTATGGATCTGGTCAGGAAGTCGAGCTCGGAGAATCTTGTTCTCCTCTTTCAAAAACTCGATGTACTTTGCCAGTTCATTACTCGTTGCGGACGCAATCAGAGCCAGCAGAGGGTGGAAAATCTTGGCCGTCATGTTACTTTCGGAACTCGTTATTCAGTCGGGATATGGCACTTGTGTTGAACAGCACTATGTCGTCCGATTGGCGAGTGAGAAATCGGACTTAAACTAATCAGATGAATCGCATTTGTTGGCGGGGAGAATTCGGGGCAATCGTTGCCATCTCGAATCCTCAAAAGCACTCGCCTGAGCCCATCCGCTGAGCCTCAGAAGTATCAAACAGGCTGGATCAAAAACCGGGTACAGTTTCAAAAAGTGTACCCGGTTTTGGCCCCAAGCTCTAATTCATCGCCGAAACCAGCTTTTTCGATTCGCTAAGATTTTCGCTATTCGCAGGGTATCCGAAACCTACCCACAAGGCGTCATGGCACTACGGAACCGAAGGCCCGGTGTCAGTCCCCAATAGTTCGCCAGGCTACAAGCTCGTGGAAAGCGTTCGACACGGCCCACGCGGCACACCAAGGACGTCGCCGTGAAGTAACTGATACCGGGCATCGAACACAGCAAATGCGCCTGCTTATTCTGGCCGCAACGCTCTCGAATCACGCGCTCCAGGTCCAAGATCCGCTGTTGCGCTTGTTCCAGATCCACAATGAGATAATCCATCTCCAGCCGATCAATTGTCGGTAAGCTCAATTGCGTGAGCCAGGCCAGTGCCTCCCGTGTGGGAAACGTCTTCGTCGGCAGGCTCCATTGCAGATTATGCCGTCTCAACAGGTGTTTGATCTTGTTGATGATCTGCGTCCGAGCCTGGCTGGCCTCTTGCCGGAGCGTTGTCAGACGCCGATCCTCTTGATCGGACGTGCTCCCGATCTCCACTTGCCGCAAGCCGCGCACAGGCTTGCCGGCCACGAAACGCGCACGATTCAACCACAGCAACTCGCTTAGAGACGACGCATCGCGCCGGTCTGTCTTCTGCTTCTTGCGTTCTTCCGGCTGAATCAGGATCACGCGGTGACAGCGATAATCCTGCAACATCTTGAGCAGCCAGTCGTTGAACCCGCAGACTTCCACCACCGCGATAAACGACTCGCCCCGCGCGGCACAGTCGCGTGTCAACGCGGTGAAGAAGGCTTGCACCTTCTCGGGCTGCGTCGACACCTGCCGTGCCTGGATTACGTCGCCATTCTCGTCTCGTAGCGAGATCGTCAGTTGGCGTGCGTGCTGGTCGATTCCCAGATACATCATCGTGCTGCTCCTGAGGGACTGAGGAAACGCAAACTCCCTCGCCCAACTTGGGGCAACAGCTCCGCTTTAGCAACTGCCCTCTTTCATTGATATCAAAGGGCTCCGGAAGCTTCGAAGGGCTCCGGAAGCTTCGCGGAATGCAGAGGATGTCTTGCGTGAAGCGGACCTCACTCCGATGATGCGGATTCCCTGACTGGAAGCATCAAAAGAAGCTGCTTAACACGAAACAACGAATGAAACACGCACTCATCTGCTTCGCTCCTGTGCGACTTTCTTTAGTGACCATCGCTGCCTGCCTGAGTTGGACTGCCGCCGTATATGGAGCGGATTCCTTCGAGGGCTTCTTAGAGAAGCACTGTCTCCGTTGTCATGGCCCCGCGAAGGTTGAGGGCGATGTGCGGATCGACAAGTTCTCTCGCGATTTCAAGTCGGGCGCCGATGCGCACCATTGGGGAGAAGTCCTCGATCGGATCAATTCCGGCCAGATGCCGCCGAAGGATGAACCCAAGCCGAAGCAGGATGAGATCGCGGCGTTCGTGACGGGTCTCGACTCACGGCTCAAAGAGGGGCGAGCGGCGCGGATGGCGGCCCGTGCACCGGTGTCTCATTACCGACTCAGCCGGAAGGAGTACCAAAACACAGTCTACGACCTACTTGGCGTGCGCTACGACCCCGCCAAGCCAGGCGAGTTGAATGAAGACACCTTGTGGCATGGGTTTGAGCGCATCGGGTCGGAGTTGTCGCTGTCGCCGTCACATGTTGATCGTTACTACCGCGCTGCCGAGATCGTCCTCGACCGCGCCTATCCCGCTGCTTCCAGCGAGGCTCGCAAGGTCCGCAAGACTGCGGTCGACTTGCGCTATCACGGTGGTAAGACCCAGCAGGAAACGCTGGATAAGTTCGGCATCAAACGTCCGCTGCGTTACCTCCTCTTCCCCGGTCGCGTCGAGCACGCGCTCTCGCCCAATTGGTTGGGTAGAACCGGTCCGGAACACAGTGGGCTGTACAAGTTCCGCATCCAGGCCAGTGGCATTCGCCCGCTCGGCGGCCAGCCGGCCCACTTGAGCATCGGCAAGGAAACGGGCGAAGAGACCGTCGCGGGCGTGATTGAATTCGACATCACGGCACCCGAAGACAAGCCTGCAGTGCATGAGTTCGAAGTCTTCCTCGAGATGCCCGCGAACCTGCACTTCGCGGTAGTCGCTTCGGACGTCGTTGATCGACGAGCGGGTGCCGCGTTTCGTAACTCGCTCACCAGCCCGAACTACATGTTTACCCACAGCAGCGAGACGCAGCTACTCAATCCGAACGCTCCGCAGATGTTTGATGACAAAGGCAACGGCCTGTTCTCGACGGTGTTGGTCGATTGGATCGAATGGGAAGGTCCGCTGGAAACCGAGGCGGAAAAGTCCCGGAGAATCGGGCTAGTCCCTCTTGATGACGCGACTCCCGAAGTGGTCGCGGAGCATCTGCAACGGTTCGCCGAACGAGCCTGGCGACGACCCGTCAAGCAGGCCGAACTGGCCGATTATCTGAATGCGTACCGCTCAGAACGCGAGGCGGGAGAGAAGACGGCCGCTGCTTATCGAGTCGCGATGGCGGGCGTGCTGACTTCCCGGCACTTCATCTACATCGTCGAAGGCGACCCGACCGCTCGCGAACGTCTCAACGACGCGGAACTCGCGACACGATTGTCGTATTTCCTGTGGAGTTCGATGCCCGACGACGGCCTCTTCACTGCTGCCCGAGACGGCAAATTGAATGGCGAAATGCTGCAGAAGGAAGTGGACCGACTGTTGGCAGACACCAAAGCCAATCGCTTTGTGGATGACTTCTCGCGACAGTGGCTCCAGTTGCATCGTTTGGGAATGTTCCCGCCGGACAAGAAGCTGTATCCGGCTTATGACCCCTGGCTGGAAACCAGCATGCGTGCCGAGCCGGTTGAGTTTTTCCGCGAGATGTTTGCGAAGAACCTCCCCGTCAACAGCTTGATCGATTCCGACTGGACGATGGCCAATGCCCGGCTGTGCGATTTCTACGGTTTGCCGGAACCCAAAACAGGCGGCTTCCAACGCGTGTCGCTCAAGCCAGAGGACCATCGCGGCGGCCTCTTGACGATGGGCGCGGTGCTGGGTCTGACCTCGGACGGCACCCGTCACCGCCCTGTTCACCGCGGCGTGTGGGTCAGCGAGGCGATCTTCGGTAAGACGCCGCCACCTCCACCGGCCAACGTGGACCCGATTGAACCCAACCCTCCTGAAAGCCCGAAAGCCACCATTCGCCAGAAGATCGAAGCCCACCGCAACAATGCGAGCTGCGCTGCCTGCCATGCGAAGATCGACCACTATGGCATCGCGTGGGATAACTACGACGCGATCGGCCAATGGCGCACGCGTGAGAAAGTTGCGAAGGGAACCGGCGAAGATCCGCCCATCGACGCCTCTGGCGTAATGCCCGACGGTCGCAAGTTCCAGGATTCCGTCCAATTCAAACAACTGCTGCTCGCAGACCGCGAACAGATCGCCCGGGCCTTCATCGAGCATCTCTGCACCTACGCCCTCCGCCGCGTGCTGACGGTTGACGATCAGGACGACTTGAAGGCCATCGCAGCAGAAGCGAAGAAGAACCAATACCGCGTCAAGGACATTGTTCGGGCAGTTGCCCTGTCCGACTTGCTGCGCAAGCGTTAATACCTGACAAGGAGATATCGATATGAGTAACTATCTATCACAGTCCTGGTTGGTTGATCGCCGACACGCCCTGCGGGCCATGGGGACGTGCATCGCGCTGCCGTTTCTGGAATGCATGGTGCCGCTCCGTGCATCCGAAGAGAAATCAGCCACTCCCCGGCGCAGTGCGTTCATCTACCTGGCGAACGGCGTCCATTCGCTGAATTACCAGATCACCACGCCGGGCAAGGATTATCAATTTTCGCGGTCGCTCAAGCCGCTCGAAAAGCATCGCGACGTGATCACGCCGATCAGTGGTCTGCATCACCCGGGCGCACTCAGCCACCATCACAACTGTATCTCGGTCTGGCTCACCGGAGGGAACCTCGGTCCTTCCGATCGGAACACGATCTCCGTCGACCAGAAGATGGCCGAAGTCACCGCGAAGCACACACGCTACTCATCCCTTGAGATTGCCATCACCCAGGATTCTCTCGCATGGACTGCAGACGGGGTCCGGCTCCCCGCGCTGCGTCGTTGCAGCGAGATCTTTGCATCGCTGTTCGAAGAACCTAAAGGCGGAAAGGGTGCTCAGCGCAGGGTCTTGCGTCGCAAAGGGAGCGTCCTGGACGCCAACCTCGCCGAAGTGCGCAAGCTCGACCAGAAAATGGGATCTGCCGACAAAGGGCGCATGGAACAATACCTCACCTCTATCCGCGAAGCTGAGATTCGAACGCGGCGAGCCGACGCCTGGCTCGACACGCCGCTCCCCACCATCTCGGCCACCGATCGACAACGCACGAACCGCGACATCGCTCATACGATGGCGGGTGATTATTTCCGGACGGTCTATGACCTGATCGTGCTCGCCTTCCAGACGGATGTGACTCGCGTGGCCACCTTCAGCCTGGGTGGCGAGGGAGATGCCATCGCCATTCCCGAAATCGGCATCACCGAGTCGCGTCATCAGCTCAGCCATCACGGCGGCGATCAGGGCTACATGGAGAAGCTCACGAACTATGACACGTTCGCCATCGAGCAATACAGCTACTTCCTTACCAAGCTCGCGGAGACGAAGGATCTGAGCGGCAAGCCACTCCTGGGCTCGACGATGGCCCTCTTCGGCAGCGGCATGTCTTACGGACACAGCCACGGCAACGCCAACCTGCCGCTCGTGCTGGCAGGTGGATCAGACCTGGGGCTGAAGCACGGCACACATCTCGACTTCAACCAGGGACACTTCAAGGGCTATCAGCTCGACAAGCCCGGCGAGCATTATTCGCTCTGCAGCCGACCGGCGAACCCCGATGCCCACATGAGCAATCTGCTCCTCCTGATGGCTCAGAGAATGGGCGTCGAAACGGATAAGTTCGGGGATAGCAATAAGGCAATCGAGTTATGACTCTCTGCAAGAGAAGTCCGTCGTACATGGAATTGCCTGGTGACTGCCCACACCGATTGATGAACTGCTGGCAACGATGATTTCTCAGAAAACGCCAACGTCGAAATATTGTTTCGCTCTCTGTCTCGTGATCACGTTGATCGCAACTTGCACGGCGTTGTCGGACGAACCGTTCCGGCCCGAAGCGGGAAAATTTCCTCCGTTGGAAAAGTCGCGCTCGTATCGTGGGGTGCTCGCGTTTGTGGATCATGCGAATCGTCGAGGCAGCCTGCGCGTGGAATCCACGGGCGAGTTCTTCCGCAACCCTCCCCATCCTTTCGCGATGCTCCCCTACGGGATGGTCCGCCAGCACGGAGCACCGGCGGATCTCCGAGACATTCCGCTCGGCGCGGTCTTGCACGTTCGAGGCTTTCTACCGCCAGATCCCAAAACCTCTGCTGTCCCGGTCTCCCAGAAGGGCCCGCCTGATCGGCCCGCCGAGAATCATGTCCTCCTGCTCGAAGACGAGTCCAGCTTCTGCCTGCGCGAGGGCAAAGTCTGGAAGCTGAAGGAAGTGGACCTGCAGAAGAGCCAGGGGATGATCGTCGCCAGCCGCGAACCCAAGGCAGGCGGCGACGGCAAAACCACCGAGGAGAAGCTCACCTTCGATGCCGCCACTCGGATCTGGCGCGGCCGTGAATGCCTCACGCCCGCCGATTTGGTTTCCGAGAGCGTCTGGCCTGCAGAAGGGAAAAAGTCTTTAGCTGGCCAAGCCGTACAACTCGGACTTACCTGGCAGCCAACGCCTGGCGGCGTGTTTCTGCGGTACCACATCACCGACATCTGGCTGGATGACACCGCCATGCAGCGTGCCGGTCAAAATCAGACTGAGAAGCACAAGTCGCTGATCCGCAGCCATTGGATGCCCGCTTTTGTTGATAACGTCGAGTACGGCAAATTCGGCCGTGCGACCGTCACCGCGACGCTGTTCGGCGGCATGGATCCGTCCCTGTACGCGGATTTCAAAAAGGGCAGCCAGGGAGTGATGAATGCGGCTGAGAACACTTTGAAGCATGCGGGTGGAGCTTATGGCCCTGCTCACATGGCCTCACGAGGTCCCATCCTCGACGTCACCCAAGCGACCGGAGAGATCCCCCTGGGGAGCAGTGGAATCCAGATCCGCTTCGAGACCGACCTCATCATCGAGGGCATCCGTCCCGGCCGAGTCGTCCGTGTCCGCCCCGGAAACTGGCCCGAACTCACCATCTCTCGGGAAGAATATCTGAACGACGGCAACAACCCCGAAGACCGCTTCCCAACCCCGGCCATCTTCCCCAAGTATTGACTCGCAGGATCGGCGATTGATCCCGTCGTTGGTAGCGCAGGGTGGCGTCACCACAACAGGCTACGGTTTCAACGTCTCGTCGCTGTGTGCGTTTGTGGACAAAGCACAGCCTACCGGTGCAGGGCGGGCGGCTCGCCGCGACACCAACGGCAGAACGTCGCAGGCGAGACCAACGTGATCGGTTCCTCTGCTGCCGGGGTAACGACTTGCCGAGCTTGACCAGTCGCGACCGCTCCTCCGCGTCGTGTACATGGTCGGAAGAAGTTCTCTTCACCACGGCCAAAAGAAACTCAGAAACTTTCACCGCTTCATTTTGCCGCATGTTACGGACGAGTTGAAATGTCAACCGTCAGCACTGCTTCACCCATCCTGTGGCGTCTCGGCGCCAGGAACTCATCAGCATGATTGTCGAGATCCGAAACTCAGCTACATAAAAGGGTTTCTGAATACCGCTCTGAATACTGTCCTGCGAAAGGCTGCCGTCCGATGAGGTACTCGATTCCGATAATTCAAACCATGTTGAGCTTGGTGTTGCTCTACAGACCTGCCTGCGGGTTTGAAGACGACGTATTCCAGTTTCGAATTGAATCTAACCTGCGCGCGGGTGTCGCGAAGGTCGATATTACCCCGCCGGCGGACACCCCAGTCGTTGGGCACGTGCGGCCCACCAATGGTGTTCGGGATCCGATTCGTGCTGGTGTGCTCCTTTTGGCGAATGAGCAGACGCGGGCCGCGATCGTGACGGTGGATTTGATCAATTCACCGACGGTCATGGTTGAGTCGTTGAGAGACGCGATTGCTCAAGCCACCGAGACGCCGCGCGAAAACATCATGGTGGCGACGTCGCATAATCATTCTGGCCCAGGCTGGTCACGTGAGGCTGCCTGGAGTCGTGAAGCGGTCTCCAAGATTGGCGTTGCATCACGTGCGGCAGCAAAAGAGATGAGGCCAGTCACGATTGGTTACGCTGAAGACCGCATCGACTTCAACATCAACCGGCGCAAGATCATCAACGGCCGCGCGGTCGTGCGGCTCAATCCCGATGGTCCGTGCGATCATCGTGTGAAGGTGCTGCGTTTCGATGATGGGCGATCCTTGGAACCAATGAGCGTCCTGATGCACGCAGTCTGTCATCCGTGTGTTTTCACTTGGGGCGACAAGCTGACTCCGCCATTCCCGAGCGGCTTCCCCAAGATCAGCGCCGACTTTCCTGGCGAGGCGCAGACTTTTGTGGAAACGGTTTACGGAGACAAAACGAAGGCCATGTTTCTGCAAGGTTGTGCCGGTGACATCCGACCGAACTTACCGGGCGTGCCTTATCGCTGTGGTGACGAAGCCGACATCAAATGGACCGGTCGCAGTCTCGGCTGTGCGGTCGTGCGGGCTGCTGATCGCAGTGTCGTGCGAGAAGAACTCGCCAAACGGAAGACCATTTATCCGCTGAAGTGTGCGACCAGCGTCATCCAACTACCGGGTAAAAAGGAGAAGCTCGATTGTGAGATGCAGGCTCTGCGCGTTGGTGAGTTCTTGTTCTTGACGATCCCCGGCGAGCCGATGGTGGAGTACGGCTTTCAGATCGAGAAGGCCATCGCTGACCGCGCGATCCCGATTGTCGTCGGATATGCCAACGGCAGCCTGGGTTACATCTGCACGGCAGAGTCCTACGAGTCCGGTGGCTATGAACCGAACTCGTCGCCGCTATTGCCTGAGGCCGAACCGTTGATTCTTGAAGAACTGAACCGTCTGGCCGACAAAGTACTCGCCGACGTGTTTGAGTCGTTCAAGCCAACGGCGAAGTAACCGCGTGGTGATTTGGCCAACAGCCACTCAGGCTCAGTGTGCGGGAGATGTGAATGCCTCGAATTGTGATTGCGGAATGCAAGCAGGAAGTCTCGACGTTCAATCCGACGACCAGTTGCTTCGAAGACTTCCGAGTGGTGCGTGGTGAGGCATTGTTGGCTCATCATCGCAAGGTCCGAGAAGAAGTTGGAGGAGCACTCAGTGTCTTCGATGCGGACAGTCGAATAATGCTGGCGCCGGCATTCGGTGCGAGTGCGATTACATCCGGTGGCATCCTCACTGCGGAGAGCTTCCGGCGGCTACGTGACGACTTCGTAAGATGCCTGACCGATGCGGCCAAGACGGGACCAGTCGACGGGGCATACTTCTCATTGCATGGAGCAATGCAGGCCGAGATTGACGATGATCCCGAAGGAGCGCTCCTGGAGGCGGCTCGGAGCGTGCTCGGCGAGCAGATTCCTTTCGTGGTTTCGCTCGATTTGCATGGCATCCTCACCGACAAGATGTTGCGACTCAGTGACGCAGTCGTGCCTTACCACACCTACCCTCACGTCGACTTTTTCGAGACGGGAAGCCGTGCTGCCAAGCTATTGATGAAGATCTTGCTTGAAGGTGCTCGGCCCGTAACCGCGCGAGTCAAGATCCCCGCACTGGTGCGGGGTGATGAACTCATCACCGAAACAGGTTCCATCGGTGAGTGCATTCGATTGGCTCAGCGGATTGAAGCAGCGCCGGGTGGTCTTTCGGCCGGAGTGATGTGGGGCAATCCTTTCACCGACGTCCCTGAACTGCGCACCAACAGCATCGTCGTGATGGACGGCAACGAAGCTGCTGCCGAGGCTAAGGCGATCGAGCTCGCGGCGATCTTCTGGAAGCACCATGAAAAGATGCGTGTGCCGCTCACGAATTTGTCCGACAGCGTGCGACTCGCGTCTGATGTTCCTCAAGGCACCATCGTGATGATGGATGCGGCCGATGCGACCAGTTCGGGGGCGTCCGGCGACAGCAACGCGATCATTCGCGAAGTTGTGCGTCAGAAGTATCGAGGTCGAGTTCTGGCACCGATCGTGGATCCGGCCGCCGTAAAACAATCAATGGAAGCCGGTATCGGGGCAACCATTCGTACGCGTGTTGGTGGCGCGATTGACTCCGCACGGTTTCAGCCACTTGAAATTGATGCACGAGTGCGATCGCTCTCCGACGGAAAGTTCCGCAGCGAGTCTTTCGGCTGGCCATGGGACTCGGGCGATACCGCCGTCCTGGAAGCTGACAACATCACGCTGGTCGTGGGAACTCGCCCTGTCAGCCTCTTTGATCGTTCGTGGTTCTATGCGAACGGCCAAGACCCTCGGCACTTCAACATGGTGATCGTCAAGTCGCCGCACTGCGAACATCACATGTTTGCCGACTGGTGCGCGAAACTGATCAATGTGGATGCTCCCGGTTCAACCAGTGCCAATGTCAAAAGCCTAGGACATCGGAAGTGCGCAAGGCCGATGTTTCCGCTGGATGACGTGCAGAACTTTGTGCCAGTCGCAGATGTGTTTCTTCGGAGATAACGTCTAGATCACCCGACGATTCAATTCTCAGGCATGTCGCGGCGAAGGCCCTATTAGAACCTACGAGAAAGCTAGCTCGATGAGTGCGACAGATGAAGCGGTACGCCGCGCGTATTGGGCGGACGTGATGGAGCAAGGCCATGAGGTCGTGCAGAAGGTTCTGAAATTCGAGGTTCGCGAGTGCGGCGAAGGCTTTGCATCGTTGCCAGACGCCGCGGAATCGGCCGGCATCGAGATGCTGTTCTCAACGAGCAAGATTGCCGGCGAGCTTGATCGTGTCTTCTTCATGCGTGAGAGCTTGGTCAAAGATGTGATGGCCGTGGGCCGAGCGATGAACGATCGCGGTTGGATCTTGAAGATCGAGGATGGGTTCCGCTCACTGCAGATGCAGAGCCAATTGGTGCGCAAGCCTGAAGTCTTTGATGTCATCCTGAAGAAGTGCATCTGGGAGAACGGTGGCGAGATTCCGCCGGTCGAACTTGTCTTTCGTCGAGCGGGTGTGCTAGTCGCCAATCTGCCGAAGGTTGGCACTCATATGTCGGGCTCGGCGATCGATGTGTCTGTCTTTCGACGGGATGACGGCACCGAAGTTTGGCGCGGCAATCCGTATCTCGAAATGAGCGAACGAACGCCCATGCGCTCTCCGTTCGTCGAACCGGACGCGTTGCAGAACCGGCTGGAGATCACCTTGATGCTTGAAACACAAGGGCTCATTCACTTCCCGTTCGAGTTCTGGCACTTCAACAAGGACGATGCGATGGGGCATCTCCTCACGGGCAATCCGGCACCCGCCCGTTTTGGACCGGTAAACTGGGATCCTCAAACGAATCGCGTTACGGCGGTTGAGAATCCACTGAACCCTCTCAATCCTGTCCCCATCATCGAACAAGAAATCATGGCGGCTTTACAGCGTGCCAAGACTGCCATGCCTCATGCTGCAACCTGACGACCGAACCTGCCTCGACATCCTCTCACGCAAAGACCAACCCAGATGAAACAGCTCGTTCTTGCCCTCTTGATGATCGTTACTCTGGTCGTATCGCCAGCCGCCCAAGCACAAGAAGCTCCGAAGATTCGCGTTGGAATGATCGGGCTCGATACCTCACACGTCCCTTCGTTTGCAAAGTTCTTTAACGGTCCGAAACTCGAAGGTGATCTTGCCGGAATCAAGGTCGTGGCGGCCTATCCGGGCGGAACGGACTTTCCGCCGAGTAAGAACCGCGTCGCCATGTTCACCGAACAGATTCGCGGTATAGGGATCGAGATTGTCGATACCATTCCGGCGCTGTTGGAGAAGGTCGACGTCGTGCTGCTGGAGAGCGTCGATGGTCGCATTCATCTGCAGGAAGCAACTCCCGTCATCAACGCTGGCAAGCCGCTGTTCATTGATAAGCCTGCCGCTGGATCGCTTGCTGATGCCATCGCGATCTTCGACCTTGCGAAGGATCGCAAGGTGCCATGCTTCTCAAGTTCGTCGGTTCGTTTCGGCGCGGGACTCCAAGAGCTGAAGAAGAACGAATCGTTGGGTGAGATTGCTGGAGCGGATACCTGGGGACCGTGCTCCTATCAAGAAGGCACTCCTGACATGTTCTTCTACGGCATTCATGGCATTGAGGCGCTCTACACTCTGATGGGCACTGGCTGCGAATCCGTCGCTCGCGTCCAAACTGCGGACGCAGACCTACTGACGGGATCGTGGAAGAACGGTCGAGCCGGTACGTATCGCGGATTGCGTCGCAACAAGGCGGAGTTCGGAGCCGTTGCCTTCGGCACGAAAGCCATCGTTCCAATGACGAAGGGTGATGGCTACGAGCCACTGTGCCGCGAGATTGCCAAGTTCTTCAAGACTGGTGTTGCACCGGTCAGTCCGGAAGAGACCATCGAGATCTTCGCCTTCATGGAAGCCGCTGACGAAAGCAAGCGGCAAGGTGGTGTTCCTGTCGCGTTGAAAGACGTGCTCGCCAAAGCGCGAGCTGCGGCTGGTCAGAAATAGGAACGCTGATGGTCACTCATCGTCGCTGATTCGGTTCAATCACATTGCTTCAAAAGCTCTTTCGCGAAGAGGTCTCGTCATGCGTTCGATTTCTCGTCGTCAGATGTTGGAAGACTCGATGTTGGCGGCTGCTTCGTTCGCAGCAGCGGCGATGCCTTTACCTGTGTTCGCTCAGGAAAAATCAACTGGCGCTCCGAACAACAGGGTGCGCGTTGCAATTCTCGGCTGTCGCATCCGAGGCAAGCAGCACGCCGCCGAGTTAGCCAAAGTGGCCGACTGTGAAATCGCCTATGTCTGCGATCCAGACAAAGATTTGGCGGCGGAACTGGCCACCATCGTCGAGAAGAACCAAGGGAAGGCTCCGGTTGCAGTACAAGACATGCGGCGTGTCTTCGATGACAAGTCGGTCGATGCCGTCTTCATCGCAACGCCCAATCATTGGCATGCACTGGCCGCGATTTGGGCCATGCAATCCGGCAAAGACGCATATGTAGAGAAGCCCGTCAGTCACAACATCAGCGAAGGTCGTCGCATTGCTCAGGTGGCTCGCAAGCTAAACCGAATTTGCCAAGGCGGAACTCAAAATCGCTCAAACATGGCGCTTGCCGAAGCCGTGGAATACATGAAGGCCGGTAAACTCGGCGACGTGAAGCTCGCTCGCAGTATTATCTACGGCCAACGCGGCTCCATTGGCCCAAGGAGCACCTACGAGCCACCCAAGAATGTCGATTACGACCTCTGGACCGGTCCCGCACCGCTCGGGCCGCTGACCCGTAAAAGCTTGCATTACGATTGGCACTGGGACTGGCAAACCGGCAACGGAGAACTGGGAAATAACAACATCCACTCAATCGACATCTGTCGTTGGGGACTCGGCCTGACAGGATTATGTCGCAGCGCAATTAGCTATGGCGGTCGCTTTGGTTACGTTGATGCAGGCCAAACTCCGAACACTCAAGTCTGTATCTTTGACTATGGAGATAAGACAATCGTGTCGGAGACGAGAGGCTTAAAGACGGCTCCCTTCCGTGAGGGATTCACAGGCGGCTGGTTGTTCTTTGGCACTGAAGGCTCAATCGCGGGAAACTCGCTGTTCGATCACGAAGGTAAGCTCGTCAGCACCTTCACCGCCAAACGCAAGAGCGAGAACCACTTCGCCAATTTCATTAGCGCTGTCCGCAGTCGGAAACGCGAAGAGCTCAATGCCGAAATCACCGAAGGACACCTTTCGACATCGCTTTGCCACGTCGGCAATATCTCGTGGCGACTCGGCAGCGAGGCAACAGTGGCCGAAGTCCGTGAGCAGTTGACTGCTCTAAAAGTACATGACAACGTCCAGGAAACCTTCGATCGAACAACAAAGCATCTGGCCGACAACAAGGTCGAACTCGATCAAACGAAGCTCGTGCCGGGATCAGTGCTGTTTCCTCACT
>JAKFWA010000006.1 GCA_021732995.1 Planctomycetaceae bacterium | reverse complement strand
CGCGAGCGTTTGCGTTCGTCCAGCGTTTGCGTTTGTGGTGTGAGGACCTCAGAGTCGCGCTCTCATTCACCCTGCGGTCGATTCTTAACGGCCGTCGCTCAGCACCGGAGTGGGAACACTTCAGTCTGTCCCATTTGATTCAGTCTCAGTCCTTGAGAGACGCAGCTTTTTCAACAGGCTGCTAGAAGGTCAGGATTGCGTCGATGCCGAAGATCGTCTGATCCTCTGGAACCGACAGGAAGTTGCTTGCGTTCGGAGACCACTGATAACGGACTTCAGGACGAATGCGGAGATTCTTGATCGGGGTCACATTCACGCCGAACGCGACTTCGTTGTAAGAAATACCGTCCGCCTTGAACCATTCAGCACGAGTACCAGCCTTCAAGCAGTCATTGATCGTGTAGAACAAGTACTGATTGACGCCGACCGTGTCGAACTGGTGGCCCACACCCAGGTAGGGGTTCAGGTCCGTTCGCATCGTGTCTGACTGGAAGACGTATTCCCACTTATCGTTGATGACCCAGTCCACAACGATACTGTGAGCGTAGCCTTCACCGATCCACCCGAGGTTACCAATGGTGGTGATGTAGGTGGCCGTAACGCTATCGGTGAGCTTCACGCTGGCACCACCGAGGAAGTTCGAACCGCCGTTACGGCGATCGAATCCGGTGTCCCAACCCAGTGTCCAACCGCCATACAGAGTGACGTCATCCGTCGCCTTGTACGTCGCCAGAGCACCGGTGTGGGTGAACGCTTCGCTGAAGTTAAACGTGAAGGGAATGCTGTAGAAGAAGTTCCCGGTGGCGGGAACAACTTGATAACCCAAGGGAGTGTAGAAGTGACCAACTTTAACACTCAGGTTATCAACAGCGACTTCACCGTACAGTTGCGGCATCGCGAATCCGTACACGCCATGGTTCCAGGCATTGTTGAAGTCAAAGCGACCCGGCACGTTACCGAATGACTGTGTGTTCTGGGCGTCCGTGCCGTACATCACATCAACACGACCACCGAAGCCGATTCCACAGCTTCCGTCGGCGATCTTTTCGGCATACAGGTTAAATTGCTGCAGATCGACGTGGTGCGGGTGCGTGTTAAATATACCGTCCGACTTGGTATGGTAACCGAACTGAGTCCAGCCACCAAAATCGAACGGCTTGCATTCGCCGAGCAACGCGTCACTGAGCTTCCAGGGACCTTCCGCTGGAGCTTCTTCAGCCGCCGCCTCAGCGGGAGCTTCAGCAGCGGGAGCTGCCGGAGGTGCAACCTCTTGCAGCCAGCTGTAAGAGGTGGGTTGGAACACCGCATCCGGGTTCGCAATCGTCGGGATGCCGGTCGCATCCTGAGCGGAGGCCACACCACCAACCAGCGCCGCACCGACGCTAGCCAGCGAGCAGACCCCTCGCAGCCAGTTCCATTTCTTCATCGTTAACTCCTTAGATTCCTGCGGGACAACGAACGAGAGGTCAACAGCCTGCAAGAATGCCGTGGCGCTCGGCTGCTTCTCGCTCGCGCGAGCTGGTCTCAGGTCCAGACGTGGCCCTTGATCAAACCCGCATACGAAGACTGCGTCGCTTCGTGGTTCTGCACCTCCAACTCCCCCGAAACTCGCCCATGAGGTTCGGTGTTGTTGGCTGGCAAGCCCGTTGATGGGTGCTGGCGAAGCACCAGATTCACGAGGTGCAAATATCTCACTGTCGGTTTCGGCCAGATTTCCGCATGTGGATAAGAGTTGTACGGCGCGAGCAGAGAACTGGTTTCATCCGCAGATATTCCCCAGCCCGCAGAGTCAATGGGCCAACAAACGCGGGTTGTGGCATGCAGTTGTCGTCAAAGTTTGCCTACACTCCACACACTCTCGCCGACGCCAGCTGGCGAACTGTGGTTTCCACTTGGAGTGACAGAATCCCGCCCTATGTCTCTGACTGAACTTCCTGAAATTCCCGGCGGTTGGACGAGCCAAACCATCAATTTGGGGCCTCGTTCGATTCAGCTCACTCTGCCCGCGGTGCCTGATGATTTCCTGGATGACCCAAACGTACTGAAGGCGAGTCGCGAGTCCGATTACATGCCTTACTGGGCCTATCTCTGGCCTGCCTCAACAGCGATGGCGCGGCTGATTCTCAGCGAATCCTGGCCAGAAGGGACTCGTGCTCTGGAGATTGGCTGCGGCGTCGGTTTAACGGGCGTGGCCGGGCTGGCTGCGGGGCTAGATCTGACCTTTAGCGACTATGACAGCACGTCGGTCGAGTCGGCTCAGAGGAACGCCGCTCTGAACGGGTTTTCAAGTGCAGCAGGCGTCGTACTAGATTGGCGTAAAATCGCCAGCGCTGGCCTGCCACCGTTTGACGTGATCATCGGTTGCGAAGTGGTCTATGAACTTGGCAACCATGCACTCGTGCTGGACGTGCTTGATCAACTTATGAAAGACGACGGCGTCTGCTGGATTGGTGATCCTGGCCGCCATCAGTGTCCCGGCTTCTGCAAGCTGGCATTGAGCCGCGGTTACAAGATCACTCTGCGCGATTCAGATGGACAAGAAGTGCCACTGCGTGACGGGCAACTCGACCTGCAGATGAATGTCTTCCGCCTGCTGGTGCTGACGAAAGCGACGGCAACGTAGCTGCCGCGGGGACATTAAAATTGCCTGCAACCGCGTGAAGCCAATTCCTGATATCCGTCCCGAAAGTTTCAACGATGCATCGCCGACTCGCTGGGTTGATGGGCCTCATCATCACGATCACAGCCGCCCAAGCTGATGACAGTCCCGCTACTTTTTCACCACAGCAGGCAGAACTGCCAGTGGCGCCGCCTCAAGGCGCGGTTGTCCTGTTTGATGGCAAGGACACCAGCCAGTTCCTGGACATGGCTGGCAAGGAAGTCGGCTGGCAAGTGCAAGACGGTACGTTGGTTTCGACGGCGAACAAAGAGCGGTCGAATCACATCCTGTCGAAGGTGCGTTTCCGCGACGCCGACATTCATGTCGAATTCCAACTCCCTGCTAAAGGCTCCGGCAACAGCGGCCTCTACATTCACGGCCACTACGAACTGCAGATCATCAACTCGATCGGCAAAGAGAAACTGACGCAGGAAGACATGGGAGCCCTCTATGGTTTCTCGGCACCGGCGGTGAATGCGTCACGTCAGCCGGGGGAATGGCAAGTCTACGACGTTCGCTTCAGAGCACCGCGTCGCGATGCCGACGGCAAGATCACGGAAGAAGGCTCACTGACCGCGTGGCTGAATGGCCAGAAAGTTCAAGACGGAACCTGCTTCGGCGAGCCACGTTCCAAGTACCACCCCTACCGCCACGGCACAACGCCCTACCTGCAACAGCTCGAACGAGAACTCAAGCAAACCTCAACCGGCCCTCTCTTCCTTCAAGACCACGACAGCCCTGTCCGCTTCCGCAATGTGTGGGTCCGCCCGCTGGATGATCATGTGAAGGAGTGAAACCGTTGCAGCACCGAGATTCTCAATCGGTGTCAGGCGTATGTTTGGTGAGACTCAAAACATATCGAGTCTCCGAGCGACGCGCTGGTTTGTCTGCTTCCCTTGTCGTGCTGCCCACACAACCGAGCGTCAGGGGATCTCCCACCGTGATCTTGATCCCTGTTTGCATCGTCGTACCGTCAACTACGGATTCTCGGCCGCGATCTTTGGTTGCTACCGTGATTCCAGTATCGACTGCGTAGACATGTCGAATTTGCACGTCGAAACGTCCGTCATCAGTCGGGCGCAGCTTGCCGGAGACTGCGAGAGTCTGCTTTCCCGTTATAACCTTGCTGTGAAAAGCTGTGTCCGGACGCACGACGACTTCAATACTGCGAAGAACTGTTTCCTTTGGGGCAACTTCGGTGACCGGTTTGTCGAGGTATCCGATCGCGTCGACCCGCAGCAGGTATTCGTCAGCAGTTGCCGTCGTATCCCAGGAACAGAGAACAACGAATACAAAAAACATGAGCCGCTTCATGGTGGCCTCCATCCGTGATAGGACAATGTGGCGTCAGCAATGCGTGGATAGCTTGGCACGACGACAGGCAGCCTGTGCCACTCCGCGCCTCGACAAGCCTTGAACCAACTGCTGCGCACCAAGAACTAACTTGAAGCCGGGTTTGGGGCGTCCCGGATCTGGAACCACGCCGAGAGATTCAGCCTGTCCACCACTCACCAACTGCCTCAGTTTCCAATCGTCTGAGTTAAGCCAAGCTGCAAGACCAATTCGTTTCAAAGAATTGTTAGCTACCAGCGATAAGCTGCGGATCCTGATATTGCGAAGGTCGCCAGCGGAGCGGGTTACTTTTTCAGGTCTGCTGCTAGACGAAAGCCCATATGACACCAGCTATCGGTGGCTGGCTTGTGCTCCCGCGCGCTGCACCGCGAATGATGTGCTCCCCAGATAAATGAGCCCCCGCGAAAGACTCGTGTTGTACCAGTTGCTGGGGGTTGGGAACTGCCGCGCACATACTGGTCGCGATCAAAGTAGTCTTCACACCACTCGTTTACGTTGCCACCCATGTCATAAAGTCCCCAGGCATTTGGCTTGAAGGAGCCCACCGGCGACGTGAATGGAAAGCGATCGTTCCAATCCGCGTGTCGATCAATCAGTCTCTTCTCCGTCGAGCCAGCGGGATCCAGCAGCGGCGACAGTGATTTGTCACCGATGTTCTCCTTCAGCACCAGGCTTCTCGGTGCCTTTCCAAATGCGTAGACGGTATGAGTGTCCGCACGATATGCATATTCCCATTCCGCTTCCGTCGGAAGACGAAATACATACTGTTCGTCGCGATCAGAAAGCCATCGGCAATACGCCACGGCGTCATTCCAACTCACATTCGCGACGGGATGCTCGTCCGTGTGTGGAAAACCGGAATCACGCCAGGAGTATCGCGTCGCGGACACGAACCTCCGCGTGGCCTTGTCGTATCCAAAACATCCCGTGGCACTCTTCTCGCCATCGGTCTTGTGACCGGTAGCGGACACGAATCGTCGAAATTGAATGAAGGTAACCTCGTGAATTCCAAGGAAGAAATCGCGAGAAACTCGAGCATTAAAGGCAGGCCTTTCGATGTCGGTCGCGTCACGATCATCTTTGATCGCACCCATTTCAAACTGGCCAGCCGAAATCAGAACCAGCTTGCCTGCGTTTGGGTGCTCAACGACCTTGGGCATGTCGTCCGATCTCGTCATGCGCGGCTCACACACCAGTATCAGCACCAATAATAGAAGCCGTTTGCGGAACATTGGGATCTCCCTGAAGAGGGTTGTCCAGTTTCGGACGGGCTCAAGCGATTGCACGAAGAGAATGCTGGCCGGCAGCAATGTTGTCAAACTCGTTCGCGGCCTCAACCATTGTTGCCGGACTCAAACGTCTGTGAACTAAAAGGACAAGACCACGCGGTAGCTAGAAGCCGTGTTGCCCCCGGATCACTCCAGATAAGTTCCCCCGAAACTGATCTGCTCTAAACTAAAATAGGTTCGCTTCGCTGAACGTGCCCTGCGAACCCAGGCCGATGAATCGCACGCTGCAGGCGTTGAAGTCCGCGATGGCAAAGCATGGTGCGTGATCGCGACGCAGTGTTCCGGCATTGATGATTGTCAGTGGTTGATACCCAGTCGAGCCTGACAGAGCGCTCGGCACATGTCTCACCATGCAGCGATGGGAATGACCGTTGATCAGGAACCTGAATCGCTGCTGAGCAACGAGATCCTGCAACAATCCATTTGCGAGCAGGAACTCATCAGATTCATCCTCCGTGACCAGTTCCATATCATCGCTTCCGATTCCGTGACACAACAGTGCCAATCCGGCGGTCGTCTGAATGTCTATAGTCACCGGCAGGTCCTGCAGCCAGGAGATTGACTCCTCAGACAGAGTTTCCAGTCGCGTTGCGTCAGGGAGCGATACCTCGCCCCACGCCATCAACCAGCGATCATGATTGCCACGCACGGTCCGCACATTGAATTCACGCAGCAACTGACAGCAGCGTTCCGCATCTCCGAAACCATTCACGACGTCGCCAGCGCAAACAATGTCTGTGATCTGCTCGCGCTGGAAGAATGCGAGCACTTCTTCCAATGCAACGTGCTCGGCATGAACATCCCCAATCAGCCCCAGTTGTCTGAACTGGCTCACTAATAGCACTCCGTCGTGTGTAATACCTTGTCTCCTGCCACCAACACTCAACAGTCAATTCCCGACGTGTGCTCCACGACTTCCTGGCGAATATCATCATCGGTCCCGCTTAGACCGTCTCGCCCTTTCGACCACACGCTGGCCCGGTTTTCGAGCGTCTCGAACTGCAGAGCGTTCCCCCACGGGTCGATCAGCCATGCCTTTTCCACGTACGGTCCCGCCCAGCCTGCTACGCCCGGATTCGTCATCAGCGCTGTCAGACCCTGTTCAGAGGTCGGGAGACTGCCACAATCCTCGACATAGTCTTGTATGCCGATTCGGGTCACCTTCACCAGATTCGCTGCGACATGGCGCCGCGGAAGAGTCCACCGCGCTCGCGCTATCATCGCATGCCAGAAAAGAAGGCTGCCCGATACGAGCAGCCCGGCAACCGCAGCCCGACCAAGTGTGGTCCGTATCGAATTCTTACCAACGCCGAGGAGCACAATTGCGATGGCCAAGAGCAAGCCGAGGAAGATGTCCCATACACGGGATGTAGCCAACTCTGCGGGATTGTCAGCCTGGATGCATGCCATGATGAGGGCGAGGAGCAGGAAGCAGGCCATGAGGGCCATACCACAATATCTCGCTAACATGGCAAGGACTTACCTGGGCAATAGTCGAAGGCGGACGACGGGGAGAATGATTTCAAAATTGGTTCCGCAAGATAATTACGCCGCCAGCAAAAGGAAGATTTGGCCGCTGCCGTCGTGTCGGGTCATTATCGAGCAATTGAATCATGATGGAATCATGTCCCGAATGCTCTCGCCTGTTGGGGATGGGTGCGGAAACCCAGCAGGAACATAAGAATGACATCTCCTCGACGGCCTGCCGCACCTGATCTTTGTTGGAAGCGGCCTCCGCCTGAGTAAACTGTGAAGCAAGTCTCGGGCCACTCTGTGTCAGGAAACTCTTCCTCGACCACAGATCCACGGGCATTGAATCATCACCCCTTTGCTGGCGGCTTTACCATGGGAGCGTTCGGACCGGCCATCTTCTCCGATGACGTCGCTTGCGACGTTCGTGATGCCTACAAACTTCAGTTGGATGCGGGGCGTTCCGGACCTGAGGCCACCGATCTGTTGCTGGCGGAGTGGTTGCAGAACCTCCCTGATAGTGATGAGGACGTGCTGGTCTTCTGGTTGGCGCTGGCAGCCACTCAGTCTCAATTGGGTCGACTGGAAGACCGCGTTCGGGACAAGGCCCTCGGCATTATCGACGGCGGCCAGGACCTCTCCCGCTGGAAAGAAACCGGTCAGGAACTGAAGCGGCAAGCAGCTCTGCTCAAGCTGCGTGCTCAATTACTCGGACCTCAGCCTGAGCCGAAGAAGGTACGCATTCAACACTTGGTCATTCCTCCGTGGGAAGGCGGTGACTTCGTGGCGATGCGACTGCACTCAGGCCGCAGAATCATCTTCAAGATCTACTGGGTCTGTGACGTCACTGGGGTTTCGTGCTCGATCTTGGATTTCATCGGCATCTCGCTCCCGGAACCGGATGCGATTTTGCGCCTTCCTGTCAAATCTGAAGCCGGCTGCCGCAACGTCGACTTCAGCATCGCGACCTTCAAGAAGCGGGCCATCCCTTACGACCGTCTGGAAGTCCTTCCGGTGAAACATACAGACCTCAACCATGCCCGATGCGGTACTGGCTGGCAGTGGCAGGACATTGACTTCTACGTGAAGCGCGACATCGGCTGGGATTGAAGCCAGGCGGCGGCGCCACATCCTCTCAACGCCCTATTCAACCATTGTACCTCGCTGAGCCGCGCGGTTGTGCTCGCGATGTGCGCGGGGCATGGCTACCACACAGGGCTTCCACATGCAGGGTAATCTGCTTGCTTATCACTCGTCTTCACGCTCCCAAGCGATCGAAAGTCGAATCGATGATGGTAATAAAGTCTCTGTTGGCGCTGCTTCTGCTGGGGGGTGAGCCTGTCCGCCAAAGCGAGAACTGAACGAAGGCGGACAAGATGTCCGCCCTACATTCTGATTGCTACAGCGTATCGGCGGTTACTTCTTGTGATTGTGGTCGCCGCTTTCCAGATCGGCGATCAGGGCGTCGCTGGTGAGCAGCAACGTCGCCACGCTGGATGCGTTCTGCAGACCGGAACGTACGACCTTGGCGGGATCAATCACGCCAGCGTCGACCATGTCCACATACTCGCCGGTCAGCGCGTTGTAGCCAAAGTTGTCCTTGCCTTGCAGGACCTTATCGCAGATCACAGTGCCATCCTGGCCGGCGTTGTTGGCAATCCAAATCAGCGGAGAGCGACAAGCACGGCGGACGATGTCATAGCCAACCGTCTCGTCGTGGGTCAGGCCTTTAGCCTTCGCCTCAGAGGAAGCTCGCAGCAACGCGACGCCACCGCCCGGCAGAACGCCCTCTTCCATCGCAGCGCGAGTTGCGTTCAACGCATCTTCGTAGAGGTACTTCCGCTCCTTCACCTGAGCTTCGGTCACTCCACCGACGTTGATCTTCGCCACACCGCCGGACAACTTCGCCTTGCGTTCGCTGAGCTTCTCTTTGTCGTAGTCGCTGGTGGACTTTTCGAGCTCCGCGTCAATCTGAGCGATACGACCGGTGATCGCGTCCTTCTTGCCAGCACCGCCGATGATGGTGGTGTTGTCCTTGTCGACAATGACCTTCTTCGCGCGACCCAAGTGGCTGAGTTCCAGAGCTTCGAGCTTCAGGCCGAGGCTTTCCATAATGGCATCGCCGCCAGTCAGAATGGCGATGTCTTCCATCATAGCCTTGCGGCGGTCACCGAAGCCGGGTGACTTCACGGCACAGACCTTGAAGTTGCCACGCATGCGGTTGATGACCAGCGTCGCCAGAGCTTCGCCTTCGACTTCTTCGCAGATAATCAGCAGCGGCTTGCCAGCCTTGGAGACCTTTTCGAGCAGCGGCACGAACGAACGCACCTGCGAGATCTTCTTTTCGTAGATCAGGATGTAGGCGTCTTCGAGTTCCGCAGTCATCGCGTCCGAATTGGTCACGAAGTACGGCGACTGGAAGCCCTTGTCGAACTGCATGCCTTCGACGAAGTCCAGTTCGGTCTCCATCGACTTGCCTTCGTCGATGGTGGCGACGCCTTGCTTGCCGACCTTGGTCATGGCTTCGGCGATGATCTTGCCGACCTTGGGATCATTGTTGCCGGCGATGGTCGCGACGGCTTCCATGTCTTTGCGGCCCTTCACCGGAATCGCGCGCTTCTGCAGATTCGCGACGACGTCAGCCACGGCCCTCTCGATGCCAGCCTTCAATTCAATGGGGTTCACACCCGCCACAACTGCTTTCAGGCCCTCGGAATAGATCGCGTCAGCCAGCACGGTGGCGGTCGTCGTACCGTCACCAGCGACGTCGTTGGTCTTGGAAGCCACTTCGCGGACCAGTCGAGCGCCGATGTTCTCGTACTTGCATTCGAGTTCGATCTCGCGAGCCACAGTCACGCCGTCCTTGGTGACGGTCGGCGAACCGAAACTCTTCTCGAATATCACGTTACGACCGCAAGGTCCCAACGTCGTACGAACAGCCTTGGCCAGCGTATTCACGCCCCGCTTTACGGCTTCATGGGCTTCCTGGTCGAAGGCAATCATCTTCGCTGACATGGGCATTAGCTCCTTCGGACAAAGGGAAATTCAAGCCAGCCAGGATTGCTCCTAAGCAGTTTGTCAGCGTCGATCCCTGACGCAACAACCTGGCGGACAAAGTGTTCAGTTGATCAACATCACAAGCCCGGCCGCACTGCCAAACTTGCAGGAACGCACAGACCGACCCCGTGCATTTCCCGGAAATGCTGCCTCATTGGCAGAATTCGTTGATATCAACTCCTAGTAATCAAACCCCGTGCCGGAGCGGAAAGAAGTTCTTAACCAAGGTACACTCAACCGAAGGCAACCGCAGACGACTCACTTCAAAGTCGCAGAGATACGAGGCAAAAGGCTTAGAGCTTTCGCTCGGCTACCGGGGGGAGGCGGGGCACGAAGTTCCGGCGAAAAACTCTTCCACCACTCTGCTGGCCGAATGTATGGCTTCTTTTGCTCAAACAGCCTGTGTCGGTCTATCATTCGTTGACGATCGCGCTCTGATGCAACCTGCATGGCGATGGCGGTCTTTTGCTTGGCCTCGTCAAATCGACCGTGGGCGGCGTACGCGACACCCAAAGTTGCGATTCGATAGGCACGGTCCGGGGTCTCCAGCTCCTGCAGGCTTTCGGCGAGTTCCAAAGCCTTGGCTTTGTTCCGAAAGGCTGGATCCACACAGGCGGAATAGAGCATCGACAGATTATGGTATGCTACTCCATCGGACGGATCGATTCTGGTAGCCTGCTCATAAGCTGCGATCGCGTCTGCATGTCGTCCTAAACGCTCCAGCATCAGTCCAAGCATGTTGTACATGTTTGGAGTCTTGCCACCGACTTCGATCACGCGGCCGAAATCGCGTGCTGCGTTATCGAAGCGTCCCTCGTTAGACGCAAGATTTGCATTCGCAAGCAGGGCTACAAGGCAGTTCGGAGCTGTCTCAACCGCTTTGCGGGCAAACCAGCGAGCGCTGTCCAGATGATGCTCGTTCAATTCGTTGTTGGATCGGACCACCAGATCAAATGCTTGAGCGATGGCAGGTTCGAACACAGGTTGCCGCGGTGGCGGTACCTCAGCGCCCATTTTTCGAAGTGCTTGAGCGGCAAACGCATAATTGAACTTGTGTCGCGCCTCCGACCCAGCCGCTCGCTTGTAATACCCGAGAGCCGCTTCTTTATGGCCACGAAGTTCTGAGTATTTCCCGACGAAGTACAGCAGATTTGTTACCGTACCAATAGAATCACTGCGTTGCAGAATCCACTCGACAGCCACCGGCTCCAGAGGTTGCTGGCTTTGCTCGGCCAGATGCTTCCGAAAGAGCCGCGCCAGTTCAACAGTCGTGTAATCACTTTTACCGTCCGGACCTGCGCAGTGCTTCAGATACCTGTCTCGCACGTCAGTTTGACCGAGCTCATCCGCCAATAACGCGGTATGCACGGCGTGATAAGGTTGCCGCAGTTCCTCGCTATGTTGGTACGAAAGCTTGAAGTCGTAGGCGAGCTGAAAATATGACAACGCATCCGGCAATTCATTTTCCAGGAGGGCGTATTGTCCCAATGCCTCACAGGCAGAAGGGACCGGATAGGATCGCCATTGCGGTAATATGGGCTCCACGATCTTCCGGGCAGCGTCAATGTCGCCATGCCCCGTGGCGCTACACCACGTGTACCAGCGCCTGAATTCAGTGTTGTAACGCTGCGAGTTGGCACTCTCGAATTCCTCTGCCTTCTTCCATTCCTGCAAACCCTGATAACACTCAGCTGCGCAGGTCAACGCCGAGGACGAGAACGATTCAGCAGCTTTGTCCGCATGAGGCCGAGCCAGCTCCCATTCCCCACGATCCATGTGATACTGGGCGAACTGGACGTGAATGCTACTGCTTTCAAGCCCCAGGGAAGGCAGCTTCAGCGCCGCTTCCAGCGTGGCACGCCATTTGGCCGTATCACCCAGATCTTCGTAGATGCTCGCCAGTCGTTGCGCCGTCTCAAAAGTGGAGTCAAGAACCTGCAATCGTTCGTAGAGTGCTGCAGACTCTTCGGGCTTACCTAAAATTCGCTGCTGCTCCGCCATCGCCTGAAGATAGGTGGTATTGTCAGCAAAAGATTTGTCCCACTCGGCAACAAAGGCTTTGGCGGCATTCCAGTCGTGCCTTATCGACACTGCTGCCGTTATTGGTGACAAAGGCGCGACGGATCGCAGAATCCTGGCAGCGCGCTGTTTATTATCATCGGTCACCGCAGTCCGCGCGATAGTCCGGGCGATGATGGCCTGGTCTCGTAGTATCGGGTCTGAATGCCGCAACGCCGTGAGGCGGTACTGTTTCGCAAATTCTGGAGCCCGAAGGTTATCAAAGTGCTGTGAAATTGGCTCTTCCGTGAACTCAATAGATTCATCAGAGGACATTTGCGAGAGCGTGGCGAGTCCACTTTGGGCCCGGCGAGAATTATCCCACAACAAGCCCTCAAAAATGGCACCAAAGTGATGATCTTTAACCAGAGGAGCTACCTGTTCAATCAAATCATCGGCATGAACATAAAGAGCGGTGCGATGATAATTGACAGTCTGCCAGGCTAATCGAAATGTGGCTTCGCGAACCAGCTGCCTGAGAATCGCGAGGTTAGGTTCCTGACTATCGTTCTTGATCTGCTTAGAGTTCAAAAGCTGTCGCAACTGCTTCGCCCGTGCTTCCAACTCTTCAACACCCATCAAGCTGAGGGCAGGCCCGAGCTGATCAGGCTGGTTCTCCTGATCCGACAAGGCGCGTAATTGCACGTAGAGCACATCTGCCACGCGACCTTGAACACCGAGCCTTCCATCATGTGCCATGACATCCCACGCGCGGATGCAATCCGGCTCAGTTTCCAACATCTTTTCGGCGGCTTCATAACGCAGCGGTACGCTGCTTGTCAGATCGGCAGCCAGCATGTGCAGGTATGTTGCCAGCTTAGGCAGCGGACTACTTTGAACATACTCACGCAGTCGTTTTGTGTCAGATCGAGAGTATGCGTCAATGAATGGCAACCACGTGGGTTCCTCAGTGCCCTTCAGTTTCTTTACTGCTTCAAGATCTGCAATTGCGGAGTCGGGCAGCCCCACGAGTGCTTTCACAAATGCGCGATTCCAGAGGCCAATTGGCTGCCCATCAGTTTTGGCAACGAGCCGTTCGGCGTACAACAACGCTAGGGCTTTGAACGCCTTGTGTGCGGGACTCCACTGCTCTTCGGTTAATGTGCCGAGCTGCGCGTAAGCACGCGCCAATGCAGCCAGCCGTGGTCCGGATTCGCCTTCTGATTGAATTTCCAGATGGATATCACGGATGGTCGCGAATTGAGAGACCACGTCAAAATGAAATGGCCGTGCCGCGATTTCATCGGACAGGGGCGCATCAGCAACAAACTTTCTGCCCGATCCACTGTACCCCACCGTCTTCAGCAAATCGACGAATTCTATTCGTGACAGTGGTTCCAGTGCCGCCGTCAGCTGACTGATACGATCACCCCCTTCCAGGGGAAGAGTAAAGACTTTCAGCCTTTCAAGTACCGGCACCCCGTGCGTGTTCCGAGTATGCAGTAAGATGGTAAGCTCAGCCTTGCCATCCTGAGTGATCGATGTAACGACACGCAACGGTCGCAGTATCGGGTCGCCTGTCGCGGGAAATGTTTCACCAATGGTAAAGTCACGAGTCGGCAGCGACAGTTCTTCCCGGCCCGCCAGCAAGAGCGCCTGACGTCCGAGTTCACGAACCAGAATTCCCTGTTGAATTTCCGGACCTGATTTCCACGCGTCGCGCACATCAACCATCAAGATCTGTGGGTCTGTCTTACTGAGACCTCCATTAGAGAATTCTTCGCGCGGCTTCTCGATCGGCTCGAAATCCTGAGGCGGTGATGGTGACGCGGCCAGTTGCGGAGACGGCGGCACCTGGGGACTCTCATGCGACTCCTCGCCAGACGCCAGCGTCAGCACGATCTCCTGCTGTCCCAGCTGCAGTTGCAATTGAAAGTTTTTGAAGAGACTGGGCCACTTGACCGTGACCTGCTTACTCAACAGTTGCGACTCGACAGTTTCGACCGGCCAGCCGCGGTACATGGACCTCGCCTCAGTCAGAGTCAGGCCTTGATTGGCGGCGTGCTCATTGGCTTTCAAGCTGTCTTGCAGCGCGGACAATGTCTGGTTGTAGCTATGACGCTGCCACCCTTCCCAGCCCGCGAGTCCCAGCAGGCTGATAATCAGCAACCATACCGCAGCTCGTTCCATTGGCGAGCGACGTTTCGCCGCCGATGGTGTTGCAGGCGCGGACGAAGAGTCTTTGGACATCATGACCTCCAGGAGCGTGAGAGGGCAGATTGCTACCGGCGTTCTCGCAGAACACGCTCGGCATCAGGTCACAGCCAAGCCTTGTGAGACTATCCGCTGTGCAACGCTTGTTCAAAGCTGGCACCACAAGTTCACAACAGCGAGAGGTACAAAACAATGGGTTGCCACCCAGCGACCCCACGAGCTAGTCACCGTCCAGATTCTGGGGCGCACTTCCTCGAGAGATCGTGTTTCCCGGCTGTCATCGCGAGGACGCCAGACCGCGCATCCCTGCGAATCAGCGCCAGTCGAGGATGGTGTAGCTGCGGCGTTTGAGGCTTGAGTAGGCGAACCAGACAAGTAGCGCGATGGCTACGGCGCCGAGGAATCCCAGGCCGGACCATAGGACTGATCCTAACGCAAGCCAGCCGAGGAGGACGGCTTGGGTGACCAGACGCAACAGCCGCTTCATGTTGTGGTCGGAGATGGCCAGGTCTTCGTAGTCCTCGTATTTTTGTTTGTCGAGTAGACGGAGAATCTGCTGGAAGCATTCGTCCGCTTCGGATCGCGGTCCGGCGAGCCATAGGCGCAAGGAACGAATCCTGGTCGTGTCTCGGCGAACGGCGCAACCGTCCCAGATAATCACAGGGAAGTCGGGAGCGGCGCGGTTCTCTCGCAAGGTCAGCAACTGGTCTCTCAAGCGCGCGTACGCTTTCTCGGAATGAGCCAGCGCTTCGTCGGAGAAGGCCAGATCGACGAATGGGTGCGCCAACCCCTCGGCTTTGCGACCGGAGGCCTTCCAGCTTGTTGTCTGAAACAGGGAACGCCGATTGATCTGCTTCACGAACTCACCGAGCGCGGGCCACTCGACCGCTTCCGGTGACTCCGCAGCCCGGTCGGGCTCATGCTTAAAATTGATGTATCCTCCTTGCGCCGACCTGGCCTGCGGCGAACTCAGATCAACGAAGGCTTGTCGGCCCGGCTCGAATGTTGCGCGCATGACTTACCGTCCGTTGTCAGTCTTTCCCGTAACGCACATTGTTGTATGGTAATCGCGTTATTGCGCATCACAATTCGGCTATCATGCCGATCGTGTTCGATAATCTGCATTGATGGCACGTTGAAAATGTGCCACACATTGTTCAGCAAGCTGCTTAAAGGGAGCATTCGGCGGCTGGTGACTGTGATTTCGGAGAATTCACGGCCGTCATTTCTGTTCGACGGTGACCTTGATGATCTTGCCGCTGAAGGCGTTGTCATGCTGCTTGTAGGCGGGCGAAACATTGGTCTCGGAATCGAGGCCCACGTCGGCCCCCTCATCACCGGAGAACGTGAAGGGCTGAGTTTTCGGAATCTGCGCCTCGGCGACCTTTTTGCCGTCCACACTCAGAATCGACTTTCCACCGGTGCCAGGTTTGGGGGAGTCGGGAATGAACTCGTAGCCGATCGTGTGCTTGCCAGGAGCCAGCGCGGCGTCGCCCGCAATGTTGGTGCGCTCAATCGCGAACCAGTTGTATTCGTGATGGGGCTTGCCGTCCTTTATGTATACCACCCAGCCACCGAAATAACCGGCTTGCGCGATGATGACGCCGTTGGTCTTATCGTCCTTCAACTCGACCTCAGCCGTCACTGTATGATGCACACCTTTCACATTAATAAATGCATTTTCCATCATACCGGTCATGCCAGGATAAACAGTGAGCGTCTTGCGCCCGCTCAATAAATCGGGACGTCCGGCGATCACGGGGTTGAACCGCTCTGACCGGCGATCGTCGATCGGCAGCACGTGATTCCGTTCGGCTTCCTTCAGGAAGATGGCCTGCAGTTCCTTCAGCTTGTCTGGCTGCTGCGCGGCCAGATTGTTGGCCTCACTGAAATCCTTGTCGACGTGATACAACTCCCAGACATCGTCCTTTACTGGCGGCAGGGGAACCATCAACCAGGGAATCGAATGCCGCGTACAGGCGACCCAGCCTTCGTGATAGATGCCGCGGTTGCCGAACATCTCGAAGTACTGAGTCTTACGTCGATCCGGAGCCTTGGCGTCCCCGGTTGAATACAGCATCGAGACGCCATCCATGGGGCGCTGCTTCACTCCATTGACCAGCCTGGGCTGTGGAATCCTGGCGGCTTCGAGCGCGGTCGGCGCCACATCAATGACGTGATGGAACTGACTGCGAACCTCACCTTTGGCCTTAATACCCTTTGGCCAGTGCATCACCATGCCATTGCGAGTGCCGCCGAAGTGTGAGGCCACCTGCTTCGTCCATTGAAAAGGCGTATTACCCGCCCAGGCCCAGCCGATGGCAAAGTGCGGGAATGTCGTGGGGCCGCCCCAATCGTTAATGTGGTCAAGCATCTGCTCAGCCTTACCAACGATCCCGTTGAGAGCCATCATCTCGTTGTAGGTTCCTTCCGGTCCACCTTCAGCGCTCGATCCATTATCTCCGGCGATGTAGAAGAACAGCGTGTTGTCGAGGGCGTCGATCTTTTCGAGCTGATCCACCAGCCGACCGACTTCGTGATCGGTATGCGCCGCGAATCCTGCGAAGGTTTCCATTTGACGTTCGAAGAGCTGCCGTTGCTTGGGGCTCATATCAGCCCAGGCAGGAATCTCTTTGGGACGCGAGGTCAACTTGGCATCGGCAGGGATGACACCGAGCTTTTTCTGCCGGGCAAACGTCTCCTCACGCAACTTGTCCCAGCCGCCGGCGAACTGACCTTTATACTTCGCAATCCATTCCTTCGGCGCGTGATGTGGAGCGTGTGTCGCGCCCGTGGCGAAATACATATAGAACGGTTTTTCTGGGGTCAGAGATTTCTGAGCACTCACCCAGTTGATCGCCTTGTCGGTCATATCTGTGGTGAAGTGATAATCCGGCGTCCGGGGCGTTTCGACCCTCGTTACACCGTCGAAAACAGCAGGCGCCCACTGGTTGGTCTCACCTCCGATAAATCCGTAGAACTTGTCAAAGCCCGACCGCGTGGGCCAGCGATCGTAAGGTCCTGAGACCGATACTTCCCACGGCGGGGTTTCGTGATACTTGCCGAACGCCGCCGTGCTGTAACCGTTCTGGCGGAGGATCTCGGCCAGTGGCGTAATCTCAGGGGGCCGGACACCGGTGTTGCCGGGGAACCCTGTCGCCAGTTCCATGATCGCGCCGGCGTTGTTGGCGTGATGATTGTGACCCGTGAGCAGCGCGACGCGGGTCGGGCTGCAGAGCGCCGTCGTGTGGAAGCGGTTGTACTTCAGCCCGCTCGCCGCCAATCGTTCCAGGGTCGGCATCTGGATAGGACCGCCGAACGCGCTGCTGTGCCCGAATCCAAAGTCGTCGATCAACACGATGACGACATTGGGCGCTTCTTGCGGCGGTTTGACTTCGAATCGCGGGGGAGCTTTCGCGTCCCGAGCGTCGAGCGTTGTGATCGCCGGACGCGCGGGTGCCTGAATCGGCAGCACCGTGCGGTCTAACTCGACGGCAGACGGTTGCTGCGCCTGTGCCGAGCGGCTGATGCGCCAGACGCTCGCGGTTCCCAGACAGTCCAGCAACGCGCACGCACCCGCCAAAGCGATGGCGGAACACAATCGAGCATTCATCGCGAGGTCTTTCGCAAGAGAAGCATCCCAGCACAGCAACTGCACAGCGGCCGCGTTTGGATCGTAACCGATGCTCATCGTGGAGGCATCCAATCATCGGACAGCACACTCGGCAAAGGTGCGAGGTCGGGTTCGATGAAGTTGGCTTTGGCGTCGGGATGCAGGCGTCTTTGAGGCGAGTAGAAGAGTCGCAGGACTTCTTTGTGCAGCAAATGTGGGTGAGCGTCACAGAAAGCATCACCGTTCGGCGTCGGTATGGCTTGACCATACGCCTGCATGGTCGAATGGATGAGATGCAAAAAGGCAACGGTAGTTGTCTCGTTGTATCCGCTCGTGGGGCCCTCACTGACGTTGTGTGCGGCATTATAGGCCCGGATGGTCGCCCGCAGCCGCTCAGTTGCTTCAGAAGATGAGTATAAACACAGGTAGTAGAAGGCTACTCGCACGTGTGCGCGCTGCGTCCATTGCTCCCGTGGCAACGAACCGTCTTCAACGCGGCGTCTCAATTCCTGATCATCCATTTGCGCTCCTGATATTCGTTATCATCCAGCCGCGACTGAGTGGCTGACAAACAACGAGCGGAAGAATGATAAGGATGCCGGAAACAGACTGTGCATCTGGTCGGTCGTGCTAGCGGTTGAACAGGAACTCGTTCGTGGCCAGTAGAGACCAGAGCAGTGAGCGACAGGCTTCTGCTCGATCGGGCTCCGAGGCCAGATAGTCCGTTGCCGCCTTTAACTCACCGGGGCGAGGCTCTCTCGCGAGAACTCGGACGAACATCTCCGTCGCGAGATCCGCGTGTGACTTGTTGCTGTCTGCCGATCGCTGAGGGTAACTGGGTTTGGCACTGAGTTTACGCTGAATTTCAGCCGAGTTTACCAGTTCCAGTGCTTGCGTCAGAGCGGGCGAATCGACCCGTTCACACTCGCAGGCGGACATCCTTCCGGGCCGACCGAAGACATCCAGGAAATGTGCTGCCACGTTCTCGTCGGGCAAGTCAATAGCGCGAGTACCTGCCGGTACACCCGGAAAGTTCGTCGGGACTTCAAGTACCTGACTGATGCCATCCAGCAGCACTTCCGCACCCAGTCGTCGCGGGTAGAAACGCGAGAACGTTTGCGTGTCGCCAGTGTTCCCCGCATGTGGTGCGGAGTCCAGTTGATACGCATAGCTCAAAGTGATCGTTCGGATGAGTTGCTTGATATCGTAATTGTTCCGAATGAAATGCTCCGCGAGCGCCGTCAGCAATTCTGGATTGCTGGGCGGATTAGTGCTGCGAGCGTCATCGATGGGATGCACGATGCCTCGGCCCAGAAAGTGAGCCCACATTCGATTGGCCATCGTGCGCGCGAAGTACGGATTGTCTCGACTGGTCATCCAGCGCGAGAGGCTCAGGCGCGGATCTTCATTCTCCGCGAGAGAAAACTCAGAACCGCCAAGTGGACGCGGCTTCAGAGCTTCACCGGTGCGCGGATGCAGCACCTCACCATGTGGCTTGAGGAAGATGATTTCGTCGGTCGGGACTTCCGCATCAGCGAAGCCCCCTTTACGACCGACGCGAGCAAAGTTCGCGGCCAGTCCAAAGTAGTCGGCCTGACTCCAGCGTTCCGTCGGATGATGATGGCATTGAGCACACTGAATGCGGATGCCGAGAAACGCCTGAGCTACCGATTCCACATACTCGGGAGACTTCCGGACGGTGCGATACCACAAGGCCGGAGGGTTCTCGTACTGACTGCCGCTGGCAGTGAGGATCTCCGCGACGAACTGGTCGTAGGGTTTGTTGGCTGCCAATGAGTCGCGGATCCAGCCCGAGAACAGCATGGTACCTGCACGCTGCTTGCTAGTGGCATAGCCGGCGCCTCGATTCTGCAGGATGTCAGCCCACTTGAGTGCGAAGTAGCTCGCGTATTCAGGACGATCCAGCAAACGATCAATCAGCCGCGACCGCTTGTCACTGCGCGTGTCAGCAACGTAATCCGCGAGTTCCTCGCTGGTCGGAAGTGTCCCGCAGATATCGAGCGTTGCGCGGCGCAGGAAAGTGGCATCGTCCGCGACGGGAGATGGGACGACCCCGAGGCGGCGCCACTGGTTGAGCAAGTGCTTGTCGGCGGGCGAGGCACCCAGCTTCCGCTCCAGTTGCCCAAGTTGAGCATCGACTTCTGCCTGACGCGCGGGCTCGTTGATGAAAGGCACAGCGGCATGAAACGTCGCAATCTGCTCACCAAAGCGAGCCATAACTGCGACCAGTCCATGCTGATTAGTTGTCTTTACGAGCCCTTCAGTTTCGACACCTGCTATGCCGGGCTCATTCGACTGATAGACAGACTGTTTGGTGACGTCGCGTGAAGTGCCGTTGGAGAAGAATGCTGTTGTCTTCAATTGCAGCGTTGTGTTTGTCGCGAGAATTGCATCTACCGGAGACAATTCAATTCGCAGCAGTTGAGGATCATTACCCTGCGGTGCAGGTGCGCCTTGCGCTATCCAATCCCGAAGCTGACGGTAGTCGTCGCTGCCCTCGTCCAGGCGTCGGCCGCCACCATGAGGTACTCGTGAGGTCGCTTTGGTGAGCAGCAGGCTGCGTTCGGGTGTGGTCTGCGAGATGCGTCGCCCCCGGCCTTCTGTCACCAGGGATTCGTAGTCTTGATCTGGTTCAAATCCCAGCAATGAAAGCTTGAAGCCGTTCTGTCCAGTCGCCTTGCCGTGGCATCCACCGCCGTTGCAACCCAGCTTCGTCAGGATTGGCACCACGTCGGTGCCGAAGCTGACATCGGCAGCCCACACTGTCTGGTCCGTCACCGGCAAGTTGGTGACAACCAACATGAGCACGAGCCAGAAGATGCTTTTGAAGTGGATCATTCCCAGTTTCCTGTCGCGTTCCTGCAGAACCATGAGGCTATTCCTGCTCGACGATCTCCAGCGGTAACACGCTGCTGCCGAAATAGGTTGCCTCATCTTCCACAACTCCGACGGTGAATAGTCGCAAGAAGGACTGTCGGCCGAGCGGAGCGTCTTCGTTGATCTGAATCTGCAGAGTCCCCTTTTCCGTCTGCCCGGTAAAGGTCTCGCCACGCCCGCGAATGCCGACGATATCCGTAATGCGGCCCGGAGCGGCGAGTTCGGTGTGCATCTTGCCGATAAAACCATTGACCCGCTGTGCCGTGTAACTGACTCGAATTGTCTCGCCGCGCTTCGCACTCGTGACCGCGAACGGGTCGACTTCCACCTGGAACGCCGGCGGATGCACATCAAACGCGACGGGGTTGCTGTGTACGACCACAGTCTCCGTCTTTTGGTTGGCGGCGGGAACTGTCGTTTCGGCGCGGACCACGAATGAGTAGCGACCGACCGGCAATGTCGGGGGCAGGAACAAGCTCAAGTATCCCTTGTTCTGCCCCTCAGGAATCGTCCCGGTCTGATTTTGAATTGCGTCGGGCAAACCTGCTCCGATGAGTTTCACGGGAGCTTGATGGCCCGTGTCACGTCGCTGAAGGTGCACGGCGACATCCAGTACGCCTCCCGGCGAGTGTCTGACTTTCAACTTGCCGTAGAGATGATGTTCCACGGTTTCGTTGCCGTCTGCGGTGATTGAGACAGGTGAGTCACCGGTGATCGCCAATGGGAACCGCGATGCGAGACGTCCCCATCCGTTGGGGGTTCCCGAACGGACGATCGTGCCAGAGAGAACGGGGCTGCTATGAGTAACCGCAGTGGTGTCGTTCGACGTTCGTTCTCCATTCGTGAACGGTTCGCGATGCTCTGCCACCAGAGTGAGTTCACCAAGACCGGGAGGTGCGTTGCGGTCAGCGGAGATAACCATCGTCGTCCGGTCGACGCCCGGCCCCAGCCAGATTTCCGGACATTCAATGCCGGGAGGCAGGTCTTTCGCGGTCACGCGAATGGCTCCATCCATACCGCGTCGGCGGAAGGCCAGCACGTCCAGTATCTCACGTCCGCCGCGCCGCACGTTGAGGCCGATTGGTTCGTTGGATCGAGGCACCGCGACGACTTGAAACTCCGGCTCTTCGCGGCGAACGCTCAACCAGTAAGTGCGCCGCGGATCGGAGTGCAGACCGCCCGTCAGGTTACGAATGCAGAGCAGGTACCGCCCGTCTGAAGGACACACCCAACGACCGGTTGGGTCGAGGTGTGACGTTGGAAATGTGGCGCCGAGGTTGCGCTGCTCGTCAGTGAACTGAGCGAGTTCTTTTCCGGAGCTGTCGCAGACGCTGATCTGCAGGTCCACGGGCGACTGAATACGCTGGCCAAAGGCTTCGACGAAGAAAACCTCGCCACGTCGCGACTGAAACGAAAACCAGTCGCGCTCGTCACCCGCCGCGAGTTGGCCACTGACTTCGCACGGCGCGGCGATCCCCTGAGCGGAAGTGGGTGAATGGTTGTCCGACCGATCCAGCACAACTGAGGCATCCGAGACACCGAGAACGATCGGGGCATGACCGCCTGGAAACTGAAACGCGAAGGCCTGACCGCGAAGAGGAGCTTGATGCGGTTGCAGGCGAACTGCCAGCGGCCATGCAGCCTGCGCTTGGGTCGAGGAGATATCGACATCAACGCGATCAAGTTCGACTTTGCTTGGATCTGTATGCTGTCCGCTGGTGGATAGATTCCATCCATACAACGCGACACGAGCGGGCTTGCCTTGCTCGATCACGTTGGGATGGGCGAAGGCCACTCGCGGCCCAGCGTCGACATCGAGCCGGTAGTAATGCTCAGCTCCGCCAGACGAGATCAAGTCCTGAATCTTCACGACATACGAACCGTCCGCCGGGACGAGAAAGTCGATTAGCGGGTCGGCGCTGAAGTAGCCTCGATTTACCGCTAGCCGACGTCCGTTGGTATCCAGAACCTCAAGGATGGCACGTAGTCGCGAATCGATCCGCTCGGCGGAACACTCAATCACCACGCGCTGTCCGCGCTGAGCTTCGAAGCGGAAGTAATCCGAGTCGCCTGGTTTTTCGATTCGCCCATTGACCACAGTGTTCAGCGGGATCTGATTGGCGGCGTCGGCTGCTTCATTTGGCTCGGCTTCCGCCTGCTCCGCGCGATTGCTAACCACAAACGTACGAGGTGCGCTGACTCCATTCTCACCTGCCGCCCACAGGTCATAACTACCGGGCGGAGTGCTATCGGGAATCTTCAGTCGAAACCGACTTGAATCGAGTCGTTCGCATTCAAAGCCGGGGATATTGCTTTGCAGGCTCCGGATCGTCTGCAGGTTGCCGCCAGCGATGACCACCTCCACTGTCTGCCCGACTCGCCCACCCGCTGGAAAAACGGTGTTGAACACTGGTGTTGGTTGTCCGCACGCAACCTGCGCGAGAAGCATCGCGGAGAACGCGATGGCGAACGTGGCGAATCTGCAGCTACAGCGGCGAACACCCATCAACGACTCCTGAACGCGGTTCGCCCCACCGGGCGTAATCCCGACGCAACAAACCCGCCAATCGGAATCTCTCCAATGTATCAACTCCTGCTGATGTAATGACAGGGAAATGAGTCGCTGAGTCGTCCATTGCTGGCTTGGGAATGCGCCCTCTGACGCCAACTCGGCGTTCAACGCGACGACAAAACCTAATGATTGACGCGATCGTTGCAGGCGAATGAGACCCCTTGCCGCGCTTCAGCACGCAATCGCGGCGTCCTACTCAGCAAGAGGTTCTTGCGGAGGACCGTCGCCGCCGTTGCGGCGGGACTTGAAGACTTCGAGACGTTGCTTGAGTTTCACTTCGAAGCCGCGTTCGACGGGGCGGTAGTAGGAACGGTCGACGCCGAGATAGTCCTGATTGACCCAGCCGTCTTTGGAATCGTGTGCGTACTGATAGCCTTCGCCGTGGCCGAGTTTCTGAGCACCTTTGTAGTGCGAGTCCTGCAGGTGAGTCGGCACAGGCAGCACGGCGTGCTGGCGGACGTCGTTCAGGGCTTCATCAATGGCGACGTAGGACGCGTTCGACTTCGGTGCCAGTGCCACATAGATCACCGCTTGCGACAGGATGATGCGGCATTCCGGCATGCCGACGAACAGCGTCGCCTGTGCTGCTGCTTGAGCCACGACTAGCGCCTGCGGGTCTGCGTTGCCAACGTCTTCAGACGCCGCGATGACGATCCGTCGTGCCAGAAAACGCGGGTCTTCGCCGGCTTCCAGCATGCGGGCGAGCCAGTACACGGCGGCGTCAGGATCGCTGCCGCGCATACTCTTGATGAGGGCGCTGGCAGCGTCGTAATGCACATCGTCGTCGTAGCGGACGGCTTTCTTCTGGATGGATTCCTGAGCCACTTCCAGATTGATCTCGCCAGCGGCAGGCACGGACATCGCGGCGATTTCCAGAGCAGTCAGCGCGCGGCGGACGTCGCCGTCAGAGACATCAGCTAGGAAATCCAGTGCCTCATCCGTCGCGGTGACTTTGCGCGACGCCAGCCCGCGCACGAAGTCTCCCAAGGCTCGCTCCATCACCTTGCGAATCTCGGACGGCGGGATCGGTTTGAATTCGAAAACCTGGCTACGACTGATCAGCGGAGAGACCAGCGCGAAGAACGGGTTCTCCGTTGTCGCTCCAATCAGACGCACGACGCCAGACTCCACATCGGGCAGCATCACGTCCTGTTGAGTGCGGTTGAAATGATGCAACTCGTCGATGAACAGCAGCGTCCGTTTCTCTTGAGTCGCCAGCCGATTGCGGGCTTCATCCAGTAGCGTGCGGAGTTCTTTGACTCCTGCCGACGCCGCATTGAGTCGCGCGAAGACACTCTTGGTTTGAGTGGCGATGAGTTCTGCCAGCGACGTTTTGCCGGTGCCGGGTGGGCCATAAAAGATGACCGACGACAATCGGTCCGCCGCCAGGATCCGTCTCAGCAATTTGCCTTCGCCGATGAAGTGTTGCTGTCCGGCGAACTCATCCAGCGTGCGGGGACGCATGCGAGCGGCGAGCGGCTTCGCCTGCTCCATGTTCTGTGCCTCAACGCGATCAAACAAACCCATGAACGATTACTCGATTGGCGGACAAACTCAGTGCGTCATCGCGTAGAAGATAATGTTGATGCCCAGCGGATAGCACTTCTTCTCGGAGAACTCGCGGAAGTACCACGGGTCTTCACCCTCGCGTTCCCAGCCATCGCCGAGGTCGGTGTTGTGACAGATGAGGGCCATCATGCGGCCTTTGTCGTCGAATATCCCCTTGTAGTGCACTTCACGAGCATCATCGCGCTCCCAGGTAATCCCCTGACCGCGAAAGTGCTGAGCGACACCAATGCTGGGAATCTGCGGCTTCTCTTTCAGGTCGTACACACAATGAAAGATCGGATGTTCGAGTGGCAGTTCCTGCGGCTCACGGTCCGGGAAAACTCGCTTCATTTCTTCCGCGAAGTTGATCCATTCGGCTTCGCCCCAGAAGTCATCCACCATCAGGAAGCCGCCGTTGAGCAAGTATCGCCGGAGCGCCGTCACTTCGGCGTCCGTAAAGGACAGATGGCCGGGCTCGATGATGTAGATGAACGGGAAGTTGAAGAGTTCGGGATCGGTCAGCTCCATGATGCGGCCGTTCGGATCGACCTTCATGGACGTCAACTGCTGCAGACGCCAAGAGAAGTTCAGTTCGGCGTCCGGGAAGTCCGTCGCCCATTTGCCCCAACCGCCGTACGAATTGTATTTGATACGGACGAACGTAAAGACATCGGACTTGAAGTGGGGGTCGACGTCCCAGGTCGGAACACCGTTGCGGTCGGCGGGCATGCCTTGAAACGGCCGTCCGCGTCGGCCGAACTGAGCGTGCGAATTCTCGCTGAACTGGCTGAGGAAGCCCATCACGGCCACCATGACGCTCAGCGTTACACCGGCAGCCCACAGGGATCGATTCCTCAACGATGGCTCCAGCATCTTCAGTAAGCGCAGCATGCAACTGCTCCTTCGCAAATGCTCTTCCAACCGAACCACACCGTTCTGGCGAGCGTCGATAGACACGACATCATGCCAAACGCACCCCACTTTGGGATAGCATTCCTTGGAAAGTTCTTCCGAACGCGGGCCGTCGCCCGGCACCTGTTGATCCTCAAACGATCGAATTTGCGGACATGGTCACTCTCGAAACCGATCGATTGCTGCTGCGAATGTTCCGCGATTCCGACATCACAACGGTCGCCGAATGGAGTGCCGATCCGAATGTGATGCGTTACGTCGGTGATGGTCAGCCGATCAATCGCTGCAATGCCTGGCGCGCGATGGCATCCTGGCTGGGGCACTGGCAGTTGCGCGGCTATGGCTTCTGGGCGATGGAGGAGAAGGCGACTCAACAACTGGTGGGTCGCTGTGGTTTCTTTGATCCTCCGGACTGGCCCCGTTTTGAAGTCGGCTGGACGCTGCATCCGCAGCACTGGCGTAAGGGCTTTGCCACAGAGGCGGCCAACGCGGCTCTGAAGTACGCCTTCACGGCCATGCGGCGGGATGCGGTATCAAGCATCATTCATCCCGACAACGCGGCCTCGATTCAGGTTGCCACGCGCATTGGTGAGCGACTGGCGGGCGAAGCCGATCTTTTCGGTAAGCGCGTCCTCGTTTACGAGATCACGAAATCTGAGTGGGAGCTGCGCCAGTCGAGTGTGAAGCAGGACGGGCAGCATGGCTGATGTCCAGACGATCCGCCTGCTGGTCGAGCAGCACGACGAGCCCGGTGCCCGCAACATGGCGATTGATGAATGCCTGCTCGAATCTGCTCTGAACGCGAGTGTGTGCACAGTGCGAGTCTACGGCTGGAACACAGCCACAACGTCTCTCGGCTACTTCCAGGCGGCGGATGCACCGCGTGCACCCGAACTGGCGGATCTGCCCACCGTGCGGCGGCTCTCCGGCGGCGGGGCGATTCTGCATCATCACGAGGTCACCTACTCATTCGCCTTAAGCGCGAATCACCCTCTGACGGAACGGCCGAGCGAGCTTTATCAGATCGCTCACCGCGCGATCCTGACGGTGCTAGAGCGTTGCAACGTGAGGGCCGCCATGCGTGGCGTCGATCACAAAGGTGGTCAGGAGCCGTTTCTGTGCTTCAGTCGCGGCGATCGCAACGACATCGTGATGGGAACCTATAAGGTCGTCGGCAGTGCTCAGCGTCGGCGTCGAGGAAGTGTGCTGCAACACGGCAGTCTGTTGCTGAAGCGGTCGCCGTTTGCGGAATCTCTACCCGGCATCCTGGACCTTGAGCCGTCTGCCGAATTGCCCGATTCGCTGCGGAGCGAACTCGGACAGGCGATTGCCGCATCGCTTGGAACAGTGGCTCCGATTGCGGCTCTCACTCGGGAAGAACAGGCTCGAGTTCACGAACTCGAAACCGGCATCTATTCCCATCTCAACTGGGGTCGTAGCAGTCCGTCGGAGACGCTCTCCTAGATTTTGTTGAGAATCCGCACTTGTCATAGTTTTTCACGAAAAATAGCCGCAGCTCCTCTTGAGCTGCGGCTATTTGTTTGTTGCGAGACGTGAATTAGGGAGAGGGTGTGCCCTCAGTCCTTCTTTTCAACCTTCTTCTCGACCTTCACGTCGCCATCGGTCTCGATCTTCTTCTTCTCGACGTTGACCTCGCCGTTTTTCTCGACCTTCTTCTCGATCTTCACGTCGCCGTCCTTTTCGACTTCAACCTTGCCCTTGGCCTTTTCCTTGACCCCGTTTACTTCACGCTTGATCTCGACCTCTTCCTTGTTGCCCTTACGCTCGATTTCCACTTCTTCCTTGCCTCGAACGCCGTCACCGCGGAAGCCAGTTTTCTGCTCGATCTTGCCGTCCTTCTCATTGATACGCGTGCGAGTTCTCACATCGCCGTGATCTCGGTAGTAGGTATCAATCCGCGTACGCCAGGTCGGCCATTCGGTGTAGACGATGTTCGGCCACTGGTTGCGAGTGATGATGGGGGACTTCAACAGAATCTGCGGCGCGACATTCAGCACCACAAAACGGTCAGGTGCCCGCGGGCCAACATGGAATTGTACAGTGTTCCACGGCGTGATGATCAGTTGATCGCGACTGGCGAGTGATGAATGGGTCATCACCGCATAGAGCACGCGGCCCTCGCGACTATCGATCACCAGATCCTCGACAGTGCCGATCTCCTGCTTCTCCGCGTTGCGGACCGTCATCCCGATCACATCTTTCGCGCGGAATGAGTTGCTCGGATCCGCAGTCTCTTCAGGACGACGAACAGGGATTTGAGGTTGAACAGCGGGCTGAACCTGGGCAAACAAAGAATCCGCAGATCCCAGCACGGCTCCCATGCAGGCCACTGCTCCGACAATCATAGACTTCATAGTTAACGCTCCTGTGTCTCACTAGCAGAACGACGCACTCCTACCTGAGTGACGTCACGTGTCGGGTGAGAAGCACAATGAATACCAAACGGCAAATTCATCCCGAGAACGCAGGTCCTGACACCAATAAGGGTCTTCAACCAGGTGATTGCTTCAATTCAATGGCTTGAGCCGGTTGCTGATCCACCACTGCGGTCAGTTTCTGGTCTGATCACTTTCTGGTCAGACATCGGCTTTGCGCTTTGGCGCGGGTATCTACGGTTCACAGCCAGCGACGTAGTGACCAGGCGCAACGGTCGAGCAACCGCTGCCACCAAGGCTGGCCGCGCCAGTCATCATGAGTAATGCGGCAACTGGCCTGAATCTCGCGCTGAATGACTTCCGACAGTGCCGCCGCCAGACGCTTCGAGCGAATGACAGCCAGGAACTCCCAGTTGATCCACAGGCTGCGCATATCGAAGTTGGACGAGCCGAGCACCACATACTCGTCGTCGACGATCATCACTTTACTGTGCAACATGCAATGGCTGCGTTCGTAGACTTCGAATCGCCGCCGCAGAAGCACGTGAGTGAGATAACGCGTGGCTCGATAAATCAGCGGCATGTCGCTGAAACTTGGTACGATCAACGTCACATTCACACGACGCTTGCGGCAGCGGAAAAGAGCCCGCAGAACACTCCCAACAGGGAGGAAGTAGGCCATCGACAAGGTCAGTTGTCGCCGAGCGGCGTTCATCAGTTGCAGAAAAACCCGAGCTGATCGCTCGCAGCGCTGGCCTAGGCCGCTGTCGAAAAAGCAAATCCATTCTTGAGACGATGAATCGGGCCGCTGGCGGGCACCAAGTCGTTTGATCTCTCGGTGAAGCTGCTTTTGCAACGAAGTTGTCTGCTTCCTGGAACGGCCATTCCGTTTGAGCGACCGATTCCATGAGGCTTCAAAGCTGGCAGCAATCGCCTCGACTTCGGAGCCCTCCAACCGGCAATGCAGGTCACGCCAGCCGATGGCTGCAGGCGGGCGTGTTTCGCAGTCGCCAGCCGCTTCGCTGGTGTGGTCAACGATATTCATGCCGCCGAAATATCCCGCGCGATGATCCACTACCAGGAGCTTGCGGTGATTTCGACGGTTGTAGGTTCGGAAGAAGGCAAAGCGGCGCAGGCACTCCCAGGCTGAGTGGAAGCAATTCAGCTTTACACCCGCGGCAGCTAGTTCCGTGAAGAGATTGCTGGACGCCACAAGGCATCCCACAGCGTCATAGTGCAGGCGAACATCCACACCCGCTGATGCTCGTTCCTTCAAGGCATCTGCAATGGGGCGGCCGACGCGGTCATCAACAAAGATGTATGTCTCAAGCCATACTCGCTCCGCTGCGGATCGAATATCAGACAGCATCAATTCGAGTTGCGATTCCGTGTTGAAGAACAGCGTGAGCTGCTGGCCAGCGACCTCCATAGATAAGGGCGGGTCGATAGCAGGCTTGGTCGGAGTCAACCCAACGGTGTCCAGCACGATGCCATCCTCTCTTCGCAGGCCGAACGATTTTACATCGCTCGCGCTGCTGGCTGCTTGTTGAGCCAAACCGATCAAAAGCTGACCACCGCCGTTATATCAACGGTGTTTCATACGCCCTTCGTGATGCGACGCGGTGCTGAATTCAGGCTCCGCTTTGATTACTTCGATTTTATGCCAGCCGCTGGAAGAGCGGTCTGTATTTCATTTGCCCGTTTCGCTTTCGCGAAAGTCCCCGTGATTCGGAATGGCCTTTGCGAACCTTGAACTGGGGACATTTGCACGCACCTACGACTTGTGATTTAGGAGTTGCAGCACCTGTTCTGGAATTCAAGAAAACGTCGAAGGAGAGGCCGCATGGTTTCGATTCGGAGAATTCTGTGTCCTACGGATCTCAGTAGTTACAGCCAGCCGGTCGTAGCGCTGGGATGCGAGTGGGCAGAACGATTTGATGCGGAATTGCACTTATTGCATGTCGTTGACGGGTCAATGAATCCGTGCGCCTATCTGGGACCGCCATTCGACGAGACATGTGACTGGGACGTCGTCGTTCAGCAACGAGCTCAAGCGGCGTTGGAGAGCGTTCCGTTAAACCCCGCTCGACCAGCGGAGTCCGTGGTGCGCTCGCTCAGGATTGGCTGCTGCGCAGCGAACATTGTGCAGTACGTCGCCGATCAGCACATCGACCTGATCGTGATCGGAACTCACGGGCGAACGGGTCTGAGTCATCTGCTGCTTGGAAGCCTGGCTGAGAATATTGCCAGTCGAGTGCCCTGTTCTGTGCTCACGGTGCACCCATTGAAAGTAGCTCAACATCAAGTCGCCTGACCGGCGGACTGACTTCGAGGAAATCTGTGATGTCACAACCTGCTCAATCTCAATCGATCCTTCTGAAGCATCCGCTCGTCGGCAAGATACTTACCGGATCACGCTCCCGCAGCACTGCAGCCACCCCTGGGTTATCCGTGTATCAGGCTCGGGCCGGAAACTACGACCGGTTCATGCACTTCTTGCGATATGCCCAGACCAGACACATGATCCTTAAGGACTTTCTGCCGCCGCTGCCTGCGGACATCACGGTCTTGGATGTGGGGTGCGGTACGGGGATCTGCACCGACGTCTTGCAGGATGTCTATCCGGACGCGGACATTCGCGGCTTGGATCAATCGACCGAGATGCTGTCTCTTTTTCGAGAGCGCCATCCCCACATTCCGGCCGTCTCCGGCGACTTCAACGATCCCGACCTGCTGGGCTCACACTGCCTGCTGAAGCCTGCGAGTTATGATCTTATTCTGAGTGCCGGTGCTCTCTCGGAATACGGCGACGCACAGGCCTATGACCTGGTGGCCCGGTTACTCAACGAGCGCGGCATCTTTATTAACATTGGCATCCGCAAGAACCCGATCGGCCGCCTCATCGGAGCCGCCTGGGGATTCCGGCCGTCTGATCCTCACACGATCATGCGCATTTGCCGGAAGGCGGGGTTCTCGGACGTTTCCGCGCACCAGCTCTCTTGGGAGTGGTTTCCGCGGACGTTGATCGACGTCGTGATCATCGCTCAGAAGAGCGGTTCTGCGAGCTTCCAACAGACAACCGAACAAGCGGTCTGAGTGAATGAGATACTCCGCGCGTCGACCAGGAGGGACGACGCGCGGAGCGATTCACATGAGCGGTTTATTCCGCCGTTTCGAGTGACACCAGTTCTTCGTAGGTCTGGCGGCGACGGATCAGCTTGGCGGTTTCGCCGTCGACCAGCACTTCAGCGGCCAACGGCTTCGCGTTGTAATTGCTGCTCATCGCGGTGCCGTAAGCGCCTGCGCTGAACGTGCAGAGCAGGTCGCCACGCTCCATTGGAGGCAGGTAGCGATCCTTCGCGAAGTAGTCGGACGACTCGCAGATCGGGCCGACAACATCGACCTTCTCGCAACCAGCGATTTCGCCTTCGACGTCTTCCGGCATCGCAACTTTCGGAGCGACCGGCCACAGACGATGGAACGAGTCGTACATCGCGGGGCGGATCAGATCGTTCATGCCACCGTCTTGAATCAGGAACGTCTTACCGCCTTCCTGCTTCTTGAAGACGATTTGCGTCGCGAGGATGCCTGAGTTACCAGCGATGTAACGACCGGGCTCCAGCGTCAGCCGGCAACCGGCTTCCTTCACGTGGGGCACGATGACCTTGGCGTACTCGGAGGCTGGCAGACCTTCGTTCTTGCGATAGCTGATACCGAAACCGCCACCGAGATTGATCCAGTGAATCGGATGGCCCTTGGAACGGTACTCACGCACGACTTCGACGGCCTTCTTTGCGGCCGCTTCGTACGGATCGGTCGTCAGAATCGGCGAACCCAGGTGCATGTGAATGCCGCTGAGTGACAGATACTGGTTCTTCAGCACCTTCTCGGCCAACTGGCTGGCACGTTCGATATCCATACCGAACTTGTTGCCCTTCTTGCCGGTCGTCGTCTTCACGTGCGTCTTGGCGTCGATGTCCGGGTTGAGTCGCAAGGCGACGCGTCCGACGGTGCCTAGCGACTTCGCGACGAACGCAATCGCGTCGAGTTCCGCTTCACTTTCGACGTCGAACTTCAGAATGTTGCATTCGAGCGCGAAACGGATTTCTTCGTCCGTCTTACCGACGCCTGCAAACACGACCTTGGTAGTGTCCGCGCCGGCCTTCTTCACGCGGAAGAGTTCGCCGCCCGAAACGACGTCGAAGCTGCTACCGGCCAGTGCCATGGTGCGCAGGATGCCGAGGCTGCCGTTCGCTTTCACCGAATAGCAGACCACGGGATCAACTTCCGCGAACGCCGTCTGAATCTCGCGCAGGCGGCTCAGCAATTCGTTCTTGGAGTAGATCCACAGTGGGGTGCCATGCTGCTCAACCAACTTGGTCACGGACACGCCCTCGCAATAGAGCTGCCCGTTTCGATATTGAAAACCGCTCATTGATACTTCCTATAGACTGATCAGCGTTCACGAGACCTCCGAAGTCTGTGAACGCAGTAATTGAATGAAACGCGAGCGACTACTCCTGCGCCCGTCGTCCCTTCACCACTTGCACGATGCCCCAAATCAGCAGGCCACCACCAACAGCGGCCAAGGCCATGCTGCTGTCGGTACCCTTCAACGCGACTTTGCCGCTGAGTCCACCAGCAATGAAGAGGATTCCAATGATGATGTTCAACATCGGCGTGATCCTGAGTGCAAGGAACGAAGACATGGCAGGTGACGACATTCGCCCGCCACAATGATCAACACGTTGCGAATCCGCGAAGCTCACGCAGCCTTACTTACGATGCTTGGCCAAAAGTTCAGCGATCTGCACGGCGTTGGTAGCGGCACCCTTGCGCAGGTTGTCGCTGACGCACCAGAAGCTGAGACCGTTCGGATGTGACAGGTCCTTGCGGATGCGCCCCACATAAACCAGATCGCTGCCATCGCAGGTCAGCGGCATCGGATACACGCCGCTGGCCAGATCGTCGACGACCTTCATGCCGGGGAACTTCGAGAACAGTTCGCGAGCCTCAGTGGGAGAAACCGGACGCGCGGTTTCGACCGTGATAACTTCGCTATGGCAGTTCGTAACCGGTACGCGCACAGCGGTTGGGTTCACCAGGATCGACTGATCGCCGAGAATCTTGCGAGTCTCGTAAACCATCTTCAGCTCTTCGCTGGTGTAGCCATCGTCTTCCTTCGGGCCGCCGATCTGAGGAATACAGTTGAAGGCAATCGGATGCTTGAAGGCGGTGTAGTTGTAGTCCTCACCAGCCAGCTTCGCGCGCGAGCCTTCAATCAACTGCTCGGAACCTGAGAGACCAACGCCGCTCGTTGCCTGATATGTAGCAACGAAGACGCGCTTCACCTTGGCCGCGTCGTGCAGTGGCTTCAGAGCCATGACGAGCTGCGTCGTCGAACAGTTCGGGCTGGCGATGATGCCCTTGGCATTCAAAGCATCCTGCGGATTGATCTCCGGAATGACGAGCGCCACATCCGGCTTCATACGGAAGTAACCCGATTCATCGATGACCTTGCACCCGGCTTCGACGGCGGCGGGCAGGAAGTCGCGCGCGACTTCGTCCGGCGTGCTGGCGATGACCAGATCAATGCCCTTGAAGGATTCGAACGTGAGCTCTTCGACGATGTGCTCTTTACCGAAGAACTGGACCTTCTTGCCGGCGTTGCGAGCAGATGAGAGCAACTTGAACTTCTTGGCAGGAAACTTTCGCTCCTCCAGAAGTTGCAACATGATGCGTCCAACATTCCCAGTCGCGCCGACTAAGGCCACATGCTCAAACACGATTCGGTACCTCAAGACTAAAAAGAGAAGAGACCGCTCGATTCAACGAGACGGTGAGTCCGCGCTCGCGGGCTCAACAGAGTTTCCAACCAAAGGGTTCCAGTCACCCGAGCTGAGGACAAGGTTCGCCGTCAACGACCTGTTCCCATGCCGCGATCCATAATTTCATGAACGTCCGAGCCGATCCGGCTGGACCAGGGATCAATCCGTCAATGCGCTCATCCGAGCAGCGGCGAGACGTAGAGTGAAACCGTCAGGCAGCCGCTCTCAGTTGGTGGGCACTTGAGATCGGCCGAAACACTTCACGCTCACGAGTGGGGCAAGACTATATCGCCCGGATTTCCATTGGAAAACGAATTGGCCGCCCGGCGGACGGACTTCCGCTATTTCGAGGGTTCTTTCGCCGGCTCTTTCTTCTTCAAGACCGTCAGCCAGATCTGATCAGTCGTCATGGATGCCCCCGGAATCGGGAACTGAGCCGTGACCTTCTTGGACTCCGATTTAGCGGGATGGCCGACCACCTGGATGGCTCCGCTGAACGCTTCAGCAGACTCTGCGGCTTTCAAGCTCAGTTTCAGTGAGCCTGAGTTCTCGCCCTTCACCGGCGACGTCACGGCGTCGCAGGTAACCCCTGCAGGCAAACCGGTTACGGAAACAGCGAGCTCTTCCGCAAAGCCATCGGCGCGGGCAATCGTGACCGCGATTTCGCCCGGTTTCTCGATCGAAACCTGCACCAAGTCCGCGGCCACCTTCAGGGACACAGTTGGTTGCGTCTCCCGTAAATAGAGTCGGTAGGCGAACCGCCAGCCGCCGTTACGGAAGATGTCGCGAATGCAGACCGTGTAGTCGCCGTCAGCCGGCACGGTGAACTTCACCAGCGGATCGAAGTCTTTGCCGGGTGCGTCATCGGAGTCGACGAGCACCTTCTTGTCGGCGGACCGAATGCGAATGGCGGCATCCAGCAGCAGGCCGAGCGACCGCGACTCGACGTCAAACTCCAGCTTCTGACCTTTCGTCGCTCGGAACGAGAAGCAGTCTTCGTCGCCGGGAATGTCGATCGTTCCGCAGGCCACGCTGCCGATCGGAAGCGGCTGCGGGTGCTCAGAATCGTTCGGCTCGGCTTCCACGACCGCCGGTCGCTCGACGGGATCGATCAGCACAGTGTTGGCGAACGGCGCCTTGCCCCAAGACGTCTTGTTGAGCTTCTCGGCCGTGGACGCAGCGATGTCGTCGGTAATATTCCAGCCGACGATTTTCAGTTTCCGATCCGGCTGCAGGACAGATGGCACTGCGTGATTGGCGAAAGGACCGGTGGTTACCGTCAGCCGATAGTGGTAGTTCGCGCCACCAATAAAGCGGATAGAACTATCGGGCGCGGCTGGAAAACCGAAGACCCGGACGTACCAGGTTCCGTCACGATTTGCCTTCACGCTCGCGAGCGGATCGTTGCCGTGATCGTCGTCGTTCTGTTCGACGATCGCTCCATCCGGCCCCAGGATCTGCAGAATTCCGTCTAACGGCGATCCCAGTCGCCAGTTCGCATCAACCGCCGCGACCAATGTTTGGCCTGCCTTCATCGGCACAGCGAAAGTATCGACGTCTCCGGCCTCGGCCAGCTTGCCGTTGATGACTGCCGCAGTTTCGAGCTTCTGAGCCTTCTCCAACGTGTTGTTGGGCTCGGCGTCCATCAGTTCTGGAAGCGTGCCAACGACGAATGGCAGTAGCGCGGTCGCGCCGTCAGCGTTGAAGAACCGGACGTAGCACAAGCCCGGCGCCGCATCCGCCGCGACGCTGACTTTCACAGCCGAACCCTTCTCCGGCACTTCAAAACTGATCCCGGGCTGATCGCACCACACCTGCGTCGGCGGCTCCAGCTTGCCGCCGACGGTGATCTCAGCGGTGCCGCCCACCGTTGCGCCCATTGGAAAGAGGCTCTTCACGTCCGGTGCCGCACCGAAAGCACGTAAGGGCACGAGCACAATGGCGATCAAGGCGAGGACTCTATGAAGCATACGGATCTCTGAGTTCAGACCTGTTGGGGGCTCGTCAGCAATCAATCAACGAAGACAGTCGATCGCACGAACCTGACGCCGTCACGCCCGAAACTCAAGGGACGACTGCAAACTTCGCGTTGAAGGTAAACTTGAGATCAGAATCTGATCTTTAGGGCACTTTAGTCGCGTTCTCCTCACGCACGGAGCTGAGGATCGGAATCAGCCGCGTCCCGCCGCTTGTATCAATCGCTGCCAATCTGTTGCTGGGTCAGTGCGAAAAGCGAGGTGTCGCGGTGGCCCGCAATCGACTCTGCGTGCGACTTAAGTTCAAGTGCCCCTTGGGACAAAGAAAAATCTTCGCGACCAGAAAAGTTTACCCAGTCAAATTCTTTGGCGCTTCGTTTCAGATTCTGGCACCAAAACGCCGAAAAGATTGAAGACCGATTTCCCATCTTGTTCGCCTCGATAGTTCCTGTCTCCCGAGTTCCACACTCGAATCGTCTGCATCCCTTCTCACCAGCCCTCTCGCGGCTGACTCAATCCCCCACACACGTTTCTATCAATCACTCTCGACCGTATTCGCCGGAAGTTTGCATCGAACGCTCAACTGACGCACTGCTTATACGACGACCCGCCTGATGGCACATGAGTGACGGAGCACTCCATGCGACTCTTATCAGTTTCGCTGCCCGCCTGCCTGCGAGCCATCGCTCCGTGGTTGCTCCTCGCCACGACGAGTGCCGCACCGGCTGCGCCGCCGCCCCCGAGTCGCCCCGTTCCCAAATCCGAGTCAGAGTCGTCAGCAAGTTCCAGCACGAGGATCACCCCGGGTTCAGCCGCTGTCGCCAAGCAAGCCGCTCAGAGCAGCAGCACAGCGCCCGCCACTAAGAGCCCAGCAGGCAGTTCTCCGTCCAGGAATAACAGCGGCGCCTCAAGCGGAATCCAGCGAGCCTCGCACTCAACGATCAACGAGGCACAACCGCAGAATGCTCTGACAGTGCCACCTCCGCCCGCGAACTCGTCAACGAACGTCGCGCCCAACGCGACTCCCACCGGTGAGCCCACTTCGACCGCCACTGACTTCGCAAACTCAGACCCCACTGAAAGCTACTGGTGGGAAGCACCGCACAAGCGCGCCTTCCGTTTGCGAGCCGAACATCTGCAATGGTGGACCACCGGCATGAATGTGCCGCCGCTGATCACGTCGAGTCCCATTGGTACTCCGGTGAATCAGGCTGGCGTGCTCGGGCTGCCAGATACGACTCTGGTCTATGGCGGCGATGAAGTCTTTGACAGCACGCGCGCTGGCGGACGCTACGTCGCCACAATGTGGCTGGATCAATCCGATCGACTGGGTGCGGAACTCGAATACTTCGGCATCTTTTCGGACACTGAGAACTTCTCGACTGGGACGACCACAGGAATTCTGGCGCGGCCGTTCATCAACGCGCTGACCTCGCAACAAGATGCGAAGCTGATCGCCTACCCAAACTTACTGACGGGCAACGCGGCGATTGATTTCAACTCTCAATTGAACTCGGCAGCAGTTCGCTTGCGTTACGACCTGCAGGAGTTGAGTCCGCTCATGGAGCGGTCACTCTCGAATCAGACAGTGGCCCGCTGGAGTGCCAGTGCTGGCTATCGCTACATGGATCTGCAGGAAGACCTCTCCATTAGCGAGAACCTGATTGATCCGAATCTCCCGGCCACGATTCGCGCCCTGGACCGCTTCGATACGCAGAACCAACTGCACGCGGCTGAACTGGGATTGCTTGGGGAAATCGAGAACCAGAAATGGTCGCTCGATCTGGACCTCAAAGTGGCGCTCGGCGTCACCCAGCAGTCGGTCAACATTCAGGGATCAACGAACACCAGCTCGATGGGCATTCCGGCAGCCTATGTCGGCAGCCTGTACGCGCAATCGACCAACGTCGGGAATCACGAACAGACGAAGTTCTCAGTCGTCCCGCAGGTTGGAGTGACCGTTGGCTACAAGATCTTCGACCAGCTGAAGCTGTTTGCCGGCTATCGGATGTTCTATTGGCCCGACGTCGTGCGTCCCGGTGACCAGATCGATCTCGTCGTGAATCCCTCGCTGATTCCGCCCGCCATACCCCCAGTGGGAACTCCACAACGACCACGGTTTGAATTCCAGGAAGAGAGCTTCTTCGCACACGCCTTGTCGCTCGGTCTGGAGTTCACATGGTGATGCCAGCATTTCATCTCACGTCTTCTCCATGGGAGGCCGCACGCAGCCACGAGCCAGCGCCGCAACGTCCGCTTCTCAGAGGTCAGCATGCTTAACTTGTTTGATCGATTCACCAGGAACCTTCGCAAGGGACGCCAGTCGCATCCGCAGCGTACGGATGTCATTGCCGCCGCGGTGCCGTCGTCGAATCATGCGACCGCTCAACGCCGCACGCCTGCTCAATCCACGCAAGGCCATGCGAATGCTGGAGCCGAGGAACTGGAATCACGCATGCTGCTCGCAATCTCGAACCTGGGAGCCATCCAGGGGCGAGTCTACGACGACCTGACCAACAACGGTGTGTCCGCGGATGACATCGGCCAGGAGAGCATTGCCGTTCGACTCTACCGCGATGGCGGAGATCTCACGTTCGGCAACGGCGCGGGCGACGACACGTTCATCGGTACTGCGGACACGGACAACGAAGGCCGGTTCCAGTTCTCAGGTCTAATCGCCGGTCGGTACTACGTTGAGCAACCATCAATTCCTGGACTCATTCAGCGAGCCGGCGAGAACGTCGTCACCATCAATATCAACAGCGCCGAAGCGGGTGGTACTCAGGGTGCCACCATCATCGACTCCTTCGATTCCCCAGCCGGCAACCAGAGCGTCAGCGCATCAGGTGCGGGAGGCATCGGCCGTTCCTCGTTGCCAGCCACGGTGGTGGGCGGCGAACGCGATGTCACGATCGAGATTCAAGCCGGCACCAGCAGCGCGAGCGCTGTTTTCAACAACAAGTCCAGCGGCGTGATGCGTGTGGACGCTGATAACGCAACCTCGGCACGCTACACAGTCACATGGGATGGTGCTGACAAGAGCGCGGCCAAATTCGACCCGGTCGGCCTGGGCGGCATCGATCTCACCAACAACCTCAACGACACCGCCATCCTCATCACGGGTGGTACCGACACCAATGGTGCGACTGGCACCTTACGAGTCTATACGTCGGTGACTGAATTCTCCGAAGCAGCGTTCAGCATTCCGAGCACGGGTATTGCTCCGACCAATGATATCGTGTTGCTGTTCACTGAGTTTCAGATGGGTAGTGATGCGACCGGCCCGGTGGATTTCACCAACGTCGGTGCCGTCGAATTGATCTACAATTCGCCCATCCATGCTTCCGGTTCGCTGGGTGTTGTCGCGACGAGAACGTCCTCGTTGAAAACCGCGAACTTCGCCAACCTGCACGAACTCTCGCTGGGCGATCTCGTCTGGCACGACGCCAACAGCAACGGCGTCTATGAGCCCGCTACCGAAAGCGGAGTCGATGGCGTCGTTGTGGAACTGTATGCAGACACCGACAAGAACGGCGTCTACACGCACGGCGTCGATGCACTGCTTGATACTCAAACCACCAGTGGCGGCGGGCAGTATCAGTTCACGAACGTGTTTCCGGGGAACTACGTCGTCCGTCTGCCGCAATCCAACTTCACCTCTGGCGGAGCACTGGAAGGTCTCCCCTTACGCAGCAACGGTAACCTGCCGACGCCCGATCCAGATGACAATACTCCGGACGATAACAACGGCTCGGTGCTGAGCGGCTCGTTGGGAGTGGCGTCAGCCGCCGTCACTCTCTCGTCGCTGTCCGAACCCACTGATGACGGTGATGGCAGCAACGATACGAATCTCAGCATCGACTTTGGTTTCTTCGACGGCGTGGATCTCGAAGTCACGAGCGCTGAGAGCACCGATCCGGCTGATACCGGCGGGCTACTGACTTACACACTGACAGCCACGAACGTCGGCCCCACGATTGCAACGGGTGCAGTGCTGACTGACATGCTGCCAGCGGATGTGGCCATCGTCTCAATGAACACGACGCATGGCAGCGTCAGCAATGTCGGCAACACAGTTACCGCGAACATCGGCCGACTGGATGCCGCAGAAGCCGCCATCATCACCATCGTGGTACGAGTGGACGGTACCGCCCTGGGCCCTCTGGAGAACTCCGCGTCCATCACCTCGACCGAACCAGACCTCAACACAGCGAACAATTCTGCCGACGAAACAACCACTGTTCGCCTCGTCGCCGATCTGGAAGTGACGCAGACCGACACAGATCCCGCCGACGCAGGGTCTACGTTCGACTACACGGTCACCGTGACCAACAACGGCGCGACGGACACCACGGGAGTCATCCTTACCGACGTGCTGCCCAGCGGGCTGACTTACGTCACGAGTAGTTCCACACACGGCATGGTGAACGAGTCCGGCGGGACTATTACCGCGGATATCGGAGCGCTGGCAGTCGGCGAATCAGCCACGATCACCATTACCGTCACAGTAGATAACTCCGCGTTAGGCACGCTTACGAACACTGCGTCCGCTGTATCCGATCTGTTCGACACGATCCCGGACAACAGCATCAGCGAAGAGGAAACCACCATCCGGCCGGTGGTCGACCTGGCGCTGACTTCGACCGATGACCTTGATCCCGTCTACACCGGTGAGCTGCTGACCTACACGCTGACGGCCACCAACAGCGGACCTTCCGCAGCGACGAATGTCATCGTGACCGACACGCTGCCGGCGGGCGTGACCTTCGAATCAGGCTCAGCGTCACAAGGCTCCGTCGACGCGCTGAGTGGCATCGTGACTGCGGACCTGGGACCGCTCGCTGCTGGTGAGACCGCAACCATCACGATCGTGGTTCGCGTCAATGGTGATGCCGATCCCACGATCAGCAATGCGGCATCGATCACCAGCTCCGAGTTCGATAGTTCCACCGCCAACAACTCGCTCACGGAAGACACTGGCGTCATCCCCGTCGCCGACTTGTCGATCACTCAGACCGCCAGCCCCGATCCGGTGAACGACGGCACGACGCTGACCTACACCGTCACCATCACGAACAACAGCGTTGCTGTCGCACGCGGTGTTGAGTTCACTGGAGACCTGCCAGCAGGAGTCACATTCTCCGGAGCAACGTCCAACGGCGGCAATGTTGTTTTCGCATCGGGCATGCTCACGGGCTCGCTCGATGACATCAATCCGGGCGAAACGGTCACGATTCAGATTGAAGTCCTCGTCGCTGACGACGTGGAAGGACCGCTCACAAGCAACACTTCGGTGTCCGCCACGACGCTTGATCTGGACACCAGCAATAACGCGACATCGGCCTCAGCCACCGCGCGACCGGTCGTCGATCTGGTCGTCGCGACAACTGACGACGACGATCCCGTCTATGTGAACGGCACTGTCACCTACACGATCACAGTCACCAATCAGGGACCGTCAACAGCCACGAATGTCGTGCTGGAAGACACCCTGCCACCCGAGCTGACGTTTAGCTCCGCGACGGCCACGCAAGGCAGCGTTGTGCTGAATGGCGATGGAACAATCACGGGATCGCTGGGCACCATCGCCAGCGGAGCGACAGTGACAGTGACTCTGATTGCAACCGCCGGGGTATCGGACGGCACATTCAGTAACACCGCAGTGGTCAGCGCCGATCAACTCGAATTGAATGCCAGCACGAATACCAGCCTTGAGTCGACCACCATCGATCCCCTGGTTGATCTGCAGATCGATTGCCAGGACGGCACCGATCCGGTCATCGCTGGCGAATCGCTGACCTATACAATTCACGTCACCAACAATGGTCCGTCGACAGCGACATCGGTGTCTGTCACGGATGTGTTGCCAGCCAATCTGACGTATGTCTCGAGCACATCGACTCAAGGCATCGTCTCGCACAGCAGCGGCACAGTCGTCGCCAACCTGGGCAGTCTTGATACCGGTGAAACGGCAGTCATCACGCTGGAAGTGCATGTTGCGAGTGGTGCAATCAGCGCGATTGTGAATTCACCGACAGTCTCGGCTGCGGAAGACGATTCCGACGCAAGTAATAACAGCGTCACTCAAACCACCGCCGTCGATCGACTGGTCGATCTTTCCATCGCGAAGACCGATCAACCCGTCGCAGTGCCCAACGACGGTCACCTGACTTACACGCTGACTATCAGCAACGCGGGCCCTTCGGACGCCACCGGAGTGTCGCTATCCGACCTGCTGCCTAACACGGTCAGCTATGTGTCGGCCGTCGCGAGCCAAGGTTCCACCAGCCGCAGCGGTAGCACCGTGAACGCCGCGCTGGGGACCATCGTCGCGGGCGGTTCGGCCACAGTGACGATTGTGGTGGATGTCGGCTCATCGAACATCACCAGCATGATCGATCAGGCGTCGGTGATGAGCACTCCCGCCGATTCCAACACGTCGAACAATTCGCTGGCTCAACCGACGCCGGTGACTCCGCAGGTTGATCTGGTTGTCATTACCGCCGAGAGCGTCAACCCGGTCATTGCCGGCAACAGCCTCACCTACACCCTGACGATCCGCAACGACGGACGCACAGATGCACTGAATGTCGTGCTGACGGATCTGCTGCCCGACAACGTCACCTATCAGACCGGTAATGCCAGCCAGGGAACGGTCAGCCAATCGAATGGCACATTGACCGCCAACCTCGGCGGACTCGACAGTGGAGACACCGCCACAGTCACGATTCAAGTGCTGGTTCCGCAGACGGCGACTCAGCCACTGATTAACACGGCGTCTGTCGTCTCGGCCAATGCGGACCTCAACCCAGCAACGGACACCAGCACCAAGATCACCCCGGTCACGCCGCTGACGGATCTGGTCCTCACGATCGCGGACAATCCCGACCCGATCGTTGCCGGGCAGACACTCACCTACACGCTGACTTTGCAGAACAACGGCTACGCAGATGCGTCTCAGGTCGTGCTGACCGACGTCTTGCCTGCGGGAGTTACCTACCACGCGGGCAGCAGCACCGCCGGCACGGTGAGTCACTCCAATGGCACAGTGACAGTCCATATCGATGAATTGGCCGTCGGGGCCACTGCCACGATCACGATCGAAGTGATCGTTCCGATGAGTGCAACTCAGGCTTTGACCAACTCGGCGTCGGTTACGTCCACCGACCCGGAACTCAACGGCGCGAACAACGTCGATACCGAGATCACGGCCGTGATCCCGATTACGGATCTCGTCATCACGACCGCCGACAGCACCGATCCGGTCATCGCGGGCAATAGCGTGACCTACACGCTGACGGTCCATAACAACGGTGAGACTGCTGCCCCCGGCGTAGTTGTTACGGACCTGCTGCCAGCAGGTGTGACCTATCTGTCCGGCTCGTCGAGCCAGGGGATCGTCAGTCAATCCAACGGCACGGTCACCGTCAATCTCGGGACGCTGGCCGTTGGTGCCACCGCGACGATCACGCTGAATGTGTCCCTGCCCACGACCGCCAATACGGCCCTGACGAACAGTGCTTCGGTCTCGTCGGCGATTGCGGATAGCAACAACGCCAACAACACCGACACCGAAATGACGACGGTGATTCCGCTGACGGATCTGGTCGTCACGAACATTGAGACCACTGATCCCGTCATCGCAGGCAACACGCTGACCTACAACCTGACGGTCACCAATCAAGGCCCCAGTCCAGCAACCAACGTGGTGCTGACGGACGTATTGCCGACGGGCACAACATTCGTCTCCGCAACGCCCAGCCAGGGAACCGCCGCTGAGGCCAGTGGCACTCTGACCGCAAACCTCGGAACCATCGCGGTTGGTGAGACCGTGACGGTCCAGTTGGTTGTTCGAGTGAACGGCGCCACTCGTGGCTCCATCAGCCACACCGCGTCTGTGACCTCGCCTGAGTCCGAACTGACCCCGGCGAATAATTCAGCCGCTGAAAGCACCAACGTGACGGCCAGCGTCGACCTCGTTCTGACCAGAGGCACGAATACCACGGAACTCTTCTCAGGCGACACCGTCACCTACACACTCACCGTCACGAATACGGGGCCCTCGACGGCCACTGGCGTCGTCATCACAGACACACTGCATCAAGCTCTGACATTCCTCAACGGCATCGCCGGGCAAGGTTCCGTGACGTCGGCCGGTTCCATCGTCACTGCTAACGTCGGCACCATTGCCAGTGGCGAGTCAGTGACCATCACCATCACGGCCACGATCTCTGAAGACTTCAGCGGCGATCTGGCCAACTCCGCGTCTGTTGCTGCCAACGAAACTGATCCCGTCCAAGCCAACAACTCCAGCAGCGACTTGCAGGTGGTCAACATACCGCTCGGTTCGCTGAGAGGCCGCGTCTATGCCGACTTGAACTCCAACGGCATTCTCGACGCGTCCGACATCCTGCTGGGCGGCGTTACCATTCAGGTCACACCGATCGACTCAGCCGGACAGGCCACCGGACCGGCGACCACTCAAGTCACTGATGCCAACGGCACCTTCTACTTCGAGAACCTGCTGAAGGGGCGTTATCGCCTCGTCGAGATCCAGCCGGAACTATTTACTCAGGGTGCCGAGACCATCGGTAACCGCGGCGGCACGAACCCTTATGAGAACGCGATCGACGGCCTGATGATTGCGGCGCGGCAGGAATCGAACGGCTACGAGTTCCGTGAAGGCAGGCAGTCACTCTCACAACGCCGCTATATGGCCTCGACGGGCACGCTGCCGCCGAGCACCAACGGCCAGCAGATCTCGTTGACGGGACGCGTCTATTCGGACGTTGACACCGACACGACGCTGGATCCGGCAGATCATGTCCTGCCGCATGTGCGGATTGAGCTTGTCCCGATCAACGCATCCGGGCAGGCGATTGGCCCGTCGTTGTTTGCGATGACCGATGCCAACGGCGTCTACCGGTTCTCCAACCTCTATCCGGGTCGCTACAAGTTGATCGAGTCGCAACCGCTCACACATGCGAACCGCATGGAACTGACGGGCAGCGCCGGCGGCACGAACTCCAGCACCACGGACAACATGATCAACGAACTGTTCCTCAGCCTGGGCATGAGTGCCAGCGGCTATGACTTCCTCGAAGGCTTGCCGTACCCCACGTGATGGCCCCTTCGCCCGATTCACGTTCGCGCATTTGACGCGGTCTGCTATATGACATCGAGATTCTGGACCACCTTTTGTTTCAGGTCCGAAATCCGCACTTTTGAGTGATGTTCAAGGAAGAACGTCTCATGTGGATGTCATCGCACCGACTGGCAGTTTTGGCGGCAACTGTTTTGCTGGTAGGCACTTGCGCCGGAACCGCAATCTGGATCTGGAAGGCCGACCTGCTTGACGTCGGCGGCACCGAGACCGGACAGCTCGTTGCGCAGGAAGAACAGAACACCGAGCCCGAGTTCCTTGAGGAGCCGCAGGCCAACCCGGCGCAGCCTAATCGAGCGGTCCATACTGAGCCCAATTTGATCTTCGTGGGCCAGCAGGAGCCGGCCTTCGAGGAGAGTCCGCAAGAGGCCACCAATCCGCCCATCCGCCGTCCACGTTCCCGAGTCGCGGCGCACGCGGAAGAGAACGCGGCACCGCTCTTGGAGTTCCCTGAAACCACTAAGACCGAGTCACACAGCATCCCGGCCGAGTTCCCCAAGTTCGCCGGCCAGTCGGAACCTCGAGTCCTGAATGATCGACAGACTCAGGCCAAGCGCACCGCGCCGGCAGCAGCTCAACCCATTCAACTTGCGAACGAACCGTTCTTCGCCGAACAACCCGAAGCGAAACCCGTTCGTGAGGAATCCGTCTTCGCTTCGGACACGCAGCCGACACTGACGCAGTCGCGACGTTTTCCAACCAGCGTCGCACAAGTGGAAGCTCAACCGGTTCCTGAACCCCGACCGGACCCTGAGTTCAAAGCAGCTCCGCAGTTCAACGAACCGAAGACGGAACCGTTCGAACAACCCAAGCGGCCACGCACCGCGGCTCGTTTCAATGAAGTTCCGGAGTCTGCCGGAACTCTGGATCTGCTGAAGATCGATCAGCAGATCGCGAAGGGCGACATCATCGCGGCGCACCGCGAACTCTCGACCGCCTACTGGAATGATCCCGCCGCACGGGCCGCGATCATGCCGCGCATCGAGAAGACCGCCGAAGCGATCTACTTCTCTCCGCAGCCGCACTTCGTCGAACCATACGTGGTGCAATCCGGCGACCGGCTGCAGACCATCGCCACGAAGTACCAGCTCGCCTGGCCGTATCTCGCCAGCCTCAACAAGGTCGATCCAAAACGCATTCGAGCTGGTCAGAAACTGAAGGTCATCAAGGGGCCGCTGTCGGCTTTCGTAGACCTGAGCGATTTTGAAATCACCATTCACGCTCACGGCTTCTTCGTGAAGCGGTATCAGGTGGGCATCGGCAAAGACGGTGCCTCGCCGCTCGGCAAGTTCACCGTGCTGGAGAAGGTTGAGAAGCCTCAATACACCGATCCCAAAGGTAAAGTCATCGCCGGTGGCCATCCGACGAACCCGCTGGGCACGCACTGGATTGATCTTGGCAACAGCTACGGCATTCACGGGACGATTGAACCAGACTCGATCGGCAAGGCTGAATCACGTGGCTGCGTCCGGATGCGAAATGAGGAAGTCCTTGAGGTCTACAACTTCCTCGTCAAAGGCAGCGAAGTCGTCATTCGCCAGTAGTTCCGCCTGCGTTGAAACAACGTCGCCGTGATGAACTCGCGGCAGAGGCATCCGAGTCACCTGAAGCCAGTAACCCATGAAGCGACTCATCCTGAGCACGATCTTTTCCTGGCTGATGAATGCGGCCTACTGCTGGTTGCTGCTGGTGATCGCTCCGGTGTTGGCCTATCGGTCGTTCACTCAAGGTAAGTACCGCACCGGCTGGAACGAAAAGCTGTGGGGCAACTTGCCCGACTGGTCACCAACACTTGATTCCGATGGCCAGCAAGTTCCGAGGTACTGGTTTCATGCGGTCAGCGTCGGCGAGGTGCTGCTGTTGCAATCGGTGCTCGCGGAGCTGCAACGTCGAGTGCCTCAGGCAGAGATCTTGATTACGACGACGACGGCAACTGGCCAGGGCGTGGCCCGCGAGAAGTATCCGCAGGTGCGACACGCCTACTGCCCACTCGATTTCTCTTGGGCTGTCCACAACGCGTTTCAACGCATCCGACCCACGCACTTTGTACTGGTTGAGTTGGAGCTCTGGCCGAACATGGTTCTGGCCGCGAAGCGCAGCGGTGCGAAACTCATGCTGATCAACGGCCGCTTGAGTGAACGCAGCTTCCGCGGCTACGCACGCCTGAGGGGCCTGATGCAATTCTTGCTCGGCCAGTTCGACATGATTGCTGCCCAAAGCGAAACCTACGCGCAGCGTTTTCTTAAGCTCGGCGCACCGACAGATCGAGTCCATGTGACCGGCTCAGTGAAATTCGACCGCGTGCAAACTGACCGCCATCAGCCGTTGACGCAGGAATTGAGAACAGCCTTTGGGCTCCAGGCCGGCGAACCAGTCTTCATCGCCGGCAGCACTCAGTCGCCCGAAGAGCAGATTGCCATCAACGTCTGGCAAGCCGCTCGCCAGGTGTGCCCAGCGCTCAGACTGATCCTCGTGCCGCGACACAAAGAGCGTTTTGACGAAGTCGCTCGACTGGTCGAACAACTGCGACTGCCTTTGCTGAGACGTAGCGCAACTCGTACTGGAACCACAGCCTCAAACCCTAACGCGGTGCTGCTGCTCGACACCTTGGGCGAACTGACTGCTTGTTGGGGACTAGCTGACTTCGCCTTTGTCGGTGGCAGCCTCACCAACCGCGGCGGCCAGAACATGATCGAGCCTGCCGGTTACGGCGCGGCAGTCTGCTTTGGCCCCAACACGAAACACTTCCGAGACATCGTCGAAGCATTACTCGATCGCCAAGCCGCGATCGTCGTCGCCGACGAGGTTGCGCTGACGATCCAACTTCGCGAATGGCTTAGCTCACCAGACACGGCGCACGAACTTGGCCAACGCGCGCAAGAGTTCGTCCTGACTCAGCGCGGAGCGTCCGGTCGCACCATCGAACTACTGACATCAGACATCTCCGCACCGCGCGGTGCTCTTCAGCTTCGAGATGCCGCTTAAGAATTCACTCTGGCTGCTGAGAACGGACGCACTTTGTGGCCCACCGTGTGATGCGGCTTCGGCGCTGACAATGAGATTGCTCGCACGAATACATGCGCTTTCAAGGCAGAGACATTGAATCTATCTCTACCCGCTATTGAACAGTTCTTCGCGGTTTTTGCGTCTCACGAGTGAATTCGGACACGGCATGAGCCGCACGAAAGCTGACGCTTCGGGTTCACCTGTCTAAATTCGAAATGAAGTTCGTTCGAGTTCAGGCAGCATCAAGCCACACTGCTGCGGATGAGAACGCATGGTTCGAGAGAAGTAGTTATCGCAGGGAGTTTTGCATGTTGATCCGTCATCCGTTGTGGTTGTCTGTTGCAGGCGTGATTGCTGCCGCCTTTGCTGCATCGTCGGCCGTGGGCAGTGACTGGCTGCGGTTCCGAGGCCCTAACGGAACGGGTATCAGCCCGGACACGAAAGCGACTCCGGTGACTTGGAGCTCGACGGAGAACCTCAAGTGGAAAGTCGTTCTGCCGGGGGCTGGTGTTTCCTCACCGATCGTGGTGGGCGATCGTGTCTTCGTGACATGCTACTCGGGCTACGGCATGAGCCGTGAATCACCCGGGAATCAGAAGGACCTGAAGCGGCACCTGGTGTGCGTCGATCGAACAACTGGATCCATTCTGTGGCAGAAGTCTTTCGATCCGCATCTGCCGGAAGACCAGTTCTCGGGGGCCGGAGTTCCGGAACATGGTTATGCCTCGCACACTCCGGTTTCGGACGGCGAGCGCATTTACGCCTTTTTCGGTAAGAGCGGCGTGCATGCTTTTGATCTTGATGGCAAGGAGCTCTGGCGTGCGGCCGTAGGGACCGGTTCCGATCCGCGTCGTTGGGGGTCGTCATCCAGTCCGATTGTGTTTGAGAAGACACTCATTGTGGCGGCTGGTCCTGAGCGAAATTCAATTGTCGGACTTGATACTGCTACGGGCAAAGAGATTTGGAAGGCCGACGCAGAATCACTGGGCAACGTCTGGGGAACTCCCGTCGCTGTGAAAGTTGACGAGACGCGCACGGACATCGTCATCGGGGCTCCGTACGAGATCTGGGCCATCAACCCGGTCAACGGCAAGCTGAAGTGGTACTGCGATGCGATGGAGTCGGATCAGTTCAATTCCAGCGTCGTCGCCGATGGGCAAACGATTTACGCCATTGAGGGACGCGGAGGCGGCTCTATCGCGGTGAAGGCCGGCGGTACAGACAACGTCACGAAGAGCCACGTGGTCTGGAGCGGTCGTGATTCCAGCCGGTTTGGTACGCCCTTGGTTCATGAAGGGCGGCTGTATTATTTCGGTAACGGAGTCGCGAACTGCGTGAATGCTGAGACTGGCCAGAAGGTCTTTCAGGGGCGACTGCAGGGGGCTCGCAGCTCGGAGGGTGGTGATGCTCGCTCAGACGACAATGCAGGCGGGCGACCTGGCCGAGGCTTCGGCGGCCGCGGCGGATTTGGCGGCAGTGACTACTCATCGCCGGTGCTGGCTGATGGAAAGATCTATTACGTGAGCCGCAACGGGAACATGCATGTCCTGCAGGCCGGTGCGACGTTTGAACAACTTGCGGTGAATCGCGTCACCGATGCGGGTGAAGACTTCAGCGCGACTCCCGCCATCAGCAACGGTGATTTGTTCGTACGATCTAACAAGCACCTGTATTGCGTGGGAGTCAAGTAACCTCGACGACCTTGGGATGGCCGACACGGATTTGTGTTTTCGTTGTTTGTGGCTTCCCGATGAAGGCTTTCCACGTGATGCTGCCGGTGCTGGGCGAGAGGGGCACGAGTTATTCGTTTCGTGCTCGGTGCTCTTGGTCTGGCAGTCCTTCAGCAGCAATTCACATGGATGATTCTTCACCGCGGACCCTGCAACCCCTTGAGGTTTTTGAAGCGGCGGCAGTTGCGAAAGCTCAGGAAGAGCGGCAACTGCGAGTGGCCGCGTATCGCCAGCGTCTGAAGCGGCATTGGAAGATCGCGTTTGTGCTGTTCGTGGCGACGTGTGCCTCGACGTGGGCTACGCACGGTCCCGTCTACGCCGTTGCCGTGATGGCAATCTTGCTGTCACACGAATTCGGCCACTTCTTGCAAGCGGTGCGGTATCGAGTGCCTGCTACGCCGCCGTTCTTCATCCCGATGCCGGGGTCACCGTTTGGCACGATGGGTGCTGTGATCGCGCAAGCCGCAGGAGTGGCTGATCGCAAAGCGATGTTTGACATCGCGATTTCGGGACCACTCGCAGGACTGATTCTGGCGTTGCCGGTTGCATGGTTCGGAATCCAGCAATCAAAGCTGGTGACGATTGCTCCGGAACGCGGAGCTTTGATCTTCTCCGACCCGCTGGTGTTGAGGTGGATGATTGAACTGAAACATGGGCCTCTGGCTCAGAATCAGGAAGTGTTCTTGAACCCGCTGCTCTTTGCGGGATGGGTGGGCATCTTCATCACGGGGCTGAACCTGATGCCGATCGGTCAGCTTGATGGTGGCCACATCCTTTACACGTTGATTGGAAAGCGGGCTCACGTTGTGTCCCTGTCGATCCTGGCGGTTGCAGTCGGTTTCATGGCCTACACGATGGACATGGGATACCTCGCCATGGTGCTGCTCTTATTGGCGATGGGACCGAGACACCCGCCTACGGCGAATGACTCCGTGCCGCTGGGACTGGGGCGTCATATTCTTGGCTGGCTGACGTTGGCCTTTGTCTTGATCGGTTTTACTCCCAGCCCGATCCTGATCATCCAGCCAACGCAGCCTGAGGCACCATCTTCGCGAGCAGAGTTTGTCGGGACATCCAACGAGAGTTTAGCCTTGAGCCATCTTCAGTAGCAGCATTCTCAAGTAGGACCGGCGCTCGACCTCATGCAGCCCGAGTTCTGCGGCGAAGTCGAGTACCGCTTGCTGCGCTGCGGGCAGTTGTTCCGTTGTGGCGATGAGTTCGATCTCCAGAAACGCGCCGAGCTGTTCGACATCGTCCAGGGCGATTGTCAGCTCCCATGAGCCGCGCTGCAGTTGGTAGGACTGTCGTTGCTTCTTGACGGTCGCCACGGGGCTGAACCCCAGAATGCACAGCACCTCGCTGAACTGTTCTGCTGTCTGAACACCGTCTCCGAGAGCTGGTTCGATCTCGCGCCGCGTCTTGGTACGCGAATCGATCTTCGGGCCTTTGTAGGTCAGCCAATTTTTGTCGCCGACGGAGCGAATGCGGACGGCTTCGTCGGTCTGAGCGAAGTCGCGTTGAGGATGGTTGAAGTAGCGGTCGGCCTGCGATTCCGAACTGTGCTGCTGAGCTCCCAGTTGCTGGAGCCGCGCTTCGATTTCGCTGCGGCGGTCACCCAATGCGAACTTCTGCTCGACCTCGAAACTGTCTGATGAACTCATAGTCTCATTCCTTGACGCCGCTCTCTGATGTTCTGAGACGCTTGGCACGCATCCGGCCAGAACCGGATTCTCCCGACATTCATTTGTGAGCGAACTTACCGCCAACCGGGACGCGGTGTTGGCTTTGGCATCGTCCGTAGGCAATACTTTCCGCACTTCCGCTCGATATTCTGCCCGCTGTTGCCGCACATCGCGAGTTGAGCAACCAATTGGCTCGATTCCAACCGCCCGCCTCACCTTTCTCTGTCGAGGAACTTCCAGTGATTCGCCTCACTTTTCTCTGCGCAGGGCTGATACTGGCTGCCTGGTCCTCATCGGTGCGAGCTCAGGAAAACGCTGCGCCGCACGGCATCGCGATCAACCCGGCTGAAGCGAAACTCGCGGGCAACTTTGAGCAAGTACAGCTCGTTGTGACGACGAAAGACGCGAGCGGCGCGGTTCATGACCGGTCGGGCGACCTCACCGGTTCGGCGACCTTTGCGTCGAGCGATCCGGCAATCGTGACGGTCAGCCCTCAAGGGCGATTGATCGCGAAGGGCAACGGTCAGACGACGATCAAAGTCAGCGCGGGTGGAGCGACTCAAGAACTGCCGGTGACCGTGAGTGGAGTGGTTGAACAACCTCAGCCCGAGTTCCTGCGCGACATTGAACCGATCCTCGGCAAGACCGGCTGCAACATGGGGCCGTGTCACGCCGTGCAACATGGTCAGGCCGGCTTCAAGCTCTCGGTGTTTGGCTTTGATCCCGACGCGGATCGCAACGCGATCGTCCGTGATCGTCTGCAACGTCGCATGAACGTCGTTGCGCCCGAACAGAGTCTGTTCCTGTTGAAGCCGACGATGCAGGTACCTCATGGTGGTGGCAAGCGACTAGCTCCTGGGTCCGTCGAACATCAGACGCTCGTCGCCTGGATTAAAGCTGGCGCGCCGGCTCCGAGCAAAGACGCTTTGAAGGTGACTGGAGTTGAGGTCTTTCCGAAGCAACGCGTTGGCCAGATCGGGCTCAAGCAGCAACTGCGAGTGGAAGCGACCTACTCGGATGGTTCCAAGAGGGATGTCACCGGCTTGGCCCGCTTCGACTCGATGGACGACGGCATGCTGGCCGTCACCAACGATGGTTTCGTCACCACTTCATCCGCCGGACAGGCTTCAGTGATGGCCCGCTTCGAGGGGCAAGCCACCATCTGCATGTTCGTCATTCCTTACCGGCAGGATTTTCAGTTGTCCGGTTGGACGAACAACAACTTCGTCGATGAACTCGCTTCGCAGAAGTTCAAGGAGTTGGGTATTGAACCCTCTCCGCTCTGTGACGATGCCACCTTCATTCGCCGCGCATTCCTGGACGTCACGGGCACGCTGCCGACCGTCGATCAGACCAAGAAGTTTCTGGCCTCGACGGATCCCAAGAAGCGCGAACAAATCATTGATGAACTGCTCGGACTGACCGGCGATCCGTCTCGCGACATTCACAATGACAACTATGCCGCCTTCTGGACTTTGAAGTGGGCGGACCTGCTGCGGAACACCAGCAATAATCGCAATGCCGATCAGGGTATGTGGGCCATGCACAACTGGCTCAAGGATTCGTTCCGCACGAACAAGCCGCTGGACGGCTTTGTGCGTGAGCTCGTCATGGGCAAAGGCTCGATCTACATGAACGGCCCGGCCAATTACTTCCGGGTGTTCAACAACTCGTCCGATCTGGCGGAAGCGACCGCTCAAATCTTTCTGGGCGTGCGTTTGGAATGTGCCAAGTGCCATCACCACCCCTTCGAGAAGTACGGCCAGGAAGACTACTACGCGTTCGCCGCGTTCTTCTCGCGCGTGGCTAATAAGAACAGCGAAGAGTTCGGCATGTTCGGTCGCGAGCAAGTCGTCATCGTGCGATCGTCCGGCGAGGTTTCTCATCCCAAGACCGGCAAACGCATGACGCCAACGCCGCTCGATGGTCAGCCAGCGGATCATCCACTGGATCGCCGCATCGGCTTAGCCGACTGGTTGGCCAACAAGGACAACAAGCTGTTCGCCAACAACATTGCGAACCGCTACGTCCGTTATCTGCTGGGTCGTGGTCTCGTTGAGCCGGTCGATGACCTGCGTTCGACGAATCCGCCGACCAATCCCGCTCTGATGGATGCGCTGTCGAAGCATTTCGTCGACAGCGGCTTTAATCCGAAGCAGTTGATTCGAGCGATCATGGTCTCGCGGCTGTATCAACTGGACTCACAACCGACGGTCAACAACCAGGCGGATTTGCGGTTCTACAGCCATTATTTCGTGAAGCGGATCAGTGCTGAGCCGTTGCTGGATGCGATTGATCAAGTCACGGATTCGCGAACCAAGCACAACAATCTGCCGCTGGGTACGCGAGCGATCGAACTGCCGGACGCTGAGTATCCCAACTACTTCCTCAACACCTTCGCGAAGCCGCGCCGAGTCAGCGTGTGCGAATGCGAACGCGCTCCCGATGAGAACCTGACTCAAGCGCTGCACACGCTCAACGGCGACACATTGGCCTCGAAGCTCTCTGACAAGAAGGGCCGCATCGCGAAGCTCATTGCCGCCAAGACCGGCGGAGACGACATCATCAACGAACTCTATCTGGCGGCCCTGTGCCGCGCTCCTCGACCAGAAGAACTGACCGCCGCTCAAGAGATCGTGTCACAGGCGGCTTCACCACAGGAAGGCTACGAGGATGTACTGTGGGCCTTGATGAACTCGAAGTATTTCCTGTTCGTGCATTAGTAGGTTTGTAGGTCGGACAACCTTGTCCGAAAGCCGGACAGGATTGTCCGGCCTACTTGGCATTCAAGTTGCGAGTTTCTCGACGACGCGGACGTTCGACTGATTTCTTCGATTTAACTCAGCTATTTCAGACACCCATGATTGCCACAGCACCTCCAACCGACGGCCTCTACCTCCACCCGGGGTTGGCAGGCTCGTATCTGACTCCGGACGAATTTGATACGGCTCGCTGTGACGAAACCTATTCCTACGAGTTGATCGAAGGAGTCCTCGTTGTTTCACCACCGGTTGATATTGGTGAGCGCTCTCCGAACGATTTGTTGGGACACTTGCTTTACGCCTATCAACAGACGCATCCCCAGGGAAACTGCCTGGATGCCACTATCTATGAGAACCAGGTCCGGGGGACTCATAACCGGCGCAGAGCGGATCGAGTGATCTGGGTTGGCCTGGGACATGCTCCGGATGTGATGCGTGACCTACCCGCGATTGCCGTGGAGTTCGTCTCTGTCGACAAGCGCGATCGTCATCGAGACTTCGTGGTCAAACGGGCTGAATATCAGGCGGTCGGTATTCGTGAATACTGGATCATCGATCGTTTCCGTCGGCAGATGACGCTATTCCGCTTTGCCTCACCGAGTTCTGCGGAAGAGATCATCATCAGCGAAGCCGACACTTACACCACTCCGCTGCTGCCTGGGTTTGAACTGCCGCTCGCGAAGTTGCTGCGCGAGGCAGATCGAATGACCCAGAACACACCGACCACCGGTTCCACCGATTTGGATTAGTTTCATGAAACGAATCTGCTGCTGCCTGATGTTGCTGGCGTTGAGCCTCCAGACTGCGAATGCTCAAACCGGTTATCCGATGGTGATGAGCCTCAAGCCCGTTGCTGTTCAAGTCGGCCAGGCGGCTGAGGTGGAGTTCAACTCACGCTACAGCATGTTTGGTGCGTACCAGGTGCTTGTCAGCGGGACGGGGGTGACTGGTGAGGTTCTGCATCCGGAGAAGAAAGAAGGCATGAAGCCGGAACTCACCAAGATGAAGGTGAAGTTCGCTGTTGACGCTGCCGCCATGCCTGGTGTTCGCGATGTGAAGATTGCGACTCCGCAGGGCGTCAGCACGGTTGGTCAGTTAGTCATCGCGCGAGATCCGGTTATCACCGAAGCGGCCAAGAACGATGAATTGGCTCAAGCCCAGGAGATCGCTCTGCCCGCGACAGTGTGTGGCCTGATCGAGAAAGCCGAAGACGTAGACTTCTACAAGTTCAAGGTCGAGGCCGGAACCGAGCTGCACTTTCACGTGCGTTGCAGTCGTTTGCAGGACCGCATTCACGATCTGCAGAACCACGCTGATCCGCTGATGACGATTCGTAACTCGAACGGTTCAACGATCGCTTCGTCGGATAACTACTTCTTCGGCGACCCGTTCCTGTCTCACAAGTTTGTCCAGGCGGGCGACTACTTCCTGGAACTACGCGACGTCCGCTACGAGGGCAACCAGTATTGGGAATACGCCGTTGAGATCTCACCGCGCCCCTTCATCACCAACGTGTATCCGCTGGGCATTCCGATTGGACAAGACGCTTCGTTGACGTTGATTGGAACTCAACTGCCCGAGCAGAAGACTGTGCCTTTCAAGTTGGGAGCAGATACTCCCGCCGGGCCGACGTGGGCTCGGTTGCCACTGGGTAGTGATCAATCCAATCCCGTGGCGGTATTTGCGACCACGTTACCAGTGAGCCAAGAGGCCGACGGCGACAATACCACGTTCGATAAAGCTCAGGCGGTGACTTTGCCGGCCGGTATCAATGGCCGCATCAACGCCGAGAACGACGTTGACTGCTTCAAGTTCGAAGCCAAGAAGGGTGACAAGTTCAACTTCGAAGTCCGTGCTCGTCGTTACCAGGCCGCGATGGACCCGTATCTGCGGATTCTTAACGACAAGGGCGTGCAACTGGCGGAGAACGATGACCTGCGCGACGGCAAGCGGGGCTCGCAGGATTCGCGCGTCGACAATTGGGCCGCCCCGGCCGACGGAACTTACGTCATCGAGATTCGAGACATGCACCTGCGTGGCGGTGACAGCAGTGTGTACTTCATTGAAGCCACCAAGTCCGAGCCGCATTTCCGACTCTATGCGGATACCGACAAGACGTTGCTTGGCCCCGGCGGCAACGGTGTGTTGTTCGTGAAGATCGAGCGCAAAGCCGGCTTCACGGGCGAGGTGCAACTGCATGTGGATGGTTTGCCGCCAACCATTGCCGCGACCTGTGGCCGCATTCTGCCCGACAAAGCCGAAGACGGTTGTATCATCTTCAAGGCTGCTCCAGATGCACCCATTTCGATTCACAACGTCACCATTCGAGGCACGTCATCCGTGAAGGAAGGTGACAATCCGCCGGTAGAACTTTCAGCAGTGGCGGCAGTTTATCAGGAGACCTACCAGCCCGGTGGTGGACGAGGCCACTGGCCCGTCGAAATGCATACGCTGTCGATTGGTGCTCCGACCGACATCCGCGTGGTGAAGCTCAGCGAGTACGACATCACGCTGAAGCCCGGCGAAACTAAGAAGATCGAAGTGGAACTTGAGCGTGCTCCCGACTTCAGTGCGAACGTAACGCTCGACGTAATGTTCCAGCATCTGGCCGTGTTCGCGAACACGCTGCCGCCTGGAGTAAAGTTTGATGAAGGGAAATCATCAAAGCTGATTACGGGTAAGAACGTGAAGGGGCACATCATTCTGACGGCCGATGCCAATGCCGCCCCGACCGAGAAACAACTGGTGCCGGTGACCGCGAACGTCTCGCTGAACTTCGTGATGAAGACCAACTTCGCCGCAGATCCACTGTGGATCACGGTCGTTAAGCCGTGAACGAATCGCGGACACGATGCCTCACCGGCCGTGAGGGTTGTCTCTCCGAATAATGCTGGCGAGATTCGAGTAATCGTCCGTCCAAGGTTGCGGCTGTGCTCGCGGCGCTTGATGCCGCCAGCGCGGTTGTTTCTTGAATTCATCCAAGGATGACGCCTCCTTGGCTAGGACGACATAGGTGGAATCGGCTTTACCGATCGCCAGCCAGGCATCCTGCTCGGCATCGCTGCGCGGCCAGTCCTTGCAGACTAGGCACGACCAGCCAGTCGCCGATGTGGAATCCGCCAGCACCTCGGTGAGATCCAGAAACCGATTCGACACATGGAAGACCAGCAGCCCGCCATCCTTCAGTTTGCCGGCATAGATCTCCAGTGCTTCCAGAGTCAGCAGGTGCACGGGGATGGCGTCTGAGCTGAAGGCGTCCAGCACGATCATGTCGAAGCTGCGATCCGATTCTTTGGCGATCATCAGCCGCCCATCTCCCAGAACGATCTGGTAACGCTTCTGGCTGCAGTCGCTGAGATACGAAAAGAACTTGGGCGTCTCGGCGATTTGTGCGACGACTGGATCAATTTCAAAGAAGACGAACTCACGTTGCGACTGCGTGTAACAGGCCATCGCACCAGTCCCCAATCCGATGACGCCAATCCGCTGTGGCTCATCTGACCTTGCGATCTGGAAGACGTCACCCAAAGGACCTTGCCGGTGATAATAGGCCAGCGGCTCACAGCTCAGGCCAGCGTCGATGCTTTGGAAGCCGTGCTGCGTGGTGCCGTGCTTCAGCCGTCGGAAACGGGGCAGCGTGCGCCCTGTCTGCGGGTCGTTCATCCGCACGTCTTCGTCGATCTCATGAATGCCGAAGAAGCTGCGTGTTCGATGAACGACCTCCATCGAGGGCCAAACATGAAATTGGCTCCAGACAATCGTCACTCCAGCGATGACGGCCACCCAGCGCGGGCGAGCGAGCATTGTGGATACAAGGCACACCGCTACACCCGCGAAGACGACGATCACCAGTTCGGGGTCGAGGAACTTCGGCAGCACCGCGAGTCCGGATGCAATCACCGTGGACGTAATCATCGTCAGCATGGCATCGGTGCTGTTGAAGGGTTTGGCCGGTCGGGCAGGGCGGCAGAAGCAAGCCGCCACCACGATGATCGGAAACTCCAGCAGCACCGGAAACGCCAGCGGAGCGATGATGCTGTTGAAGACGCCGCCCAAGGCTCCGCCGAACGACATCCACAGGAAGTATTCCGTAAGCTGAGCGGGTTCTGGTCGGCGCTTCGCGAGTTCGCCGTGGCACAGCAGGGTGCCAATGAAGAACACAACGACGTTAATCAACGCACCGGGCCACCAGCCCTCAACCACAATCATCGTGGCAACCAACGTCACGACGGCATATGGAAACGCGCGGATGATGCCTTCGTGTGAAATCCATTGGCGGCGGCTGAAAACCAGGATGAAGGTCAGCAGGTACAACGCCAGCGGTACGATCCACAGCAACGGGATCGGTGCAAAGTCCGTTGTCAGGCGAGCTGTGGAACTCAGCAGCCAGCTCGATGGTACGAAGGATAGGACGACCCACCAGGCGCGGTCGCGCCAGTTGAGCTTTCGTATGGCTGCAACCTCATCGGGAGCAGTGGTCAGCGCAGCTTTAGTGTCGCGCCACGTCAGGACCGCGCAGCCGGTCATCAAGATCACCAGCAAGCCGTAGATGCCTGCCCACACAAGGCGTTGACGAGACAGTCCTAACAACGGTTCGAGCACTGTCGGATACGCAAGCAGCACGGCCATGCTGCCGACGTTGCTGACGGCGTAGAGGAAGTAAGGTTCTTTGGCGGATGGATGGCGGGAGTGACCGAACCACGATTGCAGCAGCGGCGCGTTCGTCGAGACCGCAAAGAAGGGCAATCCGGCAACCAGCACCAGCAGCGAAATCAACGAGGCGATCGGATGAGCTGATGATGCCGTGAAAGAATCTGTGCTGACATGAAACGGAAGCACGACTCCCGCAGTGGCGAGCATCGCCACATGGATAATCTTCTGCTTCTGCAGGGGAACGTAGCTCGTCAGCAGGTGCGAGTAGCCGTATCCCAACAGCAGTTCTGTTTGAAAGAACAGCATGCATGTGTTCCACACGGCCGGTGAACCACCAAACAACGGCAACAGCATCCGTGCCAGCATGGGTTGAGCCGAGAAGACGAGCGTGGCACTCACAAAAGCAGCAGCGGCATACAGGACCGCCAGCGTTCGGTTTGATCGCAAGTCGGCGTCTGAAGTCGTCATGTCTCGGGAACTCTGCGAGGCATTGTATGGGCGAACGGCTTCTTATTCGATCGCTTTTCAAGCGGCAGAATCGTCCCTTTGACGAGACGCTGCAAACCAGCGCGAGCGAGAAACCTGCGGATGCCTTCGAGGTCAGGTGGAGCTGGAAGAACGAACCGACACTGGTCACCGTTCGGATCACGGGGTGATCAGCGACTCTGATCAGACCAGTTCGGGGATCGGCTTGCCGCCTTCGACGACGATCGGGACGGGGCGACCTTGAGGGTTCACCCAGTGAGCGTCCAGATCGATGCCCATGTAGCGATAGATCGTGGCTGCGAGGTCTTGCGGTGTGATAACGCGGTCTACGATGCCGTACCCACGAGCATCGGTAGCCCCGATGATCTGGCCGTGCTTCAGGCCGCCGCCGGCGACCAGCATCGACATGCAGTTGGTCCAGTGATCCCGACCGGCGGTCTTGGTCATCACCGGGCCACGACCGAATTCGCCGAGCATCAGCACCAGCGTGGAATCCAGCAGCCCGCGCGACTCGAGGTCGTTGATCAGCGTGAAGATGACCTGATCGATGCGCGGCAGCAGCGGCTTCAGTCCCTTCTCAATGCCACCCCAGCGAACTTCGTCGCCGTGATGATCGAAGTAGCCCCACGCGCCACTCACCAGCACGTAACTGACTCCGGACTCAACCAGTCGTCGCGCGAGCAAGGCTTTCTCACCGATGGAGTCGCGGCCGTACGCGTCGCGCAGTTGTTGAGATTCCTGATCGACCGCGAACGCTCGTTGCGCCTTGCCTGACAAGACAAGGTCATAAGCCTGTTGTGTGTAACGATCGCTGCGTGACATCGACTCCGCGCGATCAATGTCCGCTCGCAGGAAGTCGAGCTGCTGTCGCAACGTCTGACGGTCTTGGAGTCGGTTGAGCTGAACGCCTTCGGGCAAGGCAAAGCGTCCGGCCAATTCGCTGCCCTTCACGGGAGCGTATTCAGAACCCATCTGCCCGGACTCCCAGACGTCAGCCTTCCAGCTTTCGGCGAGGCCGACGAAGGCAGGCATGTTGGGATCATTCGAACCGCGCAGCTTGGCGACGACGGAACCCATCGACGGATAGCCTTGCCCGTCGTTGCCGTCGTCACTTCGGCGGGCCAACGGATTGCCCGCCTGCATCGTGATCGGTGTGTGGTTGCTGGATCGGCAGTCGATCGATCGGATGATCGACAACTTGTGCATGATCGAAGCTTGCAGCGGCAGGTGTTCGGTAAATCGCACGCCAGGGATACTCGTTGCGATGGACTCGAACGGACCGCGAATCTCGCGTGGAGCGTCAGGTTTCACGTCCCAGGAATCGATGTGACTCAAGCCGCCACTCAACCAGAACATGACGACGGATTTGGGAGCCTTTCCCGTACGGCTGGCAGCTTCGTTGGCAGCCAACATCTGAGGCAGAGACAGCCCGGCGACTCCCGCCAAGCCGGTCTGCAGGAACCAGCGTCGCGAGCCAACTCGCAATAAATCCCGGCCCGCAGGCTGAAAATGAGCGGCGACGGAGCTTCCAACATGCGATCGATCAGCGGCGGAGTGCGACATCATTCAGCCCTCGAAGACTAACCGAGTGAACTGCCACAACTTCTATATCGAACTCTGCTGATGTGTGTCTGCGAGGCTCTGCCGAGTTTTTCAAAACCTGTGGAAATTACCGCTCGGGCTGCCGCGGGACGGAGGCGGTTTTTGAGATCGTTCAGGCCGCGTCGCTGAGGACCTGGACCAGTCCGTTGCAGAGGCGCACGGTGCGATGAGCCTGCTGTGCGATGGACTCATCATGAGTCACCATCACGATGGTCAGGCCCTGTTCCTGGTTGAGCGTGCGCAACAGGTCGATGATGTCGCGGCCGGTTTGGCCGTCGAGGTTGCCGGTCGGTTCATCGGCCAGCAGGACCGACGGGCGGGCGATGAGGGCTCGAGCGATCGCCGCACGCTGCATCTCGCCACCCGAAAGTTCGGACGGCTTATGCTTGAGTCGATGTGACAGACCGACTTGCTCAATGATCTGGTGCGCGCGATCTTGATACTCGCTCTTCCGTCGCCAATAGGTCAGGGCGGAATCGCGAATCATCAGCGGCGACAGCACGTTCTCCAGCACGCTGAGTTCGGGCAGCAGGTGATAGAACTGGAAGATGAAACCAAAGACCCGGTTGCGCAGTTCATCGCGCGTCGCGGCTGGCAGGTCATCGACGCGCTGGCCTTCGAGACGGATCTCGCCGACGTTGGGCTTATCCAGCAGACCCATCAGGTGCAGCAGCGTGCTTTTGCCGGACCCGGACTGGCCGATGATGGACACAAACTCGCCGCGCTGCACGGACATGTGCACGCCGCGCAACACGGGCACTTTGTGATTGCCCTTCAAGTACACCTTTTCCACGGCAACTGAGGCGATGTGTTCGTTCGCAGAGGCGGGTTGCTGAGTCATGAATCGTTCCGAACGAAAGATGGATGCCGGTGGATCGTCAGTACGGCGGACGCTGATTTCACTGCTAGTTCGTTACTCGTATCGCAAGGCTTCGACCGGATGCAGACGAGCGGCTCGGCGAGCGGGCAGGATGCTGGCCGCGACGGCAATCAGCATGGCACCCATCGCTACCCAGAACACCGTGAAGGAATTGACGTCAGTGGGAATCGACGGGAAGTAGTAGATCCGCTCATCAAAGACTTTGCGGCCGGTGACCAGCGACAATCCGCGTTCGATCTCGTTGATGTACCGCACGAAGACCAGGCCCAACGCCACACCGATCCCGCTGCCCACGCAACCCAGAGCCAGGCCGTACAGCAGGAAGATCGACATCACGCCGCGTGAGCTGGCTCCGAGTGCTTTCAGGATGCCGATGTCGCGAGTCTTCTCAACGACGATCATGAAGAAGATCGCCAGGATGCCGAAGCCAGCGACGGCGATGATCAGGAACAGCAGCACGTTCAGAATCGCGGATTCGATGTCCACAGCGGCCAGCAGCGGACCTTGCTTCTGTTCCCAGGTCTTCACCGAATACAGGTGCGACGGAAAGACGTTCTCCAGCTTCTGCAGCACAAGCTTCGCGTCGTTGTAGTTCTTGAGCTTGATCTGAACGGTCGTGATGGCCCGCTCTTGAGTCTGCGGGTCCATCATCCCGCGAATCTCCTGCAGGTAATCCAGATTGCAGAAGACCAGATTCGAGTCGTACTCGCTCATGCCGCTCTTGTAGATGTCCGTCACGGTGGCCGTGAAACTCACCGGGCGAGGCGGACGTCCCGCGCTGACGGTGGTGATCTTCACGTCGTCGCCGGGGTGGACCATGCGTTCGATGCGGATCTTGTTCGGGGCGATTTCGCGGATGAATTCGACGAGCCCCGCGCCCAGCACCACGCGAGCTCGATACGGGCCATCGGGATCACTGGGTTCGACGGCATCTGGGTTGAACTGCTGCTGCACAAAGGGTTGTGCCTTGAAGGGGTCGTCCTTCGGGCGGTTCGGAGCTTCTTCTTGCGCTGGTTGGACGGCACTGACCTGTTGAATCGTCGGCTGGGAGTCATCAGCCACGGTGGCATTGGCAGTTTCCACCGCAGCAGCTTGCGACTCTTTCGGTTCGGGAACTTCATTCTCGAACGTGGGTGCGCCTTCCTCGAACTTGGGAGCATCGCCTTCTAACTTTGGCTTGCGCTCCATCAGCGGTTCTTGCTCTTGTTGCTGATCCAGGAAATGCTTCAGGAAGATGCGCTCGCGTTCCTTCTCCTTCTTGCGATACGCCGTCGACTCAGCGGTGAGATCCCAGCCCGGCTTATCGTTCATGGAACGCAACGGCTGACGGACTACCACACCGTCTTCACGGATGGTCTTGTAGCTGTCGAGGTGCTCGGTATACGGACCGACTAGAGTCTTGCTCTCCGGCTCGATGCCAACCAGTTGTACTGGCCGTGGAATCCACTGACCGCCGCGCCGAAAGTGCATCAGTCCAAAGACTTCGACCGACGCCGTCATCGATTCGACGTATTGCCCTGCGACTTCGCGAATCAGCGCCATGTGCTGCTGAGCGCTGGGTTCACCGTCCAGACTGCCGGTTTCGAGGCTGATATCCGCATGGATGGCATGAATACGGGTCCGCATCTCGGTGGCGAACCCGGACATGACGCTGTTGACCACAATCATGGTGGCCACGCCGAGCATCACGCTGATGATGCTGGCGAGCGCAATATAGCGCGTCCGCAAATAACGCAGACACAACAACAACTTGTACATGTGCCACTCCCTTGGCGCAGACAGATCCCACTCCCAACACGGAGCGTCGCGGAGCCCCCGCGAGGCGTCAATGCCAGAGTTGCCGCGTGGGGTGTAACCCCGTTGTGGCCGGTCTCCGTCCGAGCCACAAGCCGTGACCGTAGGTCTCCCAAACGAGGCCGCGCGCGGTGCTGGAGACCTTCAGTCGTCGAGTGTGGCTCGGTCGGAGACCGGCCACAACTTGTTCACCAGAACAACGTCACCGCGTTGCACCTTCATGGCTGCGGCCTGTGGGCGTCATAGTCGTCGTAGATCGACATCTCTGGATCATCCCAGCCGGCCATTCCCGCAACTCGACTTTGGGCGGCAGAAGCATCGTTCACGTCAAACTCTGCATCTGCAAAAACAGACTGGAGTCGTTGATAGAGTTGCAGAGGCAAGAGCACGTACTGCAATTGAGTCTGCTCATCCTCGACAGCTATCGGATATCCGACCCGCCGCTGCAGGGCTTCGCGCATTTCGTCTGTCAATCTGAGGGACATCGTTTGGCCTCACTTGCCACGTTCAAACGGAAGATCCTCGGACGTGAAGATGATAGCAGCGGCATCGCCTGCGGACACAAGCCGTGAATTTGTGAGAGCAGACGCTTGGACTGCGGCTCATGGTGCTGCGAACTTCTTCAGGTTCGGAAAGTCCTTCAGCGGGCGGGACGATGTGAAGATGATCTGCTTGTGGTCGGGGGTGGGAACTCCGCAGGCGTCGGTGGGCAGGATCGGGGGACCGAAGCTGAAGGGTTGATCCTGCTTGTCGAGCAGGATGCGGTGGATGCCTGCCTTTTCGGTGCGGCCGGTGAAGATCAGTTCTTTGCCGTCCGGCGACCATTGCGGGCGCGAGCTGTCTGTGAATGTGGACAGCGTGTCCGTGATCGGGCCGAGCTTGAATAGCTCGGCGGGCTGCTGACTTTGGTTGGTCAGGTCGATGAGGCACATCTTGCGCTGCTTGTCTTCTAAAACCGTGACTGCGATCCTCGCGCCGCTCGGGTCAAATTCTGGCACCCCCAGGATGGTGTGTCCTGCCAGCACCTGCATGACATCTTTGGTCTGCACGTCGTAGAGGAAGAGCTGCTTGGCTCCGCGAAAGCGGTCGGCACACAGGATGAGTTTGTCATCGGGTGAGAACTTCGGGTTCCACATGTTCGCAGCGATGAGCCGGCGATCGGTGCCGTCTGCGTTAGAGATCCAGGCTCCGTGCTGATCTTTGGCCGGGTTTCCCGAGTTGACGAAGAAGGCCAGTTGCTTGCCATCGTGCGACCAGTCGGGGCAGTTGCCGAAGCCGAGGTCTTTCATCCTGCCTTTGTCGGGACCTTCCAGCGGCATAGTCACGATGTGCGATAGACTAAAAACGTTATCCACTCCGACGGCAGGTGTGGCGTCGAAGGCCAGCATCTTTCCATCGGGAGAGAGGTCCGGCGAACCCATGCTGTTCGAGCCGACGAACCCGATGTCGGCCAGCAGTTCGAGTTCCGAGCCGTCGATATTCATGCGGTAGATGCGTGACTTCGGTGCCTCGGGAGTGGTGAATTCGAACTCATCATGATCCAACGCACCGTCTTTGTTGGTGTCGTATCGCCGAAAGTATTCCGCCAGCAGTCCGCCCATGAGCGGGTGCCGCTCCTGTGATTCAAAGACGAATTCCGCAGGGGACAGCTTGCCGTTGCCATCCGTTTCTTTAATGGCCGTGTGCCACTGATAGACCTGATTGACCAGCGGAGTGGCCGCGAATTCCTGCCACGACAGGCTGCCATCCTGATCGAGATCAAAGCCGGGGAAGATGTGTGCTCCGACGGGGGCTTGCCACGCGGGTGTCGTCTTCACGAGTTCTTCCTTGTCGATGCGGCCATCGAGGTTCGTGTCCCGGTCGCGGAAGTAACGCAGCGGATCGACCAGCTTGAACTCGGAAGAAGTCCATTCTTCGAAAGACAGCTCACCGTTTTTGTCGGTGTCGATCTGTTTGAAACGCGTTTCGGTGAGGTCTCCATCATAGCCACGCAACTTGTGCTCTTCGGGAGAGACCCGGCCATCGCGGTTGGTGTCCATCCACCGGAAGCTTGCGGACTGAGAGATCAATCCAGTCTCGCGGTGAATCAGGATGCCGTCCCAACTGCGGATGCCGAACGAGACCTCCAACGCGAAACGCACTTCGTCTTTACTCAGTCCCGCGTCACCGTCGCGGTCGATCCAGTGAGCCTGGGTCGGACGTGTCAGAAACAACTGCGGTCCGCGTGAGACCAGCAACTGATCGTCAAACGTCTCAAAGAACGCAGACTGCACGAGTTCGTTCGCTTCCAGCTTGCCGCTCTTGTCCGTGTCCCAATCTTTGAGGCCCGCTTCGAACTTCTGCATCTGCTCGTCGACCAGTTTGACGATCGGATCGGGCATGCGTCCGCGTTCGGCGAACGGAACAGTTCCGGGCAGGTTGCGGAACTCAGTGAAGCTCAGTTGCTTATCTTCGTTGAGATCGAGCAGCTTGAAGTCGCGGCGAAAGAGGGGCTGCTTGTCCGCTGGTTGCGTCGTGACAAATTCATCCTCGCCGAGTTGGCCGTCCTTGTTCTTGTCGCGCGCTTCAAAAGTCTTCCACGAGACCGGGTAGAGTTCCTTGTCAGGCTTGGCGTTTGGGGCCTGAGCCAACACGAACGACGGTGACGGTCCCAGCGACCAGAGCAGCCCGAAAATCAGCAATGTGATCCGCGTCATGTGATCGCTCCCACGAAACCGGCGACTTCATCGTCTCTACAGACGTTCGCCGGTGGTGGCCGCCCGCACAAGTCCGTAGCGGTCGGGCAAAGTTTGCCGCTGACTGTGGTCAGCGCGAAAGTGTGGGAACCAACGGCTTGTTCCTCGATTTTCGTGGGCCTTACGATGACACTTCGGAGGCAGATCGCTTCGTCGGCTTCATGTGAGGATATCGTCATGTTTGCGAGAGGTGCCGGATCACTTCGACTCCTGTTTGTACTGCTGGCGGCCACGCTGACGGTTGCCGCGGACGTTCCCGTTCGAGCCGACGAACCAACCGACGACTACAACTTCGCGGTGGGCCTCTTCAAGAAGGAGAAGTGGCTGCTGGCCGAAGAGGCTTTCGAGAAGTTTGTCGGGAAGTATCCCAAGCACCAGCGCGTGCCGCTGGCCCGGTACTACCTCGGTCTGTCGCAGTTTGAGAGTGAGAAGTACGCACCCGCCCGTAAGACACTCCGCACTTTTATTACAGACTTTCCTCAAAGCCCGGACATCTCGCACGCTCGGTTTCGCGCGGCGGAGTGCAGCTATTTTCTGGACGAGTTTGAAGCTGCGGTGACCGAGTTTGCCGAGTTCGACAAGTCGATTCAGAGCAATGCTCAGGACCCTGACTACGAAGAAGCTCTGGCGTTTCAGGGAGATGCTCAGCGGCGTTTGAAGCGCTACCCGGATGCGATTGCTTCCTTTGAGAAGCAACTGAAGTTGTATGCCAATGGTCGCCTGGCCGATGAGGCTCGCTTCGGGCTCGCGCACTCGCTGGATGCGTCTGGCCAAACCGACAAGGCGATTGAGTTGTTTCGGCAACTGGCGGCAACACCGACTGCGACGCGTGCTGATGCGGCCCAGATCGGGCTCGCCAATCTGCTGTTCGCTAAAGAAAAGTATGACGAGGCTGCCGAAGCCTATTTGAAGCTGGAGAAGGATTTCTCCAAGAGCCGCTACGTGCCGACCGCTCAATTGAATGCCGGATATGCGCTCTATCGACGCGGTCAGTTTGCGAACGCTCAAGCGGCGTTTGATCGTGCTGAGGATACGCCGGCTCAAGCGGTGACGGCCGGCTATTGGAAAGGTCTGAGCGCAAAGGCACTGGGCGACTTCAGCGGCGCTTCCACGATTCTGGAAGGTGTCCTGAAGCTGGCGGGTAAAGACCCGATCGCGGAGCAGATCACGTTTCAGCTTGCCGATTCCGAATTGCGGGCAGGTCGTTTTGCTGAGGCTGAAAAGTGGTTCTCGGAAGTTGCCTCGCACTGGCCGCAGGGGCAGAACGCGGCTCAAAGCCTGTACTTCGCGACCGAGTGCGTGCTGGAACAGATTGTCAAACTGCAGGGCGAGGAACGTGTCACCAAGCTGAAGCAGGTCGAGTTGCTGCTCGACAAGTTTGCTCGTGAGCATGGTCAGTCAGCGTTTGCGATGTCGCACAAGCTGCAGCGGGGTCAGTTCCTGATTCTGCGTGGCAGCGATGCTGACCTGCAGGCCGCTGAGGATGTCTTCAAGGCGGTGGCGGCGGAGAGTCAGAAGCCGCAAACGCAGCGCGATGCCCGGCTGCGTCTGTCTCGATTGCGCCAAAGCCGGGGCAATCGCACGGGTGCGATTGAAGCTCTTCGTCCATTGGTGGATGAGATCCTGAAGGCTCCGGATATTGGCTATGCGGATACGCTGGTGGCCTATGCCGGATTGTCGCTGGAAGTCGGCCAGTTCGATGAAGCGATCCGTGTGGCGGATGCCTATCTCAAGCAGAACGCGAAGGGCGGATTGAGCGATCAGGCTTTGAGCACCACTTCGCTGGCGTACGCTCAAAGCAAGAACTGGGACAAGACCGCGGAAGCATTTGATCGACTCACCAAAGAACACACGGCGAGTCCCTCAATCACGAAGACGACTCAGGCGTTGGCTGAGGTCGCGTACGGTCAGCAGAACTGGGATCGCGCGATTCACTATTTCGGGTTGCTGAGCCGTGTTGACGCGGCGTCTCCGCTGCATGCGACCGCGTTGTCTGGGCTTGGATGGAGTCACTTTCAGAAGATGGACTACGTCGGCGCAGAGACTCAGTTTCGCCAGTTCGTGAAGGATCATCCGAAGCATGAACTGACCGCCGAATCTGCCTTCATGATCGGCGATTCGCTCCAGAAGGCGAACAAGTTGCCTGACGCTCAGAAGGCATTCGCCGAGGCGCTACGCGGGTATCAGCCGAGTCGGCATGCTTTCTTGTCCGGCCTGCAGGCGGCTCGGATTGCGGTGAAGCTGGCGGATACGACTGCCGCGGATAAAGCCTATGCCGAAGTCGATGCCGCTTTCCCGATGGCCAAGGAGCGGGATCAACTGCTCAACGAATGGGCTTTGGTCTTGTACGACGCCGAAAAGTTCGAGCGGTCAGATGAGATGTTCCGGGAACTCATCAAGGCATTTCCGGAAAGTCCGCTGGCTGACAACGCTCAATTCAGTCTGGCGGAGAGCGAACTCGTATCGGGCAAGCTGGAGAACGCCGCCAAGAACTTCCGGGCCCTGGCGTCGAACGCGAAGGCGGATGCCGTCGTGCAGGAAGACTCGCTGTATCGGCTGATCGCGATTTACTCCGATCAGAAAAAATGGAAGGACGTCGTCGCCACTCAGAAGGAGTTGCGGGGCAAGTTCGCCGAGTCCCGCTACGGGGGCGAAACATTGCTGCAGGCCAGCAACGCGCAGCTCAATCTGGAAGACTTCGCTGGTGCCGAGCAGTCGTTGTTGGAAGTGACCAAGCAGGCGAGCAATCCGCTGGTTGTGAAGTCGGAGTGGTTCCCGCATGTGTGGGTGCTGCTGGCGGAATCACAACTGCGTCAGACGAAGTATGCGGAAGTCATCAAGACGGCTGAGCGAGCCCGGCAGGTGCAGGGTGATTTCGAGATTCAGTACCGGCTCGATGAGATCGTCGGACGCGCGTACAAGCAGCAGCCGCTGCCGAAGTTTGACGAAGCTCGTCAGGCGTTTCAGCGCGTGCTGGCGTCACCGAAGGGAGCCCGCACCGAAACGGCGTGCAAGGCTCAGTTGATGATCGCCGAGACTTACTTCATTCAGAAGAACTACAAGGACGCGGCAGATGCTTACCGCCGGGTGTATATCCTGTATGAGTTCCCTGAATGGCAGTCCGCGGCGCTGTACCAGGCTGCGATTTGTGAAGAGGAACTGCGGATGACCCCGCAGGCGATCGATACCTTGAAGGCGTTTATCAAAGAGTTTCCGCAAAGTGGGTTCATCCCTGATGCCAAGAAACGGCTGGAGCGATTAATGAAGTCTTAAACCGCGACGGGCTACTCAGTGACAGGCGGCGCTCAACCCCGCTTCGCAGTCGTTCCCGGTTCTTGTGATGAGATCAACCATGCCATTACTGAGTCGCGCGGGTTCGTGGTTTTGCCTGATTCTGGGTGTGGTTGGAGCGGCGCCGGCTTCAGCGGCGGAACTGGTGGAATGTCAGCGCTGGTTGATCGTTGGCGAGTATCAAAAGTGCATCGAAGGCACGACCGAAGCGATCATGCAGAATCGGTTCGGAGAGGCTTGGCCAGTCACGAAGGCGCAGGCCGAGGTCGCAACAGGGCAATCGGCGGCCGCGCTGCAGACCGTGAAGACGGCTCTGGAACGCTACAACTGGAGCGTGCGGCTGCGCTGGATCGGCATTGATGCGGCCCGTCTTTCGGGCGATGGAGAGACCGCGAAGAAACTGTTCGACGAACTCGTGGATCATGCGACGCGGTTTGCCTGGCGCTACACGGACTCCGAAGAGATTGTCGTCCTCGGCAAGATGGATCTGTTGAACGGAGTCGATCCCAAAACGGTCCTGAGCCAGCGGTATGAGAAAGCAAAACAACGCAACTCGCGCAGTCGAGATGCGTGGCTGGCGATTGGTGAGCTGGCTCTGGACAAGCACGACAGCGCGCTGGCAGCAGAGGCGCTGCAGGAAGCGCTGATGCTCTTTCCGGAAGATCCTGATGTGCACTTCGGTCTGGTGCTGGCGACGTCGGACTCACAACGTGATGCATCCGCGAAGCATCTGGAAGCAGCCCTGAAAGCCAATGAGCGGCATGTGCCGAGCTTGCTCTATCAAGTCGAATTGATGATCGATTCAGAAGCGTACGATGCGGCGAACGAGATGCTCGCAGCCATTGAGAAGATCAATCCGCAGCAGCCCGAGCAGTGGGCCTATCGCGCCGTGATCGCTCATCTGAAGAGCGATGCAAAAGGGGAAACGACGTTTCGTGAAAAGGCTCTTTCACAGTGGAAGAACAATCCGCGTGTCGATCACCTCATCGGGCGAAAGCTGTCGCAGCACTATCGGTTTACGGAAGGTGCGGTTTATCAGGAACGCTGTATCAAACTGATTGCTGACGAAAAACTTCTCGAACCCTCGACGCTGGCCGCTGCCAAACGGCAACTCGCTGAAGACTATCTGCGGCTGGGGCGCGAAGAGGTGGCCTGGAATACGGCCGAAGAAGCTCGCAAGGTTGATGAATACGACGTGGCAACATTCAACCTGCTTGAACTGCGGGACTCGCTGAGTAAGTTCACGACGCTCGAAGACGATGAGTTCATCCTGCGGATGGAAACAAAGGAAGCTCGGCTCTACGGAGCGGAAGCACTGGCCCTGTTGAAGCGAGCGAAGAAGACGCTGGGCGACAAGTACGGCTTGAAGCTGGATCACAAGATCACGGTAGAGATTTTCGCCGACCCGGATGACTTCGCCGTGCGCACGTTTGGCATGCCGGCAGTTTCGGGGTATCTCGGAGTTTGCTTTGGGCGTGTGATCACAGCCAACAGCCCGGCCTCGCGACGCGAGAATCCGTCGAACTGGCAGGCGGTGTTGTGGCATGAGTTCTGTCACGTGGTGACGCTGCAGATGACTCATAACCGCATCCCGCGCTGGCTCAGCGAGGGCATTTCGGTCTACGAGGAGCTGCAGGCGAACTCAGCCTGGGGACAGCGGATGGACCCGCGATCAAGGCAACACATTCTCGATGGTGGACTGACTCCGCTGAGCCAACTCAGTGGTGCCTTCATGCGTCCGGCGAGCGGTTGGCATCTCAATTTTGCTTACTTTGAATCCGCCCTCGCGGTGGAGTTCATCGTCAAGACGCATGGTATGCCCGCGTTGCGGAATGTGCTGACGGACCTCGCGGCCGGCCTGCCGATCAATACGGCGCTGGATCGCCGCTGCGAACCGCTCGCCAACATGGAGCCGGCCTTCGAAGCCTATTGTCGTCAGCGAGCTGAGGCATTGGCACCGGGAACCGACTTCTCGAAGCCAGACCTTGCGGGCTTGCTGAACGCTGACAACGACGAGTTCGAGGTCTGGGTGCGCGAGCATCCCAAGAGCTTCATCGGAGCGATGGCCAATGCCGAGAAGCAGCTTGCCGAACGCGACTGGGCCGAAGCCGAGACGGCACTGAAGAAGCTGATCCAGCTCTATCCGAATTATATCGGAGGCGACAACGCCTACGAGAAGCTGGCCCGTGTCTACCGCGAACTCAAGCGACCGACTGATGAAACCGCGACGTTGATGCAGTTCACGAAGCTCGACGGCAGCGCGGTTGCTGCGCGGCTACGACTCATCGAACTGCAGAAGTCCGCTGCGGATTGGACCGGGCTGTCACAAACCGCAACGGGCCTGCTGGCTGTCGATCCCTTGTTGAAGGCTGGTTATGAAGCAACAGCTCAATCAGCGGAGCAGCTTAAGCAGCCAGAACAAGCAGTGGCGGCCTTAGAACGCATCCTGCTCCTGGAGCCCGATGACCTGGCGGACACGCACTACCGTCTGGCGAAAGCGCTGCAGTCCGTGGGCCGCGCCAAAGATGCCAGACGCCAAGTTCTGATGGCCCTCGAAGAGGCTCCTCGTTTCCGAGCTGCTCAAGAGTTGCTGTTGCAGCTCACGCGCGAGAAGCCCGCAGCGACGAATTGACTGCGAGTTCGTCGCCAGCGCATCAGTCCTACCTCGTACGCGGAGCATCAAGGCCCGGAACTGCCGGAGCAGGTGTTGTCGGCACTGGGGTCATGGGATCCGAAACCGGTGGCACCCCTACTGTCGGCGCTGGTGCGGGCACCGTAACGGGGTTCGACACCGTGATAGAGATCGTGTTCAGCTCGAATTGCTTGCATGAGTCCAGAACATCCTCAACCTGCTTGAAGGGGACGTCGGGTGAAGCTGAGATGACCACTGTGACACGGTCATGGCGCTGAGCGAACGAGTTGAGGATCGCGTTCAGCATGTCCCGATTTTGGACCGGTTGTCCGAACACCGCGTACTGATTATTCGGCAACAGTTCGACGAGGATGACTGCATCGTTCGGTTTTTCCGTCAGAACCTTTCTCCACGTTGCTATCGTTCCGGTGTTGGCTTGCTTGCCTGCTTTGGTAAGACGCTGAGCAATGGTGCCTCGATAGTCAGACCCAACTTTGCTCACATCAGGCGAATGCTTCAGCGCCAGCACGTCTTGATGCAGAATCACCCATCCGAATTCCGTGAGCCGCGCGTCGATGGGAGCGTCAACATTCAGACGATCGCCAGCAAGCCGGTATCGCCCTGATAGCGATCGCATGTCTCTGAACTGCCAACTGCCATCGGGCTGCTTTTCAATCTGGCTGCGAAATTCAAAGCCCGCTGGCAGCGTAATATGCCACTCGCCCGTGAAATCAATGGCCGCATAGTTGCGGTCCGGATGAATGGGCGATGGTCGCTTGGCTTGAGCGAACAGTTCCAGAATCGGACCAAGTCCGATGATGGCTTGGGGGTCACGAGCTGTGCTGGGGCAGGGCACGACTCCAATCAAGTCCCCGTTAATCGCGAAGACACCGCTGCCCGGTGTGAGACCAATCGAACTGGCGTTGACCTGCGTGAGATCAGGACTGCCAGCGGAGGCGACGAGCAAAGGCATCAAGCCCTTCCAGCCCGGTGCGGAGGCTAACGCACGCTGGCCCGGGAGTATCGTTCCTGGCGATGCAACGTACGCGGGGAATGGCCGCGCCGACTGGCCTTCGACTCGCAGCAGCGCCAAGTCAGACTTTTCGTCGCGAGCAATCACTTGAGCAGGCAGCCTGGTTGGAGCCTTGCCTGAGTTCGCGAATGCTATGGGCGACAGGTCAACTTCAACGATGCCTGCTTTGGGCGGCGAGACGCTGGAAGCACAGGTCAACACCAGAACCTCGTCGTTCGATCCAGGAACAACGGTGCCAAGGACAATTGTTGTGGCAGGTTGTCGTTCGGCCTGCGGAGGCTCAACTACTTGAATCTTTACGGTGGCCGACGCTGTTGGCAGGTTGCCGAGCGCATTCATGATCTCGACCGCCGAAGTGATCTCAAGCAGTCGGTCTCGAGCCTGTGTCACCGTAGACTTCAGCTCTACCGTGAGAGTGGACGGCGGAGCCGGAGTTCCATTCGTGATCGCCGCCAATTCGGCTTCCAGCGCGGTTCTCAGCTCAGGCTCGGCACGCTTCAGCCGGTCGTGCGCTTCAACCTGCAATTTGGGCAGTTGAGCTGCGTAATCGGTGAGCTGCTTCAGTTCCTGCAGCGACTGACTGATTGACTGGTCAAGCTTGGCCTGAGCCGCCGCCTTCTCCTTTTCGGCACCGGCGCGATGCTTGATCTGGTCGTACTCATCCCGCGCTTCGCAGGTGAGATTCTCTGCCTTTCGGAACGCTCGCCAGAGTTCGATGACCCGTACCGGCGGACTGCTCGAAATCACAAGGTCAGATTCGCGCGTCAGACGCAGCACCCGCACAACTCCATTGACTGGTTGCTCGCTTAACGACGTGGGATAGGCCTGCGGAGTGCCGACCGCGATGACCAGCTGGTTATTCTTGATCTCGTAGATGCAACGCACCGTTGTTCCATCATTCAGATCCATCCGCGGCGGCTGTCCGGGATGTAACACGACAGTGCAGCGACCATAGGTTTCGCGTGACTGATTCGTGTCATTGGTGACCTCAAACCAGGCTTGGTTCCCCTGGAAAATCCAGCGGAGAGTTCTGCCTCGCTTCGCCAGTATGTCCGTGCTGGCGTCTTCGACGACACGCCAGGTACCTTTGAGTTCCTGCCGGTAATTGGGTAGGGAGTTGGCAGCCTGCGGCGTCGCTTTTGGTCCCACGTCGCGAGGCAGTGCGTAGGGCGAAGTACTCGGCGCAACAGTGGGAAGACCGTAGCCAGGAACTCCGGACGGAGGTCCTACGATTGGTGCCGTTGGAGGCGTCACGCGAGGACTCGTGGAAGCCGTCGGAGATAATCCGGCTTCATCCCACTTCAGGTCCTTGTCTTCATCCAGCAGATCGGACAGACGTCGACCGACGATCTCGGCCTTGGAGTCCTGGCGTTTCTGGAACGCTGTTTTCAGATTCATAACTCGCTCGGCCAGTGCGTCGATCTCTTGCTTGCGGCCGTTCTGGCGAACTTCGAAGTGCCTTTCGATGAGGGCTCGCAGCTCGGTTTTGAGTTTCTCTTTCTCGCCGGCTGGAGCTGACCGCAATCGTTGAGCGAGCTGCAGAGTTTCTCGGTTGAGCTGCTGCTCCTCGGTCAATGGCAGCGGAAGTCTGCGGTCAGGCGCGGGTGCTTGAGCGAAGCTGGTCTCAGCCAGCAGCCACATGATGGACCACAGGACAATCGCGAAAGGCTTGAGCATGGTGCCTCCGATTCGGCGTTCAGGCAGCGACAGTTCGCGTGACGCAAACCATCAACTGAGGATTTGAGAGAACGAGCTAACAAATGACGCTTCGAGCAACGAGCGATATTTCGCCAGAGGTTCAGAAGTCGGGTTCGGCTTCCAGTTGGATCAGCCGTTGATGGATGTGATCAGTTTCCGGTTTGAGGGGATCGTCCCAGTCCTGGTCCACTCCGCGTGGCGCCGTTGGTGGCTGGGACATAGGCTCAGGCTGAGTTGTTCGAACTGGGGATGGTCCGCCGATCGTTGAGTCGGTTTTCGGGACGCTGGCCAGGACACCCAGCACCAAAGCGATCGAGAGCACTACCGTGGCCGCAATCCACTTCCCATAGGCCGGTCGCTGTGGAGCGACCAAATCAAAAACTTCGTCCGGGATTTCGAACAACCTCGGCTGTTGCACATGGGCGAGGCAGCCTTTCAGCAACGCTGCGACCTCGCTGGCCGTTTCGACCCGATCGTCCGGCGCTTTGGCATGCAGCTTCGCAATGAAGGCTTCCAGCCAATCGGGCACTGCCTCATTGACTTCCCGCAATGGTCGCGGCGTGTCGTCGGCGACTCGACGCAGGACACCGAGTGCGGACTCCGCGCGGAAAGGCGAATGGCCAGCCAGCAGAGTGTAGAGCACGGTGCCGAGGCTGAAGATGTCTGAACGATGATCGATCGATGTGCTGTGAGTCTGCTCGGGCGACATGAACTGCGGCGTGCCTGCCACAATGCCACTCTGAGTCATGCTGGCATCATCAACGGCTCGTGCGAGGCCGAAGTCAGAGATCAGCACGCGCTCGACGTTGCGTTCCAGCAGGATATTGGCGGGCTTGATGTCACGGTGAACCAGTCCCTGCGCATGAGCGGCGGCCAGTCCATCCGCAATCTGCTGCCCGATGCGCAACGTCTCTTCGACAGTCAACTGGCCGACTCGATCGAGTCGCTGCTGCAGCGATTCGCCGGGTACATACGACATCACGAAGAATGGCGGTTGATGAGTCGCGTTGACGGCATGAATCGCGACGACATGCGGGTGCACGACTGCGGCCGCAGCCTGTGCTTCGCGAGCGAACCTCTTGCGTGCGGCGGCGTTTCCGGCGTACTGAGGTCCCAGAGCTTTGATCGCCACCCAGCGATTCAGTTCATGGTCATAGCCTTTGAAGACGACTCCCATGCCGCCTCGACCGATGACTTCGAGCACATCAAACTCGCCGAGCCGCCCGAGCATCGCGGGGTTATCGGACGGGCTCAGAATTGCGAGGTCCGCTCGCTGAGGATGTTCGTCGGCATCGACGTGCGCCGCGTCGCCGCGTGCACTCGCTGTATCTTCCGCTCGGTGTGGATCCAGTTGAGTCTCAACCAGGAACTCACGTGTTTCGGCCCACCAGTCCGGCCCGGCGGCAAACTGCTCCAGTTGCTGCTGGCAGTGCTCACAAGACTCCACATGCGCGGTCACATCGAGCTGCTCGGCGGAACTCAACTCATCGTTGAGCAACCGCCGCAACCGGCCTGCATCGCATTGTGAACTGAGAGTCTGCATCACAAATCCGTCGCGACAAGCTGTCGCTTTCAAATACCAAAAAAAAGAGAATCTTGCTCCCCTCGCCCCGGTAACGGGGAG
>JAKFWA010000010.1 GCA_021732995.1 Planctomycetaceae bacterium | reverse complement strand
GACATCGATTTCACCGCCGCGCAGTTCGCCGATGGCAAGAAGATCAAGAACGGACGCATGACCGTGAAGCACAACGGCGTCGTGATCCACGACACCGTGGAACTCACCCACGCCACGACATCATCACCACGCCCCGAAGGCCCCACCCCCGGCCCCATCAACCTCCAGGACCACCAGGCCGAGGTCCGCTATCGCAACATCTGGTTCTTGGAGAAGTAGCACGCGGCGCGCCACGCGAGCGAACTCATGGCGGCGGCGTGCTGAACCAAAGCTGGCCACGTCGGGTCTACCCGCCTGCGGTCCCCAATGAGCCTCGTGAGTGAACCCAAACATGCAGCAAGAAAGTCGAAGACACGAATGGCGATGTTTGTGCATCTGGCCCCTGAATCCCGAGTCGCACTGATCCGCCGCAACGGCATCAGGCGTCTGCGGCGAGCATGGAACGACTTTCCGGGTGGAGTCTTCGCGGTCCCTGTGACTCGCAACTTCTACATCTCGCATCAATGGCTGCGCGAACTTAAACGCCGCAACCAGGGCGCCTTCGCGGGTATCTACTTCCGCATTCCAGATGAAGAACAAGTCTGGGTCGGCCACTACGGCCAGCACCATCGCTGGATGTCGGCCGCGGAGGCTGTGGCCGAGTTCTCTACTGCGGAAGATGCTCAAGGATGGGAGGTCGTCATCCCCCGGCGCATCGAAGCCAGCGAACTGCACCGAGTTCGACAGCTCCCGCAAGTCATCGGTTGGCGGTTCTCTCCAACATCCAAAGGCAAACCGCCCTTCTGCACCTGCAAGTTCTGCACCCGCAGCGAGTACGGCTCGCGTCGGATGCGGAAGCGTCTGGGTTCACCGGACGACGAGTGATGCGAGCCTTCGGACAGTGGTCCTCGCCATCCTACGAGAAAACGCCACCCACCGCGGAATAGGACTCCCCAAAACCACTTCTATTTGAAACCATCGACCGAGTTGCTGACGTCGTCATTGGGGTACTTGCTGGAAGGATACGAAATGCGCTCCACAACATTGGCGGGAATGGTCTTTGGCATACTGCTGCTTTCGGGCATCGGGATATTGGTCGCGTCGGAAGCGGATGAGCTGCGGGAACGAGCCCGAGCTGTGCAGAAAGAAGCCGCTGCGCTGGCCGAGCGTGGTGAAAAGGAGCAAGCCATCCGGTTGCAGAAGGAGTCGGAAGAACTCCTGAAGGCCGCACGCCAACTGGAAGTGAAAGCCAAAGGCCACTCGGAGAAACCTGAGCGGCCCGACATCGACAAAGCAGCGCGCAGCCTGCACGAGCGGTTGGAAGACCTGCACGCCCAGCATCGGAAACTGGCCGAAACCAAAGCGTCAGAGAAAGAATTGGCCGAGGTTCGCGAGCAGATCGAACGCACCGAGGGCGAACTCCGCAAGATTCAGAAACTGCGCGCAGCGCAGGCAGAACATCACCCTCTCCATGCCCAGGCCGAACAGTTAGAGGCGGCGACGAAACGCATTCATCACCTCCGAGTAGCCGCCGAGAACCTCAAGCAGGCTGACGCTCACGAACTGGCTCAGAAGATTCTGGAGCAAGCCCAGTCGATGGAACGAGAAGTCCAGGCCGCCAAGGCCCGACTGGCCATGGAAGCCCAAAGAGCCAAGAGCAACGAGCACAACCAAGATGCTCTGCAAGAACTCCGCGCCGAGGTCGAACGCCTCCGCGCAGAAATCAAAGAACTGCGTCAACAAAACGAAAAACGCTGAGGCCGATCTCCAGGCTTCCATCAAGCGAAACCAGAAACCTTCGCTCTAAGCACCGCGCTCCTGTGAACTCCACATACGCAATGGGGCTCCACAAAGTGTGGCAGCCCTGATGCTGGGCAGCTTCATAACCGAATTGATGAACGATCATTCTCGCTCGCGCATCCGTGCGTTACGACTCGCCTCATTGAACTTCTGCTGAAAACGCCATGCCTCAGGCAGGCTTGTCATACCCATGAGTATCACGCCGAGATGACACAGCAGGACAATTCGCGCCACGGTCTTTTGCCGACCCGCCAGCAACTGTCGGTCATACCTCCACCAGCCGACGGCACTCGCCGCGATAAATCCCAGGCAGCCAACCGCATTTGTGAAAACCTGGCCATTGAGCATGAGTGCCAGCATGCCACCCAGCAGCCACAGAATGATGCTCCGCGCGACCGGCGCCTGTGTCGCCGTTGACTGATTCAAGGTTTCGCTCGCGCTACTCATCTACCGAATCTCCTCAGCACGAGGCATTCTCAGTAGCTCTCATCGTATCGATCTCAATGCCTCAGGGTAGCCTCGTTTGCCCGAGATTTGACTACCAGAGTGCCACAGACAAGGGAAGTTACCGTTTCGACTTCTTGTCGCTCTGCGACCCCGGTAGGCCGAGTACAGCCAACCGGGGCCAACCGCGAACTGTGGCGGGATTTCTGGAAGTTTCCGCCGGGCTCATAACCACGTCTCAGCGGATCCCAGTTCGATCGCCGCGGCAGGCCTGTCAGGTTGACGCGGCGTTTCGACCAACCGTGCCTAGGCCGGAAAGCCACGGCCTGACGCTACTCTCCGTCACTCTGGTTAATAGACTCAATTTCCCATTTGCCGAGCGGGCGCTGCACGAACTTGCCGTCGAATACGGGCTCAAGCAGCTCACCATAGCCGAGGGAATCAATGAGCCACTTGCCCTCGCGCTTTACAAATTCAACCTGCCAGAGCAGTCGCTTGCCGTCTCGTTGAACGGCAACGATACCGGTCGCCTCAGAGCCATTCTTTTCCGTTGATACCTCTGCGAGTGTTCCGGTCAGGGTGAGAAATGGCTCATACTCTGCTTTCGTGACCTCAGCAAATTCTTTGAGTGTCCAGATCCACTTCCCGAACCCACCACACATCTCACAGCACTGTCTCCGTGCTCGATTGAGCTTCTCACGATTGATGAGCATCACAAAGAGAACCGGCTTCAGAGCGTCTTCGTAGTCCGCCATCGTTTTTGTTAACGCAGCATCCATGTCTTCCAAAATATGGTCAAGAATGCGTTCCATTTCCGCATCATCTTCACTGCGATGACCATCGAGTCCCGCCTTCTTAAGCTCTGCATCCAATGCCTGCAGTCCCTCCTCGGACAGAACGTCTTCTGGAACCCGTGAAGCCTCAAATCCCAGAGCTTCTAACACCGGAACCAAACGGCGGCGGAACTCACCCTTAGCAGCCTGTTGAAAAAGCTGCGTCTCTCAAGGACTGAGACTGAATCAAATGGGACAGACTGAAGTGTTCCCACTCCGGTGCTGAGCGACGGCCGTTAAGAATCGACCGCAGGGTGAATGAGAGCGCGACTCTGAGGTCCTCACACCACAAACGCAAACGCTGGACGAACGCAAACGCTCGCGGTTTCGAGGCTCCGATCAGGCTTCTGAGTATCAATCCCAGGTTGTGAGACAGCGTGAGTATCAAGTAGCGCTTCTGCACTTTCTCGATACCGCGTAACCACGTCCGGCGTCCTCCTCCCGTTTCGCAGGTGTGGGCAAAGCTGCGTTCCACGATTTCGCCACGTAGGCGCAGAAGACGTTTGCCACGTTCTCCGGTGACGCGACGGTGGTTCGCGCGATACGCCTGCTCTTGCTCGGACGGCTTATCAATCCACGTGCGTCCCTGGGGTGAAAGTGGTTCTGAAAGATAGGTCCGCAGGCCCTCGCCCATCTGGCTGATGACCGGCAGAGTTTCGTTTTTCAGATAGCCCTTATCAGCCACCACTTCCCGGCACCGCAACTGGTCATCAACTTCGGTGAGGTTCGCCAAGGCTCGGTGCAGTGTGTACTCCAGAGTCCCAGAGTCCGCTTCATCGGTGCCATAAATCTCCGCCGCGGTAATGACTTCCGTATCAAGATCCACCGCGTTCTCAGCTTTATACGCCAGGTGCGTCGAGCCGTCTTTCATCTTCGTAATCCGCGCGTCGGGGTCCGAAGGAGACTCCCAATCGTCGTTCGAAACTTTCTTCTTACCCTCTTTGGCACGTTGCTTGTCGAACCGCACGGCGTCCGCTCGGGACGTGATTTCGAGCCCTTCCTGAGCCGCTAACACCTTCAGATGAGCCAGCCAATCATCGCCGCTGTCGCGACGCACGATGGACTTCATGGCCGCATTGGCTTCCAGCGAGGTCGAGTCGACTCCCAGAGTCTTACCGGACAGTAGGCCGTGTTCGTGCACCACTTTCAGCACGAAGGCAAAGGCTTCGCGATAGACCTCTTCGGGCAGTCGGGCCGTGATCTTGCTGAGACTGGAATGCTCGGGAGTCGCTTCTTGCGCGGTACACCCCAGAAACTTTTTGAGCGACAAACTGTCGGCACAGCGCCAGGCGATTCCCCGCTGGGAACCAATGTCTTCGAAATAGCCGACCATGAGCATGCGAAAATACTGGCCCGGCGAAATCGAGGTGCGTCCATTTTCGGCATAATACGGTCGGCACAGCTCTTCGAGCCAATCGTCAAACTTCGCTTCGGCCAGCAGTTGATTGAGCCGTTCATAAAACGCATGCCGCGGCGTCTGTGCCACGTCTGATGTGGCCACCCAAAGCTCCTGCTGCCGCTCGCGTTTCCAATGCCCCATCGCCATGCCACTGCCTCCTGCCAAACCTCACTCGCATCACTCCCCGCTTAGCCACCAATAATCGACCAACCAGCAGCCGATCAACCCTGATCGACAACCTTTTTCAACAGGCTGTTAGACCACAGCGTAATCTGCTGAAGCGTATACTCGTCAAAACGATCTTTGGCAGCGGAAGCTGGACCGGGCGCCTTGCCAGCTTTGACAGTCTCATTCGGAAGACGCTCAAAGGCGATCCTCAGGTCTACGACTAGCGCATCCTGACAGCTTGTCGTCAAACAACGCTGCAACCGGGCAGCATCACGATCAACGAAGGCCGCTCGAGCTTCCTTAAAACACGCAAACGGAGATGCGAATTGTGAAGCGGGCTCGTCCCCAGCCAGTGTCAAGTTCTGCAGCATCATCGCGACAACAACGAGCACCACTATCATCCGTGTCATGGTCTTCTCCGAAGAATCCGCTAAGCCTCACATTGAGCGCCCGATCGACACGCTCGCCCAAGCCTGACTTCCAACCGCTCTGCCCAAATGAAACGCAGGACTTCGACAAGGAGCCTCGATAACTCACACATGGCGTCGATAAGTCCGAACCGCCACTAGTCACCAGTATAGACTTGCAGTCAGATTCGAAAACACCAAGCTTCACCCGACTGAGGAGGGCCGATGCAAAACTGAAGGCCGAAGACGCCTAGACCCGCATGGCAGTGAATACAATCTAGCCACGCTGCGAGCAGCAGCAATCCCTGCTCAATCCATTGAACAAACAACTTCCTCTGCCTTCGCCACCCCGGTAGCACGGGCAACCGGGCCACCCAGCGAAACTAGCCATGCAGTAAAGTGAAGGCCCGTTCCAGACTCATGCTGAACTCGACAGACCACCATGCAAGAGACCGCCAACGATTTCCCAACGCTACTGTCCAAAATGCTGGAAGAACTCGATGCATATCCCGTTACGGGGTCGGCGGGCTCCGGCGAGGATGACTTGCGTCTCGTCACGGGACATCCCCTTTGCGATATAGGACGTCGGGTCGTGCGGGCCATCCCTGACTCAAAGGACGACAGGCATGGTGACCCTAATTTTCCTGGTGAAGGTGGAAATCTTTGGTATCGGCTTTTGCGGACCTCACGTAAGCCTGAAATTGATCAAGAATTGCAAGAGGCGACAGCAGCAAAACTATCTCGGTGGTTGCGGCAACACTACCGAGCAATACTCATGGATCAGCTGCACTCAACAAACCAACGAGTGTCGCTACCCCACCAAGCAACGTATAATTACAAGGATGTGATGGATGTCGCGATTATCGTTCCTCTGCAAGAGGAATTCGACGAACTGCACAATCAAGTCGCAGAAGGGTGCCAAGCAGAAAAGTGTGAAGAAACAGGAGCCTACGACTATCGCTTCGTTCGCCCCGGGACAACCGGAAGTTATCGCTGCGTAGCAACATTCGTTGGTGATATGGGAGAGACCAAAGCTGGCATAAGAACACAACAACTCCAAGCCAAATGGAACGCAAGGACAGTCGTGGTCTTGGGAATTGCCGCAGGAATCAGTAAGGATGTAATGGTTGGTGATGTCGTTGTAGGCACGCTAATCGACAGCTATCTGCAAAACGCGAAAGCTGTGGACGCAGGTTCAAATGATTATTCTTTTGAATTCTCGGGCGAGGGTTATCGGCCCAGTGGTGACTTAGTCAACCAGTCCCGTCATATTCGTTACGCCCATCGACCTGTCTTTGAAGCGTGGCGTGCTTCGGGCAGGCTGCGGCTGCACGACACGCTGTCAGAAACACAGTTCCAGAAGCTACTCGACAATGGACTTGTGCGAGCTGAACCGCGTGTGGAAACGGGGCATATCGCATCGGGTCCCATCATTGCCGCTGCGAGCGCATTCATCGAGCAAGTTAAGAGAAAGGACCGCAAGTATCTGGCCTTAGAAATGGAGTCCGGCGGCGTCCTCGCGGCAGTCTGCGACCAGAGTAACCCTAGTTGTACTCTAGTTATCCGCGGTATCTCAGATTTGGGTGACGGACGAAAAGATTTGTTGGACTCTGTGGGAAGCGGCGCGCTGCGGAGGTACGCAGTACAAAACGCAATCCAATTCCTTTGGAGTTTAATGCGGTGTGACGCGTTGCCCAAAGCGGTATCTGCTCTGTCTCCGATAGCCCCATCGCAACCGCTTGAGCCGGGATTTGGCCCACCTAGCATACTGTCGAAGAAGCGGGTGGACCCTCAAAATCCTAAGGCTTTGATCGCCCATCCTGAGCAACCAAGTGAACACGTCATTCATCGAGATGATGACGCCCAACTTGACCGTTGCATCCTAATCTCCGGGTCGGGCAAGCATATTCAAACTAACCTTGGATGGAAGCTGTTTCGCGACTTCTGTCGTGCGCTGGGGAGTCGACTGGCAAACACAGGACTAACCATAGTCGTGGGCTCAACCGATGAGCCAACAGCGGATAGGCAATTCCTTGAAGGGGCGAATGACGTTGGTCCAGTGGGGAATCTTCGAGTCATCACCCGGACGGAAGAAGTTCACAACGGACCCACATTCGCTGAGTTGCAAAAAATTCTGCCTAACCTGAATCTGAGCCGAATTCAGCATTGGAACGAAGAATGGCCTGCACTTCGCCGTCGACAGGTTGAATCCTCGGATATCGTGTTACTCGTGGGAGGGACGGTGGGAACGCTGCACATTGCCGAAGCGGCCCAGCAACAAGCGAAAGTCGTTATTCCCATCGGAGCTGCTGGTGGTTCGGCAGGGACAGTATTTGACTGGTTTGCGCCAAACCTCAAGGGACACGGCGTCTCTGACAATGAATTGGAAGCACTGAGAAATGCATATGATCCGGAGCTAGTTGTATCCTTGATCAAACGACTACTGGAAACACTAACTCACTAACCCCATCCGCTCCAAGGCGACGCTCGACTTATCATCATCCTGGTAGTAGTCGGTTTCGGCTGATGTTTTGGAATTCCCGGCAACCCATTGCGAGTGGCGCACGGACGGGGCGTCCATGCTACAGGGAAATACGCGGCCTAACCGCAATCGTGGCGGGGCGGAGAGGGCACCGCTACGATCCGCCGCGCTCTTGGCTGGCTGAGGGTTGGCTGCCCTGAATGGATGGTGGCCAGACTTTAGGGACGCGATGTTTCGTCGCTCACCAGTCGCGTCCCAAACGCTTCCTTCCCCGATTTCGGAATAGGTGCCGTTCGATGAAGATTCATGAGTATCAAGCGAAGCAACTCTTTAAGACTGCAGGGGTTGCAGTGCCCGAGGGCATCGTTTGCAAGACTGCCGACGAAGCAGCAGCGGCGTTCAAGACATTGGGCGGCTCGATCGCGGTGGTGAAGTCCCAGATCCATGCCGGTGGTCGCGGCAAGGGCAAGTTCAAAGAACAACCTGAGCAGCGCGGCGTCGTGCTGGTGAAGTCGGCCGAAGAAGCCAAGGCCAACGCAGCTCGGATGCTGGGCAACACGCTGGTGACAATTCAGACGGGCGAAGAAGGCAAGCAGGTCAACACGCTGCTGGTTGAGCAAGGTCTCAACATTGCTCGCGAACTGTATCTCGGCATCGTGGTCGACCGCGCAGCGGGCGGTCCGGTATTGATCATGTCGTCCGAAGGCGGCATGGAAATCGAAGTGGTCGCTCATAACACGCCCGAGAAGATCTTCTCGCAGAAGATCGACGCCGGTTACGGCCTGCAGCCCTTCCAAGTGCGTCGGCTGGCTCATGAACTGGGTCTGGATGCTACGGCAACCGCCAGTGCTCAAGCCTTCCTGCCCAAGCTCGTGAAGTTCTTCTCCGACAACGATTGCAGCATGGTCGAAGTGAACCCGCTGATCGTGACGAAGGAAGGTCAGTTGCTCGCGCTCGATGGCAAGGTGTCGTTCGACGACAACGCCATGTTCCGTCACAAGCCGCTGCTCGAACTGCGCGACCTCAGCGAAGAAGACGAGTCGGAAATTCGCGCGGCGAACACGGGCCTCAGCTATGTGAAGCTCGAAGGCAATATCGGCTGCCTGGTGAATGGTGCTGGTCTCGCGATGAGCACGATGGACATCATCAAGTTGCACGGTGGTGAACCGGCCAACTTCCTGGACGTTGGCGGCGGCGCCAATGTGGATCAGGTCACGGAAGCGTTCCGTATTATTCTGTCGGACAAGAACGTGAAGGCCGTGCTGGTCAACATCTTCGGCGGCATCATGAAGTGCGACACCATCGTGACCGCGCTGCTGGAAGCCTATGAGAAGGTCGGCTTCACCGTGCCGCTGGTCGTGCGACTGGAAGGCACCAACGTGGACCTCGCGCGCAAGATGCTGGCGGATAGCGGTCGGCCGATCATTGCAGCGACGGACCTCACCGACGCCGCCAAAAAGGTTGTAGGCACACTGGGGGCTTAAGCCGCCGCAGTCTCTGATACTGACTCGTCAGCGCGAACCTGCTGCCGATGAAAAACTCTCGTACAAATAATCATCAAATTACATATTCGATAAGGATTTCCCCATGAGCATTCTGGTCACTGAAAAGACCCGAGTGATCTGCCAAGGCATCACCGGCAAGGCCGGGTTGTTTCACTCGCAGCAATGCCGTGCATACGGCACCCCCATGATGGGCGGCGTGACGCCCGGCAAAGGCGGCACTGAAGTGGACGGTTTCGCCGTCTTCAATTCCGTCGCTGAAGCCGTTGCCAAAACAGGAGCCAACACATCGCTGGTCTTCGTGCCTCCGCCAGCTTGTGCGGACGCCATTTTGGAAGCCGCTGACGCGGGCATCGAACTGATCGTCGCGATTACCGAAGGTATCCCGACGCTCGACATGGTTCGCTGCTCGAATTTTTTGGCTAAGACCAAGTCACGACTCATTGGGCCCAACTGCCCCGGTATTATTACTCCCGGCATTGCCAAGATCGGTATCATGCCCGGGTATATTCATAAGCCAGGTACCGTGGGACTGATCAGCAAGAGCGGCACGCTGACATATGAAGCAGCGTGGCAACTCGGCAACCTCGGCCTCGGTCAGTCGACAGCGGTTGGTATCGGTGGCGACCCGATCATCGGCACCTCGTTCATCGACCTGCTGGAGATGTTCGAGAAGGATCCGGGCACTGAATCCATCCTGATGATCGGCGAAATCGGCGGTAACGCTGAGATTCAGGCAGCCGAATACATCAAGGCTCATGTGACCAAGCCGGTCGCTGGATTCATCGCTGGCCAGACGGCCCCACCAGGCAAGCGCATGGGTCACGCCGGTGCAATTATCTCTGGCGGCAGCGGTACCGCAGCCGAGAAGATGGCGGCACTGGAAGCCGCTGGCGTGGTGGTCTCGAAGTCGCCGGCCGATATGGGCAAGGCGATGGTTGAGGCTATTCGTCGCAAGAAGGGTTAGGCATAGCCTGACCAAGAAAGTCAATGGCGAGCGGGGGATGTCAATCCCCCGAGAAGGGTGGAAGACTCGGGGGATTGACATCCCCCGCTCGCCTTGAGTTTGTGCAATTGGGGGTCCACCTCGCCCCACCCTACCGCTGCTTGGTTGTTCCAGGCAGGAAGTCGAGGAAACCGCTGAGTCATGGAAATCGTGAAGTACTGCCACCCGGTCTTGAGGTGGAAATCCAAGCCACTGCCGGAGATCTCAGACGGCCTGCGCGACACGATTCGCAAGATGTTTGACCTCATGTACGAGGCCAAAGGCATTGGCTTGGCGGCGAATCAGGTGGGGCTGCCGTATCGCTTCTTCATCGTCAACGCGACGGCCGATCCGAAAGAGACAGAGGAAGAGCTGGTCTTCATCAATCCGAAGATCCTCAAGAAGAAGGGCTGCGAAGACGCCGAAGAAGGCTGTCTGAGTTTGCCGCAGCTCTATGGCGATGTGCCTCGCGCTACGAGCATCGTCATCGAAGCCTACGATCAGGACGGCGAAGGCTTCGAGATGGAAGCCGACGAACTGATGGCTCGCGTGATCCTGCACGAATACGACCACATTGAAGGCGTGCTGTTCATCGACCGCATGGCCAAGGAAGCTCGCGCCGAGATCGCGTCCAAAGTCGATCAGTTCGAGTACGACTTCCGTCGCGAACAACGCTTAGGAACGATTCCTTCGGATGAAGAACTCAAGAAGCGTTTGACGGAGATGGAGCAGACGTTTGAGTTTCCGGAGTAGGACGGACAATCTTGTCCGTCGAAACGGTGACGGACAGGATTCTCCGTCCTACAACAGGCGGGAAGTCGCGGGCAGAAGGCGTTGAGTTTCGGAGTGAGAAGGCGGGCGGGCCAGCGTCCCTGTTTCCGAGGCGTGTCATGAGCGATGAGCTGCCGACGCAGATAGGCCCGTATGAAATCCAGGGCCGGCTTGGCGCCGGCGGCATGGGCACCGTCTTCCTGGGCAAGCATGTGGGTTCCGAGCAACTGGCCGCCGTCAAAGTGCTGGACGGCTCGCTGGCGCGTGAAGCGGCGCTGGTCGAACGCTTCCTGCGCGAGATCGAAACCATGCGGTCGCTCGGCGGTCCGCACATCGTCAAGCTGTTCGATCATGGCACGGATGCGACGAACGGGCTGCTGTATTACGCGATGGAGTACGTAGATGGCGGCACGCTGACGGACTACATCCGCGAGCAGCCGAATCGACGCCTGCCGTGGGATCAGGTGATTGATCTCGCCCTGCAGATTTGCGCGGCGCTGAAGGTCGCACATGCGGCCGGCATCATTCATCGCGACCTGAAACCTTCGAATCTGCTGCTGGGGTTGGATGGTGTCTTAAAGCTGACTGACTTCGGGGTCGCGCAGGTGTTCGCGGCGAACCGGCTCACGGTGACCGGTGGCATCATCGGTACCGTGGAGTACATGTCGCCGGAGCAGGCCGAGGGCAAGCGGGCCACGAAGGTCAGCGACCTGTATTCGCTGGGTGCGGTCATGTACGCGATGCTCACCGGCCGCCCGCCGTTCACCGGCAAGACACTCGTGGATGTCATCCGCAAGCACGCGACGGCCCGCTTCGATATGCCGAGCTTGTATGACTCATCGATCCCGCGTCTGCTCGAGGAGGTCGTCTGCAAGCTGCTGGCGAAGAACCCGGACGAGCGGTACCCGGATGCTTACATCGTCTCACTGCGGCTGAAGGAGGTCTTAAAGCGAGTCGAACTCGCAGAAGCGTCCGACGAAGAAGGGATCACCACCGGCGGTCTGCGGTCTGACTCCGAAGCACCGACGATGATGGCCTCGCGATCCGAAGAAGCGATGCCCGAAACCAGAGCCGCGCCCGGTCGCGCCTTGAGCCCGGCCACCTTCATGCGCGACATGTTCAAAGCGCAGGTCGAGCAGGACCAGAAGCGGTCTCGGCTGGAAGAGTTTCTGAATCAGACCGGCGTGCTGGTGCTGATGCTCATTGTGCTGATCGGAGTGGCGATCTGGGGGTTGAATGGTCGCAAATCGGCTGTTCCCGACGCGGCGGCTGACTCTGAAGCGGTCACCGAAGGCGCCGCGATAGATGAAGTCGATCGCTTCCTGAAACTCGCGCGGAGCTATCGTCGGGCCGGGGATTTCGCGCGCGAAGAATCGCTGCTGTCCGCCCTGCGAGTCATGATTGGTGACGACGCAAATCAGGCCTCGCAAGTAAAGACAATCGACAGGCGATTGGATGAGCTGCGAACGAAACGATCCGAGCAGTCGGATGAATTTCAGCTCGCGAAAGCCGCTATCGGGCGGGCTCAAACCCTGCTGAACGACCACAAAACGGCCGAAGCCAACGCGATTCTGGAGAGTGTCATTCAACTTTATGAACACGAATCAGCCGCGGCTGCGGTGGTCGAAGACGCCCGGAGATTGCGTTCTCAGGCGGAGAAATGACTCGTAAGTTTGTTGGTCCTTCCGGATTTGCGAGCTTGGCCGCACGTCGCTGCGGTTCGTATCATTCCGGCAGGAGACGGCGTCTGAAAAGTGACCGCGTTCGAGGATGCTGAATCTTCGTAGCTTGATAGCAACCGACCAGCGATTAACGCAACAATCGGATGCCGTGCCAGGCAGACGATTGAATGCCGCTGAGCCTGCGGCGGTGTTGTTTGAGGAACCGAGAATGAGCGTGCTGATCATCCACTGCCCGAAATGCAATAAGGGACTTCGGCTTCGCGACCGCAGCAAGCTGGGTAAAAAAGCGGGGTGTCCGAAGTGCGGGCACACGTTCATCATGCATGCGCCGGCATCAATGTCTGAGCCCGTCGAGGAAGACGACGAGGACGAAGTTGAATTCGAGCTGGTTGAGGCTCCGGCGAAGCCGCTGGTCGGCAAGGCTGCTCGTCGTATTGCGGACGATGAACCGGTGCGAGCTGCTCCCGTTGTGACCGCGAGGCCAGGTGAGCTGCCAGGCATCGCGGATGCTGGTCCTCCCACGTCCTACACTCCCGCCGGTCGAGGGAAGAAGCGCGGCAAGGGCTTCTCGCTGCCGAAGATCAATATCCCGAAGCTATCGCGTCGCACGATGCGATCGATCGTCGCCCTCGGAGTTGCGATCATCCTGTTGGGTGGCGGCTTGTTCGCCGCAATGAACTCGACGAACAAACCGAAGAAGATCGCGAAGAACGATCCCAACGCAGTCGAGGAATTTGAAGAGTTCGAAGAAGAGGACAGCAGTGCCGAACCAGCCGCTCCGCCCGCGGCGCCCAAGCCGATCGATACATGGGGACTGCCGATGGGCTCGCGCGCCATCGTCTGCCTGCGTGTCGCGGATCTCTGGCAACCCAAGAGCAAAACGGAAGAGTTTCGTTACTGCCTGGGACCACTGGCCGTGTGGACCGAGGGGCATCTGAAAAAAATGTGCCGTCGTGATCTGACTCAGGTTGAGCAGATCCTGATTGGCTTTGTGCCCGGAGTCGTCGGCGAGTTTCCCAAAATGGGAGTCGTCGTCCGATACGCCAGCGATATTGCGCCTTCGCAGTTCATCAATGACTTCGGCGGCAAAGAAGACCGTTCGCAGGGTTACCCGGTCTATGTCGGTGATACGCACACCTTCATGCGCAAGCCGAACGATCTGAGAACCGTCGCCATCTGCCCGAATGGAGAACTGTCCGTCGCGATGGCGAATGGGGCTCAGAGTGCGAATCCGCAATCAATTGGCATTGATGCGCTGCTGCCGAAGACGGATCAGAACCGGCACATTTCCGTGATCTTCGAACCGCGATCCATCCGTCGCCATGAAGAGGCGATGTTCCCGGTTGAGACTCGCGACTTTGTGACGCGCGTGCTGGACTGGTTCAACGATGACGAGATCGAGACGGTGGTCTGGAGTCTGAATCTCGGCAAGGACAAGTTCGATTCGCAATTGGCGATACGGAATCAAACCGGCATCAACGAGCAGAAGCTCGGCAAAGACATGCAAAAGAAGTTGAAGGATCTGCCGTTCGACTTGTGGCATGCTGTCGAAAAAATGGATCCGAAAGTCGCTGGCCCGCGCCAGATCATCGGTCGCTTCCCGGCGATGACTCAAGTGTTCGCGAAGTCCACCAAGAGCAGCGTCGGCCCGCGGCTTACCTTGATGGAAACCTCGCTGCCAGAGCGAGCCGCTCCCAATTTGGCGCTCGGAGCGTTGTTCGCCTGGGACGAGTCCACACGCACGGACTTCTCCAAAGGCGCGGGCACCGGCACCAAAGGCAGCAGTGGCAGCGACAACCTGCCCGATCTGATTGCTGATCGCCTGAAGAAGAAGATCGATGTTGAATTCGCCCGCACGCCTCTGCAGGAAGCCTTCAAGTACATCGCGGAAGAATGCAAGTGCGACCACGACATCGACGGTGATGCCCTGAAGTTCAAGGGCTACACCAAAAACATGCCGCAGACCTTCAAGCTGCAGGATACAGGCTTCGCGGCGATCAAGCAGATCATAAGCGCGTACCCGGATATGTGCCTCGTGATCGACGAGAAGAAGAAGATGTTCTTGATCACGACTCTACCGTCAACGAAAGACAAAGGCCTTACGCCGTACGAGATCAAGTAGCAGACCTGACACAGATAACTTCCGCATTCTGCAGAGTTCTCGGAGCTGCCTCTGAGAAACTCTGCGAACCTCGTCTCATGATTGCGTAACTCATCACCCGCGAGAAAGACACGGGGCGAGAGCTAACTCTTGGCAACGGTTTGGCAGATATCGAACAGCAGGTTCAACGAGTCCCGAGTTTCTTCAACGGTCATCGTCAGCGGCGGACTCACGCGCAGCACCTTGCCGGCCAGTGCCCCGAGGAAGTGAATGCCATCGCGGCCCGGCAGGCCAAGATAACATGCTTTAACGATCGCGTTCGCGACTTCGTTCGCGGGCTTGCCGTTGAAGTCGGCGCATTCGATGCCGAAGACGAGCCCCTCACCGCGAACTCGCGTGACTAAGCCAGTCTGCTTCAGGCGATCGAGGCCTTCAAAGAACATCGGTGTCAGCTTGGCAGCGTGCCCCAGCACGTCGCTGGCTTCGAACTCGTCCAGCGTGGCGATAACCGACGCCATCGACATCGGGTTGGCGCTCCACGTATCAGAGACTTCGCCGTACTTGAGGTTCGCCATCACATCTGATCGACCCACGACACCGCTGACAGCCACGCCGTTACCGAGACCCTTGCCCATCGTCACAAAATCAGGCTCGACCCCGTACTTCTCAAAGGCGTAGAGGCGGCCAGTGCGGCCGAAGTTGGCCTGCACTTCATCGAGGATGAAACACATGTCATTGGCATGGCAGAACTTCTGCAGCATCTGCAGGTATTCGACCGGCGGGTGATAGCTGCCACCGCCACCGATGTAGGGTTCGGTAATCAGGCAGCACAGTCGCGGTCCCAGCTCTTTCTTGAGAGCTTCCAATTCCGCTACGTATTTTGAAAGATCAAGCGGGCGGCCGTATTCCTTCCAGTCCGCAATCTCTTCCATCGGGAACGAGATAAATCGGACGCGTGGGTCACGCTCTTTGTCTTTCTCGGACCCCGTGACAGCCCCGGCCAAGCCCTTCTTCCCATGAAAGCCGTAACGCGTCGCCACGATGATGTCGCGAGATGGATCGCGTGAGAGGCAGGCCCAGAGAGCTTTGATGACCGCTTCAGATCCCGAAGCAGCCCACATCACACCGTCGAGCCGTTTACCGAGCGGAGTCGTTCGAACACTCTTCAACAGCCGCTGTACGGCGAGCGTTTCGATTTCCGAGATCGCGTTGTAGGCGGTCAGAGGAGCGGATTGCCGATACCCGGTGCCGCCGTCGAAAACGTCCTTATCCCAACCCAAATACTTCACAAACCGCTGCAACCAGCTCTTGGGGTTATGCCCCAGATTCGCGACGAGCACGCCCGAACTGTAGTCGTAGAGGCGGCGTCCTTCGGGAGTCCAGTGAAAAACCCCGGCTGACTTGGCCAGCACGGCTTGCGTGGGAGTGAAGGTTCGCAGTGCCAGCGGTTCCTGATCCGCCACGACTTTACGAGCGGCGTTGGAACGGTCTTCGCCGGGATATGCAATCGGTGATGCCATAACAAGTCCGTGATAAAACGATTCACGCCGCCGACCGACACGCTCGCGAGCGGCATGCTGAAGAAGACGATTCAGCTAGCGCTTGAGTTCGCGGGAAATCAGCTCGGTGACTTTGTAGTCATCACCCTCTTTCTTCACCGTGAACGTGAAAAGCGTATTGCCGCTTCTCAGGGCAAACTGCTTTCCACCGCCAATACCCTTGGCGCTCGTCGGCTGCAGCTTCCCGAACTTCTCTTTCAATTCCTGCTTCTTGGCGTCAGACAGCGTCTTGGTGCGCAACTCCTTCAACTGGCCAGTGGCTCTCGTGCTGATGTATGGCTCAACGGAATCAAAATCACCTTTGCTGACCGCAGTCACCAACTGAAACGCGGCATGTTCCGGAGTCCCCGGAGCCGGAGCCTGCACCTGCTGCCCTGGGGCACCAGGAGCGCCCGGCACCGCGCCAGCCACGTCTGCACCCGGCATGGGCATTGGAGTTGCGTTCGGCATAGTCATGGGTACCGTCGCCATCGGGGTCGTACCAGGAGGAGTCGTCCCCCCTGGAGTCGCTCCGGGCGGCATGGTTGTGGTCGCGGCTGTTGCCGGAGGTGTTGTTCCGCCCGGTGTCGCCGTTGCAGCAGCGTGTCCTGCAGGAGGAGCACCAGTCGTCGAAGCCGTTGCAGGTGGAGTCGTTCCGCCGGGTGTCGCGGCAGCGTGACCCGCAGGTGCTCCGGTCGTTGAAGCGGTGGCCGGTGGTGTCGTCCCGCCAGGTGTCGCTGCGGCATGTCCGGCGGGGGCGCCCGTCGTGGACGCCGTCGCCGGAGGCGTCGTTCCTCCTGGAGTCGCAGCGAAATGACTCGCCGGTGGCGCTCCGGTGGTGGACCCGGTTGGAGGAGGTGTGGTGCCCCCTGGGTAGGTAGCCGCACCGTGACCGGCTGGCGCACCGGTTGCGGCCGCCGCTGCGGCGGGATCGGGTGCTGCCGTTGTCGTTGAGGGGGCTCCTCCTGCCGGGGCGGCTCCATGCTGAGCAGCCATGGCCAACCCTGCGTTCGGGTCAGTGCTGGCGACCGCTGGATTCGGGGCGCCATTGGGCGCGGTAGCGGGCACCGAAGAGGTTGCGTCACTGGAAGATCCACCACCACACCCCGACAACGCCAGCCCCGTGAGGGCGACCAGTGGAAGAACTGGTTGAGCCCATCGACCACTACGTCGGTTGGCCAAATGCAACGTGCGACGAATCCACATGAGCAAAGTCCTCTAAGTGCGTGGCAAGAATCGCCAAGAGCCCACACCATGCGGCTGCTGAATCGATATGATGTCCCCAAGAAGTTACTGGCACCGGTGCCGGTTGTCATCTGGCCTCGCCTCATCGCCGACAATTCTCATGTCCTCACGAGACATCATTGAGTCCAACCTGATCCGGATCCGCGAGCGTATCCGCGCCGCGTGCCAGCGGGCCGGTCGTTCGCCGGAAGCTGTCAACCTGGTGGCCGTCACGAAGTATGCTGATCCCACCTGGGTGCGCGACCTGATTTCGCTGGGACAAGTCGAACTGGCGGAGAGTCGTCCACAGCAGCTCGCTCAACGCGCGGCCGAGTTACCCGGCGACGTGAACTGGCATCTGATCGGACACCTGCAACGCAACAAGGTGGAGGTCGTCCTACCGGTCGTAAAACTGATTCATTCCGTCGACAGTCTGCGTTTGCTGGAGAAGATCGAGCAAGAAGCCCACAAACAAGGCCGGCAACCGCGCGTCCTGCTGGAAGTCAATGTTTCTCGCGAAGCTGCGAAGGACGGTTTTGACCCAGGTGAACTCAGAGCAAATGTCGCGAAGCTGACGGGCTTCACCGGGCTGAAGATCGAAGGAGTCATGACCATGGCTCCGCTGGCCGAAGACCCGGAGTACGCCCGACCGGTGTTCCGTGCCCTCAAGGACTTCCGCGACGAACTCACGACTCTGAGCGATGGACGACTCAATATTCCGCACCTTTCCATGGGCATGAGCGGCGACTTCGAAGTCGCGATTGAAGAAGGTGCAACTCTGATACGAATCGGCAGCAGCTTGTTTGAAGGTCTAAGCGCGGACCTGCCAAATATGGCTGCGATCAAGTCGTTCATTGATGACTCCGAAGTGCTGCGCGGCCATGTTCAACTGCAGCTCGTTTCGAACGTATCGGTGAACGCAGCGGAGCCTTGGGAAACCGCTGACGCGATCGTTGAGCAGTTTCGCTATACACCAATTGGCGCACGTGGGTGGCGCAGTCTGTCATCAGAGTCGGCAGTGGAACTTGCCACTTACGTACTCCATCGCTCATTGGCCTACGACACGCAACTACTTGACTCGAAGGTTGCCAAACACGTAGCGGAGACTCTCATTCGGAACCTTGATACGTCCACGGCCAGACTTTTTGCAAACGGATCCATCGCGACCGGCAAGGGTTCAAGCTGGACCCCGATTGGAAGCAGTACGATGGAAATGGCAGTCGTTGGCTTCGACAGATCGGGTGGCTTCCTGCTCTATGCCGAAGACGAAGACTGATCGAGTCTATTCAATTGTGATAATCAACTACTTTCCTACGGCTCCGATGTGCTGCTTGAGCAATCTCACTCATCGCGTACCTCTGGTCCAATCGAAGTTCCTCAGCTCATCCTCACTCAGGTGAACCATGCATCGACGTGACTTTCTCTCAACGGCATTGATGAGTTCGGTAGCAATGAGTGGCCTCGAAGGGCTGGCTGCCGAGAAGCCGCTGCCTGATCTGGGAGTCGATGTAGGCTTCAAAGGACGACGGTTCTTCCCGGACGACAATCCGTGGAATCAGGACATCTCGAACGCGCCGGTTGATCCCGCCTCGGCGGCTTTGGTGCAAAGCATCGGGCTGGACCGTCATCTGCATCCCGACTTCGGTTCGTTCTGGGAAAACCGCCCGATGGGTTTTCATTACGTCGTGGTGGGAGGCAACCAGCCGCGCGTGCCCGTGAAGTTCGAGTACCCCGATGAAAGCGATCCCGGGCCGTACCCTGTACCGCTGGATGCGCCGATCGAGGGTGGAGCGGATGCTCCGACGGACAGTGATCGGCACATCCTCGTCGTCGATCGAGACAACTGGAAGCTCTATGAAATGTTTCATTGCTTCCGTGACGGCAACGGCTTCAAGGTCGGCTCAGGAGCGATCTTTGACCTGAACTCCAACAAACTCCGCCCCGCTGGTTGGACCTCTGCAGACGCCGCTGGCCTGCCAATCTTGCCGGGTCTGGTGCGCTACGATGAAGTCGTTGAACAGAAAGAAATCCGCCACGCACTGCGTTTCACCTGCCGGAAGACGCGTCGAGGCTATGTGCCTCCGGCGACGCACTGGGCGAGTAAATCCAAGGACAGGAACTTGCCCCCGATGGGCATGCGCGTTCGGTTGAACAAGGATTTTGATATCTCGCGATTTCCTTCTGAGGCTCAAGTCATCCTGAGGGCTCTGAAGAAGTACGGCATGATCCTCGCGGACAACGGCAGCGACTGGTTCATCAGCGGCGCTCACCATCCCAAATGGGACAACGACGCGGTGAGCACGATCAAACGAGTCAAAGGCAACGCCTTCGAAGTCATCCGCATGGACGGCCTGGTCGAGGGCTGAATTGGCAATTTCAGTATCGCTGCGAAGGGACTTCCAAGTGCTGAATCGCACGTTGAACCGTGTGGCGGTTCACGCTTTTCGCGGCAGTGATTAGTGGCAGCGAGTCGCGACCGTGGCATACCACGAGGGCACTCGCCGCTTTTTCAACGACCGGAATCCAAGGCCGCTTTGAGTTCGCGAACTTTTGGGAATTGAGCAGTTCGTTCAATTCGGTTTTCCACGATGTACTGCCCGTCACTGCGATGATGTCGCAGGCGATGGATTGCTGATGCTCGTCACCTGCTAGAAGTTCAGTAACCAGTTGCTCGTTGAGTTCACCAGTCCAAAACACTTTGACGAACTCTAACGAGCCTCGCAAAGACAAGTCCGCAGTGTGTTGTTGCGCAGCGTCGATTGTCGGCAGGAGCACCGTGCCGCGTCCTAAGAGGTTCTGAAGTCGTCCCAGTTGCCCCGCCGCAAACACATCTTCCGGCCTTAGTTTTGGATTCACCAACTCGTCCAGCCACATCGCTACAACGGCATCTTGGCGGGCGGATTGGCTGAGTGCTGCCCATTGGTCGTACCAGGCCAAAATGCGAGTTCGCGATTCTAATACTTCCCGTTCGTGTTGCGCGTTATCTCTCCCTACAACACAGAAAGGTGGAAACTGACATCCGTCGTCAGGCAAGCCGATGCAAGCTCTCAAGCTGCATTCCAACCACTCAGCTTCCCCGGGCGTAGTCGCTTCTCGAAGTTTTTCGACGAGGCGATCAATTGTCTGCTGGTCCGCCGTCAGATTCCAAAGCTGATAAATATCTGAATTGACTCGGTCATCAAGCAATTCTTCAAACTTCAACCTATTTAATTCCAGCAGCGTTTGCGGGTCAAACTTTGACGGGCCGCAAGCAAATCGATGGACTCGGAGAAACTTCGAAGGCTCAGGCCTGAATAGCCAAGGCTGAGGAACGTCTTTGATCGCCAGCTTGAGTAAGTCGCTAACTGCGTCTCTGCGGAGATAGATAGATTCTTGCTGCCGCAAATTGTTGATCAAGACCTGAGCATAGGCAGCGCGCTCGTCAGCAGTGATCTCGCGGTCCAGTTCCAAGGCGCGACGCACCCGCAGCCACTCCAGAAACAAACGGAAGCTGCCGTAAACTCGATGCTCTTCGTTGGACGCGGACCAATACTCAACACCGTCTTTGGACCATACAACGAACTGCCCCTTGTTGCCGCGAGCATTTGGAGCTACCTCAACCAGGTAACAGTCACCTTCGCTCCGAGGCAATAAATCCCGTCTCAATGATTCGGGATTGGGTATTAACTCGCCTCTGCCGCCGGGAAATAACGAATGAAGGTGACTGATTACCCATTCATTAGAAGATGTTACTTCGTGATATATCCATTTGTCGCGCCCGAACGACTTGATCCGAACTTCGGCTCGCAAGTCGGCCTGCCTATTGGTAGATGCAGCCTTAACTGCCAGAGCTTTATGCAATTGACCGGTCGCGGTAACAAAACCTGCATAGAACGACGCACAGAGCAGCGAGACTGCGAATGTGCAGAACCATCCTCGAGAGGCCCGCGAACGCATGATTCTCCCTCCAACAGCCGGCTCGGAGCGAAATTCAGCAACGGCGGAATTTCAAACAGCGAAGGCACTGATGACTAACTCAGCACAGAGATACTGCCATCAACCTTCTTTGTGAAGGCGTGTAACTGATTGCCTGCGGGATCAATGTGGCGGAACAGCAGACGCTCGCAGTTGATCTGCAGGTGTGTGAAGCCGTGGACGGTCTTCGCGAAGGCCGCCTGTCGCTTGGTGCTGACGTCGCGGATCTTTGCTCCACCGCCGCCGGAGAGTACGAAGGAAGTATTGAGTCCCTTGATCTCCAAGTGCTGCAAGTCGTGATCGTGGCCGCACAGGTAGGCATGCACTCCGTACTGCTGCAACAGGCCGCCCCACTGATTGATGAGCGTCTTGCCGTCGCCGTGGGCTCCGTTGCTGTAGAGCGGGTGGTGTGCCGCGACGACCGTGAAGCGAGCGCGCGGTCTCACCAGTTCGCACTTCAGCCACGCGAGTTGCGCCGCCTCTTCTTCTTTCGACAGAGTGGTCGGAGCCTTCGCGGGCTTCAAGACCGCGCTGGTGCTCGTGCTGATACTGCGCGAGGGCAGATTGCTGTCGAGGCACAGGAACGTGACGATCGGATTGTGAGCGGGGAAATCAAAGCGATACCACTTGCTGGGCAGTGTCCAGCGGCTCCAGGGGTTGAGCTTTCCGTACTCGAGTTGAACGCGATCACCGCCCGCGTTGTCGCCGTAATCGTGATTTCCCAGCACCACCCACGCTGGCCCAGGAAAAACACTAGACGGGTACATGTCTTCGAAGCCCGTCTTCCAGCGCGGCGACCGGACTCCACCTTCCATCTTGCTGTAGAAGTTATCGCCCAGCAGCATCATGCCGGAAGTCGCGAGCTGGTTCTTCTTGACGTACTCCTGCATCGCCACAGCAACTTCGCGTTGCTTGGTGTTGCCGCTGCCGAAATCTCCCAGCAACAGCATATGCTGATCGCACGACGAGAAATCCGCAGCGCTCAGACTGCGCGATTGCAGATTGAGCGTCAGCGCGGCGCTGGCGCAGAACATGGTCCGCAGAGCCTGTCGGCGAGTCAGTTGCTGCATGGTCGATCCCGCTGCCGTGCCGCTGAAAGGCACACAAAGTTGACGCGTCAGTCGCGATACGTGGCGAATGCGTTCGGAGTTTCCCAGAGTCGCACTTCAACGACTGGGAACCCCTGTTGGCGAGTGTATTCAAAAATCAGCTTGGCAATGTTCTCAGCCGTGGGATTTTCCTTGAGCAGCAATAATGGCTCACCCTGCTGCTTGAGAAACGGCACAACCGGATCATCCTGACAGAGGATCATGCGGTGATCGAGTTCATTATCGATCCACGTGCGCACGGATTTTTTGATGTCCGAAAAGTCGACCAGCATGCCGCGGCTGTCGAGTTGCTCGCCCTGCAGCACGATCACGGCTTTGCCGTTGTGTCCGTGGAGGTGCTTGCACTTGCCGTCGTAGTTCAGCAATCGATGGCCGTAACAAAACTCAATCTGCTGGGAAACTTCAAACATTAGATTTGGCCATCACAAAAGTAGGCTGAGTGATGCCCGCAGGCATCAGAGATTTTTCCGGAGCTTATCGCACCCGATGGCACGTCCGTCTGTCCCCGACCAGGTGACCGGGGACAGACGACATTTCGGAAACCCGAACGTTACTTGGCTGCCGCAGCGGCCTTGGACTTTTCTTCGTGAGCCTTGGAGACATCTGGATTCGGCGTTGCGTCGCCTTCGACCAGACCCAGCGCCCAGCGAATGCCACCTTCCGTGTGCTCCTGGAACCGCTTGTCGGCCCAGGTGGAATCATTATGACCGAGGTTGGTGTAGAACAGCCGGCCATCGCCGAAGGTTCGCACCCAAGAGACGGGCACATGCCGCGCGGCCTTCGTCTTGCACTTCTCCATGTTGAGGCTCATCAGCACGTGCACGTTCTCGGGCACAAAGTTGTCGTACTGATAGATCTCGTCCTTGATCTGGAATTCTTCGCCCAGCATCTTCGTCGCCGGATGCTTGGTGTCGTGGACGGTGATGGTCACGGTTTCGCCCGCGTTCCACGGATGACCGGCGAACGTGCCGCCGAGAATGTCGCGATACCACTTGTCATTGGGATCATTGTTGCGAGCGGTATCCGTCGCTGAGTGGAAGCCGATGACCGCATGGCCCTTCTGCTTTAGCCATTCATCAGAGAAGTACTTCGCGTCTTCGGCTTTGATCGGCAGCGGCTTGGCTGACTGCGTGTAGAAGACCACAACGTCGTAGTTCTTCAGGTTCTCTTTATTGAAGTCCGTGAACTGCTGCGAACAGGTCGTGGTGAAGAGTCCCGACTGCTGACCGAGTTGAGTGATCGCGACTTCAGCGAGGCTGAGTTCATCACCCTTACGCTTCACTGGGCCGTGAGTGAACTCAACGCTCTGTGAGAGCATCAACACGCGGGCTTTCTTGGCGGGCTCGGCGGCTTCAACGGCAATGGCAGACCAGGTTATCGCGAGCGCAACAACGCCCAGCACAATACGAGTCAACTTCATAGGTGGCTCCTTCAAGGATGTTCCCGAGACTAACACAACGGGAATCATAGGAGCCACAGTAAGAAGTCCAAGTTCGACGACGCTTTGCGTGCGGTTGCCACGCGGAAGACGCGACGAGTCGATTCACTTGGACAGTTTCGGTCACGGCCAGACTTCAGAGTGGAGGCTTAATGCAATACGAGTCGCGCTGAGTTGTTCGTTCTGGCTTATTACCGGCACCAGCTTCAACAGGATTCTCGTATGACTACGCGACGCGATTGGCTGACATCCATGGGAACGCTCACCGCAGGCTGTCTCACGGCCGCGGCCTTCAAAGGTGATTTGAACGCTGCTCTGGGAGCGGACAACGGCAACAACCCGGCGGCGAATGTGGCTGACCGCACTTCGTCGATCAAACTGACGAAGCTGACCGCGACTCCGGTTGGTCGCAAAGTGTTCCTCAAGCTGGAAACCAATCACGGTATCACTGGCTGGGGCGAGATCGACCAACTGGAAATGAACACGGCGGCAACGTTGGCACGGTCGATCTTCGAACTGCTGGACGGCGAGAACCCGACGCGTATTGAGCATCTCTGGCAGAAGATCTATCGCTCGCACCGGGATATGCGCGGCGGGCCATTCATGACTCACACGCTGGCCGGTATCGACATGGCGTTGTGGGACATCACGGGCAAACTGTGGGGCGTGCCGGTCTATCGATTGTTGGGAGGTCCGACGCGCGACAAGGTGCTGATGTACCCGAGTCCTAAAGCCACCAAGATCGGAGCCGGACCGCAGCCATTCGCTGGGTCGCCGCAGCAGATCGAAGGCTTTGTGAAACAGGTTGAGGATGCTCGCAAGCGGCTGGGGCCGGATGGACTCATCATGTTCGACGCGCATTGCGCGATGCCACCGCCGTTCCTGATGCAGTTCGCGGCTGCCGTGAAGCCGTATGACCTGCTTTACATCGAAGAGCCCGCAGTGCCGGGCAACATTGAGGTCTTCAAACGACTCAAGCAGCACATTGCGATTCCGCTCGCGGTGGGTGAGCAGGCTCGGACGATCTGGGAAGTGATCGCGTATCTCCAAGAAGGCGTCGCGGACATTCTGCAGGTGGACTGTGCTCACACCGGCGGCATCTCGCAGATGAGGAAGATTGCAATCCTCGGCGAAGCCTATCACGTGCCGCTGGCGCCTCACTGCGTCACGACGGACATGGGAGCGACCGCCAGCCTGCATGTCAGCGCGTCGATCCCGTTCTTCCTGATTCACGAGTACTACCCGAGCATCACTCCGCCGGGTCTGATGAAAAAGAGCTGGACGGTCGACATGGACGGCTACGCTTCACTGCCGCAGGAACCGGGCATCGGCTGCGAGGTCGATGAAGCAGTGCTGTTGGAACTCTCCAAGAAGCCTTCACCGCCGGAGTGGCCAACTCGCGGCAGGCATCCCGATGGTGCGATTGCGGATTATTGAGACGATTCGCAAGCAGACCTTGCTCGCCTTCATTACCTCTCTCTCCCACCACTTGCGCGTTCCTATCCGTACATCCCTGCGCACTGGCTAACCCTGGAGTGCTGAGGCTTGACTCAGCCCTCCATTGTTTGCGGAAAGTAGTCTGGCTGAAGAGTCGGATGCGAACGTCCACACGCCTTCGGATGAAGCCTCTTTTCGATAGCGCATGCTTCACGGCTCAGGTCCGTTGGCATTCGTAGTCACCTCGCCGCAAGGGATGGAGGGCTCCGTCAAGCCGGAGCACTCCAAGGCTGGCCTGACTCCAACCACGATGGAACTCACTCAAAAAGAAAAGGACCACTCGTTGTGGCGAGTGGTCCTTGATTCGATCGCTCAGCGAGCTGGGCGATTAATGCTGGAACAGGAACTCCTTCGAGTTCAGGATCGCCCAACCTACGTCTTCCAAAGCCAGTGAGCGGTCCTGGTTGTTGGCGATGTGCTTCTTGGCGGCTTCCACTTCGGCAGCTACCGGGTTGCGACTCAACGCAGCCAGATACAGCGTGGCGATGATCTCGTCGTCGGTCTTACCGGCTTTGACCATCGAGTGAATGCGGCCGTTGGCGTCTCGCAGTTTGTTGTGAACCGTCGGGCCATTGATCATCTGCAGGGCTTGCGACAGGTTCGAGTCTGAAGACCGCTCGCACTGACAAGCCATTTCACGTTGTGGTTGACCGAACACCTTGAGGAAGTAGTGGTCCGTTGGCGGTGAGGCCAACTGGACGGCTCGCGTGCCGACGGGTGAACCGCCAAAGCTTTCGCTGACGGCCGTCACCTGACAGATCGCGTCGAGCAGTTGCTCGGCGGACAGCAGACGAGTCGTCGCGTGCGAATGGTAGATCTCGTCGTTCGCGTTGAAGTTGTTCTTCTTGGACGACAGTTGATACGTGCGGCTGGTCATGATGGTGCGAATCGCCCACTTCTGACTGAACTTGTTCTGCACGAACTGCTTGGCCAGTTCGTCGAGCAACTCGGCATTCGACGGCGGGTTGGAGTCGCGGAAGTCATCGACGGGTTCCACGATGCCGCGGCCCATCAGATGGCCCCAGATCCTGTTGACGCTTGCCTTGGCAAAGAACGGGTTATCCCCGGCTGTCAGCCATTCGGCGAAGACCGCTCGACGATCGGAGTCCGCAGGCACATCGACATCACCCTTCAAGAGCAGGTGCACTTTCATCTGCTTGCCAGTGCGCGGCTGAGTGCTTTCACCGCTCTTCGTTACGTAGATCACTTCGTCAAATGGCTGGTTGGCCGGAGCATCACCAATCTTCTGACGACCAATGCGTGAGAACGCGGCGCCGATGCCGTAGTAATTGTCTTGGCTCCAGCGTTCGAACGGATGGTTGTGACACTTCGCACATTGAATGCGAATGCCAAGGAAGAGTTGAGCAGTCGTTTCGGTCGCGTCCTGAGGATCACGGCTGGCGCGCCAGTAGTTGGCTGGAGGGTTCTCGTAGACGCTGCCGGTAGCCGTCAGCAGTTCGCGAGCAAACACATCCAATCCGCGATCGTTTCGAACGCCGTCATAGATCCAGCGCTGGAACTTCTGGGCTCCCGTAGCGGTGACCTTCGCGTTATTCGATCGCAACACGTCGGACCACTTCAGCGTCCAGAATTCGGCAAAGTCATCACTGTCGAGCAATTGATCGACCAGTTTGGCTCGCTTGTCTGGTGAGGCCTCGGCCATGAATGCTTGAGTCTCTTCGATCTTCGGCAGACGTCCGGTCAGATCGAGGTACGAGCGACGCAGGAATTCTTCATCCGAGCAAACGTCGGACGGCAGAATCTGTAGTTGTTTCTGCTTCTTGAAAATCAGGTTGTCGACAAAATTCTGCTCCGGCGGATTGCTCCACTGGAAGCCGGGGACGTCTTCAAGGAACGTGACGTAAGACGTTGCCATCTTGTCGAGATAGCGGGCGAGAATGGCAGTCTCACCGCGACCGATCTTTTCGACCAGACCGTTTGGCGTGACCGTCGCGACTGATTCGTTCGACGAGCTGAACACCGTCAGGGCCGTCAGGTCGCGCGTCGCGCCGTTGCTGAACGTACCCTTCACGAAGAGTTGCTGTCGGGACGCCGGATGATTCAGTGTGCGAACCGCGGGGCCGACTTCGACCTTTACCAGATCGGGCACTTCGGCTGCGTCCAGTTGCAGGCCTTCCTTGATCCAGTCGTGCAGCGCGAGGTACGCCGCATCACCCTTGTTGAGTCGCTTGCCGCCACCGTGAGCCACTTCCATCAGAGCCTTCTGCAGGATCAGGCTTTCGGATGGCTTCAGAGGATTCGTGCGGCGACCAAAGAACTCGCTGCGCAGCGTCAGGATATCGAGCGGCGGATCGAAGCCACGCAGAGACAGACGGAAACCGCCCTTGCCGGATGGCGAGCCGTGACAGGCTCCCATGTTGCAACCGGCCTTCGTCAGGGCGGCGAGTGTGTCGTTCTTGAAGCTGACGGGTTGCGTCTTGCCGAAGTCTTTGACGGTGGCTTCAACCGTCGCTGAAGCATTGCCGAGCTTGGCGCTGATGACTGCTGTACCGTCGGCGGCAGGCTTCGCGAGTTGCCCGCTGATCGCAATGACCTGCGGCTGAGATGAGCTGAACTCAACTCGATCCGTCACGTCGCGAACCTGTCCGTTCGCAAACTTGCCACTGACGACCAGTTGCTGCTGCGACCGGCTGCCGGTCAGTTCAAACTTCCCGACTTCAATAGTCAGCTCGGTCGGCAGTTCCTGATCTGCCGCTTGCGAAACACCGCTCAACAGAGCGATTCCGCAAGCCGTCCGAACCAGCCATCCACGAATCGAAATCATGTGACGTCCTTTCCCAGGGAAGGAGCGGATAACTTGTCGTTCCAACTCAGTCTTACAACTTCATCATTCCACTGTCAGGGCCGCGTTGGCTGAGGTTCCCGCGAACTTGGCTTGTCCCACGGTGATTTCGGCCTTCGCCTGAATGTTATTCACTGCCCCTTTGGCGGCGTCGGCCGCAACTGTGAGCGCAACTTCGACCTCATTCTTGTCCGCTGGAATTGTAGCCGCTGCCGCGGTCACACCCTTGGGAAGATTTGCAAATGTCACCACCGCATCACCCTTCAGCGCGGGGTTTCGAGCGATCGTGACCTTCATGTTGATCGTCCCGCCTGCGGCAACTTTGTCGGCGACGGGCATTGCGGTGACCTTCAGATGTTCCTGCAGTTTCAGTGTGATGCCCGGAACTGCTTCCGTCACAGTCTGATTTCCCTGCTTGATCGTGCCGTTGAAGGCCAGGGTGAAATCGCCCAACGCGGCTTTGTCGGTAGCCTTCAGCACGATCTCAATTTCGTTCGTGCCCTTGGCGATCGGCTTCAGCTCAGCAGTGACATTGGCGGGCAGGCCACCCATCACGGGAACTGGGGGCGCAGCGGCTTGAGTAATCACGGCAAAGTTGACGACTTCATCAAATCCCTGATTGCGATCGACAATCAGCTTCACGTTCGCTTGCAGGCTGGGACCGAAGACCACTTCGGCGGGTTCCGCTCGGAAGCGAACAGCGGGCTTGGCTCCTACGGCCAGAGCAACGTGTTCGTCCAGATTCGCGGGCGCCCAAGCCACATTGCTGAACGCGGTCTTCAGTGCACGCTCCGTGTCGGCTGCGACTTTCACCTCGCGCTCGCCGATCTTCGCGGTGCCAACAACTCGGACCGGGACGGAGCGATTTGTCGCGGCTTCTGCGTTGCTACGCACCGTCAGAACGGTGGTAACCGCTCCCGGTCCCAGTACCGTTGGCACCACGGTGACGCCTTCGGGTAGTCCTTCGACGGAGACCTGAATCGGTCCCGCGTAGTTCTGCCGAGTGGCATTCACGTAGATCGCCGCTGTGGACGTCGCGCCGATATTGATCGTGTTGGCCGAGACGTTCAGTTCAAAGCCCGGTTGTGTCGGATCGACTTCCACCCGGTAGATGAACTCGGCACCGCCGCGACGATGCAGGTCTTCGACGGCCAGGACGTATTCCCCGTCTTCAGGGAATGTCGCGTTGAACGCTGCGTCGCCGGCTCCGAAGTCTTCCTTGGCCGCAATCTGGCCACCGGATTTATTCAACAGCCGCAGATAGACCGCCGTTGGAGCACCCGAGCGTTGCGTAATGGCCTTGAAGGTAACCGCCTGGCCCTTCTTGGCGGCGAAGATGTAGTGGTCAACGTCGCCCGCTTTCTCGATGCGGCCGTTCATGCCTTGAGTGAGTTCAACACGGGTCGCTTGAGCGAGTTCGTTGTTGGGTTCGGTCTCAACCGCTTCGGGGCGATCGCTGACCTTCAGCAACGTGAAGCCACTGCTCTTGCCGTTCGGTCGCTTGCCGGAAACGGTGACCCAGTTCACGGTCGGATCAGCCGGCGCGGCGACATCGACTGGCGCAACGTCCGCTGCGTTCGGGCCACTGAGCGTGACCTTCGCCGTTTGACCGCGCTGAACGCTCATCGGGAACGGAGCGGAAATCTGGGGGAAGTCACCAATGCGCAGCCGGTACGGGAAATCGCCGCCGCGATACTGGATGTCGCGCAGTTCGACGACGTAGTCACCGGCGTCCTTGAACGTGTAGCTAAACTGAGAGTCCGATCGCAGGCCGGGCGCGTCATCGCTGTAGGCCAGTTCGCGGCCTTTGGCATTGAGCAACCGAACAATCGGATCGAGCGCCGAGCCAAGCCGCCGAGCAACGACCTCAATCGAAATCTGCTGACCGGCTTCCGCCTTGAACTTGTAGTAGTGCATACCGAGCGACGGGATGGAGCCATCTACGGCTGCTGGCAGAGTCAATTCCTGAGCCGACTCGGGCTTTACGTTCTGCCCGGTCGCGGCGACGGACGGGAGGTCGTCGACCATCACCAACCGCAGCGGCGATGTTCCGCCGGGAGTGGCGACTCGCACGCCGTAGATGCCAACCGGAGCGTTTGATGGCAGGGCGACTTTGAACGTGACTTCTCCAGCGTTCTTGCCGTTGTCCGCAACATCAGCGGCCAGCGAACTTTCGCCCGCGAAACTGCTCCAGAGCTGAGTTGCGCCGGCGAGGTTGGCGCCGCGAACTTTCAAGTTCGTGGACCCGCCCGGAGCGACAGCCTGAGGTGATGTGGAACCAATCGTCGGGGCTGCTTGAGCAAACACGGTGGTCGAGTTTGTCAGCGAGACCAGTCCGGTGAGTGCCACCACACTCCACTTGGCAGAGAAAGAACGAGCAGGCATGCAATGCTCCGAAGGTGTGTCGCAGTGAGGTGCTCATGAGCCTGTTTCAGCGGAACCAGTCACAAGCAAGACAAGGCATGAACGCGCTGGCGGAAACGTGCGGGCTGTTTGGGGAGACTTTATGGCTGGTGATGAGTCGGCAAAGCCAACTCATCAGGAAAAGTTGATCTTCGAATATAGGGGCCGCTGGAAGAGGGCGTCAAAGCGCACCTTGCCGTTTCGGACAACGATTTCAAATTGGTTGAAAAGGCTTTGAACAGTTGTCTGTCCGCTTGACGTGCCTCTGCCCCGGCAAGGAGCGGTCGATCCTTTCCTGGGCGCGGAACTTTGGCGTTCCGGCTAGTCCAGCGGCGGGATCGAAGATGAACCGGTGCCAATCATGCAACCATCCGGAGGCGAACTGCCGATCTTAGGGACAGACAATTCCGGCTGCGGCAGATACCTGTTTGACAGGTAGGTCGGGCGACTCTTCGGAACTTTGTGACATTGCCGGTCGCAACGACCGTTCTGCCTACCGCAAGAGCGTCTCGGTGCCATACGAACAGCCTCGCTGATGGAGGCAAATTGCTCAACGTTGATTGGATGAGTTTCTTCAGCATCGCATAGCCGCCAATGTGAGTGTGAGACCACGATGGGACTGATGGACTGGTTGACTTCGCTGCGTCGACTGCGACGAAGAATGCCACGCGCTCACATTCCGGTTGTCAGTTGCGGGTTGAACTCACCACTGCAGAGGCTCGAAGCACGTGTCTGTCCGACGGCCTTGAGCATCGCGATTCCAGCGGCTCACACGCTGGCCATGACCTATCAGGCAGATTCAGGCGCCACCCGCATCGCGCGATTTGACGCCGCAGGCAACCTCGCACAGGACGAGGTGCTCAGTAGCAGCGACGCGGCGCTCATCACCGAGATCAGTATTCAGGGAGATGCCGGCCAGGATGTCATCGACCTGACTGGCTTTCTCAACGCGCGGCACGTCAGCATCAACGGCGGGGATGGGAACGATTCAATCAGCGGTTCGCCTGGACCCGACGTCCTGGTCGGCGGTGCGGGAGATGACTGCGTTTTTGGTTCAGCGGGAAATGACAGCATCAGCGGTGGTGTCGGCGATGACAGCCTCTATGGCGGTTCCCAGAACGACAGCATCAGCGCGGGTGCCGGGAACGATCTGGTCACTGGCGATGCCGGCAACGACACACTGCATGGTGACGGTGGAGTGGACTCCCTTTACGGCAACGGCGGGAACGACAGCCTTGAGGGCGGCGACGATCCGAACTTCCTCAATGGTCACGGTGGCGACGACACGTTGCGAGGCGGTTCGGATGCTGACGTAGCTCGTGGTGGCGAAGGGCGGGACGTCCTGTTCGGGGAAGCTGGTCGGGATTTGCTCTTCGGCGACCAGCACAACGATGACCTGTGGGGCGGTCCCGGCGATGACATCCTTGTGGGTGCTCAGGACAACGACCGACTGCGAGGCGACGAGGGTAACGATCAACTGCTCGGCGGACTTGGTGGCGACACGCTGTCCGGTGATAGCGACCAGGATCGTCTGCTCGGTGAAGGGGGCAACGATGTGCTGGATGGCGGAGCGGGTATCGACAGCCTCAGCGGTGGACTCGATGACGACACGTTGACTGGCGGCAGTGGAGACGTCGATCTGGCTGTCGAGAACCTCAGCTATCTGAGTGTCGTGATCGATGCGTCGCCCACACGCCTGCAAATCCGAGATAGCAACGGGCTGACGCCTTACGGCTCGGATCAACTGTCCGAGATTGAGCTGGTTCGCATTTTCGGTGACGACCGAGCGAACACCATCAATGGCAGTACCTCGACGCTGCCGCTGTCGATCTTTGGCGGCAACGGTGCAGACACCATTAACGGTGGACTGCGGAATGACACCATCTACGGTCAGAATGGCAACGACGTCGTGCTGGGCGGTCGAGGCAACGACCGGATCTTCGGCGATGATCTGACTAGCGACGCGTCATCTTTGCCGGGCAACGATCTGGTGTTCGGCAATGACGGCAACGATGTCATGTATGGCAACGATGGTAACGACACGCTCGATGCCGGAGCCGGTGCGGACAGCCTTGGCGGCGGATTGGGCACCGATAGCGTCGATGGCGGCGACGGCATGGGCGATGTCGTGGTCGAGTCACTGGATCTCGCTTTGGCCTATGTCGATGCCACAGCGACAGCACTCACAATTCGCAATGCGTCCGGTGTAACGTCCTTTGGCGCTGATCTGCTGACGCGAATCGAAGCGGCGAAGATCGTGGGCAGCGACGGAGCCAATCGCATTGACGCCAGCAATTCTGACCTGCCTTTGTCGATTCACGGCGCGGGCGGGGCAGATAGTCTGGTCGGCGGGCGTGGTAACGATTCCCTCTATGGACAGGCCGGGCGCGATACGCTGCTGGGAGGTCGCGGCAATGATCGGATGTGGGGCGATGATGCCGTCTTCGACGGGATCAACCTACCCTCCAACGATACGCTCTACGGCAACGAGGGTGACGACACTCTCACTGGTGGTGGTGGTTTAATCGACTACCTGTATGGCCAGGCCGGCAACGACACGATCTCGGAGACGACAGACAGCACCGTGACCGTCGCCCGCTATGCGTTGCTGGGCGCGGAAGCCGTGATGGGCACGCGGATCTTCGATGACACCGCCGAACTCGTGCAGGTCATCGGCGGCCCCAGCAACAACGTGATCGACGCCCGGGAATCGCTCGTTCCGGTGTCGCTCGAAGGCGGTGACGGCAACGACACGCTGATTGGCAGCCGACTGAACGACACGTTGCTGAGTGGCTCGGGCGCAGACATTCTGAACGTCGGCTCGTCGACGGGTGATGTCGAAGACTTTGACGTCAGCGTTGATCGGCACTCGGTCAATCCGATGCGCATCGTGGTGATCGGAGATTCCACAGCGCAGAGTTATTCGCTCGTCCGAGACTTGTCAGGAGATCTGGTCGAGAACTCTCTGGGTGGTTGGGGACAGTCTCTAGTCGAGGGCTTTGACGCTGCTCAAGTCGTCGTCGTGAACCAGGCCATTTCCGGGCGCACGGCGAAGGAGTTCTACGACGAAGGACGCTGGCGCGTCGTGCTGGATTCGCGGCCGGACTACGTGTTGATGCAATTCGGTCGCAACGAGTACTACGAAGTCAATCGCCAGAAGCCGCCGAAGCCTGCCGCTCAATCGTTAGCAGAGTACGAGAGCAACCTGGCGCGGATGGTGTCAGAAGCTCAGGGGCAGCCGACCGTAGACGCCGCAGGTAATCCGTTGGCGCGCACTGTTCGTCCTGTTCTGGTAACGCCCACTCCGAAGTTCACGCTGGACCTGACTGGACAGCTTGTTGCGTCCGATATGCAGGACTACGCGGACGCGATGCTGAGCGAAGACTCATCACCGCTGGATGTCCTGCGCATTGATGCACACGCGGCAACCCTGCAATTGCAACAGGAGTTGGGAGTTCTCGGCACGCTCGTGTTGTTCAGCGCAGGCGACATGGTTCATTTCTCGCCGTGGGGGGCGGGCGAAATCGCCGACCTCATCCGCGAGGAACTCACGCAGTCGATTCCGGAACTGCAACAACTGCTGATCGACTAGCCGTTAAAGCAGCCCTGTCGTCTCCGGGAAGCCGGCCATCAGATTGAAGTTCTGGACCGCGACGCCGGAAGCGCCCTTGATCAAGTTGTCGAGCACTGCGACGAGCGTCAGATAACCCTTCGTGCGTCGCACGGTGATGTGGACGAAGTTCGTTCCTGAAACGTCTTTGGTCGCGGGCAGGTGGTCCACAACGCGAATGAAGGGCTTGCCGGCGTAGAACTCACGCATCGTGGCCAGCAATTCTTTGTCTGTCGCTGTAGAGGTCGGCTTGGCATAGATCGTTGCAAGTATGCCGCGATCCATCGGAATGAGGTGCGGCGTGAAGATCACGTCGACCGACTGACCGCTGGCTGTCGAAAGAATCTGCTCGATCTCGGGCTGATGCCGATGCTTGCCGACACCGTACGCCGACAAGCTTTCGTTCACTTCGCAGTAGAGAAAGTTCTGTTTGGGGGCTCGGCCTGCGCCGGACACGCCGCTCTTGGCATCGACGATGATACCGGTCGGTTCGACCAGTTTTCGGACCAGCAAGGGAGCCAGTGCCAGAATGGCCGTGCTGGTGTAGCAGCCAGGATTCGCAATCAGGTTCTGGCCGGGAATGCGGTCACCGAACAACTCGGGCAGACCGTAGACCACTTTGCCTAATCGCGCCGGGTCGCCGTGTTCCTGCCCGTACCACTCGCGATAGACGGCGGCGTCATCAAGTCGATAGTCGGCACTCAGGTCCACGACCTTCACGCCCGCATCCAGCAGTTGAGGAATGACGGCGGTACTCGCGCCGTGCGGCAGGCAACAAAACGCGTAGTCGGCGCGCTCGGCGATCTGCTGCGGCGACAAGTCCTCGCACTTCAGATCCAGACGCCCGGTCAACGACTGATGAATGCTGGCAATGGACGGAGAGCCTTCCTGCCGTGTGGTCGCGGCCGTGACTTGCACTTCCGGGTTTCGCAGCAGCAGCTTGATGACTTCCAGAGCTGTGTAACCCGTCGCTCCCAGAATTGCGGCACGCACCATGTCTTCTTGACCTTTTACTTTCGGACGGACTTTAGAATCTCGACGAGCTGAGCGGAAAACTGCCCGCGGCTGATGACTTCGTCAAAGCCGGCCGCTTCCGCTGCAGCCAGCCGATCTTTGCGAACGTGAGGATAGAAACCCAGCAACCGCGGACGGTTCGCACCAAGTTGCTCAATCAGAGAGTTTAACTCCAGACCGGGGTTCTCCAGATCCACGATCAGGAGTTTAACGTCTGCTGACCGGATCGCCGCCACTGCGCCTGCGACGTCGTCGACCAGTCGAGTCGGCACCTGCGAGATCTGAGCTGCCCCATCAATCTGCGACCCGAAAAACAGGTCGCTGCACAACACGACGACCTCGACGGACGGCGACTCAGCGGGCGAATGGGACACTCCGACCTTTCGTGAACTGTGGTGCCGCGATCAACGGCCCGCCTTAGCGGCCTACTGAATGAACAGGAACTCGCGGGTATTGAGCAACGCCCAGATGATGTTGCCGTAGCCGGCCGCCTTCGCTTCACGAATCTCCTTGAGCGCGGTGACTTTTTCCGACTCAGTGGGATGTCGAGACAGCAGGCTGAGGAAGATCGTGTCCACCTGCTCTTGAGGTGTCTTCTTCGCCACGACTTCATTGAAGATCACCGAGCCTTCTTCCAGCATCATGTGCGTTACCGGGCCGTTGAACATGGCCAGCAGTTGCGGCACGGTGCCATCGGTGTGGCTGTCGGAAATCACGCCGCGATCACTCTGCCCGAACTCGCGCAGGAAGTGCCCGCCGGGCAGCGGTTGCGGCAGTTCTGAAGCTCGCACCAGTTCGTTGCCCTTGTAGAGCCGCTTCTGTCGGGCCTTGCCTTCTTCCTTGTTGTACTCGTCCAGTTTCTTGGCGCGATCCACAACGTCTTCGGCTGTCGTTCCCGGCTGCAGGGCCACGATCTCCTGATACTTGTCGTCTTCCGGACGCAGCACTTTCTCAGGATCTTCCATCGTCAGCGTCAGCAGCGAGTCCCACACCTGCTCTGCGGTCATGCGACGCAGCATCGGTCCGGGGAACAGGTACGGCTTTTCTGGATCGCGGTTTCCGTAGAACGCCTGACGCTGATAGGTCTTGGTCAGCAGAATGATGCGTTGAAATTCCTTGAGGTTGAAATCAACCCGCCGCATCTCGCTGACCAGAAAGTCCATCAGTTCCGGGTTCGTCGGCTTGGTGTCGTCCCGCAAATCGTCTTCAGGTTCAAAGAGGCCAACGCCCAGCATGCGCTTCCAGAGACGATTCGCAATCGTCATCGCAAAGCGCGGGTTGTTCTTGTCAGTGACCCAGTCAGCGAAGATTTCGCGACGGTCCTTGGGATCGATCTTGGTCGGCGCTGCCGCTCCGAAGATCACCGCGGGAGTGACCAGATCGCCAGCTTTGGCGTTTGAGTACTGGTAATGCTCGGGATACTTCAACTGCTTCTTGCCGTTGTCCCAGATGCCGGGGCGGTTCAGTCGCAGAATGTTGCGAGCCTGCCGGTTCTCCTGCGTATTGGGGCCAAACAGCTTGTCGATGTCTTTCTCATTGGTCTTGGTCAACAACTTCTGTTCGGCGCGATACTCCACTCCACCGGTGAACGCTGCGAGTTGGTAGAATTCCTTCTGAGTCCAGCGGTCGAACGGGTGGTCGTGGCATTGAGCACAACCGATGCGCGTACCCAGGAAGATTCGCACGGTGTTGTTGAGGTTATCCAGTGGCATGCCCTGATCTCGCAGGACATAGCCGACGGCCGGTGTCTCGAAGATGCGGCCATCGGCGGTCAGCATCTCATAAACCATTTCGTCGAAAGCGACGTTCTCGCGCAGGCACTCTTTGACCCAGTCCCCGTACGGTCGCACGTAATTGTTATTGTTCGCGCGATCGACCAGCCGCAGGATGTCCGCCCAGTAATTGAAGAAGTGACTGGCGTAGCCGGGGCGGTTCAGCAGTTGGTCGACCAGCAGAGCTCGCTTGCTTTCACCGCGAATGGCCAGAAAGGACGCGGCCTGCTTCGCCGTGGGAATGGTCCCGGTCACATCCAGATACACGCGGCGGACGAACTCAGAATCCGAAGACAGATCGTTTGGCTTTTGGTTGGCGGATTTCAAAGATCCTTCGACCAGGCGATCGATCTTTTCGGCGGACCGCAGGGCAGTTTCACGCAGCGCCGGGTCGACTTTGGCGACCTCAATGAATTCGGTCTTGGCAGCTTGAGTAGGGAGGTTTGTCTTGGCCGGTTGGGGTTTGCCACCCTTCTTGCCTTTGACCAGCGGCTTGCTGCTCTTTTGAGCGGCATCCGCGCTGGAACCAGCCAGGTCCAGCGTCGCGAATCCTGATGCGAGCACGGTCAGCAGCAGGCACACGGACATCCAGCGTTTCATCACTCAACTCCCCGATCGAACACTTCAGCCGATTGCTCTGAAGCCCGTAGCAAGACCCGTTTCGGTCGCCGTTCAGAACACCCGCAATGTCCGGTTTCGGCAGGGAGGTTTCAAGCTCTCTTCGACTCCTTTGGCGCCGCCAGCAGAAATGTGGCGATTGTTTGTACCCGTAAAAAACCAAGGACCGCCGTGAACTCCCGCTGTTCACGACGGCCTTGGCACCCCGTCTTGGTTTGAGTCGTTGCCGACTCAGAGTTAATCGAGCTCGATGCCGAGCAGTTCTTCTTCCTCTTCGAAGATGATGATTCGAGGAGTAACCATCAGCATCAGGCTTTCCGTTTCACGACCCACACCAGAGTTCTTGAAGAGTCGGCTGATGTAGGGGATCTTGTTGAGGATCGGGACGCCGGTCATGTTGCGGCCTTCCTTCAGGCGTTTGATACCGCCCAGGAGCACCGTTCCACCGTCCGGCACGCTGACAGTCGTCGTGACGTTGATGGTTTCGATGATCGGCTGCTGCACGGTCGTCGCACCAGTGCCACCACCACCACCCTGGCCTTGCTGGCCCTGCTGGTTGCCCTGCTGCTGACCTTGAGCACCACCGCCACCACCGAGACCACCACCACCGAAGCCACCACCACCGATACCGCCGAAGCCCATCATCGGGTTGTTGGCGTGGAGATCCATTCCGGAGATACCTCGACCGAAGCGGCCGATCGGACGGCTCGTGGATGTCTTGGCCATCTGCATGGCGGGACCGCCACCGATACCACCGACACCGAACAAGCCACCACCACCACCGCCGCCACCGAGGCCACCACCACCGAGGCCGCCACCGAGGCCGCCACCCTGCTGGCCACCGCCTTGCTGCTGCTGGCCACCACCGGCACCGCCGAGGCCACCCGTCGCAAAGCTGAAGGTCTGGATTTCGATCAGGTTGTTGAAGTTCGGCGAGACCGCCAGTCGGACGAAGCGTCGGTCAGCCGAAGCCACAGCTTGCACCGAGAGTGTGATACCGTCGTTGATGACCGAGATCACCGGAGCGAAACCGACCGAGAAAGCACCAACGGTGGGTTGCAGAGACGCCACGAACGGTCGTTGCGTCGAATCCGTGATGGTTGCGAGGTCACCATTGAACATCGTGATCTTCGGAGCGAACAGCAAGTTGGCTCGTTCATCACCCTGAGCTGCCTGGATGAAGAAGAACGTTTCGATGTCGCTGAGGATCGCCATACCGACCTGAATACCGGCAGTCGCTTGAGGATTACCGAAGTCAGGCAGACCGAGGTCGAACGAACCTTGTCGGAACGCCAGGTCCAGGTCCGGAGTGAACGTTCCACTCTGGTTAGCCAGACCAATCACTGTGCCGTTGCGGCCCCAGTTGTCACGTTCCATCAGGTTACGGTTCGTCGGGAAGGTGAAGGTTTGACCCGCGGCACCCGCTTGAGCCTGTCCACCTTGCTGCTGCTGTCCTTGCTGAGCCTGGCCACCCTGCTGGTTACCCTGCTGTTGAGCTGGAGTCTGGGAACCGAACGGTGGTAGCGGAGTCAAACCGCCGCCTTGAGCTTGCTGACCACCACCACCGCCGCCGCCCGCACCACCGGTCGTCGAGTTGAACAGTGGGCCGCCCACGGTGTCCTGGAAGTCGAAGTCGAAGTCCACACCGATCTGCTCGAAGAATCGATCGCTCACGTTGATCAATCGAACTTCAATCGTGATCTGCAGGTCCTGCAGACGTCGGAGCTGTTCGAGCAGATCCGCGATTTCCTGGTGCACCTGCTGGGTCTGACGGATGACGAGGCTCAAGGTCGTTTCGTTGGTGCGAATCTGACCCTGACCACCCAGTTCCTGCCACGAGCCCGGCTCAACCACCGAGGTAATCAAATCAACCAGAGTGTTAAAGTCGTACTGTTGACGCTGGCCCTGACTACCCAGGTCCACGTCCAGACCATTGCCACTCGCCAGGCCCAGGGCGTTGCTGCCGCCCGCCGCCACCTGGAACTGACCGCTGTTGCGGGCTCCAGATACCGGCGAGACTGACATCTGACCGCCGAACACTTCCGAGGAGAATGGTCCCGTCTGCCTGTTCGCGATGCCTCGCATCGCGACCACCAGGTCCGCCACAGGGTAAGCGGCGGCGACCAGTTTGCCTTGCTGGCGGATGTGGCTGGTGACCTTGAGCACGTCGTCTTCGACGTTGTAGCCCAGGTGCAACGGTTCCAGCATCAGCTTCAACGCACTCTTCACCATGATGTTGTCGAGGTCGATGGTGATCGGCGTATTCGTCGTGATGCCTTCTTCCTCAAGTCCGGCACGGTCCAGAGCCACGTTGATGCCCTGAGTTGTGCTGATGTACTTGATGACTTCCATCAACGGAGCGTTGTCAAAGTGCAGCGAGATCTTCTTGCTGAGGCTTTCTTCAATCCGGCGTTCGTCCTCACTCTTCGGACGAGCGTCTGGTTGGTAGCTCTGACGCCGCCTTGCACTTCTCGACGTCCAGTCGTCGGAAAACTTGAAGCCCTTCTCATCCACGTCAACCCGGTTGTCCGCCAGACCGCGTTCAACCTGATCGAGAGTTCGCCAGAAGGCATCCTCTTTACGTTCCTTCAGTTTGTCGTTGCTGTCCACACGCATCTGCAACTGAGACCGATAGAACATATCGACCGCGACAGGATCTTCCGGGTTCAGTTCGCGAGCCTGCTTGGCAATCAAATGAGCCTTGGCGTAGTCGCGAGCGTCGTTCGCACGGTTGAAGTCGTCAACCAGTTGAGCGAATTCCTTGCGGACACGAATCGCGTTGTTACGTCCAGCTTCAATGTCTTTCTTGACTTCCGCGTTGCGGCGTTCCAGTTCGATGATTGGGGCCTTCTGAGCCATCAATCCTTCGACTGATCCGCGAGTCTTACGCAATTGACCCATCAGCGGAGCAACGCGTTGAGCGTCGAAGCCGGCGTTCTCAACTTCGGCCATCGCCTTGTCGAGCACGTCAATCGCTTCGTCGGGTCGTTTGTCCTTCAGAGTGTCGGCTCGCAGCATCGCGTTGAGCACTTCGCTGCGGAGACGGTCGAACTTGATCTGATCACGTTGTGCGGCGACGTCGATCGGTCGAGCGTTGTCGAGCGGTTCGCCTTCCGGCAACAGCGGCCCCGGTTCGCCTTCCACCTGACCTGAGGTCAGTTGAATCTTGGCGCCACCATTTCGTGGAGACAGATCACGCAGGTAGTCCTGCAACTGTTGGGCTTTGAAGGTATCCAGCTTCTGACCGGATTGGTGAGCAGCCAGGAACGACTTGTACGCCCCATTACGATCGCCAGCCTTGAGCGCGGTCTGTCCCTGGCGGAACAGATCGTTCGCTGACACGCCGGACGGATGCACCGCACTGGTCGCGTCGCCGTTGCGGAAGGAGGCAGGCATCGAGCGAGTGTTGCCGTTGAAAGGCAGCATCTCAGGTTCACCACTGGCGTCGGCGACCATCTGGTTCTGCGGACCATGCTGAGCTACCAGAGCCAGAACGGCTTCCGGTCGATCGTCAAAGGTTCCGAAGGTCAGTTCCATGTCGCGGACGTATTCAGCCTTGCGGCGGGCTTCGATCAGACGTCCCTGTTCGAGATCCTGACGAGCCTGTGCCAGCAGTTGGCGAGCTTGTTCACGCTGCGAGTTCGCGGTTGGGCTGCGTGGTTCATCGTCGGCACCAGGAGCCGAGATCGGTTCCGCATCACGACCAGCCACCTGACCGCGAGGTGCGGGGTCTTCACTCGCATCCGGCAACGTCGGGACCGTGCGGCCCTTGCGGTTGCCAGCGATCTTCTGATTCTCAACCTTCGCGATCTCAGCCATAACAATCTGCGGCTGATCGGCGAAGAGATCGTAGCTGACATCCAATTGCTGGGCCTGCTCGGCCTTGGCTTTGGCTTCCTCGTACTTGCCCTGCTTCAGCAGGCTTCGGGCTTCATTCAGCAAAGCCGCAGCCTGGCGAGATGTCGCTGAGGGAGTGCTCTTCGCCACTGCTGGCGTATCGGTGCCCTCGAAGGACGGACGCTTGGCAGCCGTCTTCTGCGGTGTGGGTGCTTCCATGTCCGGCATCAGGCGATCCGGCATCAGGTTCGTCTTCTGAGTGAGCGCCGCTCGCGGAGTCTCCTGATTGAGCGCCCCGTTGGACCCGGCCTGACGGCCCGGTTGCTTACGGCTGGCGATGCGTTCGATGTCCGCCAGCACGATCTCGGGACGTTCGTCGAAGATGTCGTAGGTCGTGTTCAGACCTTGAGCCTGCTCGGCCATCTGACGAGCGCGGTCGAGGTCGCCGGTTGCAGCGGCCTGCTTGGCACCTGCCAGCAGCTTCTGAGCCTGGGCACGACGGTCGCTCTGATCGGATTGTGCATCGGTTGCTGGACCGAGTCCGGTCTTGGCCACGTTCCGCGCCGCTGGTTGCGGTTCGGTCGCCTTGGTCAAGGTGACAGAGTCAGCCCGGCGGTCGATATCTTTCAGCACGGTCTCCGGACGATCATCAAAGATCCCGAAGCTTTGGCCGAGCGATTGTGCTTTCAAGGCTGTGGCACGAGCTTCGTCGTACTGTCCATCTCGGAGCAGTTGACGGGCTTCGGCAACCAGTTGCTTCGCGTGTTGAGTCTCGCTGATCTGGCCGCGAGATTGCGGCTGAGCAACGTGCTCTTCGGCGGAGTCTGGAATCTCGACAACCTTCTTGGCCACGCGCTTCGCGGTGGTGACTTCATCATTGAAGGACGCTGCGAGCGCACCTTCCACGGCGGACCGGGTGGGCACGGCAGATTTCACGGCTGCGGTCGCTCTGGAAGCTGCCGCGTGTGCCGCTTCAGCAGCCTTGGCCGCTTCGACCTGAGCAAATTGCTCGGCCTCTTCGGCAGCTCGGCGCTGCTGGCGTTCAATTTGCGTCATTAATTGCTGTGGACGTTCATCAAAGACGCCCCAGGCGACATCCATCTGGCTAGCCAGCACGGCCTTTTCATAAGCCAGATCGAAGTTTCCGTTCGACAGTTCCTGCTTCGCGGCGGCCATCAGCGTTGAGGCTGATTTCTTCGCTGCCGCAGCTTGAGCGGCAACTTGCGGTGCCGGGTTCGTCGCCTCAGGCTGCTTTGCAGCGGCGATGGGCTTCGAATTCGAGAACTGAGCTGCGGGCTCTGTCTTCTTCGGAGCAGGCAGCGTCGACGTTCGAGCCGGTTGTGGCTGCTGGGCGACTGGACGCGGATTAACTGGCCGAGCCGGTTCTTCGTCATCGAAGTTCAATGGCATCGGAGCAGGCTTCGCTTGCTGCGGCTTCGCGACTGGCTTCTCAACGACAGGTGCTGCGGCCGGAGTTGTCCGGGTTGGCGTCCGCACTGGCGCCGGCTCATCAAAGTCGATTTCCGAGAGCGCGGGCTCGCGAGTGATCGGCTGACGAACAACCGGTTGCTGAGCGGCTGGCTGTTGTGCTGCCGGTCTTGGGGCGGGTTGAGCCGCGGGTGGCAGAGCACGCGGAGCCGGAGCTTGCGGTTGCATCGCCGGCTGAGTCGCTTCTTGAGCACTACGGGCCGCCGGGAACGTATTGAGCTTGCGAGGTTCGGCCGCCTGAGCGAGTTCCGCGCCGCCGAAGTCTTCATAACCATTCACCGCTCGCACAGCAGGTTGAGGCTGCGGCTGTGGCTGCATCTGTTGCGGTTGAGCCGCAACATTAGGCCGAGCTGGAGCGCGTCGCGTTCGCACTTTGGCGATGAACGCTTCGGGCGTTTCTTCGCCAGCTCGGAACGTAACACCTTCGCCGAGCACTGCCGCCAGGCTGGCGTAGCGAACGGCTTCGTCGGTGTCACCATCGAGCCAGGCGTTGTTGGCCCGGTTCATATAGTCGTCCACGCGGGCCTTCACGTTGGGATTTGGTCCCGTGTACGTGGCCGCGGTGGCGTTGGAGCGAGCCGTCGAGTACTCGGGCTGCCCCAAGTATTGCGACTGCTGCTGCGGTTGATTCCCGTATTGCGGCCGGGCCTCGTACTGAGGCTGAGCGCCATACTGAGGCTGCGTCGCCTGCGGACGTTGGTAAGGTCCGGCAGCGACTGGCTGAGCCTCGTATTGGACTCGCTCAATCTGAGCGGGCTCCTCAACGGCGTCGGCGGTGACCACATCGGAACGGCGAGACGTTGGTCGTCCCGAAACCGAACCGGGGTTCATGGTCGCCGGACGTCCGGACGCAGGTGCCTGTCCATCCAGTTGAGCCAGGAACTGGCTGGGGCTCAGCTCGTCCTTGCTCCATTTCACTGGATAACGGGAAGCCTCAGTGGCTTTCCGTTTGGCACCGACAATGTCGCCTTTGGAGGCGCGTTGCCGTGCGTCTTTCATGAGGTCACGAGCGAGCTGCTCGTTCGACGATGTCTTTGACTCAGAGCCGGAACGGCCCGTCTGTGCAGACAGCGTCCTAGTGGTGTGCCCGGGAGATTGCCACCAGATCGCGCCAGTAACGGCCGCGACGATGAAGAGTCCGGATAGCTTACGCAAGGTAAGTTCCTCCTTGACCAAACCGCGAGATGACTTGCATGGGGTGCCTGGCGTCCGTGCCAGAAGAATTGACCACAAACGTGTTGTGCTTTGTCTCGAACACACATCTGTTGTGCCGGGGAGTGAATGACTCAACTGGATATTGAGATCAAAACACACAACGAACGCAGACAGACGCTGGACTGAGGGGACTCAGACCGGTGTTTGATGCATTGCACGATGAGCTGGCCAATCACGGCCAACACGGGAACTGATTTGGGGAAGTAACAAGTGAGGGGATGACGCTGTGCCGGATGGACCGGCGACCGATTGAGTGACACTGTGAGGAGAGGTGTGTGCTTCGCCCGGCGAACCGCGCGAATTGAGTGTCGGCCCCAATCGGGGATGTGAAGTGGTGGATTGATATGTCAGGTGGCGAAAAGAGGTCAACAGCGGTCTTGAGCCAATTCACTCAGAGGCTCCGGGATTCATACAAAAACCGACTGGCGCGGGTGATTCCGCTACGGCTTGAGGGAGATTCAGCCATGTCACAAAAGTCCCTAAAAATAGGGATAAACCGCAACCTGCCAGCTCGCAGCGAACGCGGCTGAAGTTGGACTTACGTCGCTTCGGGATTTTTCTGTTTTCGAATCAGCATCCGATCAGGGTGAATGCGAGGATGACGGCCAGCAGTCTTCCTGTTTAACCGGAATTACCGTGACCATTGGCTCCGTGGTTCGCGAAGATGCAACACCTGCCACCTTCCAACATCACGGCGTCGTGGACGCAATCCACTGACGTTTTTAAGGTTGCGGCCACAGACCTACTCCCTTGATGCAAGCCACACGCCTCATGCTGCCGATCACGCTGCCGACGATTCAGAACTGGAGCTGCCACAACTGCTCAGGCTGTTGCAAGCAGCACCTCATTGAGATCACCGAAGCAGAGCGGCAACGCATCCTCGATCAAAAGTGGACCGAGGCTGACGGTATTCCGCCCGGTCAACCGGTTGTCGTGCCGCACGGCGGGACTTGGTGGAAGCGCGGGCATCGGCTGGCTCATCGTCCCGATGGGGCGTGTGTGTTCTTGGACGATCGCGGGCTATGCCGCATTCATGCGAAGTTCGGCGAAGCGGCCAAGCCCTTGGCCTGCCGCATCTATCCCTACGCGTTTCATCCCGGCGGCCGCAGGATCACCGTCAGTTTGAGGTTCAGTTGTCCGTCTGTCGTGGCGAACAAGGGACGTGCCTGCACTCAGAACAAAGGCGAGATCAATCAGATCGCCAAGCTGGTTGTGCCAGAGGGCATTGAGAAGCTGCCGCCGCCCGGCATCACCAATCGCGAAACAGTCGATTGGGATGATCTGTGGCGGATCACGAACACGTTTGATGAACTCGTCACTGACGAAGAAACCCCGCTGATTCCTAAGCTGTTCATGCTGTTGCGCGTCGCGGATCTGTTGTCGCAGGCTTCTTTGAAAGTCATTCGCGGACAGCGACTGGATGAACTGCTGGAACTGCTGGTTGCCACCGCAGCTGAAGAGGGCGTGCCTGAGCCATCAGCACCACAGCCCATCGCAGCGATTCAATTCCGCTTGCTGGTTGCTCACTACGCCCGCAAAGACACGGTCGCCGATCTGGACGCAGGCTGGTGGCATCGCTGGCAACTGCTGCGAGCGGCTCTGAAATTCGCTCAAGGGCAAGGAAAAACGCCCAAGTTGCAAGAGTGCTTTGCCGAAGTGCCATTTGAACGCCTGGAACAGAGCTGGGGCGAGCTTCCAGAGGGCACCGACGAATTGCTGACACGTTACCTGCGAGTGAAGCTGCAAGGTCTGCATTTCTGCGGCCGAGCCTACTACGACGTGCCTTTTGTGGAAGGCTTTCAATCGTTGGTGTTAATCGTGCCCGCAATCCTCTGGATCGCCCGCTGGCTGGCTGCCAGCAACGACCGCAATCAACTCACTCTTGAAGACATCCAGCGAGCATTAGCGATCGCAGATCACCATCACGGCTTCTCACCAATCTTCGGCTCGCGCGGCTTCCGACAACGCGTGAACTTTCTCGCCCGCACGGGTGAACTTGGTAAACTGCTACTGTGGTATTCTCGCTGATTTTCAGCAGATTCTGCGCGAGCTTGCGCACTGATGGATTGTGTCGGCCACCGAAAGAACAAAGCCCGAGACATCGGTCTCGGGCTTTGAAGATTCTTGATTGTCGTCTCTCGCTCCGCGAGAGAACGCACCCTTTCGCGGAGCGAAAGGCGACGATGGCCGCAGTCGAAATCGCGATTCGTTAAACGTCGCCACCGGCTGGTGGGCCTTGCACCTTGCGACGGACTCGCAGAGGCAGGCCGTGCAGGCGGATGAAGCCCTTGGCGTCTTCCTGGCGATAGCTTTCGCTTTCACCGTCCATCGTGGCCACGGACGCATCATAGAGGCTGTATTGTGAGCGGCGGCCTTCGACGATGACGTTGCCCTTGTAGAGCGCCACTCGCGTTTCGCCCGTCACAAAACGCTGTGTGTTGCTGAAGAACGCGCGATGTGCTTCAGAGACCGGATCGAACCAGTAGCCGTTGTAAACCAGCCCGGCGAAGTCCGGCATGCGACGTTCTTTTTCCATCAACACGCTGCCGGTGAGGCAGAGGCCTTCCAGGTCGCGATGAGCGTCTCGCAGGACCGTGTGACCCGGAGCGTGATACTCGCCGCGTGACTTCATGCCGACGTACCGCGTTTCAACCATGCCGAGCGAACCAACACCGTTGCGTGAGGCCGCAGTGTCAACGTACTTGAAGACCGCCAGCAGGCCTTCAGCCAGCGTCGCGCCGGATTCGAAGGTAGGAACCTCAACGCCTTCAAACGTGCCGAGCTTTTCGATCACCGCAGTCACCTTCACCGGCACACCAGCGTCCCAGTGAATGATGAAGCGCTCGACCTTGTCCGGAGCCTTGGTCGGATGAACCATGCGCTCAAAGATTTCGGCTGGAGCACCCAGCCACGGATCTTCGAGAATGCCTGCTTCGTACGAGATGTGCAGCAGATTGTCGTCCGAAGACCACGGCATCTTCTTGCTGGCTTTGGCTTCCAGACCATGCTTCTGGACATAGTCCAGCATGCTTCTGCGGCCGGCCGAGAACTGGTTGATGAAATCGGTGTTCTTCCACGGAGCCAGGCAGCGCAAGCTGGCATCCAGAGCCTGATAACCCAGCTCAAAACGAACCTGATCGTTGCCCTTGCCGGTCGCTCCGTGGCACACCACGCGAGCTCCGGTTTCGTGTGCGATCCGCACTTGATGCTTGGCGATGAGTGGCCGCGCGATCGACGTACCCATTAGATAACGGCCTTCGTAGGCCGCGTTGGAATGCAGGCACGGCAGGAAGTAGTCCTGCAGGAACTCTTCCTGAGCGTTGACCGCGACATAGGTTGAAGCGCCGTTGCGTTTGGCTCGTTCACCGATGGCGTGCAAGTCTTCGACCTGCTGCCCGATGTCGAGCAGATACGCAATCACATCGTAGTTCTGCTCGGCCAGCCAATGCAGAATCACGGTGGTGTCGAGACCACCTGAATAAGCCAGAACGATCTTTTCTTTCGCAGCCATGACGAACCCTCAATGACGTTGTCGTCGCAACACCCGACGATCCAGACGAGATCTCAAAGAGGCGCTGCGGCAATGACTCTGATGTATCAAACGCTTGTTGAGCGACTGAATTCAAGCACCAGAGCCCACCCATGTTCAATGAGTGGGCCACTGGTGATTCACAAATGATGTTTATTCCGGCAGCCAGAGCTTCGAACCGCTCGACGCTCCAGCACCCACGACCATGGAGTCAGGCAGCACGATGCCAGAAGCCGTTTCGCCCGGAATCGGCAGCTTCAGATCGGCCAGCACGACCTTGAGCGACTCTCGCAACTCCGGCAGCTTCGAACCGTAGTAGTTCCACAACCGGTCGATGATGTTCGGCAACTCGGGATCGTTGGGATCTTCGCTGCGGAACTCGAATTCGCGAGTCGCGTTCGTGAGTTTGCGACGGAAATCCTCGCCCTGTTCGGCCAGTTCGCGAGCGACCTTGGCCCAGTTCAGACCTTCGTCATCGTGCCCGAGTTCTCGCGAGATCTCGGACATCGTCTGAGCGAACGCGACCTGATCCATGCCCTGCAGCTTTTCGAGCCCTCGCTGCTGAGCTTCCTGCAGCACGGTGTATGCAAACGGGATGTGACGAATCAGTAGCGCACGGTGCAGCACGTGACCGAGTTGCTCGTCGTTCAGTTCCTTCAGCGCCAGACGATGCGACTGAATGACGCTCAACGAGTTCAGCGACTGATCGGCAATCGGCAGCGGCTTGAACGCTTCGATGTTCAGATCGGCGCGCAGCTTGTTGAAGTCCGTAGCCAGCGTGACACCATAGTCCATCGACTCCAGCACCAGCACTGCCGCCGCGAGCTTGGCCTTCAGAGAGGCGTCGCTTGCAGCTTCGCGTGGGGTCTTGCCGTTCAACCGCTTAAGCGGGGTCTGCAACCAGGATTGCTCGACAAAGCGGCGAGCAACCGCACGAGTTCGCGCCCGGCGTTCGCGCCCCTTTAAGCGGTCGCCGTAGTACTCCGTGCGCTGCAGCGGCAGCAGTTCCCTGAGCGCCATGCGGAAGTTGCGCTCTCCGCGCATGGTCGGCGCTGGATCGTCGTGATCGTGACCGCAGTCATGGCCATGATCGTGATCATGGTCATGGGTAACAGCGATAATCTCGTCCTGAATCAACGGCTCGATGAGCTTCGTCACCGTCTCCTTGTCAGCCCCGTCGATCGCGATGATCGCCAGCGAGGAGAACGAGCCTTCTTCCTGCGGAACGTCGTAGACCTGAATCTCCCCCAGGATCGTCGAGGCGTTGTCATCGGTGATCGGCGTGTCAGGACCGACCAGCGCGCGATCCAGCACGTAGTAGTGGCCGACGAGTTCCTGTTGTTGAGAACGAGCGGTGTCCCGTGACAGCAGCGGCTGAGCGTCCAGCGTCGTCAACACCTTCGATGCGGACTTCACGCGATAGCTCAGCATCTTGACCGGCACGGTTTCTTCGACTTCGTGCAGACTGCTCAGTTGAGCGACCGTTTCGCATTCAACGGCAGACTCATAGTCGGGAGCCAGTTCGGCGGCCTTGTGCAGAGCTTCCGCGCCGCCGGTCAGGTCATCATCCCAAACGCGGCACAGGCCGATGTTCTTCCACAGGGCCCAACTGTCGGTCAGCTTCTCGCCCACCTTCTGGAACAGCTTGCCAGCGATGCCCCAGCAACCAGCGGCTGACAGGCGGTACGCGTTCCGCAGTTCCTTCTCGCTGCCTTCCGGCGCGTCGACTTTCTCAAGCTGATGAGAACCGCGCATCGGGAACGGAATGCGGACCGACCCATCCAGCTTCATCAACTGGCTGAACAGAGCCTGTCGTTCCTGACCGTCGGTCGTCAGACGCAAAGCCAGCGCGAAGTGCTCGCGTGCGGACATCGGATTGTGGTTGAAGACTTCATTGCCGATTTGAATCGCCAGCGAAGCCAGCACGTCCGGAGCGACCTGTGCCGAAACCTGAAACGCCCGATGGATTTCCGGCTTGGCCTGATGGAAGCCGACGTCCATGAAGTGAGCGAAGGCCAGCAGAGCCGTGCCGTTGCCGTTGTCCGGATGCGAGATCAGGAAGATCCGCATCTCGGTGGCTGCGTCGGTGAATCGTTCGCCCTCCATCAGGAGTTGAGCCCGGGTGAGGGGCACAATCGGCGCTTCCGGGAAGCGTTCGTTGATCTTGTTGAGCGTCGCGAGGGCTCCGTCGAGCTGACCTTTCTCATGAAGTTGGGCGACTCGATCGAGTTCCTTGATGGCCGCGCTGCAGCAGAACTTGATCTTCTTGCCGCTGCCGCACGGACACGGTGCGTACACGTCCGAAACTGGTGATGCCATAAACATCTCTTCTGCGAGCGATAGGACGGAAAACGACTCGCATGTGCCAGCGTGCTTGTCATTTGGCGGTGGCGAAAGAGGCTCACGCAACCAGTTGCAGGACAGACGCGGTCTCAGCATGCTGAGTCGAGGAAGAAACAATGCGTAGAGGATTCCGTCCGAGCGGCTTATCTGGTGGATAGTCCCGGGCGGTGTCTTCAACTCACGGTTTCAAGGGGGAGGATGCTAACGAATCTGGTCCTGTTTCACAGTCAGTTGGCGATCCTGCGTTGCCCGCCGGGCAAACGGGTTTTGATGGGATGTCGCTCCAAGTTCTGTCGCAAAGTTGTTCAAATTTGCCACGCTCGCGTTCAACTGGTTCCTGATCTCAGGAGTTGCCTCATGCCACGCACCTTTCGGCTACCGTTTGGGATGCTGCGTCTACTCACCAGCCTGCTGGCTGGATTGGCGAGTTTCTTGAGTTGCGAGACGACCCTCGCTGCGGAGCCTGCGGCGGCGAACCGCACGCGAATCTTGTTGATCGGACAAGGACCGGACGGGCACCCGGTTTCGACGCACGAATACCGAGCCGGCACAACCTTGCTGGCCAAACTGCTGAGCCGCCATCCGCAGATTCAGACCATTGTGGTGAGTGCCGACGGCGAATGGGCTGACGGGCCGACTCTGCTGGAAAACGCGGACGCAGCCGTGCTGTTTGTTTCCGAGGGCGCCAAATGGATTCAGGCTCGGCCGGAGCGCCTAGCCGCGTTTCAAGCGCTCGCGAAACGCAAGGGCGGCTTGGTGTGCCTGCATTGGGGCATGGGCGCTAAAGACGCTGAGAACATCCCGCGCTTCGTCGAACTGTTCGGCGGTTGCCACGGCGGACCGGATCGACGCTACAAAGTCATCAGCCTGAAGCCGGAACTCGACAACACGACGCACCCCATCCTGCGGGGCGTTACTCCGGTTGAAGTCCACGAGGAGTTCTACTTCAAGCTCAAGTTACCGGCCTCGCTCGACAAACACGTGCCGCTGGTGAAAGTCAACATCGACGGCGAATCGTACCCGGTGGCCTGGGCTTGGGAGCGTCCCGACGGCGGCCGATCCTTCGGCTTCAGCGGCTTTCACTTTCACGACAACTGGAAGCACGAAAGCTATCGCCGCCTGGCAACTCAAGCCGTGCTCTGGTCGTGCAATCGCGACATTCCCGCCGCCGGAGCAGATGTCAGCGTGACCGACGCGGACTTCGGACTGCCCGCGAAGCCACCCGGCGAATGAGCGTCGTCACGGTCTCGCAGGCTCCAAGCGACTAGTCGCGGCTTTTCTTTGGCACCAGTTTTGACGGCGGAATCAGCTTCTGGAGCTTGCCGGGTTCACGATCCTCGGCGGGTTCCGGGGGATTGGCGAGTTCCTTAATGACCTTCTCCAGTCCGGCGACCACGCGAGCCATCCGCTCATAGTCGAGCTTGTCGGGCGTGTCGGTTGATAAGTGATAGTGCGGGTAACGAAATGTTGCGGTATCACTGATCATCACACCTTGATACTGAAATTCCCAGAAGGACCATTGATCAGACCAGCCAACGCCTTGAATAACTGCGGGTAACGACGTTGCTTCCGACGGAAATTGCGCGTGCTTTCGGAAGGACGTCAAAACGCGATGCACCAGCGGGCCGGAATCCACGTTACCGACGAAGCCAATGAAGTTGCCTGCCTTCGGGAAAACAGCGCCCAGTGGAGGGGGATATTTCTGACTGCCTTCTTCGTCCGAGTAGTAGCCGATCGTTTCAAGACTCAACACGGCAGTCAGATTCTCTTTGCGTTCTTTACACCGGCGCGCATAGACCAGCGAACCCATGCTCGCGGTTTGAAAGTACGGAGGCTCTTCATTCACAAAGAACACGAATCGCAACGTGCCGGCTGGTTCGCTTTTCGCGAAGCGAGTAGCAAGTTCCAGCAGTGCGGCGGTGCCCGAACCGTTGTCGTTCGCCCCCGGTGTTCCCGGCGCACTGTCGTAGTGAGCGCCGACCAGTGTGATCTCATCGGGGCGTTTTTTACCGAGGCGTTCGACGATCAAATTGGAACACTCACGACCATCAACCTTGTACGTGTGCCGTTCGACTTGGTACCCCGCCACTCCGAGCATTTTCTCCAGCCAACTGGCTGCTGTCTTCAAATTATCATACTCACGGAGATTCCGTTCCCCGATATCCGTCGCCAGCACTTCAACAGATTTCCTCAGTGTCTTCGCAAGCCGCGCCTCATCCTCGGTCAATTTGGGCAGCTCTCCGCGGAAACTCTCACCAGCGAAGCGAACAACGGGTGCTCTGCCCAACAGTGGAGATTGCTTGCCATCACTCTTCGATGGCAGCTCTTGCGACCAAATGGTGGATTGTCCGGCAATCACCATCACCGTCATCCAGGCAAAATACACAACACGACGGCTCTCCATCGCGCACCTCCTGCGACTATCCGGACCGTTCAGCATTCCTGCAAAGACGAACACATGCAGGTTCTACAATAACCTGTACGGACTTGTAATCAGACAACTGCTACTCAAAACTGCTCTGGCGAGTTTCACGTTCCTACTGAGTCAGCACGAATATCAACGATTGGTTCGCGGAGAGATCTCGTTCGAGTTGCACAGTTTTCGGCCCCAGCGGTGCACCATCGAAACCAGCGGGCAGCGAGGTCTCAGTCGCCGCAGTGACGCGAACGACAATTCGAACTCGAGTGTGCTCCGTCGAAGCCAGTTGTGCGTTGAAACGACCACGACCATCGGCATTCGCGGAGACAGCGCGACCTTGCGGTTTCCCATCCGCAGTCAGTTGCTCAAAAGAGAGCTCAGCAGTGACTGGCCGCCCCTGGAACGTGACGAGCCCTCGCACCGCGAGACCTGACTGCGACCCGCAGCCGCTGCTAACAACGAGCACAGCAAGTACCATGCTGAGTGTCGAATATCGTGAAAGACGCATGCGCTGTTCCGCGATCCGTTCAAAGGACTTCCATGAACCTGTTTCAACGGTTTGTACCGGCTTGCGTGACTGCAGTCATCGCGATGATCTGCTGGCAAGCCTCGGTTCGCGCCGCCGATGTCGTTAAGCAAGTAGACATCACGTATGCGACGGTCAATGGCCAGACTCTGCAACTGGACCTCCACATGCCCGCGAAGTCTGCGACGGCACCGAAGCTCATCGTTTGGGTTCACGGCGGCGCCTGGCGGGCCGGTTCAAAGAATGACATGCCGCTCGGGGCTTTGATCCCGGACGGCTATGCGATCGCGAGTGTTGATTATCGACTCTCACCCGTGGCGCGGTTTCCGGCTCAGGTACATGACATCAAAGCGGCGATCCGTTTCCTGCGAGCAAAGCAGTCACACTACGGTCTCGATGCGCGGCAAGTCTCCATTGCAGGCAGTTCTGCGGGAGGCCATCTCGCGGCTCTGGTGGGAGTCACGAACGGGCACGCGGAACTGGAAGGCAAGGTCGGCGAGCATCTTGATCAATCATCGTCGGTGCAGGCGATTATCGATCTCTTCGGGCCGACGAACTTCGACACGATACTGACTCAATCGACGCCGCACGGGCTAAGCGTGCGGGTTCCGGCGCTGCAGCTCTTGCTGGGAGGTCAGCCCGTCGATGTGCCAGAACTCGCGAAGCTGGCCAGTCCGGTAGCGCACGTCGACGACAAAGATCCGCCGCTGCTATTGATTCACGGAGATCAAGACCCGCAGGTGCCGATCAACCAGTCGCACGAACTGCATGCCCGCTACAAGCAGGCTCGCAGGCCCGTGCAGTTTGAAGTGGTGCACGGCGCAGCACACGGCGGCTCTGCCTTCTTTGATGCTCGACGAGTGGAGCTGATGCGTGACTTCCTGAAAGGTACCGCTCAGGAAACACCCCCACCGAAACAGCCTTGATACTGCCGCGCACCGAAAGGGCGTTATTCGGTCGACGAACACAACCGCGGAGCTTCTCTGAAGCACTTGTCTGATCCCGAGGAAAAATCGCTGAAGAATAGAATTGGCGCTGTCATTTCGGCCTTGGTAGCCTGACCGCAATTCTATCACGCGTTTGCGTGACAACGTAAGGCCGAGGCATCTCGGCGGGTGTTCTTCATTTCTGTTTTTCCAAGGGGTATGTCATGAAGGTTCCAGATCGAAAGGGGGTGACGCTGATCGATGTCGGCGTCATTCTGACCATCCTCATCATCGCCGCAGCACTGGCGCTGCCGATGATGACTCAATCCCGGTCGGACTATCGGCGGAGTGACTGCAAGAACAAGCTGAAGCAGATCGGCCTCGCACTGCACAACTACGAGGAAACTCATAAGACGTTTCCTCCCGGCTGGATCGCAGTGCGCGGCCCTGATTCCGGAGAGCAGGAACAATCAGCCTACGGATGGGGAACGTATATTCTACCGTTCCTGGATAACGCGCCGCTCTACAAGAAGATTCAGGCCGAAAGGCAACCGGAGGATCTCGGCGATCCATCCTTTCAAGCTCAGGCACAACGGAAGCCGGAATCTTATTTTGCGACAATCCTACCGGCGTACCGTTGTCCGGCGAGCGTTGGGGATTCACAGGATACAACAAGCTCCGTTCCGCTAATGGCGACAACCGAATTTGTCGGGAACTTTGGAGTCGGAGTACCAACACTGGAGCATCCAGGCAGCGCGTTGCAGGGTATCTTCGGCTGTAACTCGAAGGTGAGAATGCGCGATATTCGCGACGGCACGACAAACGTCGTTCTGCTCGGAGAGAGAATGCAACCTCGCAACGGTCGAGCGTGGCGGGCCAATGAATTGGATGGTCCGTTTAACTCGTACTGGGCGGGCATTCCACGCGACACCAGCCCGCTCGCCATCGTGGCTACAGCGACCACGGGAGATCTCAGCGAGTCCGGTGATGACCAGACAAGCGTCCTGAACACTCAGGGAAACTTGAATGGAGTGAGTGGCTCGCCGCCGAAAGTTCGCATGATCCTGCCCAATCGACTCACGACCGGCGACTGGGTCGATCTACGCGGCAACTCCCGGGCGAACGTCGGTGCCGGCTTCAGCAGCTATCATCGCGGTGGAACGTCCATTCTGCTCGGCGACGCAAGCGTTCGGTTCGTGAATGACACTGTCGATCCCACCACGTATATCAATTTAATGCGCCGGAAGGATGGTATGACAATCGGAGAGTTCTAGGCGTCGAACTTCAGGAATGCCGCGCCGCGATTCGACAAATCGCCGGCGCGGCGCTTTCGCAGACTGATTCAGCCTCGGCAGGACAGATCCTGTTTTAGGGAGCACTGTGATGCACACCAGAAATCGAAGCGGGTTTACAGCCGTCGAACTGGCCGTCTCAACTATCATCATTCTGGTCCTCTGCGCCCTGTTGCTACCGGCAGTTCAGAGGACACGCGAAGCTTCGCCACGGAGTGACTGCAAGAACAGGTTGAAGCAGTTGGGGTTAGCTCTGCACAACTACGAGGAGGTCCACCACACATTTCCACCCGGGTGGGTCTCAGTGCGAGGTCCATCTTCGGGAGATCAAGAGCAGTCAGCCTATGGTTGGACGACTTACGTTCTGCCGTTCTTCGATCAGGCGCCACTCTACAAAAAGATTCGGTTCGACGCTGACGACCCATCTTTTCAAGCCGAGTCGCAGCACGCGCCAGTTGCGTTTGCCGCAACGGAACTTACCTGGCTGCGGTGCCCATCGAGCTTTGGCGACCCCGTGGATCGAGTCAGTTCTGTGCCCGCCATCACTACAACAAACTATGTCGGTAACTATGGTGTTGGCATCCCCACGCTCTACCACGACGACACTGGCAATCAGGGGATCTTTGGCTGCAATTCTAAAGTCCGTATCCGCGACATTCGAGATGGTGTAACTAACGTGGTCCTCCTCGGAGAACGCATGCTGCCTGACGCGGGACATGCCTGGCCCCTGGAACGAATGGACGGTCCATTCAATTCTTACTGGGCGGGAATCCCGCGAGGCACGAATCCACTGGCCATTGTGGCAACTGCCACTGATGGAGATATCACCGATTTTCTGCCTGAAGGTCAGTTGAACTGGGCCGGGAAGCTCAACGGCTTCAATCAAGTACCGCCAAAAGTGCGTGGCATCCTCGTGAACAAGACAGTTTCCGGTCGAGATCTCAGCGCCGTGGGAACAATCCGCAAAGAAACAAGCGCCGGCTTTAGCAGCTATCACCCTGGTGGCACTCAAGTGTTATTGGGTGATGCGTCCGTCCGCTTTGTCAGCAATGCCGTTGACCCCAACACGTGGATCAACCTGATGCGCCGCAGTGATGGCGTAACGCTCGGAGAGTTTTAGCCTGTGTGCTTGCTCTTCTTCGCGACCTTTGCCAGCTTCTGTGAGACCGCTCGAGCGTGGGATCACTCTATCGCGATGAAGGAGCACTCATGGTGGCGTTGTTGCTGGCGATACTCGTCATGATGTCCGCACCGTTGTTTGCGGCCGAGGCAGATCAGAAGTTCCAGGCGGTCTCTGAAGAGTACCTGCAGGGTTACTTTGCGTTTTACCCGACCACCGCCGTGAAGCTCGGCTTCCACGAGTACGACGGTCGGCTCGCAGACTTTCGTCGTGAAGCCCTGGACCGGGAGTACTCGCGACTGAAGTCCTTCGATCAGCGGCTGGCAGACTTTCCGGCTGACAAACTCAGCGATGAGTTGCGCATCGACTATCAGATCCTGCGAGCGGCCGTCAAAGAAGAACTCTTTCGGTTTGATGGCAGCGAAAGTTTCTTTCGGAACCCGATGGCCTACCCGCGAGCTTTCAAGCCGAGCGTCTATCTCACGCGGTCCTGGGCGCCGCTGGAATCGAGATTGAAGTCCATCATTGCGATCGAGCGGCAGACTCCGCAGCTCTTTGCCGCAGCGCGAGCGAACCTCAGAAAGCCATTGCCACGGGCCTTCGTTGAGACGGCTATCAAAGTCACTGATGGCGCGGCGGACTTTCTGGAAAAGGACATGCTTGAGGCCATCAAGGGCATCACTGACAAGTCCTTGCTCGCCGAGTTCGAGGTCGCTAACGGAATTGCCCTGCGTGAATTGCGAGGTTATTCGAAATGGCTGGAAACCGAGCAAATGCCGCACGCTCAGCAGCGGTTTGCGCTGGGGCGGGACAAGTTCAGCCGGTTGATTCGCGAGCAGGAACTCGTCGACGCCACGCCAGAACAGATCCTCGAAATCGGCATGCGGGAGTTGAAGCGCGAGCAGGAAGTCTTTCGCGCCGCGGGCAAAGTGATCGATCCGAACAAGCCGGTGATGGAAGTCTTCGCGACGATACAGAACGATCATCCGACGGCGGCGAACCTGATTCCCGACATCGCGAAGAACACGGATTCAATCCGGCAATTCATACTCGACCGCCGCATCTGTTCGATCCCTTCAGAAGTGCGGGCGGTTGTCACTGAAACGCCGTCCTACAGTCGGGCAACGAGCTTCGCGTCGATGGATTCCCCCGGCCCGTTCGAGAAGGCTGGCAAGGAAGCGTTCTACTACGTCACGCCGGTCGATCCGAATTGGACCTCGGCCCAGCAAAAGGAATGGCTGACCGCGTTCAACTATTACACCAGCGACGTGCTCTCGATTCACGAAGCCTATCCCGGCCACTACGTGCAACATCTGCATTTGAATGCGTCGCCGGCCAGTCGTCTGCGGAAGATTCTCGGCAGTTATGCCTTCGTCGAAGGCTGGGCACACTACACCGAGCAGATGGTTCTGGACGAAGGCTTCGCGGCACAGGACAAGATTCAGGCCGCCAAGTACCGGATGGCTCAAGCAGATGAATCGCTGCTCCGCTATTGCCGTTTGTGCTGCTCGATCCAGATGCACTGCGGCGACATGACCATCGACGAAGCGACGAAGTTCTTTCAGGACAATTGCTATTACGCGGAACAGCCGGCGCGGCAGGAAGCCACTCGCGGCAGCTTCGATCCCGGCTACCTCAACTACTCGCTCGGGAAGCTGATGATCTTCAAACTGCGTGAAGACTGGCAGAAACAGGAAGGTGATAAGTTCTCGATGCAGCGTTTTCACGACACCATGCTCAGTCATGGCATGCCTCAGATTCCGCTGCTGCGGCAGATCATGCTGAAAGACAAGTCGCAGTGGAAATCGGCGTTATAAAGACGCCCGTTAGTGGTGAGTCATCATTTGGGTGTAGCCTCGATATCATGCGCATCCGCTGTGAGCAACGTGTTCGGGACGAGGCATTCTTTTGAAACCTGGACTCGCTGTCGTCTTCTTGAGCTTCAACTGAGATCTTCATTTTCTATGGCTACTCGAAACTCTTTGACCCAGTCCGCTCAGGCAGTTGTGGAACAACATCTCAACTGTCCCGGTATCCAACGGACTCAACTGGCCAACGGGGCGCGAGTCATTGACGCGGGCGTGACGCAGCCAGGATCGATCGAGGCCGGGCTGTTGCTGGCCCGCGTGTGTCTATCGGGCCGAGCTGACGTGCGAGTAACACAGGGGCTGGTCGACGGCATTGGCTGGCCGCACGTGGAAGTCACGACAGATGAGCCGTTGTCAGCGTGCCTATTCAGTCAGTACGCCGGTTGGCGCATCAGCGTTGGCAAGTATTTCGCGATGGGATCAGGCCCGATGCGCGCCGTCGCTGCGCGTGAAGAACTGTTTCAGAAGATGGAATATCGCGAGACCGCCTACGCCATCGTGGGTGTACTTGAAACCGGCAAGCTGCCGGATGAAGCCGTCGCGGACTACCTGGCAGATCGCTGCAAGATGTCCCCCGCTTCGGTCACGTTGCTGGTGGCACCAACGGCCAGCGTCGCGGGAACGATTCAGGTCGTCGCGCGATCCGTCGAAACGGCGATGCACAAACTGTTTGAACTCGGCTTCGATGTTCGTCGAGTCCGTCATGGATTCGGTTCAGCGCCGCTGCCGCCGGTCGCGAAGGACGATCTCGCCGGCATCGGCCGCACGAACGACGCGATCCTGTACGGAGGCCGCGTGACACTGTGGGTTACAGGTGACGACGAGTCCATTCGCGAACTCGGCCCGAAGGTGCCATCCTCCGCCGCCAACTGCTACGGCAAACCCTTCATCGACATCTTCAAAGAGGCCAATCACGACTTCTACAAGATCGATCCGCTGCTGTTCAGTCCGGCTGAGATCGTGTTCCACAATGTTGAGACCGGTAGCGCCTTCCGTTTTGGCAGCGTGAATCATGCGGTCCTGCGAACGTCCTTCGGAGTGTGACCCGTTCAAGGCAGCAAACAGATTCGACACGCACCGGGATCGGCTTCAACGGGGTGAAAGCGCTGACTGCCGTGAGCCAGCACGCCTTCTTGATTGAGGGTTCAAGGACGGAATGCCGCAAAGTTATGCAGCGACTGCCGATCCAAAACTTCCGGATGCACGCAGCCGGTTGTCGCTAGAAGCGGCAGAGCTTCCAGGGTTTGATGTCCCTGAGGAACGCGGCCCGGCGTTTCTGACGCTGGGAACAGCGAGAAAATAGCCTCGGCGTCGTCGGTCGCAACTGTTCCGGCCAGTGTCGGAATCCAATCCGCGACGGTGATCTCCACCGAACGCTCGATTACAGTCAGCGAAGAATATTCCGTTCGGCACGTGGGTTGCCCGGTGGCGAGGTCCACGTGCTGACCCTGCTGAGAACTCGACGATCGAACAGAGTCTGACCCGCTTCGCCAGTTTCCGCGATTGCCATCTGAGGAGAACCTGAGTGCTTCATACCGCTATGCCCGTCTTTCAGTTGCTGGCCGAGGAGCATGCGAATCTCGGTGTGGAGCTTGGACTGTGGACGCTGCTGCCGTTCACCTGCCTGCTACTCTGCATTGCGATTCTGCCGCTGTTCGCCGGGCATTGGTGGGAGCACAACCGCAACAAGGCGATCATCTCTTTCGGGCTTGCGTTGCCGATTGTGATTTATCTCTTTTCAGTCAAAGGTGCTGCGGGCATCGAGAACCTGATTGAGAAAGCTGAAGAGTACGCTTCGTTCATCATCTTGCTGGCGTCTCTGTTCGTCATTACCGGCGGCGTCTACATGCAGGGATCACTGTCGGGAACGCCGCTGGTGAATACGGGCATACTGGCTTTGGGCGGAGCGCTGGCGAATCTGATTGGAACGACCGGTGCTTCCGTCTTGCTGATCCGTCCGCTGCTGCGGGCCAACGCTAAACGCCAGCACCGGACGCATATCGTCATCTTCTTTATCTTCATTGTGTCGAACTGCGGTGGTTTGTTGACTCCGCTAGGCGATCCGCCGCTGTTCCTGGGCTATCTGAAGGGCGTGCCGTTTGAATGGACGCTGACCCTATGGAAGCCCTGGCTGCTTACGAACATGGTCCTCCTCGTGATTTTCAACATCTGGGACCAGCGGGCTCTGTCCAAAGACGAAATGGCAGGCAAGGAAGCGTTGCTAGAAGAGGTACAGCATCACGAACCCTTGAGAATTCATGGAGCTCATAACTTCCTGTTCCTGCTGGGCGTCGTTGCGGTCATCTACTTCGCCGGAGCCATGCACTGGCCTTACGGCGTGCAGGAAGTTTTGATGTTGGCGCTAGGAATCGGGGCTTACTTCAGCACGTCTAAGGTGAACCGCGAGAAGAACAAGTTCACGTTTGGGCCCATCATCGAAGTGGCCGTGTTGTTCGCCGGCATCTTCATCACCATGGCTCCCGCACTGCTCATTCTTAATGCCTGGGGTAAGGGCGAGCGTGACGTCTTCGGCATCGCCTTTGGACTCGATCAGCCTTGGCAATTCTTCTGGGCGACGGGTGCACTATCGAGCTTTCTGGACAACGCGCCGACGTACCTCACTTTCGCTGCGACTGCGTGCGGCCTGAAAGGCGTGGCGATCGACGGGGCCTACATGGCAGAGTTATTGAAGACCGGCGACGAGGCCGTGCGGTTGCTGGCCGCGATTTCCTGCGGCGCGGTGTTCATGGGAGCGAACACCTACATCGGCAATGGGCCCAACTTCATGGTGAAGGCTATCGCCGAGGAGAACGGCGTCAAAATGCCGAGCTTCTTCGGCTACATGATGTATTCAGGGGCTGTGCTGATTCCGATCTTCATCGTGGTGACGTTCGTCATTTTCCGATGATATCGCCCCTGCCATCTGTCCGGTTGATGACGGGGATTCTGGTCCGCATCAAGCTTCAGGAGCGCGGCGGCCGATCTAGCCTTCTTGGAATCGAGGCTTGCGTCGTAGGAACCGAGCGGGTTTCTGCGGTAGTTTCACGGCTTGATCGGCCTTCCTCATGAATCTTGCAGAGTCACGCCGCGCTGCCGATGAGCGTGGCTTCTTCTGGGCGCTGACGTGCGTCCTGCTCGGATTCGGCGTGTTGATGGTGCATAGCGCCAGCATCACGTCGTGGCCGACCAATTTCGAACGCGTCTATCTCACCAAACACCTCACCTTCCTGGCGACCGCTGTCGTGGCAGCGTCCATCGCCGCGACGTTGCCGGCGCGGTTCTGGTATCGAGCGGCGCCGTGGATCTTCTGCGGGACTATCCTGCTGCTGATCGCCGTGTTGATTCCGGGAATCGGCACATCCGTTAAAGGCGCGCGCCGCTGGCTGCGTTTCGGTGGCTGGTCGTTGCAGCCTTCGGAACTCGCAAAACTGGCGATGCCGCTGCTCATCGCTCGCATGGTGGTGAATCGGCGAGAGACTCTGGCGACGTGGTTCCGCGGAACAATTCCGTTCGGGATTCCGGTGGCTCTCGCCGTCGGGCTGGTTCTCACAGAACCGGACCTGGGAACCTCGCTCTTCGTCGCGGGTTCTGCGGCATTGAGCCTCTATTACGGCGGCTGGCCGATCCGCAACTACCTGATTGGAGTGACGCTGGCTGTTCCTGCAGTGGTCTACGCCATCATCGCGCACAGCTACCGCATGCGACGCATCACGGACTTTGTCTCTGTTTGGACCGACATTGGTAACAGCGACGCCTGGCAACTGAAACAATCGCTGCTGACGCTCGGACACGGCGGACTATGGGGTGTCGGCCTGGGGCGAGGTTCTCAGAAACTCAGCTTCCTGCCGGAGTCGAACACGGACTTCGTCTTCGCGGTGGTCGGAGAGGAACTGGGGCTCGCGGGAACAGTGGGACTCGCAGCTCTATGGTGCGGAATCTTCTGGGCAGGTTCGCGGCTGTTCGCGAGACTTCACCGCAACTGCTTCGCCTACATTGCTGGCATGACGTTGATTTCTCAGATGGTCATCCAGGCGACCCTGAACGCGGCGGTGGTCACGGCACTGGTGCCGACCACAGGAGTTCCCCATCCACTAGTTAGTTACGGGGGAACCAGCCTGTTCGTCAGTATTCTTTCGTTCGGGGTGATGGTGAGTCTGTCGCGGGCTGACGAATCAACCGACGACATCGTGCTGCGCCCCTAAACGCCGAAAATATAAAAGAAAAACGTCGACTGGAAGCATAGGCGCTCGTCCGAAGCCGATCCCACGCAGACCGTCCCCGGCTATACTTCCAGCCGACGTCACTGGATGGAAAGCAAGGGGTGTGCCGCGAACGAAATCACTCTTCAGATCGTACGTTTGCCCCTGAAAAACAGCATTTCACAGTTTTCGAGCCGCAGGCGACTGCCACGCCCATCAACTCTACTGCACGGTCTATAGGCACTGGGATGAGCGAGTCCGAGGCAGACCACGTGTAGCGTGCTAAACAGCTCCGAACGCCCTCAGAAATCTTGGGCGTGCAAACCGCGATCGGGATACCGCAGGATCTGGCCGAACAATACCCCGTCGACTGGCCTCAAAGGTCTGCAAGACCCGCTTGTTCCAAGCTACAAACGCCACGCAAAACAGCAATTGCGCACAGACGTTTCAATGGGCACCTGCTCTGACGTGCTAAGCCATCAGCACCGACCACTGCCTGTCCGATGGGCGCGACGTAGCTGTTCACGCGCCGACTCGCACCCAGCCCAATCAGGCGGCGCGGCGAGCGGTCTCAACCGGAGCGTGCAGGGTCTGCTGAACGCGAACTTGCTCCCAGTACTGCAAGGGCATCGCCATGCTGAGCTTCAAGGCTCCGGTTGCCGCGCCGAACACCGGGTCGCTGACCACCGTGATATGGGACTCGCCGACGGGCACCAGGGCCGCCGTCAGCAGTTCGGGGAAGCCCTTCAATTGGCTGCCCGCTCCCGTCAGCAACACGTTCGACAGCAGCCTGCGCTGAGCGGTCGGTTCAAACTTGCCAATGACCTCCCGCACCGCGCCCACGATTGTGGGAATCAGTTTGCGACAGGCGATCCGCAACGGCTCGGTCACATCCACTTCCTGGCTCGACGTGGCTGAGTTCAGCCGGGCTCGCGCCGTATCGGCCGGCTTCGGCAGGCATCCGACGCTCTCCTTGATCTGGCGAGCCGCGTTCTGCGGCAAGTCCACGTCCGGGAAAGCCAGCTTCATCTGCGTCACCAGTTCCGACTCGATGTGCTCACAGCCATGAGTCAGCGTGATCTGGCAATGTTCCGCCGGGTAGCCATCTGTCAGCGGGCAGATATCAATCTTCCCGGCACCCAGATCGATCACCAGACAGTCGTCAGTCTGACCGGCTCCGAACGCGATGCAGAACGCTTCCGGAACGAACATGACAGCATCAACGTGATCTCTTACCGCATCGTAGAGAGCCTGTTTGCAAGCCAGAGAGGTGTGACCGGGCGTGGTCACGATGCCATAGATGGTGCTGCCGGGATTCGGAGTCGTGAGCGAGATGATGTGCCTGGCAATCAACCGCGCGGCATCGCGGTGCTTCTCAACGGCCTCGGGCGTGAAGTTCATCTCAGACAGATCAAGGACCTTCTGCAGACCACGGCGGAAGGGCCAGATCACGTCCAGCGGCACAGCCTGTTTGGTGAGTTCGCCACCACACACGAAGTCGCGACCGAGTTTCTCGCGGGCCTCTTCATTGCTGGGCCAGCCGAGCACACTCGGAACCGCCGTGCGGCGCCCGTTGGACGCTGCAACTGCAGACTTGAAACTGCCGAGGTCCAGTCCGATGAATGTGGCCACCTGGTTCACAACTCAACTCCTCTGTTGATCGTCTGCCGTTCGAGAGCGCACTCAGGAATTTCGGGAACAGCTTGTTAGTGAAATTGATGGCCCGCGAGACGACTCCAGCACCACTTATGCTGCTGCTGAGTCCGACAGGTTGTGAAGCGATTCCATCAGCTTCACGTTTTGTTCAAACACGCTCTTGACCACCTCAGCCTCATGCTTGGATCCGTCGGCCACCGAATCGTCGTCGTTCGCGGCGCTGACCACTCGGAGAGAAGGCTTCTGCGAGACAGCTTCTCGTGAAGGCAGTGGCTCTTCAGCCGCTTCGGGCGACTCTGATGCTTCCGGAGCCGCGGCGATCGGTTGGGGCTGAACCTCTTCGATAACCGCAGTAGCTTGAGGAACTGGTTGAGCAGGTACAGCTTCCGGAGCAGCGCTCTGCTGCTTAAGCAGTTGACGCACGGCAAGCAGGACCATTCCAGCGAACAACACGCCCAGGAACGTCGAAATCGTTTGCACGGTACCGACCAGCCACAGGGAACGTTCGCCGGTGGCTTCTGTCGTTGGCTTGGCGGGTTCTGCGGACAGCGGCGGCAACAGCAACGCTGTTCCGTGCTGATCGTCACTTGCCGAGCCGAGCAAGGGCTTTGCCGAGTTGTGCTTGGCTTCCTTAGGAGTTCCCGCGTGCGATCCGCCAATCTCCAATGGTCCAGACTGCGACGTCGGGTGCTTCTCGATATGAGTGGGAATCGGTCCGACAAGGCTGTCGGCGATGCCTGAGGTGGCGTCGATCTGCTCGGGGAGTTCCGCAGGCTTCGAAGCCTTACCGCCTGCCGTGTGGTTGCCAGTTGGCAGTGGCGGATCCGAGGAATCGTGGGTGCCAGCGTCAGTAGGTTGCGTCGCTGGTTTCTCGCCCGAAACTGGCTGCCACGTCTGCAGGTTGTCGATGCGATCCAGCACGGATCGAGCGACGTTCAAAGAACGCTCGGCCTTAGTTGCTTCCGGTTGTTCAGAAGCAGCTTCATGCTCGGCAGTTTGCTCGGTCGCGGGCTGACGCGGTTGTGTGCCTTTGAAGACTCCCACAACCTCGTTCGCAGCTTCGGCGGTCTCCAAGAGCTGACGTCCGCGTTTGGTCGCCTCGAGAATGCCGCCTGTCTGACCAATGAAACCGGCCGTAGCGGCTTCAGTCGGAGCGGCCTCAGTACGAGCGATCGGACGCTGGGGTTGAGGTCGTTGCGGTTCGAAGTTCGCGACCGGTGCGTTGGCCATTGTGCTCGGAGCATTGGCCGTCGTGCTCGGCCGTTGCGTCGCACGTGGCTGCGTGGCCCGTGGCTCCGTCGCTGCAACGCCAACGGGACCTTGTGGAGCGCGGCTCGTCGGCACAGTTCCTGGAGTCCGCGCGGCATTCTGTTGAGTCTGCGTGCGTTGGATGACCGACAGGCGCTTTTCCAGATCGCGAATATACTCGCTTGGAGTTTGCTCGTGAGTCGGCCATTCGGCGTTAGTCGTCCGCATGGAAGCTTCGTAGACGCTTTGAGCTTTCGTCGCCGTATCAAACGCGGCGTCGTACTGGCCCAACGACTCGAAGCGGCGAGCATCCACCATCAATTGGCGAGCTCGAGCAATGAATCGGTTTTCTTCGACCGGCTTCTTCGCACTGGCTGGCGGGTTCTGCGCCTCAGACTTCCGGAAGATCTGCGGAAAACGCAGTCCGCCGAGCGGTCCGTCGTTCTCTTGTGCCGTCGCGGTGGAAGCCAGAGAGGCCGCCACGAGCAAGCTCATGTAGATCCCGAGCTTGGGCGAAGCCGTGGAATTCGGTGAACAGCGATCCATCGCTGCGTTGCGAGTTGGGAATTCGGACATAGCCGGTGTTTCCTCGATCATCCGTGAACTCAAAGCCTGCTTCTGCGGGGCGCAAGAGGCCGCGCACTCAAACCGCAAGCGGTCTTCATCAGATGTCGGCGGCTCGCCAGTGCGAACTTAAACGGTTTCTGCTGCCTGTAACGATCCTGCGGGCAGGCCCACCGAGGCTTGTTAGATTGGGAGAACCATCAAAGATGGGGGCAAGCCGCGACCCATTGGTGATTGCTCACTTGTCCTCAAAGTCGCCCAGCTCGCGACGCAGTTTGCGCAAAACACGTGACTTTGCCTGTCGAACTGAGTTCGCAGTCAGCCCCAGGTGCTGGGCGACTTCGTCCGTCGTCTTGAGCTCGACCGTCACCAGCCAGAACGCCTGCCACGTGCGATCTTCGAACTCGTTGCGGACTAGCTCCAATGCTCGTTGAAACAGATTCGTCAATTGAGCCTGATCGCTCACGTCCTGAGATTGATCCGACCAGGCTTCCGGTATCGCATTCAGGCGTTCCAAAGCCTGAGTCCCCCCTTCGGCTGCCGCGTTTCCGGCCGCAGCGATTTTCCGAAAGTGATCTCTCAACTTGTTGCGCGCGATCGTCCATAACCAACCGCGAAAGGTTCCATGTTCGTTCCCCCGCAGAAAGCGGTGAATCGCACCGGCGACTGCTGAGAAGACATCTTGAACGAGGTCGCCAGCATCTTCGGGTGACAGTCCATGCCGCCGCCCCCAGTGGAAAACCAGCGGACCATACAAATCGGTCAGCCGCTGCCAGGCCAACGGGTCCCGAGCTTGTACGCCCTGCAGCCAGGTAGTCGATGTCGGGGCATCAAAGGGCAGAGGCACGGTCGTCATCCTGTTTGATTCACAACTTGTTCCAGCGGGTCTGCAACCAGTGATGGAGAGAACACACGGCGAGACTTATGACCTAATGCCGAGACTGACGACTGGGGTTCGTCGGATCGCACGCCAATCCGCTTGAAACAAGGCGCGCTTGTCTGGAGTTCACTTTCTGTATGGAAAGAGGTGTGCACGAACCCAGATCAATTCAACTGAACGGTTCGAGCATGTCCAACGTCGCCTGCAACTTCCAGCAGGAATTCTTTCAAACTGGGAAGTTCGCTGCGTCCAGGAAACTACCGCGTTGTGCAGAACTCCCCAGCACTCCTATTGTCGCAAGTCTTTGTCCGTCAGGACCTTTGCCACTGTCGTGGGACTCTTGGAACCCCTGAGACATCGGGGTGATTGGTGGAAACAACGCATATTGACCGAGTTAGGAAGCTGGATACAATCGGCATATCCGTTAAGCCCGGAAGAATCGGATTCATCGATAGAATCCGCAAAGTCGATACATCTCACTGAGTTTGGCACCCGAAGGATCGAGTGGCAGTCTTCCAGGTCCGCCCTTACTGAGATCAGGAACTCTCAGCAAACAGGCCGGCCAACCCGATCAGTTCCAAAGGATGGACGAACGCGATGAAGACAGTTTTCACAACTGGTGAAGCAGCAAAAATCTGTAAGGTCAGCCAACAAACCATCATCCGGTGCTTCGATTCTGGCCAGCTCAAGGGTTTCCGCGTTCCCGGTTCGCGGTTCCGCCGCATTCCGCGCGACATCCTTTATAAGTTCATGAAAGAGAATGGCATCCCGACCGACGCCCTCGAAAGCGGACGTCGCAAGGCCCTCGTCGTTGATGACGATGTCGAACTCGTCGAACTCATCAAGGACGTGCTCGAATCGGACGGCCGCTTTGAAGTCCGCACGGCGAACAACGGCTTCGATGCTGGCATGATGGTCCGCGAGTATCATCCCGACGTGATGGTGCTGGACGTCATGCTGCCCGATATCAACGGTCGCGAAGTCTGCCAGCGTGTGCGCAACGACACGACGCTGGACGACTGCAAGATCATCTGCATCAGCGGTATGGTTGAGCAGGACAAGATCGACGAACTGCGTGAGTCCGGCGCCGACGATTTCCTGCAGAAGCCGTTCGAAGTTGAGAAGCTCATCGATCGCATCTGCCGCCTGCTGGACGTTGAGCCCGTAACCGCTGGTTAGTGGCTCTTTTGACTGAGCTGACAGACCTGTAAGTCGGACAATCCTGTCCGACAGCCAGACACATTGTCCGGCCTGCTTGCGGTCGGATTTTCGTGCCCGAACTGCTTGTGAGTTTCTCACAGGTGCTTCGGGCATCGTTTTTGGTTGAGCATGTCAGAACCCAAACCCCATCCGCCGGATCCGATCGCAGAAGCATGCCTAGAGCTGATCGCCCAACTGTGCGAGTCAGGCCGTTTACTTGCGGATACCGAACTGACAGTAAACGACATCGATGTCACGAAGCTAAGGCAAGTGCTTGATGCGTCAAAGCTGGAAGCGATCGCCGAGTTCGCCGCCGGTGCCGGTCATGAGATCAACAACCCGGCCGCCACGATTGCAGGTCGGGCAGCGCTGCTGCTTAAGTCCGAAACCGATCCCGAACGCCGCCGATCGCTCGAGACGATCGGCGGTCAGGCCTACCGCATCCGCGACATGATCGGCGACGCGATGACATTCGCCCGCCCGCCGCAACCGAAACCGGAGCCGTTGAATCCTGTTGAAGAAGTGCAGCACGTGCTGGCGGCTTGGTCCGATCGCTTTGCTAACAAAGGAATCGAAACAGAGCATCACTTCGAAACCGGCCTGAGCCTGTTCGCGGACCGTGAGCAGTTTCGAGTCGTCGTCTCGACTCTGCTGCGGAACGTCTTCGAGATCCCGCAGTCTCCGTTGCGAGTGCGTCTGACGTTGGCATCGGAATCAACGACGCGAGGACAGTTACTCCGCTTCTCTATCGAAGACGATGGCCCCGGAGTTACAGAGCGCGAACAGGATCACCTGTGTGATCCATTTTTCTCCGGTCGCGCAGCGGGGCGTGGTCTCGGGTTCGGCCTGACGAAGTGTTTTGTCATCGCCAGACAAAACGGTGGCAATTTTACCCCTGCGACCAGTGAACTCGGTGGTCTTGCAATCCATACTCACTGGCCAACTCGCCGGTCGAGCGCCTGAGGCGGATTCAATCCAGCTTCGGCGGCGGTAGAGGCGGGTCGGAGTGGCGTTCGAACTCGGCGTCGATGATGTCGCTGTCCGGCCTTGGTTGAATTGGCTGCTGCACGGACGACGTGAATGTCGTATGCACGTGCATGACCGTCCGGCGTTTGAATTCAGCGACCAGAATGATTCGCATCACCCGGCGAATCGGCGGGACCAGCAGCAGCAGGCCAAGAAAGTCAGTGAGTACGCCCGGAGTCACCAGCAGGATGCCCGCAATGAAGATCATCATGCCGTCGAACAGGGCTTCGGTCGGCATCTGCCCCTGGCTCATCTGGCGGCGGATCTCCAGCATGGCCTGAGCGCCTTGCCGCTTTGACAGATAGGCTCCCAACATGCCCGTGCCAACAATCATCAGCACGGTCGTTCCGAAATCGAATCGCTCTGTGAACTTAAACAGCAGATACAGTTCTATGAACGGAATCAGCGTCAGAAGGAAGAACAACTGCAACATGACGGGCTCACCTTGCTAGTTCAACTCGCTGGAGCCGGCCTGATTCTTCAAAATGCGGTGTTGCGACTGGAACTCACGAAGCACGTCGTCCCAGACGTTGTAAGGGTCATGGCGAAAGACGTAGTCCGACGAGGCGGGCATCGTAAACCAGTCGCCGCGATTGATTTCGCCTTCGAGTTGACCGCCGCTCCAACCCGCGTAGCCTGCGAAGATCTTGAACCGCAAATCGAGATCGTCGCCCGAAAGGCTTTTCACGACGCGATCGAAGATATCCGCGCTGGTGCCGACAAACACATCCGGCAAGACCGCTCCCATTTCCTGATCGTGGTCGGTCGAGTTATGCACAATCAGCAGCGCGTTCTCTTCGACCGGACCGCCGCTATAGAGCAGGCGGTCCGTTTCGGGCATCTCGAAGTGAGCCTGCAGTGCCTTGTAAATGGTGATATCCAGCGGCCGGTTGATGACGACACCCATCGCGCCTTCTTCGTTGTGCTCGATCATGAGCACGACCGTCTTGAAGAAGTTTTCATCCTTCAAGTGCTTGGCCGAAATCAGGAAGTGTCCCTTCAACGAGCTGAACATGAACCGGAGGCCTTATCTCTACGCGCAACAGATCGTTCTTATCGACCTGAAAATAACGTGCGATACCGGTCAGGTGAATAAAGCCGGAAGTGAACATCCCGAATGTACTCGAACGGCCCCGATCGCCGCTGCGATTCCACTAGTTCCGCAATCTGCAGTTGAGACTCGTAAGCGGCAATGCTGGCCAGCTTCGTTTCTAACGCGGCCTGACTGCCGATGACTTCCAGATGAGGCTCGCTGGGGAAGTCGCAGTAGATCGCCAGTTCATGAACCTGAGGCACCGGTAACGGATCTCCCAACTCCGGCCAGATGCGTCCGGATGAATGGAAGAGGCTGATCATCAACTCATTGTGAGTGATCTGGTGATCCGGATGCAGATCGGTCTTCGTCGGCACGAAGACATGCACCGGACGCAGTTCACGCAGGAAATGCGTAAAGGAATTTTGCAACCCGGTGTGTCCCGCGATGGATGGTTCACCGGCTTGCGCCTCGCGACGCCCGATGAACTTCGTCAGCCCGCCATCCGGAAAGCCCAGGAAAGTCACCTTCGATTCCGGGATCCCCAGCATCTCAAAAGAGTGAATCGTTTCGCGGCGTCGGATCTCGACGATGCCCGCCTTCTGAGTTTCACAGCAGTAGCCCAAACACCCGTCGGTCACGATCAGGCATTGGACGTCCACGCCGTTCTGCACAGCGGCCTGCATCAGCAGACCAGCGCCGATGGCAAGGTCGTCATCGTGCGGCGAGACGAACAACCAGACTTGACCCGTGAGATCCGCACCACCCATCGCGTCGGTCAGCGATGTCATCCGTGTTGGCAGCCCGTCGATCAAACGGGTGAACTGAAACGAATCAACCGCCACAGGCGATTGAAGTGATGCAGACGCCATAAACCCCCAAGCTTTCGTCAGAGAGATGCGCACACCAAGGGCAGGCCGAGGCACCAAACATCGGCCATTTCTCTTCGATCTTTCACCGCGCCCGGCATGACTATCTCACTGAGAAAGCTCGCACAAAGCAAATCGCACAGGGTCTCCGCTGCTGGAGAATTCCGCATAACCGCTGATGGCGCGCAGTCGCGCCTGCGCGACACGTCCAACACTAAATCAAGTTGACCCACGCAGCGCGGAAGATGAAGGCTTCATCGATCTCGATCTGACGGCCAAAAACCAGATCGGTCCCTTCGCCGCCTGAAACGGTGTCGCCGACCGTTGCCTCGCCATCCACGAAGTCGTCGCCATCCTGTCCCAGACACACGTCCTTGCCGATGCCGCCACGCAGAGCATCGTTGCCAGCGCCTCCCAGCAAGGAATCCTTGCCATCGTCACCGAACAGTTGGTCATCGCCGTCACCGCCGGCAATCGCATCATTGCCAACACCACCACCGAGGCGATCGTTTCCGGCTCCGCCCAAGATGGTGTCATCACCCTCGTCGCCGCGGATGTAATCGTTGCCGTTGCCGCCCTTCAGCAAGTCGCTGCCGAAGCTGCCCCGAATGTTGTCGGCTCCTTCACCGCCATCGACGGTATCGTTGCCGTTGCCGCCGTTGAGATAATCTTCACCGCCACCGCCGATCATCGAATCGCTGCCATTTCGGCCGTACAGGAAGTCGCTACCGCCGCCACCATTCAGCGTATCGTCACCAGCGCCGCCTTCGATGACGTCATTGTTGGGGCCACCGTGAATCCAGTCCCGACCGGCTCCGCCAGTAAGCGTATCTCGCCCCAATCCGCCGCTGATCTTCGCAGTGGTCCGCACGGTTGGCGCGACTGTGATGGTGTCGTGGCCCTCATCGCCATTGACCATTACCAGCCCATTCAACGTTGCCGCAACGCTCGTGATGTTGATCCGGTCGTTGCCAAGCTTGCCGCTGACGACTATTTCACCCAGCGAGTTAGTTCCGGGATTGCCGAAGTTCAAGTTGATACGATCTGCAGCTTCGGTGCCGTCGATGACCAATGATTCCGTTCCTGAGAGGGAAACGGTTTCAGTATCGTGCCCCTGGCTGGAGGCGATCACTGATCCGTTTGCCAATGAAACATTGATATCTCCATCTGACTGCAACAGCGTGATCCGCACTTGGCCGGTGAGCAAGTTCCTCGCCCCGAGTGCCAACAGGTCATCTGCTTCTTCGGCCGTATCAGGAGCGTTGGTATAATCCCAGTCGCTCGCGCCGTCGTCGACTTCAGTAAAGATTGGCTCGATATCGATTTCGGGCGTGTCGAAGTCGGCAGCAATATCAAAAGTGTCAATGATTTGAGAGGGCCGCGTCAGTTGAGAGGCGATTACGGAGTTCCCCGAAATCGTATAGAGGGTATCACCGATGTAGGCTGAACGTACGATGTAAGAATCGTCGGTGACCGTACCAATTTGGCGAATTGCGTTCTCACCCGTCTGAGAAACGTCGACCTTGAAGACAAACAGTTCATTGCGCGAACCGCCCGCATTGGGATCATAAGACGAGACGGGAATCGCAAGGGTCTGTTTCGCTCCGAAGTAGCCCACGGCCTTGTGGTCCCATTCTGCAATCGACCATGTCCAACTCGGCAGAATGTCCTCATCAACCTCGACCGGATTGGCCGGATCACTCACGTCGTACAAGGCAACCTTGGTCGCTGCGTCTGTCGTACTGCGACCAATTGCAAGCAGGTGATTCTGATCAATCAATTGCAGATAGCTTGAATAGCCCGGCACTTCGAGTTCGCCGGTAATAACAGGCGCCGTCGGATCGCTGAGATCGAACACAAACAGTGGATCGATTCGCCGGAAGGTGACGACGAAAGCCTGGTCGCCGTTGAATCGCACGGAGTAGATTTGCTCGTTGGCCGCGAAGTTCTCGACGGCGCCAACTTGCGTCAGCGTGCCATTTACGTTCTCCAGCACCACAAGGTTATTCGCCTGAGTAAAGGTGTTGTTGGCGAAAGACGATGTTGTGGTTGCAACTCGCAATTTGCCTTCAAACTCATCGGCCGAGAATTGGTTCAGCAACGTGCCATCAATGACACCGGTGGCGAGCAATTCAATTTCGCGGTCACCGTTCGCCCAGGCGAATTCCAGAACTCGAGTCTGCGCGTGCTCCGCTTCCCAGATGGGAGAGAACACATAGAGATGATCGCGATTCGCGTAGATGCCGTTGGAGTAGCTTGCAAACAGCGAACTCGAACTGACGAGCCCAGGTTGCGTATCGCGCGTGTCGATGGTAATCACCGACATCAACGAGTCTGAATTCGCATCGGCAATGCGCGAAATAGATTCGATCTCGCTGATCGCTCCTTCTGCCGCCAGACCACCTGATGTGACGACCTCGTACCTGGGCACGATCTCGTCGATCAGTTCATCCAGAGTTTCTCGAATGCGAGCGATATAGCTCTCCCGTGATTCATACTTCTCGACTTCGACCGTCTCTGTAATGGGAGTTCCGATCCCAGTTGGCATGATTGATAACGGCGCGTCCACCTCGCCGGTCGGTGCCTCGACCTCACTGAAACTAGTGAATGGTTCGTCGATGGCGATGCCGATCGGGTAGTAAATCGGTACGTCAATCGTCGTCGTTCCGTCCAACTCGGGTTCGGGCAGCGATACGTCGTTCGTCGTGATGAGGTGAACCTGACCATTGATAGAGCGTGAGTCGATATAGCTGCCATCAATCGTCGCCTGCTTCACCAGAGTGGGGTTCGCCCGATCGGTGATATCGAAGGTACTGACGATGGTCGAACTCGATCCCGGCGAATAAAAGCGACCTCGAAATGGGAGAGAGTAATAATTGGCATAGGCGAATTCGGACGAGATCACCGTCAGGCGATTTCCGTCGAGGTACTCGGCCACCGGTGAGCCATCAATTCTGACTCGGGCCGTCTGTTGCAGATCTCCGGCTGGAACCGCTTTGACGATCAGCAGATCCTGCCCATTCAACACGTACAAGTAATTCCCGTCGGACTCGATGATGTCGCCTTCATCAACACCATCCACTTGCGTGTTGGTTTCCGAGAAGTCGAGCGAACGCGCGTCGTTCAGCGCCGTTGCCTGAAAGCCACCATCCGCCAGCGCGAAGATCGGACCTCGATAGAACCACTGAGGTTGGTCGAAGTAGCCCTCGTAACGCTGTAGGGCGCGCTCGATCAGATACTCCCCGAACTGCTCACGTGACTCAAACTGTGTAACGGGCGGCGGGGCAGATGCGGCACCTCCCAGCGTGTAGAAGATGACGGGATCAACGGTCTCTTCCGATTCTACCTCCAGAGTTCGGCCTTCATCCTCGGCAGGCTGCTCCATCGCAACCAGCGTCGAACTGGCATCGAGCATGGCTCGAACTTCGAGCAACTCAGCGGAGCGATTCGCGCGCATCAGCTTGCGGCGCTGCCGGTTTGCTGATGAAGACATTGCCCACAGAACAAGCGATTGGCCCATTCGCTTCATGGAGTGCGCTCCGGGAATTCTGATGTTTTCAGCAGGGAAACACTCTTACCACGGAGTGCATGTCGCGAGTGAACAGCATTCGTAGCTCAACTGCGACGATTCTAAGAACTCAATCCAAATTCCCAAAGATGTGAGAGCTGACGCGTGGAGGCGGAAATGCGTAAATTATTATTTCATAAGGGGATGCATGCAACGGCCGCCATTGAGGTGACTTCTCCCGGCGGCGAGGGCGGGTCGAGGTCCTCTCACGGCAGGCGGCAGAAGACGACTCGGCCGGTGGCGTCGCCGAGGACGGCAAGGGTGCCGTCGGGGGAGATGGCGGCGGCGTGCAAGTGGGAGTTGCCTGTCTGGACGCGGCAGACTTCGCGGCCAGTGGCGACTTCCAGCACGGCGGCGGATTGAGGGCTGGGGTCAACGGTGTCGCCGCCCAGCGTCACGGACTCGGCAATGGTGATGAGTCGCTGGCCGTCGCGGCTGAGGCCCAATGCGCGGCTGCCGGGGGCGAATGGTCCGCGAGTCCACAGGAGTTTGCGCGAAGGGACATCCCACGCCTGCACCCAGTCGCCGATGGAGGCCGAGTCCTTAGTCTCGGTTGAGCGGGTGACCAGAGTTCGACCATCTGGAGTCGCCTCGAGGGCGATCACGGGGCCGCCGAAACCGTGCATGCGGGATCGCTCACGCAGGCTGCGGCCGGAGAACTGCACAACAACAGGTTCCTCAGCCGGCTCCGACGACGCGAAGACGACGGGATCACCCGGTTCGCCACTGACGCAGATTGCTCGAATGGGGCTCGGCCACGAACGCAGGATGCGTTTGCGGATTGACTGGTCAGCATTCTGGCTGAGGCTTAGTTCCACGAGCCCGCGGTTACCTGCAGCGATGAGCGTGTGCGGGTTGAGTCGCGCGGCATCGAAGTGAAAGGCGAACGGGTCATCGAAGGTGGGAGCTTCCTGACGTCCGGATTCCAGGTCCCACACGACGATCGTGCTGGTGTCTTCACGAGCCGCTCCCAGAGCGACCACGCGCTGTGCGTCGCCGGTAACGACCAGGCGCTCGGGCCCGATTGGCAGGCGTTCTGACTGCCGCAGCATGCGACCGGTTGCGGCATCCCAAAGTCGCAGACTCGTATCGCCTGCATCCTTCAACGAAGAGCTGCGTCCTCCGCCAGAGACAACAACTTTGCCATCGGCGCTAAAGGCCAACGACCAGACTGGATCGGCGTGCGGCGTCAGGCTGACGCTGAAGCCGCTGACCTTCTGCTGTGGGCGAGCCGCCCACAACACCACTCCGAGCAACAGCACGCTGACGATGGCGATGACATGCCGATTCGTTTGCCGTGTCGGCGGAACTCGCGCCGGTTCAAGTGCGCGTGACGGCGGGAAGCCAGGCATTGCGACGGATGCCTGTCCCGGCAGTTGCTGCAGTTCGACGAGCAGCTCTTCGACCGTCTGAAAGCGATCCTGCGGCCGCTTGCGCAACAGCTTTTCGACGATGCGCACGAGCTGAGGTTCAACATCCGGAGCGACTTGAGCCAACGGCTGTGGTTGCTCGCAGACGTGATGAATCAACTGGCTCGACGGTGTGTTCGCATCAAACGGCGTGCGACCGCTCAATAGTTGATAGAGCAGAATGCCGACCGAATAGAGGTCCGAACGCACGTCGACCGTCTCACCCTGAGCCTGCTCAGGAGACATGTACTCGGCAGTGCCCATCACCAGGTTCGGGTCGGAGGGCTCATCAGGCACCGGACCGCGCGCCAGGCCGAAGTCGGTCAGCAACGCGGAACCGTTCTGGCGGTCCAGCAGAATGTTGCCCGGCTTGATGTCGCGATGCACGAAGCCTTGCCGATGCGCGGCAGCGAGGCCGAGCAGCACCTGCTGCATAATCGCCAGCACTTCATCGCGCGGCAGACGGCCGACTCGATGCAGACGTTCCGCGAGCGACTCGCCGTCCACAAACTGCATGGCGTAGAAGTGGCGTCCGGCATCTTCACCGATGAAGTAAATCGGGACGAGATGCGGATGACTCAACTTCGCAGCGGCGGCTGCTTCGGCTTTGAAGCGCTTCACGAACGTGGGATCGTTTGAAAAACGCGGGTGCAGCACCTTCAGCGCGACCGTGCGGTCCAGAGACCGATCCAGACCGCGATACACCACACCCATGCCGCCGTGACCGATTTCCTCGAAGACTTCAAAGTGTCCTAGTTGCTGAAACGCCGGGGCACGACGCCGACGGATGCGCGTCTCGCTGTGCGTGACTACTTCCGTATCACGCGGTTTCGCGGCGGGCGTTTCGGATGTCAGCCCCCGCTCTTCGATGGTTTCGACGAGCACTTCGACCAGCACCGCAACCGATTCGATGCGAGTCGATTCGTCATAGCCGATGCAGCGATCGATGACGTTGCGGATCGGACGCGGCACACGGCTCATTGTCGCCGGGCTGCTCAAGTACGACCGGATCGACTGACCGGTCACCAGCCGACACAACAATGTTCCGAGTTGATAGACATCAATCCGTTCCGGCGGAAAGAACAGGTTGTGCGCGCTGAGCACCTCACGCGTTGCGTCGAGCGAGACCGGGATCAGAATACTCTTTGAATTGCGCAGCTCGGGCGGGCATTGATCGGGGTCAATGACCGGTCCGCCAAATTCAATCGGATCGGGCGACGGTTCGGACAGATCCGGCGCTTCGGCATCGCGAGCCCAGTGGAGCGCTTCCAGTCGAATCGCGCGATGCTGACGATCCCCTTCGTGCCAGACCCAGACTGCGCGGGCCGCTGTCAGGACCGCTCGCGTGCAGTCACGAGCCGACAGGCGTCCGATCCAGAGCGCAGTCGTTTGCTCGCTGCTCGCGGTTGAGTCGGCTTTGGAATCGGCATTTTGTGAGGGCACGTCACGCATAGGAAGAATCACGCAGGTCAAAGTAGTCGAAACTCAGTCTGGTCTTAGCGCTTATCATTCGTGCTCCCCTCGCCCCAGTACTCTGGGGAGAGGGGCTGTGGGTGAGGGGTTGCGGGAGCGACAGGGACCTGATG
>JAKFWA010000009.1 GCA_021732995.1 Planctomycetaceae bacterium | reverse complement strand
AGTGAGGATCGGTAGTATTGGAGGCTGGAGCGAAGATCGCCACTCACCCCCGGCCCCTCTCCCCGGTTGGGGCGAGGGGAGCGGTTCGGTTTTATTACTTATTAATTAATACTTATTACTGCTGAGCCCAGCGTGGGTAGGAAACTTCGCCTTCGTTGAAGGTCGGGTGAGTCTCCGAGTACTGGATGTGCTTGACTGGTGGTGGCAGACGGTATCCAGGATCGTGCTTCACATCGATCAGCATGTGGTCGACTGGATCAGGCAACTGATTCTTGGACAGGTTCCGAACCGTGTGCGACTTCAGGCTGGCTGGAGTTCCCAGCGGCAGGTGTGCCGGACCTGGTAATCCGATCGGTGTGGCGGTGATCGGCATACCCCATTGTGGAGTGCCGCCGACTCCGGAGATCGGGTTTACGCCCGGCATGCCTGGACCAGCCATGCCACCCATGATCATCGGACCGGGCACGCCGCCCATGCCCGCACCAGCGATTGGCATCGGAGGCACGTGCTCGCCCTTCTCACCATCGAAGTACGCGACCTGCTGGAACTGGCCCTGGCCATAGCCACCCATCATGCCCGCTTGTGGCGGCATGCGACCCGGCATTTCCAGGTCCATGTTACCCATTCGCATCACGACCATAATCGTGCCGCGACGTTCGGCTTCGGCGACAGGATCAACTCCCGGATCCAGTTTCGTCGAGACCAGAGTTTCCACACCGGCGATCGCCAGCTCCTGATACTTGGCATCAGGCAGATAGATCACCTTGGTGACGAAGTTATTGCTCTCGATCTGATCGAGATCTTCTTCGGTCAGTTCGACCGGAATGCTGTTGTGTGACAGGTAAGCATCGCTCGTCGGATGAGCCGGATAAACCTGCAGCGTCGGGTAGATCGTCAGACCTTCACGACCCGCGATGTTGGTCATCTTCAGGCGATAGGTCGCACCCTGCACGAAGTTGTAACGAGCCGGAGCGACGAGCTGATTCTCAGCATAGCCCGGACCAGCCTGCCAGCCGATCTGCGTACCGGCGGGGCCGATGAATCGCAGTTGCGACGTTTCAGTCGCGAAGGCTCGAGCTGGTGGAGGAGCCAGCATGGGCATCACGCCCGCACGAGCCAGATCAACCATTGGTCCCGGTTGGGCCATCATTTGAGCTGGCGGAGCGACGTATTCCTTGTTTCCGATGACGCGTTGGCCATCGAACTGGGTGCAGCCGACGCAGACCACCACGATGGTTCCCAAGACCAGAAAGTAGAGCTTCATCTCGTGTCCTCACGACCTGTGTGTGATCGGTTCCCGCTGACCGTGACATGTTGAATTGCTCCCCAGTTGCGCCGAGGAACATCGCTTCCCATCGACCCGGTTCCGTCCGGGGCGATAGACTGCAGACTCACCGCCGTGCCGGCGTCCTTGCCGGGCGAGACATCCTTGTCTTCACTGCGATGAATTCGCGGTCTCGGAGCCTTTGCGGGTCCAAGACCTGACAACACGCCTTGTTCATCGGCCTTTCGCGACCCGAACCTTCGGCAAATTCCTCACTTTCGGCACAACATGAAAACTTTGCCCAGCTTCACACTCGCGCTCTGTCTCTCGGCGGCGGCTACCTGGGGAGCTGTCCAACTGCGCAACGTGAAGGCTCAGGAAGCCGAAAAACCCGCAGCCGGAGCGAAGCGTCCGGGGCCGGAAACCGCCAGCGGCGAGAAGCCTGCCTCGGAAAAAGTGGTTCTCCGGCGGAACGAAGCTTCGGGCGCGGTCGCTCTGATTTCCCTGCAGGAAGCTCGCGAACGCCTGCTGACTTACAAGTCGATCCAGGCGAAGCTCACGGAAACCGTCGCGATGGGGGAACGCCGTTTCCGCATGAGTGGCACTTACGTGCAGGGCACCGAGCTGAAGATCCGGCTCGAATACGACGTGCAGGTCGGCGGCACCGCCGGACGGCTGCTGGAAGTGTGCGACGGACGACGCCTGTGGACGCATCAAACCATCGGCACCGAACAACGCGTCACCAGCCGCGACGTCCGCCAGATCCTGGACGCGGCGGCTCAACAAGGCAGCACGCAGGACGATCTGCTGACAGCGGAACTGGGACTCGGCGGCATCGGCGGCCTGCTGGCGTCCGTCCAGAACGCGGTCCAGTTCGACAAACAGTGGGAGCAGGATTTCGACGGCGTGCCGTTCGTGGTCATCGACGGCACCTGGAACGACTCGCAGCGGGCCAAGTTCCTCGGCCCTAACTCGAAGCCAGATCAGCCTTTGCCGATCGTCGTCCCCGACCAGATCCGCGTCTACTTCCAGAAAGACGTGATGTTCCCGCGACGCTTCATGTACTTGAAACGCACGCCGGACAACCGCTCGCTGCGCCCGATGGTGACCATCGATTTCACGGATATCCACTGGAACGAAGACGTCGCGGAGTCGCAGTTCAAGTTCACTCCGCCCGACAATGTCGAGCGTCAGGACGTGACAGAGGCGTACCTCAAGCACTTTGCGAAAGACAAAGATGCAAAGCCCGCGGACGCCCCCGCGAAGAAGTAGTTGACCCCCGCAATGATCGACCTCGCCATTCGGTCGAACTGAGTACTCCGGCATTATTGGTCAATTGGTGTGAACCCCGTTTCTTGAGGTGAATCGCCGGTCCGTTTGGCGGAGGAAGCGGTTATCCGCCTCCGTTGCTGCAGCCCCATGCTATATGCCGTCGTACTAACATGCGGGCTCCTCAAATCGGATGTGAGATGTTTTCGACGGGTACTGGCCGCGCGGAGCGAACACAGTTACGCAGTTCGCTGCTCACGGTCTCGAAGCGACCAACCGTAGACAGTTCCATTGTGCCTGCCGGCACTTCGTTGCTGGATGTGATGTTGCGGTTGAGTGGTCACAGGCAATCCAGAATCACGGTAATTGACAACAATGAACACGTAATTGGCTTTCTGGCGACGGCGGAATTTGAGCAGGAAATCGAAGCTGGCAATGCGATCGGCGACCTGAGCTGGAAGACTCGCTCCATCGAGTCTCTGTTGCTGGCTCGTTTGCAATCGGCCAACGACACGGACGATGGCGACGGCTTGCCCTCCAACCTGCAGCCTGTGGCTGAGGAGGTTCCCTGTCAGACCATTGTCGAAGACGGCTCGTTGCTCGGCCTGATCACCGACACCGACGTCTTCGTCAGCTTGAACCGCATCGAAGAGCTGCTGTCGGAAGCCACTCTGGATCAGCTCAGCGGTCTGATGAACCGCGCCGCGTTCATGCAACGTTGCCGCGAGGAGTTGGAGCGTTCAAACCGCACCGGAGTACCGCTTGTGCTGGTGCTGTTTGACATGGACGAGTTCAAGCAGATCAACGACTTGTGCGGCCACCCGGCTGGCGACAAGGTCATTCAGCAGATCGCCGAGTGCATCTACAGTCAGCTCCGCAGCTATGACGTCGTCGGCCGACTCGGCGGCGACGAGTTCGCGGCTCTGTGCTGCCAGTGCCAGGGCTCGGACATAGGAGCTCCGATCCGTCGCATTCAAGCCGCCGTCAGCGAACTGATCCCGCCCTCGCAGTTCCCGCATCCGAAGCTCACGTTGTCCATCGGAGCCGCCTCCGTAAACGGCACCCCGAAGGTGCAAGTGACGGACTTGTACGCGGTAGCAGATCAATGCCTCTACGCCGCCAAACGCGCCGGCCGCAATTGCGCTTATCATTCCGGCTGCGAACAAGGCCACACACCCAACCGCGTGGAATAGCCTGCAGAACCGCAGCCGTAACCGGGTGGCCGCCAAAATGGTCTGATCTCAAAACCAGCGTCATCGGCCGCTCGGGTGCATTGCCTGGTTCTGTGGCGAATGGACTTAGAGTCAACGTTGTGTCTTAGTCGGCCATGTAATGGCCCGGACGGTCAAGCGGCGTGTTTCCATCCCGCACGTCTTTGAACCAGTTTACAAGTCTTGGAATCGCGTTGTCGATGTGGCGGCGACCGAAGAATGCATTCAGGTCCATCCCACTCCGATCAATTTTGACTACCGTGTCCCGTCGCTCGAAAGGCATCGCCGCAACCGTCAACGCGTTGCACACATCATTTGCGAACGCGTCAAACTCCTTGGCATCGCGATCGAGAATCCTTTTCGCGGCCATTGAGGACATTGACTTGAGTCTCGTTAGTGCGTCCTGCCTGGCGAATCGATCGCCATTCAGAAGTTCATTCCATTCGTCGGCGCATGTTGAATCCAAGAGCTGAATTGCAACGGGAATGAACCAGTCGTCTTTAGATTGCATTAACGAGTTGGCCGTTGCCAAATCATCCGCTGTCCGAGCGGTGTCCGGCCCATAGTCGCCGTTCGAGTCGTGAAAGTAGAGTCCTGCTGAGCTATTGGAGGCGAGGAGATCAGCACAGCCTGCAAAAAAAGCGTCGGCATCCCGGTACAGAAGTTTCGGCGAGTCATCATGCAGTACGTAAATGACACGCGGTGAGAGCGGCGCTCTGAGAGCGATGCATAGGTAGTTTGATTCTTGATCGTATAAGAGTGGAAGAAAACCGGCTTGTAACAACCACTCGCCAAAGCCAGCTACGCTGAGCAGCTCGGTAACTTCGCTCGTTCCGAGAATGCTTGCGTTGTGGCCCGTGAGCACAGCGCCATTCGACGTCTGCCAGAATTCAACCAACCTTTCCGGGATGGTCGCTGAAAACTGTCCCGCCAGATTGTCAATTTCGCCAGAGCCGCAGGGCGTTCGCGTTTTGACGGACGGGTTCTTGAGGATGGGGTCGAAGGCAATAGGCATGAGTGAGGCCAAGTCAACCACAGAACAGTGAATTGAGCATCGCGCGGGTGGCACCGGTTGGCCGTACTAAGCCTACCGGGGTCGCAACGCGACAGGAAGGTAAGCTAACAACCTCTCGCGACTGCGCCACCCCGGTAGTCCGCACTCAAGCAACCGAGGCCACCCAGCGCGCGCCGGCTCTTCGGTTGTCTTTGCGGTACGGGTGGCACGCTCAGAGCGAAGCGATGGGCGTGGGTTCTAGAGTTCCACAGCCACTCCCTTCCCGCTGGTCAGGGCGTGCCACTCGCCCGCGTATGCCGCGTGAGCGACGCGACAAATACCAACCAAACTCGCGCGCGGCACACGTCGCGTGCAACCGCTTATCAGGCGTCACCAGCGTGCGCTTTGTATTGTGCTTTTCTTCGTTGGGGGCGAGTTGGATGAAACGTGTACTCCACTACCCAATCGGGATCTGTTTTGCCACAGAAAGCCAAATTGATCGCTTGTCCGAAACATACTTCGTGGATGAAGTCACGGAATGAATCACACAGTGCCGTAATCGTGTTGTCGTGACGCGGAAGAATGTAAATACGGTACTCGAGTGGACGGTTCCTGGTCACTTCCGTCGGGTCCCACGCGAAGATATCACCATATCCGCTGCTGCCAAACGGAATCATCCGATGCACGAACTCCCCGTTGTTGTAGCACTCGGCAAGCGACTGGCATCCGCGGGCTTCAAATTCATCTTCCAAGCCGAAGTCAGGCGCCGCTACGACGAAGTAACGATTGCACAACGTTCCGGCTCCAAATGTCTGAATGAATTCCAAATAGGATGCAGGAAAGGTAAATCCATGCTGTTGCGAGAATTGTAGCAGCTCATCCTTCGTCGGCTTGCGAAATGGAGTGCCACGGGGCGGGATGACTTGCATCTTGCGAGCCAACTGCTTCCACATGCTACTGAATCCTCTGCCTGGCGCGGGCGGCTATAGTTGGCTGTACTCGGCTCACCGGCGTCGCACAGCGACCGGAAATCACGTTAGCAACTTCTTGCGGCGAAGCCACCTCGGTAGCCCGACTACGGGCAAGCGGTGCCGCCCGCGGGTGCCACCCAACGCCGTGCAGAAACTGGGTCATGTTGTCCAGGGTGGCCCGCACTCTCCGTGTGCGGGTTTCTTGGGTCCGTCGGCGCACGGAGAGTGCCGATCGCACAGCCAGTCCTGGAGCAGGCACATTCCATGTGCCGCAGCCTTCAGCGGACGGCACATGGAATGTGCCTGCTACCGAGGCCAATCCTGGAGTGCTGAGGCTTGACTCAGCCCTCCATCATTTGCGGGATTCAGTCTGGTCGCCGGGAAGAACGTCGTCGTGCACTGCGGTGTCGAGGAAGGCTGTTGAGCCTGAACGTCTCACGGCCGCGATTGTTGGCCGCTCGCGACCGCTTGCCCGCAAAGCCTGGAGTGCTCCGTCAAGCCGGAGCACTCCAGGATCAGAAGCACCCGATGTGGCCCGCACTCTCCGTGTGCGGGTTTCTTGGGCATGTCGGCACACGGAGAGTGCCGACCACAAGGCGGGCGACCCTGCCGCTTTACGGCACCGGCTTGAGGGCCACAAACTCGCCGTTGCCGATCGGGATTATCAACGATCGCCATCCCGGTGTGGCGCGCACTTCGGCGACGAATTCCTCCATCTCTGCGGCGTGCGACACCGCATTGTCGACCACCAGCAGACCGCCCGGGGCCAGCACACTCTGCACCCACGGCCACCAGTCCGAATAGTGTTCCCGAGCCGCATCCAGGAACAGCAAGTCGAAGGTCGACGGGGGCTGCTGGCCGAGGAACCGGCCCGCCTCCGCCACCTCCTGACGACCCCACGGGGAGAGCCCTGATCGTTCCAGATTGCGGCGAGCCATCTCCGCCTTCGCCGCGGAGACTTCGACGGTGACCACCGTACCGGAGATGGCCTTGACCGCCTCCGCCAGCCACAGCGTCGAGTACCCGTTGGATGTCCCAATCTCCAACACGCGCCGGGCCTTCGTCGATTGGACGAGGAGGGCGAGCAGCTCTCCGGTCTCCGGCGTGATGTTGAGCATCTTCTGCTCACGCGCGCCGGCGCGGGCGTCGTTGGTAACGCCGAAACTCTCTAACTCCCGGAGGAGCGACCGCAGCGTATCGTCCATATTCGCCCACCCACCTGCCGCCTGCGTTCACTGCCGGGCTGGCTGCAAGGACCTTGATGTCTCTAGAAAACAGAATACCGGCTCGGGCAAGTGCCACGCGTTGTTCGGCGGCACACGATCATAATTGTTCCATTCCGTATCATTCACGCTTGGCGACTTCGATTCTGATAAACTCCGGGATGTAGGACGGCGTACAATTCTTGGCTACATGCTCGTCCTTGTAGAGCCCTAATGCCTTCCCAAGCTTGATACACCTGGATCGGAATTTGGGCTCGTGAACACCAATCTGGCGGGCGCAGAAGTTCATGGCCCATTGAACGTCGGGTTCAGCGGTCGCCATGTTCTTTTCCAGAGAATCAAGCAAGTCGGCACTATTATCGGGAGGAGCCTGCCCGACCCAGCGCAAGCGCGCCTGATGATACCAGAACAAGCGACGCAGAAGCGGGGAAGAATTCTTCTCCCACGTCGCGATCAGGGAGACGAGTTTCTTGTCTTTGGCGAGCTGGTTTGCCAACAGCCAGTCAGCCAGTTGGCAGCGATCTTCCAAATCATGCCGCAGCATATCCGCCGCAAGCTGATCAATCACATTTTTTGACAGGAGTTTCTTATCAAAGATGAGAGTCGCGAGCAGACGAGGGTAGAATTCCCCCGTTGACCAAAGCTCCATTGCCAGATCGTGGTCTTTTTTGATCTCGGCACCACGCTTTTTGAGGTCGCCCAGCTTCACGTTTTCGCCGGTGATCTCGGCGACAAGTTTTTTTGCCCGTGCCGATAATGCCATTTCGCCTGTCTTCCTTCGACTTGCCTGACAGTGAATTGAGCAGCTCGCTGACGAACTCGGCCAAGTGTCGCGTTACTGCTCTGGACTTGATCGATGCAAAGTGGCTCTCTGTAAGTGAGTTGTCAATCATTAGCACAATTGAGGACTGGAAGTCGCACACCCTGTGTCAAGTTCTGGCGAGTGACACCAAATGGTAGGGTGGGACCAGCGCAGCGCCGGCCCACCATCGCTTGCTCATTTGGTGGGCCGGCGCTGCGCTGGTCCCACCCTACAACTCAGGTACGGGGATCGTATGTTATCCCGGCGCGTTGGCTGGTTCGGTTATCTGTGCGACTCGGGTGGCACGCTCAGAGTGAAGCGATGGGCGTGGGGCTTCAGAGTTCCAACAGCCACGCCCATACCGCTGGTCAGGGCGTGCCACCCATCGCCGTACAAAAACGGGGTAAGCTGGTAGCAAAGTCTTTGGGGTGCCCGGTCGCCATCTTGACGGCTGTTGGAGATCTTCGGTCCTCGGAGTATGGCCAGTCTTGTGGTCGACACTCTCCGTCTGCCGACATGCCCGCACACGGAGAGTGCGGGCCACCCTGCACAACATGACCCAGTTTCGGAACGGCGTTGCGTGCTACCCATCCACCACTCCGGTTGACCGCTTTGTTCGTCGCTCGATTACCAACCAGCCTGGACGACAAGTCGAGTTTCACGAGCTCCGCCAAGTTTCAGTAAGGTATTGGGAAACATGCCGCTGAATTCCCCAATAATTGATGCATATGATTCCCGCCAACGTACTTCAACTCCATCTCGGCTCTGCCCGGCATACCGTATTGGCTTATCTTTAGGCCAACGCGAAAACGGAAAGCCCGATGGACAATCTGCAAACAGGTGCGCCACTTCGGCTTCGACATATGCCTGGCGAATCATCGTTCTGGATTGCAGGTTGAAGTCGACCAGCTCCTCCATTGTGAACCACGAATACACCATCGCATCATCGGCTGCGAAATACTTGAAATAATCCTTAAGGACGGGGCTGAGGTCTTCGGGCTGGCCACGCCGCGAGACAATTGGCTCATAGGGTTCTGTGGATCTAATCGGCCTCCCAGTATCAACGAGAATCGCCGCAAGCTCCTTGTGAACGGCGTGAAAGGCTGGCACGGGAGCGAATTCCGGTGCTGCTGAATCATAAGCATGTTCGGGGTTCGGTCCGACTTCGCCAGAGAACACCCAGCCGTCTTTGGTCTGCAATTCTGCGTAGCAGTAGATGTCAACAGCCATGATAAAAGCGGCGAACAGTGAATTGAGCAGCGCGCGGGTGGCACCGGTTGGCTGTACTCGGCCTACCGGGGTCGCAACGCGATCAGAAGGTAAGCTAACGACATCTCGTGGTTACGCCACTCGATTGCCCTGGGCTGCGTAGCAGCAAGAGACTGAGATAATAGAAAGCAGTTCAACGTGTCGGAGTGATTCTATCTAATCCTCTTGTCGCATTGCGACCCGAACAAACAAGTTGTCCGGGCCACCCGCGCAGCGCCGGCCCACCATCGCTTGCTCATTTGGTGGGCCGGCGCTGCGCTGGTCCCACCCTACAACTCAAGACCTTTTGGACGCCGGGAGACTTTCAATTCGCCGACCGACTATCAGACGGCATTTGTGAGTTGGTTATTTTTTGAGTTCGGTTGCTAAGAGGCTCTCCCCATCGGCGGTGACTGTAAACTTGCCTGCCGTGTAATCGATCTCGACCTTCTTGGCGTCTCCCGGCAGCTTCACCAGTTCTTTGCCATCCAGCTTCACGCTCTCTTTTTCAACAATGAGTTTTCCGCCGCTGAAGGTGACGATTGCATCGTCGCCTTGCGAAGAGATGAATGCGCCACCATCAAGCGATGCCTTAACGTCGCGGTCGCCGATCTTGGTGCCGAGGATCGACCGACCACCATTCCTGGAACCGCAGCCCGTGATTCCGGCGACCGTAACAGTCAGAAGGCCGATCAGCATTATGCGTGTGAGTGAATTAGAACGATGCAGCATTGTTCGTCTCCGATGGCCGAACGGCTTTCGAGGAGCCGAAAGACGTTCGACGGGAATTTGTGTCTTGCGATTCATGTTCTGTTCCGAACGCTTCGAGAACCAATCATTCGCGGGCGAACGCGGACAACGCATCGGATGGTAACAACGTATCAAGCGCGGAAGACTTGCGGCTCATTGTGGTTTGCAGTTGATCGCCGAACGCCTAGGTTAACCCGGCGGCAGCCGAGTAACTTTGGTTCACAATACCGCCCGAACTGCCGCTCGGGTTCAACCGCTTGTTAGGCGAACTTCTTCTCACCGCTCCGATTTTTCTTGGGTGATCTTGAAAAGGCCGAAAAAAGTCCCTTCCATTAACACATCGCATTCTATTTCCGTTCCATCCGAATTCAACAATTTTGCCTCATACCAATCACGACAACGAAACCAAGAATATGGGCTCGGGTTTCCGAAAACAGAAGGCTTAGAAAATGAGCAAAGAACAGCACCATTGCGCAGCGAATTGCGAAAGGCCTTTCGGTGACGTACGGTTGCGAGTTGATGAAGCATCAATGCTGCAATGATTGCGATCAAAATCGAGGATATCGCCCATTGTCCGAGGACGAAGTGGACGAGCGAAAAAACAGCCGCGACAAATGACATCTCGATCGCACGCATATTCGCCTAACAGTGAATTGAGCAGCGCGTTGGCTAACTCGGCCATGCGTCGCGTTACTGCTCTGGATTCGCTCGACCCAAGTTGGTTCTGCGTAAGTGATTTGTCAACCATGAGGGATGAAATGCTCAGGTATGAGGATAACATATTATCCCGGCGCGCCGCTCAACTCTGATATCCCGGCGCTTTGGCCAATTCGGTTATAAGTGCGACTCGGGTGGCACGCTCAGAGCGGAGCGATGGGCGTGGGTTCCAGAGTTCGACAGCCACGTCTTTCCGGGTGGGCTAGTGAATTGTCATTTGCGCGATGCCAGACGCGTCGCATGGACGCCTCGGTCGGAAGACTGGTCACAGCTGTGCGACTCTGGTCCTGGAGTGCTCCGGCCGAGACGGAGCCCTCCATCCTGTGCGGCAGAGCGGTCGCGAGCGGCCAACAACCGCAGCCGTGAGACGTTCAGACTCAGCACTCCATGATTGGCTGGCGGACGGCACATGGAATGTGCCTGCTACTGGGCTGTAGGTCGCATGGAACGTCCCGTGTGTCGTCGGTGGAGCACGGACGGGGTGTCCATGCTACGGCTTGCTTCGACCAGGAACCTGATTCCCAACTCGGGTTGGCCGGTTCAGACAGTCTGCTGGGTGGGGCGAATTGAGGTCGAGCGCGCCAAGTCGCTCACTCCCGCTGTGATTGGTCACACCAAAGTTGTGGCCGGTGTTCCGAACGAGCCACCGCCCGGCGACTGCAAGGTCTCCAGCATTTCTGTTCCCAAGCGACTCAAACAGCCGCGAGAGAATGTAGGCATGGCTCACAATCTTGTCCGCAGTTGTTTACCGATACGTTTCGGCGGACAGGATTGTCCGGCCTACAAACGTCAGCAAGTTTTCTCTTTCGCGAGGACCCAATCCGAAATAGGATCTTTTGGTCCCGTTTATGCTTAGACTCTGCAGCGGTGCCTGTTCGAGGTGCTTTTCCGAACCGAGATCCGACGCAGCATCGCATCGGACTCCCGCCCGGTTATGCTGTGAGTCCAGTTTGAGATCGAGAGACTTGCCATGAGCCTGTTTTCATTCGCCAGCCGCTCTGCAACCGCCTTGGGGATCTTGTTTGCTCTGCTGACATCGTTTGCCCTGGCCACGGACTTCGAGCAGGAGCCGATCAAGTACAGCGAAGCCAAACCGAGCAACGCGATCACGCGCCTGCAGGAACGTCTGGACGCCGGGCAGGCGAAGCTCACCTTCGACGATGAGTTCGGCTATTTGCCCTCGGTGCTCAACGAGCTGAAGGTATCAACGACCAGTCAGACGCTGGTGTTCTCCAAGACGAGTCTGCAACGGCAGCGCATTCATCCGCGCACGCCGCGGGCCTTGTACTTCAACGACGACGTCTACATCGGCTACTGCCACAACGGCGATCTGGTGGAGATTTCCGTCGCAGACCCGACGCTCGGAGCCGTCTTCTATTCGCTGGATCAGGAAGCGACCGCGAAGCCCAAGTTTACCCGGCACACGGACAATTGCCTGATCTGCCACGGTTCGTCGCATACTCAGCAGGTTCCCGGCCACATGGTGCGTTCGGTGTACCCGGATGCCGGCGGCTACCCGATCCTGTCATCGGGCACTTATCGCATCGATCACACCAGCCCGTTCCGCCAACGCTGGGGCGGCTGGTATGTGAGCGGCACTCACGGCAAGCAAAGCCACCTCGGCAATCTGATCATCGCCAGCAGCGAGGATAAGACCGACCCGGAAAACGCGGACAACTCCAGCGGCCAGAACGTGAAGGACCTCTCGACGAAGTTGAATACGTCGCGGTACCTGACTCCGCACAGCGACATCGTGGCGTTGATGGTCCTTGAGCACCAGGGCATGGCTCACAACCTGCTGACTCGCGCCAACTTCGAAACCCGAGCCGCGCTGCACTACGAAGCCGCGTTGAATCGGGAGCTCAAGCAACCCGCCGACCATCGCTGGGACAGCACTAAAAGCCGCATCAAGTCGGCTGCTGAGCCCCTCGTCAGGTACCTGCTCTTCAGCGGTGAGGCTCCGTTGACCGAACAGATCGCGGGCACGTCCGGCTTCACAGAACACTTCGCCAAAGCCGGCGTGAAGGACAGTCGCGGCCGCTCACTGCGGGACTTCGACTTGCAGACCCGGCTGTTCAAGTACCCGTGCAGCTATCTGATCTATTCGCCGTCTTTTGATGCCTTGCCCGATGAGGTGAAGGAATACACATTCAAACGGATCTTGGAAATTTTAAGCAGTGACGATACAAGCCGTGAGTTTTCACACTTGTCCAAAGCTGATCGACAGGCGATTCTGGAAATTTTGCGGGAGACAAAACCGAATCTACCGCCGTATTGGAAGGGATAAACGCATCGGAGCGACCAGATGGCTCGCTGCCGGTGCCGGTGAAACGCCCACACAGCAAGCTCCGATCCGCTGCGCTTGAGCGGATCGCGGATCACCTGCCGGAAAGTTGGCCGTCATGTTCTCACAAACTGTCGAATACGCGCTGCGAGCCGTAGTGGACCTCGCTCAGCACGCGCCGGGCAGTCGCACCACGGATCAGATTCACGAGACCACCAAGGTCCCGAAGGCGTATCTGTCCAAGGTGCTGCAAGGACTTTGTCGCTCGGGGATCGTGCATTCGCAGCGCGGCATCGGCGGCGGCATGGTGCTGCTGAAGATGCCTGCGGAACTCACCATTCTGGAAGTGGTGAACTCGGTCGAGCCCCTGCAGCGCATTCAGACCTGCCCGCTGGGCCTGGCAGCTCACGGCACGCACCTGTGCCCACTGCATCGCCGCATGGACAACGCCCTGGCCGGAGTCGAAGAAGCTTTTGGTAAGACCACCCTGGCCGAAGTCCTCGCCGAACCCAGCCGCAGTTCGCCGCTGTGCTTCATCCCCTGCGACCCCGCCGCCACACCCGCCCCAGTCACACAGAACAAGACGTGAGACTTCGCTGAGGGGTTGAGGGTTAGGGACTCGGTTCCTGCGTGTGATGCCTTGGAATGCACCGGCTTGACGGAGCCCTCCGTGGCAATGAATCCATCGAGGCTCGTGGCGGTATAATGTATAATACTGTGTCTTCATATGTTGTCAGTGCTTCGTCGCTGTGAGGTTTTAGGGTACGACGAACTTCCAGTCCGTCGTACAGATCCAGTTCAACCCGAGGGCCGGGCTGTGACAATCACTAGTCGGAAAAGGTATCTCATGCCGCGCGTGGCCCGCATCGACTGCACTCCACCTGCCGGGCCACTTTGCATCAGCCATCCCGTGGAAACAGAGATCTGAAAGACAGCCTGTCCGTCTCTCGACGGCAATACAGTACAAAGTCGCCGCCCGTGAAAGTGTGCGGATTCGGGATCCGGCCATCTAAGGTTCTGACGGTGAATCGCACCTCAATCCAAGTCGCTTCATCATGCAGAACGCGGTCCGCCTCCTCCGACACTGGCACAACTCGATACGAACACCAGAACATCACCGCACTCCCAGCGTCGCACAGATGGGCAACCTTCGTATCACCAACGAACAGCTCGAAAATCGGAGTGTCTGGATCTGTCTTCGCCATAGGTATGATGTCACGACTTGAACCTTGCCCGAGTGGCTTCTCGCGCGTATCCAAGGAACAAGCTGCGACCATGCAGCTTACGGGTTCAACTGGCCCGTCGCCGCGAACCAGAGAACCGCGCCGCTGAAGAAAGTCATCATCACCGGAAATATCAACAATCCCACATTGGGGCCAAGCGAGTACATCGCGTGCATAGACTCCCGATACGGCTCGGGCATCGAATCCCGATACCATTTTGGAACCTGTTCTATCGCGGGACCGCGCTGGTCAATCCGTGCGATGGCATACGAAATGCCATACACACCGGCAAAATAGATCGGCCAGACGAGTGGTAACACGAGCACGCCCGGATTTCGATTACCCGAGAGCAAGGCAACGACAACCGCCGCCACAAGCGTGAACTCCGCGAGGCCCGCAAGCGCAAAAGACAACAACTGGCACCAGCGCCGAATTGCCCAGGGACGTTTAGGGGGCTCACCTTCTTGCATAAAGACACCGTTCTCTGTGTCGCGGTTGCCAAGACAACTCGTTGCCTGGGCTACGCAGCAGCAAAGGTTGATCTGGTTACGACTCAACTTAACGCATTCCAAGTAAGAATGCTGAATGAAGGCCGCATGCGACAAGTAACCAACTCATTCAGGATCGCGAGTGGCCCCGGTTGGCTGTACTCGGCCTACCGGGGCCGCCGAGCGACAACACGTTAATACTGTAACTTCCTCTGGCTGCGCCACGCTAGTAGCCCGCACGCGGGCAACCGCCCAGGCTCCGCGTTTCCGAGCCGCGGCGTTAATACGCGAGTTTGCATGCTCTCGAAACGAAGTTGATAACGACGGGCCGAGTACAGCCAGCCCGGTGCCAAACGCGGGAGCGCTGCTCAGACGTTTTGTATATACCACTTTGCGAAACACAGAGTCGCAAAACAAAGATTCCCCAGGAGTACTACGCACCACCCAGCCACGCGCGCCAATGTCCGCTTGGATAACAATGCTGCACCGCACCAGAAGCTCGCGTACGCACAAAAGCAGAGCTCTCCAATCATCCCGAACCAGGTTCTCTCTGGGAACTTGCTGCCTCTTGGGGAGAGGTGCTTCCAGACAACATAGTCAGAGACCAATAGGCAGAGCTCAGTGAGGACAACCACAGCAAATATGGCAGCGGTGAGAGACAAGGCTTGCGCAACCGCCTTCATATACGGCCGCTGAGTCCAGGCACACGTGCTGTCGCCATCGCCCTTGTTCATCTCGATAGTCCTCGAACAGTCTTCGGCCAAAGCCCCATTCCACGGCGTTGGGTGGCACGCCCTGGCCATCAGGATGGTCGTGGCCGTGAAATTCCGAGACCCACGCCCATCGGTTCGCTCTGAGCATGCCACTCGCCGCTCGTCGAACGCTTCAGTCCTCGTGCGGCTGACCTTCAGTCTTTTTCAGGCTGTTCCGGATTTGGCCTGAATTCTCTTTCCGTGTGGTGCCGATTGTAACGCGTGGGCAACCGTTGCGCTGCTTGCGCGACGTCGTCAAGCTGCTGCCTCAGAACGAGCAAAGGAGTGCGTCGATGGGGAAGTTGTTCAATCGCCAGAAAAGCTCTGCGGGCATTTCCGCGACAAATCATAAGCCGCGTCCCCGGTGGGATCTGACTGCCAAGCTGGGTCTGGTCGCGCTGCTGGGTATGTCCGGCGCCGTGATGCTGACGACGCCTCTGTCGGCCGGCATCTTCGGCTGCAACAACTGCGCGAATCATTGCACTCGCTGCCACGTGAGTCCTTGCTCGTGCACGCCGGTCGCGCCGCCGCCGGTCATCGTTCCGCAAACGGTGATGCACACTCAAACCATCATGGAACCGCGTTCGGTGACCGTGCCGCAGACGACCTATCGCGACGTCGTACGCACCGAATACCGCGCTCAGACTGAAATTCAGCAGGTTCCGTCGACGCGCTATCGCACGGTCGCGGTCGACGAAGGTGGCTGGCAACAGGTGTGGGTCTCCAAGGTGGTCCAGAAGACCGTTCCCGAGACCGTCATGGAACAGCGCGCGGTCTGCAAGACGGTGCCTTACCAGTACACGCAACGAGTTCCCGAAACCACGTACGTGACACAAACGACGATGGTGCCTCGAGTTGTGCAGACGCCTGTATCCACCTGTGATCCGTGCCGCACGGGTTCGGTTGGTTCGCCGGTGCTGGGTTGGAATTCTTATCCAGCTCCGACCTCGACGCCGTACACGGCTGCTGCGATGCCGACCTACTCCAACTACCCGCCGATGGTCAGTTCGCTGCCGTCCAGCAGCTACGGTGGCTACACCAGCACGCTCGGTCGGGAATCCGAGCCGCTGCGTTCGGCGATCAATCAGCCGTTCGACGCTCCGACATCCGGACCCGTGCCCGATCCGAAGTTCCTCGACACGCCGCGACCGGTGGCTGAAGGCTGGTCTTCGGTGCCGACGGCCTCGTCCGTGTCATCTCAGCCGACGCGCGTCAGTTCAGCGTCCGGACGATTCGTCCCCGTGCCGGCCGGTTCGTCCGCGACCAGGCTACGGTAACCGAACTTAAAGACTTACCTGTCAACGATTTGCATGGCGGACAATCCTGTCTGCCTTTGTTGCGGCTCACACAGGTTGTGGCCGGTCTCTACACAGACCGAGCCTTGTGGTCGGTACTCTCCGTGTGCCGAAATGCCCGCAGCCGGAGAGTGCGGGCCACTTCCCGCGCGTGACTTGACGCGGGAGACCTGCGGTCGCATTGGTGGCTCGGTCGGAGACACCGGCCACAACGTCGGTCCGCCTTCGATGTGGCTCACTTACCGGCAGACAGGATTGTCCGCCCTACGACCAGTTCCGATTCTGGATTTGTTCAAATGCGCCGGGCGGGCGTGGGAAATCGCTTGAGCGATTTTTGAAGATTTGCGCACTACCGCCGAAACTTGATCTTTACTTTGTCGTTTTTCTGTCAGACTCCCACGAATTGAGTCATGGGATGTGTTCGCTTGCGAACCCGTCGCCACCGCGGGGGTGACGGATTACTGACTGTAAGTGTAGTTGCCCCCACACTTTGAGCCGTGTGAGGTAGCAACATGTTGATGCGCGATTGGCTGCGTTCGTACCGACGTTTGTCGTCCCGAGTTCGACTATCCCGTCGAGAAGCTGCCGATTACGCGAAATGGAGTTCGCGCCGGTTTGTCCGGACAATCGAGTTGCTGGAAGCTAGGACTTTGCTGGCGGCGGCCTCGCTGTCGGGCGGGGTGCTATCCATCAATGATCCGTCCGGCGTCAACGACACGCTGACGATCACCAGCACGGCCAGCCTGATCACGATCGTTGATCCGGGCAACACGATGACCGGCGGCCCGGGCATCACGGTCGTCAACACGAGCACGCTCACGGTCCCGCGCGCGAGCGTGACCGGCGGCATTTCGGTGACGTCTGCCAACGGCGACGACCGTGTGGTGCTGGGGACGACCGGCTTCAACGTGACCGTCAACGGCGGCGCGGGTACCGATGAGTTCGTCATCCGGCAGGGCACGACGGGCACGCTGAGCTACGACGGCGGCGCGGGCACGGACTCGGTCGTCAACAAGCAGGGAGCCGGTACGGCCCCGACGCTGACGAGCGTGGAAACGAACGTCGATCGCCCGCTGCTGTTCATCCCCGGATTTGGTGGCACTCAGGCGGCGAATCTGACTCCCGCCGGTTTTCAGAACTGGTTAACGAATCGAGGACTCCCGGCAAGTCAGTTGGCACTCGAACCGCTTGCGAATGCCTATTCAGACATCGTGGCGACGCTCGACAACGTCGGCTACCGCAATGATTCGACGCTGTTCACTGTCAAGTGGGACTGGCGCATGCCGGTGGCGTCGACGACTTTTGATAATGTCAACGACGGTGTGTTGAGTAATATCACCGAAGCCAACATGCTCGGCCAGCAGACCACCCCGACCTGGAACTCGGGCGTCAGTTATCTCGCCTGGTATCTCGGTCAGGCCTCGAATGCGTGGAATACACTCACTGGCGCTCTGCCGGCCAAAGTTGATCTGGTCACGCACAGTACGGGCGGTCTGATCGCGCGCAGCTTCCTGCAAAGCGCGGGCTACGTGCAGAACGATGCGACGCTCGACACATTGCCTGAAGTCAACACCCTGATTCAGGTGGGTGTGCCGAGTCAGGGTAGCGGGCAACTGCATGATCTACTCAACAACGACTTCGGCCTGAAGACAGTATCACGGGCACTGGGTGTCGTGCTGACTCAGGCGTACGACGCAGTACAGGCTGGAGCGACCATTACCGGTCCCGACGGCAGCTCGATCTCGAAGGCTACGATTGCCAATGCGGCGGACCCTCAGAAGGCGTTTATTCAGCAGTATGTGCGCTCGATGCGCGATCTGCTCAGCACCGATGAGTTTCTGGATGATACCGAAGATGGAATTTCTCAGTTCCGGCAACTGACTCCGGCTGAGGGCGGTAATACGCTGCTGTTCGATCTCAATTTCGGCACGTCGCAGACGTCGTTCGGCCAGAAGTTGACGAACGCGTATATTATTTACAGTCAGGAAGCGCCGACCGCCGAGTTGGTGACAACGCATACCGGTATCGATTTTTCGGAAGGCACAAAGAACATCCAGAATCCGCTCGGCACCGTGCTGGGCCGGATCCCGACGTCGAGTGAAGTCTGGACGTCCTATTCCGATACTCCCGGCGACGGCACGGTGAGTTTCGAGTCGTCGGCTGCTCCGTATGTGGGGAACGCGAAGTTTCAGTTGATCGAAATCAAGCAGGCCGATGCCGGCAGCGCGGTTCCGATTCAGCATACGGAACTGACGTATGATATTTACTCGCAGAAGCGCATTGTCAGCGCGCTGACGGGTCGGACGGTGGCGTCGATTCCGAATACGGATATCTCGACGAATCAATTGCGAACGCTGCCGCAGCAGGTTGCGTTGCTGGTGTCTTCCGGCATCGTCAATCCGGTCAAGCTGGCCGCTGAGGGCGTCGCCGACGTGCAGGAGTTCGTGGGCGATTTGCGCGACGAGATGAACAAGGCGCTCGATAAAGAACTGCCAGTGCTGAAGGTCAGTATCAACGACATTCTCGATGATCCGCTGCAAGGCTTGCAGTTCAATGTTTTCAACAGTCTCTCGTCAACGCTCAATGATCTCGCGTCGGCGGCTGATCTCGAAACGCTGGAGCATCGAGTCGAAGCACAAACCGGGATGAGCGATTCGCAGTTTGAAATCACGTTTACTAATGGCGTGCTCGATCTTGGTTTTGATTTTGATATTACCCGTGCGACATCCAAGACGATTGATTTTGGACAGTCGAACTTTGGACTCACTGGTAATATCACACTGACCGGGCAAGTGAAGCTGGATGCTGACTTCCACCTGACGCTGGATATCGGTGGCTATCTGGATTCTGGGCATACAGGGTCGGGGGCTGACTTCCTCAGTCTGACACTCAATAAGTTTCAGACGGGTGTTACGCTAGGAGCGACCAATATTAATGTCGGGCTCACTATGGGCTCGCTCGGCGGCGTGTCCGTGCAGAATGGAACCGCCACGATCGGCGGGCTGATCGACATCGCGTTTGATGACGCGGATAAAAAACTCTCGCTGGCCGAACTGATGAGCGGTAATACGCTCAGTGAAGTGCTCGATTTCGCTCCGGCCGTTCCGCTGGATATTCACCTGCCGATCGTCACCAGCAGCGGTCTGGCGGTGAAGACGATTGATATTCACAACGACAACCTGCTCGGCACCGACCCGACTCTGCCGCAACTGACGATCGATACGAACTTCATCGTCAACGGGAATGAGACGCTCACGTATGAGGGGCACATCGTCTTCACGTCGAATGCGAAGGTGCTGGGTGACGGAGTCGGCGGTGCGGACTCGCTGACGATCAACGCGGGCGGCGCGGTGACCTTTAACGCTGCCGTCGGTGGCGCGGGGATGCAGAACCTCGCGGTGACGTCAGGCGTTGATATCGCGGTCGCTGCGAACAACACGATCACGCTGCCCGGCGGTAATGTGGATTTCATCGTCACGGCTGACGGCGGCGGCGAAATCGAGATCGGTGCCGGTGCGAAGATCATCACCCGCGCGACAGCAGGCTCCAATCCGCTGACAGACGCTTCGACGGGTAATTCCGGGCATGTCGTCTTCGCGGCGAATGACATTGAAGTCGCGACCGGTGCGCAGATTCTGGCTCACGTGCTGTCGAACGACACCGAGTCCGCAGGCTTCATCACCTTCACCGCGCTGAACGATGCTTCGGATTCGGCGTCGCTGCTGGGTCTCGCGTTCTCGGATCGCAATTCCAGTATCACCTTGAACGGTGCGACGGTGCAGGGCGGCGATGTGACGCTGCAGGCCGGTGCGCTCAACATCACGCAAGAAGGTTATCTGCCCAGCTTCCTCGACTACTTCGTCGGGCCGGTGCAGCAGGTGTTGAAGAACCTTCCCGGTCTGTCGCTGGAATCGTTCATCGGCGTGTCGGCATCGGTGATCATGCGGGATGCGACCGCCAATGTGACGATCAACAACACGAAGATCGCCAGCAGCGGCGCGGTGACGATCGGTTCGGAATCCAACGCCGAAAGCCCCGTCGAGGCGCTCGCGTTCAAGGGCGGTCGCGCGGCCGGCTTCGCCTTCGGTTATGCGTCGGCGGGTTCGAACGCGACGACGAACATCACCGGCACGACGAACATCACGGCCGCGGGCAACGTGAAGATCTCGTCCGATGCCGCCGCGAAAGCGACCGTCGTCGCACGGTCCACTGCCGACGCCAGCAACAAGAACCAGAAGACGGGCATCGTCATCGCGATCGCCAACACGGACCTGGATTCGCACACCAATGTTGGCGTGGGCACGATCATCGTGTCGCAACTGGGCAACGTCAGTATTGATGCCCGCGGCACGGTGACCAATTCGCCCGAAGCGAAGACCGGTATCTATAACGACGGTACCGGCGGAGTGACCGTCGCGTTGAGCTTTGATGAATCCACGGTCGATGCCAAAGCTGACGGGGCCGTGACGGCCAAGGGCCGCGATGACCGCATCCTGTTCAACCCGAACGTGACCGCGACGTTCAACGTCAGTGCCAACACGCTCACGCTGCCCAATCACGGACTGAAGACCGGCGACGTCATCAAGTACGAGTCCAACGGTGGCACGGTGATTCGCGGCCTGACCAGCGGCGACGAGTACACGGTGCTGGTCGTGGACAGCAACACGATCCAACTGGCCAAGAGCGGCCACATCGATCTGCGGTCCTCGCCGGTGAATTCTGCGGCGACGCACACGCTGGGACTGGAAGACGTCAAGACGTTCTCGCCATTGGTGGCAGGCACGGTCGACGCCAACACCAACCGACTTCGCATTGCGGGTCACGGCTTCACCGCCGGGCAGCAGGTGATCTATCAGGCCAGCGGCGAGAGCGCTGCGATCTCAGGTCTGATCAGCGGTGAGACGTATGTCGTCGAAAGTCCGAACACTGACACGTTCATGTTGCGGAGTCTGCGCACGAACCTGCTGGCGGATCTGATCCCGCAGGTGACCGGTGACCAGCCGCTGACCGCCGATCATGCGTTTCTGTATGAACGATCCAGCAAGTCGTTCAACCCGGTGAGTGCCGTCAACGCGGACAAGAACACCATCACCATCACCGGGCACGGCTTCACGACGGGCGATTCGCTGATCTACCGCACGGATCCCACCAAGACGATCACGCAGGGTTCCGTCGATGTCGCTGATGTGGCGATTGATGGCTTGAAGAACGGCGGCAACTACTACGTTGTGGTGGTCGATGCCAACACGATCCGGTTGGTCGATTCGGAAGAAGCTGCTGAATCCGCCGAAGTGATCGACCTGAATAATCCGCTGGTCGGGTCGATGGGCACCAATCAGACACTGTCGCGCGGCGATGTGAACGGCATTGGTGTCACAGCGAAGTTGGACGCAAAGAACTTCGCCCGTGCGACGACCAAGGTCGGTGTTGAGCCCGGCATCCTCGACAAGCTCTTGAACACGGAACTCTTCGCGACGAGTGGTTCCGAATACGTGCTCGGCAAGATTCAGGACAAGCTGTCGCTCGATCAGTTCTCGAAGGGCGAGGGGCCGGTTCAGGGATCGTCACAGAGCAGCAAGTTCACCGGCGCCGCCAGCGTGGCGCTCAGTATGTTCGAGCACGATGTGCAGGCCATCGTCGGGGCAAATGCGGATCTCAAGTCCGAAACCAACGTCGTCGTAGATGGCAGCATCGACCAGAAGGTCGTCACGCTGGCTGAAGGTGAAGCCGCTCGCAAGCCCGGCAAGGGTGGTGTGGTGGTGGCCGGTGCGGTGGCGATTGGACTCTTTGATAACGATGCCCGCGCGGTGGTGCAGCCGCTGGCGCATATCAACGCGAAGAGTACGGTCGATGTGGACGCGACCGTCGATTGGCCGGCTCCGGCGGTGTTCGATGATCCATCGCTCATCAAGAACGATCCGCAGGCGGCGATCCTCAGCCTCGTCAGCGACGGGCCGAAGATCTCGGGCAATTTCAATCTGACCTATGCGACCAGCACGGCGACCGGCGACGGCACTGTCTCCATCGGCGGCGCGGTCGCGGTAACCGACGTGCAGAACCATGCCGAAGCGGTCATCGGGAAGGGCGCGCTCATCAATCAGGATGTGGCGTACCAGACGGTCACGCAGAAGGTTGACGTCGAAGCTCAGACGCTGATGACCATCATTGACGCGGCGGGCGGCACCGCGAGTGGTACTGGTCCGTCGCTGGTCCAGCGGTTGAAAGACTGGAAGAACAACACCCGCACGGCGAGCGGCAGCAGCAAGGGCGGAGTTGGCGGCGGCGTGCTGATTTCGTTCTTCGACAACACGACGCTGGCCCGCATTGAAGATGATGCCACAATCCGAACCGGTACCGGCACCGATGCAGGGTTGAATGTTAAGGCTCACGAAGATGTGCGGCATGTCGGTTTCGCGAAGTCGGGAGCTGACGCGGGTTCGTTCGGCTTGAGCGGCAGCGTCACGATTCTGGGTCATGACAGCGTGACTCACGCGCGACTGGAATCCGGAGTGGTCCTCACCGGTGGGCCGATCTTCGTGAACGCCGACAGCGATGCGTTCCACATCAGCGTGACTGGCGCGTACGTCAGTGGTAATGGAGTCGGCATTGGGGTATCGGTCGCGATCACGGACATCACGCGTGATACCGCTGCCTTCATCGGCACGGCGGATGGAGTGGCTGCGGGCACCGCCGGTACCAATATCTCGACTAACAAGCTGACGATTGATGCGTCCTCCGATGGTGCGCTGTACGGCTTCGCGATTGCGGCGGCGAAGCTCTCGGACAAGAAGGCCAACGGCGGTGACATCGGTGGCAGCATGGAGGACTCCGCTGACCTGACTTCCGGAGCGTCGTCTGGTTCGGACTCGCGCGGTGCCAGCAGCTCCGACAAGGGCAATCAGGGCAAGTACGGCGTCGGCATCAGCGGTGCCGTCGCGCTGAACACTCTGAATGACAAGACGTTCGCGATGATCAACGACGCCGGGACTGTGAACAGCTCGGGCGTGGTCACGATCGAAGCGGATAACAATACGAAGACCGTGGCGACCTCCGGTTCGGCGGCGGTGGCGACGAACTCGAAGGGCGGAGCGACGCTGGCCGGTGCGTGGAGTCAGACCGACCTCATCGGCACGACGAAGGCTTACGTGACCGGCGCGACGCTGGCGGCGACGAAGCTGGATATCGACTCGAAGCGCGACGGCGACATCATCGCCATCGCGGCGGGTGGCGCGGTCACAACTGCGGGCAAGGGCTTTGGCATCGCGGGTTCGATCGCCGTCAGCAACATCACCGACACGACGACGGCCACCATCAACAACGCGACGTTGACCATCACGGGCGGCGTTGAAGTCGATGCGCTCAACAGTGCGGACATCCTTTCGGTCGGTGGTGCGGTGGGTTACGGCAGCAAGGGCGGCATCGGGGCGGCGGTCTCGCTCAACAAGATCAACGACACCACGAACGCGCAGATCAACGGCAGCAAGCTGTCTTACACCACCAGTCTGGATGTGCGGTCCAGTTCCGATGGTTCGATCCTGTCCGTCGCGGGTGCGATTGGTGCTTCAAAGGATGTGTTCGGGATCGGGGGTTCGGTCGCAGTGAACCAGATCACCAGCAACACCGATGCGTCGATTCGTAACTCGCAGCAGTCGGTGGGGGCACCTACACCGACCGGTGCTTTGAATGTGCAGTCGCAGACCGAGAACTACATCCTCACTGTCGCGGGAGCGATCGGCGCGGCCAAGAACGTCGGCGTGGGTGCGGCGGTGGCGTACAGCTCGATCGGCGGCGCGACCACGGCGGTGGTTGATAACTCGAAGTTCACCATCGGCGGAGCGTTGTCTGTCACTGCGAGCGCGGAACCTCTGATCGATTCGTTCACGGTCGGTATCGGTGGCGGAAAGAGTCTCGGGCTGGCGGGCAGCGCGACCATCAACATCCTGACCGGTTCGGTCGATGCACATATTTCCGGCGCGTCGGTGATTTCGGCCACGCAGGTCACGGTCAGTGCTGCGGACGGCGCGGCTGCGGGGTTCAATCCTCAAGGTGGTTCGGGCAACGCGGTCGACTTCAGTTCGCCGCACGGCTTCTCGACCGGCGACGGCTTTGTCTACACGGCGAAGAACGGTAAGGCCATCGGCGGCCTGACCGACGGCACGACTTACTATGCGATCGTCGACAGCTCGACGAGCATCCGCTTCGCGGCTTCCAAGAGCGACGCGACCAGCGGCACCGCGATCACGCTCGATCGTTCGCAGCCGGAAGGTTCGCTGCACTTCCTCGGCCGCAGCGGCGTGCGGTCGCTGGCCGGTGGGATTGCGGGAGCGAAGTCCGCGGCGATCGGCGCGGCGGTGGCTTACAACGACATCTCGCAGACTTTCAACAGCTACGTGGATGCGTCAACGGTGACGGCGACGACCGGAGCAGTGAGTGTCAGCAGCAATACCAACGCGGTGATTCAGTCGCTCGCGCTGGGTGGCGCGGGAGCACAGTCCTTCGCGCTGGGCGGTTCTGTGTCCATCAATTCGATCGCGAATACCGTCGATGCGAAGGTCAGCAGCAGTTCCAACATCACTGGCAAGAGCGTTGCTGCCTCAGCTTCGAATGCCGCGACAATTCAAGTTTTCGCCGGTGGGCTCGCCGGTTCCGGCAGCGCGGCGATTGGTGCGGCGGTCGGCATTAACGAGATCAGCAATACAACCACCGCTTCCAGCTCGGCGTCGACGCTCAACTCGGGCACGGGCAGCATCCGCATTGATGCTGTGAATGACTCCGACGTATTGGCGATCACGCTGGGTGGCGCCGGTGCGGGATCATTCGCGCTAGGTGGTTCGGTTTCGCTCGTGCAGTTGTCCAATACGACGAAAGCCTCCGCGACCGGCGGCACGCTGACGGCGGGCGATTCAGTTCGCATCAGTGCGACGGACGATGCCGCGATCCTCAACATTGGCGGCGGTGTCGCGGGAGCGGGTTCAGACGCGGTCGGTGTTGGTGCGGCGAGCGTCACGACGAACAACCTGACCGAAGCGTTCGTCGGTGCGAGCACCACCATCAACGCGCTGGGTAATGGTTCGGGCTTCGTCGTGCGAGACGGGCAACTCGACAGCAACGGCGTGCCGACGACGGTCACCGTGCGCGGTCTCAGCGTTGCGGCGATGGCTTCGGAAGACATCCTGTCCATCGCGGCAGGCGGCGCGGGCGGCGGTAACTCGGGCACCGCCGGCTCGGCGTCGGTCAATGTCTTGAATCAGACGACGAAGGCGCACATCGACACGCTGGCGTCGATCAACTCGACGAATACGGGCGCGGCGACGACTCAGGAAGTCCGCGTTGCGGCGGCGGATCTCACGAAGATCCTCGGCATCGGCGGAGCACTCGGCGGCGGCGGCAATGTGGGTATCGGTGCGGGCGTGGATATCGCGCTGATCACGAAGACGACGGAAGCTTTCATCGCTCAGAAGGCGAACATTGCTTCGAATGGGCACGTCGTGATTGACGCCCGCTCGAATGAGGACATCACGTCCGTCTCGGCGGCGATCGGTGGCGGCGGTTCGGTGGGCATCGCGGGTTCGGCGGGTGTGTCGGTCTTCAACATCACGACGCGAGCGTTCGTCGAAGGCACGGCGACGGCCGCCAATGGAGCGGTCATCAACGCTCAAGGCAACGTGCTGGTCAACGCGCTGGACACCAGCGACCTCGACGTGATCTCGGGCAACCTGTCCGGCGGTGGTTATGCGGCAGTCGGTGCGGCGGCAGCGGTGCCGGTCATCACCAAGACCACCGATGCCTTCATCGGCCAGAACGCGACGGTGAATGCGAAAGCCAATCGCGGAACCAGCAACGTCTTCACCGGCGAGTTCAACGTCAGCTTTGTGACTGACACCTCCAACGAGACCGCTCCGACTTCGAAGGGCGGTGGTCGAGTCAGTGGCGGCAATCTGGAAGTGGGATCGCGCAACGGCTCGAAGGATCTCAGCCAGGACGGTGGCAACGACATCAGCGATCCGTCGTTCTCGAAGCAGCGGGTCGCGACGCCATCGACGGAAGCGATCAGTGGCGTGAGCGTCGCGGCGGTGAATCGGGACAACATTGAAACGGTCGGAGTCAGCGGCGGCGGTTCGATCGGTGTGGCGGTGAATATCGGCGGTGCGGTCAACGTGCTGAACGTCACGACGAAGGCGCACGTTGATCCCGGTGCCAAGATCAACACGGATCAGACTGGGGCTGGCAGCACTCAACGAGTCGCCGTGGCGGCGGGCAATGATCTCTACAACATGACGATCGCCGGTACGGTCGCGGTGGGCAGTGCCGCGGCTGTGGGCAGCGGTGCGGTGACCATCGCGACGCTGAATACGTCCGCGTTCATCGACGACGGAGCTGATGTTCGCGCCTTGGGCGATGTCACGGTGGTGGCTCGCGGGCAGGAAGACCTGCTGGCGATTTCGGCGGGCATTGGGTTTGGCGGTCTGGCTCTGGCTGGATCAGGCACAGTGGATGTGCTGAACGTCACGACGAAGGCGTATATCGGAGAGAATGCCGCGAACGATGCTGGAGCGACAGCCGACGGCACCGGTGCCAATGGTGCGAAGGTCATCGCGGGCGGCAACGTGCTGGTGCTGGCGAAGGACACCACGGACCTGGACCTGATCGCGGGCAGCGTGGGTATTGGTGGTGGCAGCGTGGGCATCGGTCTGTCGGGCTCGGTCGCGGTGGTCAACAAGACGACGCAGGGCTTCCTCGGCGATCATGCCAGCGTCGATGGCAATGCGAACGGCGGCACGATCAGCGTGCTGAGCGGTAACAACGCCGAAGCCACCAATACCACAACGATGCGTGGTGTGGCCGTGCAGGCGTTCTCGACCGAGAACGTCTTGAGCGTGGGAGCAGCGGGTGGAGTCGGCGGCATCGGGGCAGCCGCCGGCGTGGGCGTGCAGGTGATTGATTCCAACACCACCGCGTTTGTCGGCATTGGCGCGGACGTCAATCAGAACGCTACCGGCGCGAATGCGAATCAGTCGGTGAACGTCACGGCCGCGAATGACTACACCAGCTTTTCGTTTGGCGGTGCGGTCGCGGCGGGAGTGGTCGGGGCCGGAGCCGGTGTTGATATCGGCATCGTCCGCAACGACACGACGGCGTATCTGGGCGTGAGTTCGAAGGTCAGCGCGAAGAACGATGTCGACGTGAACGCGGTCGCCGATCGCGACGTGCAGACTTATGCCGTCAGCGGGGCGCTGGGTGGTCTCGCAGCGACCGGTTCGGTGGCGGTGTGGTCCATCGGTGGAGCGCTCGATTCGTCCTACTCCGTCGATAGCAAGTCGGAGAACGGACTGAACGTGCAGTCGAGCTTGAGCCCTGTGAGCCAGGCGGACTCGAACGCAGGCGGCAATGACTCGAATCGCGGCTACGGTGCGATGCTGAATGGTCATAAGGCTGCTCGCACTTTCACCGCCAGCAGCGGTTCGACGGTGAATCTCACAACGGACATCATTCAGCCTGTGTCGGGACTGGAGACGGGTGAGGCGGTCGTCTATCGCACCAACGGCGGCACGGCGATTGGCGGCCTGGTGGATGGCAAGACCTATTACGTCATCAAGAGTGGTTCAGGCGTGCTGCTGGCGACCAGCCGCACCGCCGCGATGCAGGGCAGGGGCATCAACCTGACGAGTCTTGGTACCGGGTCGCAGTCGCTGACTCCGCTGATCACCAGCGGTACGACGAACGCCAGCACCTCGGCCAATAACGGTGTCGGTGCGAGTCCTGTCAGTTCGGCGGTGAATGCGTCGGGGGCTGGGGCCGCGTCGGGGACGACGGCTTACATCGCGGCCAGTGCGGTCGTGGCGGCGGGTGATGACGTCAATGTGCGAGCGGATGAGAGCGTCAACTTCACCGTGCTGGTTGGCGGAGTTTCGGCTGGCATTGGTGCTGTGGGAGCATCGGTTGCCGTGGTGACGATTGGCACCAAGTCCGAAGCCTATATCGACGACAACGCGACGGTCACAGCCGGGGCCAACACCGACGGCGATATCAACGTCCGGGCGACGTTCAGCGACAACATTAACGCTCGCAGCTACGCGGGTTCGTTCACGGCGCTGGGCGGATTGGGTGCTCAGGTGCTGAAGGTGAGTGATCAATCCAGCCAGTTCGCCTACATCGACGCCGGAGCCAATATCAATCGAGCGGGCGGCACTGTCTCGGTCATCGCCGAAGCCGATCGAGTGCTCGACATGCAGGCGATCGGTGGCAACCTGTCGCTGGGTGCGGCCGCGGGCGCGGCGATCGTGATCGCCGATGTCTCCGGTTCGACGGTGGCCGACGTACGGGGCGCGAACATTGGTCAGCAGGGCGGGCAGACCGTTCGCAATCTGACCGTGCGAGCGGACTCGGACAACGTGGTGACTACGAACGCGATCGCGGCCAACGCGGGGTTGTTCGTGGGAGCGCTGACGGGAGCGATTGCGACCTCCAAGATTAACCCGACGGTGACCGCGTCCATTGGTGCTTCGACCGACATCACGGTCACGGGCGCTCTGACCGTGGAAGCTCTCTCACGCGGTAACGCCACCGCTGATGCGATCGGTGCGGCCGCCTCTCTGAAGGCCGCAGCCGGAGCGTCTGTGGCTCAGGCGACGGTCACGCCGACCATCAACGCGACGATCGGTAACGGGTCAGTCATCACGGCGGGCAGCCTGACCATGCAGGCGTTGCACAACGTGGCGTCGAATGGGGCGTTCCTCAGCGGTTCGGCGGACGCGGAAGCGACGAATGCGGCGGTGGCTCTGATTGGTGGAGCGTCCGGAGCGGTCGGCACGGCGACGTCTTCCCCAGTCACGGATGCGGTCATCAATGCGGCCACGATTACGACGACCGGCGATGTCAGAATCAACTCGCAGGCCAACAGTCAGGCGGTGTCCAATACGCATGGTGTTGGAGCAGGTTTGGGGGGCGGCTTTGGAGCGGGGTTTGGGGATGCCGTGGTGGGCGGTTCCACGTCGGCTCGGCTGGCGGGATCGAAGATCTCAGCCGCCAACTTCACGCAGACGGCCGATGTCTTTGGTGATGTCGATGCCAGGGTGCTCGCGGTCGGTGGCGGTCTCGGTGCCGGCATTCAAGAGAACCGTGCGACAGCGTTCCTGACGCCGTCCGTACTGGTATCGATGTCCGGCGCGACGGACCTCGATACGACGGGCAGCGTGCAGGTGACGTCACACAGTGAAGGCGAAGCCTCGACGAACGCACTGGGTATTGCAGTCGCTGGAGGTGCCGCGAGTGGCCGGACGCGAGCGTACTCGAAGGTGAACCCGGCGGTGCAGACGACGATCGGCGGGACCACGACCATCGACGCTGCCGGAGCGATCAGCTTCGCGACAGCACACAACTACAACCGCGTGGGCACGCCCGCGAACCGGCAGGCCACCGCGATTGGCAACGCGGGCAGCGGAGCAATCCTGTACGGCGGCGGTGGTGCGGACATCGATGCCGAAGCGAACGCCCTGGTGAATTCGACCTTCGATCCGGGTGTAACGATCCGCTCCACGGGCAGTTCGGTGTCGCTCTTCAGCGCCAATCGCAGCATCGCCGACGCGGATGCGACGGGCATTGTTGCGGGAGCACTGGCCAAAGGCGCGATCGACGCCGCGGCGGTGGCGAGTGGTTCGACCTTCAACCGCATGCACGGCAGCGTGCTGGCGGCTCCCAGCGGCTACTACCAGACCACGATCTCGGACCATCTGACCGATTCCGATGGTCGAGCCTCAGGCGGCGGACTGGTGTCAGTCAATACAACCAATGTGTCGGCCAGCGCGATGCCGACGATCACCACCGAGATCGGTAACGGTTCCAACGCCGCGACGGTCAACGTGGCGGGACCGGTCTCGGTCGAGACCCGCACCAATGTCAATGCGGACGCAGCGGGCACGGGAGTCACCATCGGCGCACTGGCTGGAGTGGGTGTCATTCGGACCACGACCGATACCCGGCCGACGGTGGATACCCGTGTTGGAGCGAGCAGCACGGTGCAGTCGACCGGCCAGGGAATTGCTCTACAGACGCTGCACAATCAGAACGGTCAGTTCGCGCGGTCCAGGTCAGACGCCGCGGGTGGCGGACTGGTGGGCGTGCTGCCGACAACCTCTGTGGCTTACAGCACTCCGGTGATTCGGACGAGTGCCGGCAGCGGCTCGCATTTGCTTGCGAGCGGGGATATCGCGTTCACGACTCGATCGGCGAATTACTCCGAAGCCCGCACCGATGGTGCGGTGGGTGGCCTGCTGGCGGCGGGATCGATGTCCTCCGCCGCGACAACCAGCGGCGCGACCGAAACCAATTTCAATAACGTCGCCGAGGCGATTGCGGGTGGTTCGATCTCGTTACTGGCCAGTGGCGTCGGGACGTCATTCGCGAATAGCCGCGCGGCGTCGGGCGGTGTGGTCAATGCGACCGGAACGGAGGCCCGTTCTACCGCGCAGCCGTTCGTCACGACTCAAGTGAGCGGCACGACGTTCCAGTCGGGCGGCAGTTTCACAGCGCTGGCGAACGCTCTGGGCAGTTCGTCGTCAACGGCCGATGGTGTCGGCGGCGGCTTGATCGACGTGCCGGCCCCTTCCAAAGCGATTTCCAACTGGCTGCCGACAGTCGCCAGCAAGATCACGTCGGGCACGGTGACGGCAGGCGATGACATCCGGTTCTCCGCTTACAACAACTACACCGAGAACGGCGTTGTCGATTCGTCGCGTGTGACGCGCAGCTACGGCTCGACGTCGGGCGGTGGTCTGGTGAGCGTCCGCGGCGTTGACGTGGCGGCTTATACGACCTCGACGGTGGATGCCTCGATCTCCGGCGGCGTCACGTTGAACGTGGGCGACGACCTGAACGTCACGGCGCTGTCCCGTAATGCGATCGATGCCGACGCGATAGGACGTAGCGGCGGTCTGATCAGCAAGGGCACGACCTCCGTTTTCGCGCTGATGAGTGACACGGTGCGCGCCCGCACTTTGGATGGTACGTCCGGCAGCCGGGCCCGCATCCTGGGCGGTTCCGACCTGACGTTCACCGCACTGTCGAATGACTACGCGGACGTGAATGCGGTGGGTGGTTCGGGTGGTCTGTACGGTCAGGGTTCGGCGGAAGCGGTGGCGAAGCTCAACAACCCGCTGACTGAAGCCTCGCTGGGTGACTTCACGATCGTGAACGCCCCAACGGCCAACCTGACGCTGTTGGCCCTGTCGCAGGTTGACATGAACGCGACGGGCAACCAGCAGGTCGTCGGCGGGATCACGAACAACCAGACGCTCGCCGAAGCCGGCGTCTACAACGGCGTGACCATCGCGGAAGTGGGTAACTCCGTGTCGATCACGGTCAACAATTTCACTCAAACGTCCAACATCTCGATGGATGTGGAGTCGGACTCCACCGCCAATGCGCCGTTTGCGCTCGCCGGGTTCAGCAACGCCGAAGCTCGGGTTCGCGGGGTCATGGATTCGCTGGCGAATGTCGGGACCGGCACGGTGATCAACGCCGGCAACGCGGTCACCATTCGAGCCGCCGCCGATCGAGCTTACACCGACGCGCATTCGAACGCGGGCACGACCGGTGTGACGGGGTATGTGAATACCTATGCGGACAACATTCGCGATGTGGATGCAGACGTCACCGTGGCCAGCGGATCGACGATCAACACTCAAGAGTTGAATGTGTCGGCCGTGCTGCCGCACGCGGAAGACGCATTCCGTCGCTACGCGGAATACAACGTTAACACCGTGACCCAGAAGATCGTGGAAGCGATCGTTGAGACCGTCTTTGAAATCGTTAGCTACATCGCCGTGGCGATTGATGCGGTGGTGGGCTTCTTCGCCAGTCTGGTGGGCATCGAATATCGAAACGAACCCGTTTATGGCTTTGTGCAGAAGACACGGCAAGTCGTCAGAGATGTGGTGGCGAAGGCCTCGGCTGATGCTCAGGAACGTGGCTACAACCGGCTCAGCAACGACGTCGTGTTCAACGCCAACGTGAACCTGGGAGCAAGTCTAAGTCCGGAAGTGGAACTCGACTCGACGGGCAAGATCACCAAGCTCACGAACGCCACGCTCAGCGATGGTTCCAAGAATCTGACCGTGGGTCAGACGGTCGGAACCGGCCAGGCGTATGTGAATGACATCGGCAACACGTCGCGCGGGTCGGTGAAGATCGAAGCGGTCAACGGTATCGTGGCGGGGACGACCAACTGGGTCTTCAACACGGCGTTCCCGACGGTGAAGATCACCAACCAGTCGGCCATTCCGCTGAACGTCGGCAAGATCGACATCTACAACACCACGGCCAGTGCTCCGGCGGTCCAGATTATCACAGGACAGAATGGTGACCGGCTGACTCGCAACCTGAGCACCAACGGCACCAGCACGACGGTTGATATCCGCGGCACGGGCACCGGCGATCTGATTCTGCGTGGTCCGATCAACAACCTGCTGGGCACGACGCTCATCACTCACACGGGTGTGGGCGGCGACATTCTGCAGGTGCCCGGCGCGTCCATCTCGACGCGTGTGCTCGATATCTCCGCCGGCCAGGGACAGGTCGGTTCGACCTCGCAGCGGCTGTTGATCACGATGCCGACCGGCGGCACCATGCCGGCCCAGATCACTCGCGTCGCGGGACAGGCGGGCGTCTATGCGACGGTCGCCGCGCTGGCGGGCGTGACACCTCGCTTCCAGAACATCCCGTTGCCATTAGGTGGGTTCGTCCCGGTACCCATTGGCTATGACGAGATCAATCCCATCAGCGTTGTGCAGAACATTTCCTCGTCGAAGGGCGATGTTGATCTGCGTCTGATCTACGACCGCTCGCAGTTGCCGAACGTCTCCGCCTTTACGCTCAACCCCAATCCGGGTCAGTTCCGTATTGGCTCGATCTCAGCGGGCGTCGACGCGGATGATGACGTCATCATCAGTGCCGAGGGCTTCGGAGGTGCAGCGGGTGGGCAGGTTGACCTCTTCTTGATCGGTGCCATCACGGCGACCGGTAACGTCGCGCTGACGGTTCCCAAGGGACGCATTGGTGATGCCGGCACGGCGACGTACGTCACGGCCGCCAGCGCCACTCTGCTCGCCAGTGGGCGCATCGGTTCCTTCAACAACCCGATCGGCATGCAGGTGCAGAAGCTCGAAGGCTATGCCGGTCCTCGAGAGGGTACGGAATTCATTCCTGAAGGCGTCCCGCAACTGGCTCAGCAGGGCGGTCTGTTTGTCGCCAACAACGCCCCGCTGACGATTGGTGGCATCAGCAGCAATGTGGTTGGTGTCAGTTCAGCGGAATTCGTCGCTGTAGTGGCGAACGGTGGTTTGACTGTCACCGAGAATGTCTTTGCCCCGGGCGCGATCATCCTGCAGGCGAATGAAACCGCGGGCGCTACGGACCATATCACCATCACGAATGGCGCGGTGGTCAACAGCACCGAGCGAGACGTCGTCCTGAACGCGGCAGACAACATCAACTTCGTCAGCGGCGGAGTTGTAGCGAAGGTCGACGCGCGGCTGACGGCCGCGAACGACATCACGATTGCTCAGGGCACGGGCGTGATCGCGGGTGACGAGGTCTACCTGACGGGTAGCGATGGCTCGAAGAACAGCACGGGCAGCACCATCACAGTGGCGGGTAGTCTGACCGCGCCGACGGCCGTGCGGATCAGCGGCGGTGGCGACACCGACCCGGATCGCCTGATCGTGCCAGTCGCGCTGGCCGAAATCGGGGCGAACGAATGGAACATCACCGGAGCGAACTCGGGCAACGTCGCGAACAAGTACCTCTTCACGGGCATCGAAAACCTGCGCGGCGGCGGACTGATTGATCGCTTTGTGTATCAGACGACGGGATCGATCAGCGGCGAAGTGGACGGGCAGGGCGGTCCGGACTTGCTGGATTATGGTGCGTTCACCGCGGGCGTCACGGTCAACCTGACGACCGGAGCAAATCATAGCGTCGGAACGGTGGCCAATGTTGAGAACGTCGCGGGCGGTCTGGGTGCGGACTCGCTGACGGGTTCCAGCGGAACGAACTGGCTCGTCGGTAGTGCCGGTAACGACACCATCAGCGGCGGTGGCGGTGACGACATTCTGGTGGGCGATACCGCGAACCTGGATCTCAATCGGTTCACGCTGACGCAAGTCACCAGCACGAACAACGCGACGGGCAACGACAGTCTCATCAGCGGTACGGGCAACAGCGTGCTGATCGGCGGCACCGGCAACGACACGTTGACCGCCGGTTCCGGTCGCAATCTGCTGATCGGCGATCACGCTGAAGTGGACTTCGCTTCGGGCTTCCCGACGACAGCCGCCAGCAAATTGCCGAACGTGGGCGGCACTGACAAACTCAACATCACCGGCGGTCGCAACGTGGCGATCGGTGGTACGGGGCAAGACACCATCGCCGCGACGGACGGCATCAACCTGCTGATCGGCGACGATGCCTCGGTGGCCTACGATGGTGAGTTCTTCAGTTCAGCGATCAACCGTTTCACGACGGGTTCGGCGGGCGACTCGATCACGGGCGGCACCGGCAATGATGTCATCGTCGGTGGTGCGGGCAACGACACGCTCAGCACGGGCAGCGGCGCGAACGCGGTCATCGCGGACTACGGCGATGCGAAGTTCAACCTCGGCCTGGTTGAATCGCTGGCCAGTGCGGATCTCACGCAGTTTGGTAACGACTCGGTGACGCTCGGCTCGGGTGACGATGTGGTCATCGGCGGTCCGGGATCGGACTCCATCACCGACAGTTCGGGCGGACGCAACGCGATCCTCGGCGATATCGGCACGATTGAGCTGGCCGGAAAATTCCTGGCGGCGGTGACGGCGGACGATGAAGCCATCGGCGCGGCGGACACGATCTCGATCACCGGCAGCACGGGCGACGACGTCATCGTCGCGGGTGCTGGAGCAGACACCATCAACGCGGGCGGCGGCAACGACATCGCGTTCGGCGACCTCGGCACGCTGACCTTCGCCGATGGTTCGATCCGCTCGGCCCAGTCGATCTCGAATCTGGACGGCGCGGGCGACTCGATCATCGCCGGCGCGGGCAATGACACGGTCATCGCTGGTGCGGGCAACGACACCGTGTCTTCGGCGTCTGGTAACAACGTGCTGCTGGGCGATGTCGGTAACCTGACGTGGACGGCGAGCGGTCTGGCGTCCGTGGCGGCTCTGGCTTCACTGGCGGGCGGCAACGATGCCATCACCGGCGGTACCGGCAATGACTCGATCTTTGGTGGTCTTGGAAATGACACGGTTACGGGCAGCGGTGGAGCGGACTTCGTGGTCGGCGATCACGCGGTGCTGACTTTGGCCGCCGGCGTGAATGTGCGGCTGGCTGCGGACGATGGCACGATGGGCGGCGGTGATGACTCGATCACGCTGACCGGTACCAGCAACACGGCGGTCGGCGGTCTAGGAGCGGATACGATCAACGCTTCCGGCAGTTCCGCGGGCAACATTCTGGTGGGCGATCTGGCCGTGCTGGAATTCACCACTGGCGCGCTGACGAAACTGACTTCAGCACCCACTGCGGACGGTAAGGGCGATGTTCTTACCGGCTCGGCCGGCGCTGACGTCATCGTGGGCGGAAGTGGAGCGGACTCACTGGTGGCGGGTGCGGGTAACAACACCGTGCTGGGCGACGACGGCATCCTGACCTTCACGGCCGGAGTGGTGACGACAGCCACCGCGACGGAAGCGGTCTTCGACGGCAACGACACCATCACCTCAGGCAATAACCTAGACTTGATCTACGGTGGTGGTCTCGCTGACACCATCGCGGCGGCAGATGGCAACGACACAGTGGACGGCGGCTCGGGTAACGACACGATCGACGGCGGTGCCGACTCGGACTTCCTGGTCGGCGGCATCGGCAACGACTCGATCAATGCGAGCTTTGGTGACGACGTTGCATTCGGTGGCGCGGCGATCGGGACTCCGGCCGATTATCAATTTGGAACGTCTGACTTCGTCGCTGCTCCACAAGTCGCCGCGACCGAAGCTCTCTATGCGACGGGCTACTCCGCGAGCACGCTGATTACTCCAACGATCACCGGCGGCGCGTCCATCGACGGCATCGCAGCGGACGGTCGCGACACGATCGCGGGCGGCGGCGGCAACAACGTGCTCTTCGGCGGATCAGACGCCGACAGCATCACTGGCAGCGGTGGTTTTGATTACATCGACGCAGGTTCCGGAAACGACGTCTTCATCTCCGGGGCTGGCGGAGACGATATCGTCCGTGGTGGCGCCGGCGATGATGTTGTGCACGGAGATGACGGAATCGACGTCGTCTATGGCGATGCGGGCGACGACAAACTCTTCGGCGATGCCGGTAATGGCAACTCGCAGGCCGGGCAGCGGATGTTCGGTGGAGCGGGTCGTGACACGCTCTTTGCCTACGCCACAGCCAGTTCGACCAGTGGCGATCAGCTCTTTGGCGAAGGTGATGGCGACTTCCTGTACGGCAACATCGCGAGCGAAGTCATCATCGGTGGTGACGGCAACGACTTCATGCACGGTGATACGCTCAGCGGTGCGGCTTATGCCAACAACGCCAACGCGGCAACGACCGGTGGTAACGACACGTTGAAGGGTGATGCGGGAGAAGATCAGATCTTCGGTGGTGGCGGCAACGATGAAGTCTGGGGCGGTGCCAATACCGACATGCTCGAAGTTCAAGCCGGTAACAACACAGTCTACGGTGGAGCGGGCATTGACCTGATCACGCTCTGGACCGGAGCGTCAGCCGGGAACGATGTTGTCGACGGGCACTTCGGTAACAGCAAGCAGAACGATATTGCCGACGACAACTCCACTGACGTGCTGGTCATCAACGGCACGACCGGTGACGACACCATGCTGCTCAGCCAGTTCTCGGCTACTCAGGGAGCTAACGCGGGCAAGGTGCGGTTTGACTTCAACGGCGCGGCTCGAGTTCTCAACTTCCTGGACGCGACTGGCAAGCCGACCATCGAGCAGTTCCGCATCGCCGGACTGGCCGGTAACGACTCGATCGGCTTCGTTACTGCGGAAACCAAATTGCCGGTGGGCATCACGAACCCGATCACCGCAGGTACGGCGGTGGCGCTCGATCTGTCGTCCTTGAAAGCTCGTGGCAAAGAGTTCGTCGGTGTGTTCGATGGCAACAGCGGCAACGACTTGCTGGTCGGTTCGGATGGACGTGATGAACTCGATGGCGGACTCGGCAGCGACGTGCTGTATGGCTTCGCAGGTGACGACCGCCTGTGGGGCGATCAGGGCGGCGGTTCAGCCAACGACGTCGATGTGCTGTTTGGCGGACAAGGTAACGACGACCTGGTCGGCGGCACTGGAAAGAACGTCCTCTATGCCTGGACTTACGCGCCGGAAGCTCGTCTGGCTCCGACTCCGGGAACGAGCTTCAGCGCTGGCGATCTCTCTGGCTTCTTCACTGCGGGACCAGCCGAAGAGTTCGGAGTCTTCGTCGATCGTCAGACCGGCAGGTTGCGCGATGACGACGGTGACGCCGACAACGATGGTCTGCTCGATTCGAAGCAGGATCTCAACAACGACGGCATCGTCGACGGGCCTTACGAGGCTGAGAACACGGGGCTCAATCGAGTGCTCGGTGGCGAACGGAATGACTCGCTGTTTGGCGGTACGTCGCTCGACTTCCTGTTTGGCAACGGCGGCACGGACACGCTGGTGCGGGCCAATGGCACGACGATGGAGTCGCTCGATGACGGTGTCGCGGGTGATGACTGGAAGAAGTATGCCCGCGAATCCGATCAACTGTGGTATGTGGGCGGCACGAACGCAGCAGATGAAATCCGCGTGGACTTCGTCACCGAACCGGGTGTGCTCGCCGATCATCACCTCATTACGCGGCTGACCAACAACAACGGTCAGTTCTCCTTCGCCGCTCAGGTCCGTCTGGACTTCGGAGCAACTGACGATGACGGCAACCTCGTCTGGGACCCGCAGGATCTCAAGATCGACATCGACAACCTGCTGGCCGCTCAAGCCGCTGGTGATACGACGAAGGTCGATGGCCTGCTGAACAACGTGGCGATCGCGAAGACGAACCTGATCAGCAGCCTGCTGCCGGGTGAGGGCGAGTTCCAAGTGATCCTGGTCGACGCTCTCGGCGGCAACGATCTGGTGACGGTTGGTCCTACGGTGCAGAAGAGCGTCTGGGTCGACGGTGGCGCGGGTGATGACCGCATTGAGATTCGTTCGGGTAATGCGATCCTCACGGACAAGGCTGAGAACAGCACTCCGACCAACGGACTGCGCGGCCGCAACGACATCTCGACGCAAGCCTTCACGCTGCTCGGTCCCGTCGCGGGCGGACTGGCGACTTACAACTCGAAATCGGTCACTACGGGAGCAACTTTTACCGGCCTGACAATGGACAGCGCTGCCGATGTGGATTGGTATCGCTTCCAGCCGACGGCAGCCTTCACGGGCAGCGCGAAACTGGAACTCGCCAGCGGCTCGCCGATTGATGGGCTCAGCCTGGAACTTTACGAACTGGGCACCGATGTGACGGTCGCAGGTAATCGCATCAATTCCGGGACGTTCACGACCAGCGGCGCGGCCAGCAGTCTGTCACTGACAGGTCTCAACACCAGCAAGACCTATCTGCTCAAGGTTGCGAGTCCCAACATCGTTCCGACGATCTACGACCTGCGTTTCAACCTGACGGGCACGACGAACGCCAATCAGATCGCGGCCTTTACCAGTGTCGATCTGGCGACACGTTCGGATGCCGAGCGTCGCGATGTGATCCTCGGTGGCACCGGTGACGATATTCTGCGCGGCGGTGCGGGTGAGGATTGGATCTTCGGTCAGTCCGGCAACGACGTGCTGACCGGCGGCACGGATCGCGGCGCGAGCGACCTGCTGTTCGGTGGCGGGGGCAGTGATACGTTCCAGATCATTCCTGACGCGCTGCCGCTGCTGGGTAATCAGCCCAACACGCGCTTCGATCCCGCGACTCGAACCTACCTGCCGACCGCCAGCGACCTGATGGCCGGTGGCGACGGCGATGACCGCGTGCTGTTCCTGGGTGGTGATACCGACCGCCGCGGCTTCGATGTCCCGGACTATGCGGCGCTCGCTTACAACACCGGCCTGCACCGCTACGAGTTCACCAGTTTCATCTGGGATATTGGCACGCAGTCCTATCGCACGACGACAGATTCGGACGGTCGCATCAGCTACGAGCAGGAGTACCTCTTCTATCAAACCCGCGATGTCGAACACACGCAGGTGGAGACTCAAGCCGGCAGCGACGTCGTGCACGCCGATGGCGGTTTCAAGATCGGCCCGTCCAATAGCCCGCTGGCTCATCGCTACAGCTTCGATGGGTTCGGAGCGGACGGCACGACGATTACAGATTCTGTCACCGGAGTGGCCGGAGTGCTGCGCAGCGACACCGCTGGTACAGCCTCCACCGCGCTGACCGGTGCCGGTGTGGTCAATCTGCGCGGCGGCTCATCGACGGACAGCGGCTATGTCGATCTGCCCAACGGCATTGTTTCCTCGCTGACAAACGCCACCTTTGAAACCTGGGTGACTCTGGATTCGATCGGCTACGGCCAAAGCATCTTTGATTTCGGCAGCACCTCTTCGGAAATCACCGCTCCGGGTGGCACCTTCACGTCCATATCGGAATTGCTGCTGACGCCCAGCGGTGGTTTCATTGACACCGGTGCTCGCGGAAACGGTGCCGTTCCGGGCGTTTTCGGCAGCAGCACGACGGCCACCGTCGATGCCAGCAAAGCGGTCTTCAACGGATTGGTGCGCACCGCCGGTGATGCTCTCACCGTGATCTTCGACGGGACTAAATCAACTGGGTCGCAGATTGAGACACCGTTGTCGGGCTTGAAGATCGAAGCGAAGCAAGGCAACGGCAGTTACTTGACTTATGCAGTCCTGGACTTTGGTGCGAGCGGCCAGGTGGTGGAAGCGGGCGCGATTGGTATCACTACCGACAGCACCACCGGACTGACTTCTGCGACCTCGGATGGCTTCAATGTCACGCTGAGCGCCGTTGACCAGTTTGGAACCAGCAAAGGGTTGATCGACTACCGCATCCGAGGATTCACCGACACCGCCCAGCCGTTGGGTGCCATCGGAGCGGACCACATCAAGAACAACAACGGCTACATCCAGGTTGCTCTGGGTGATTTGCCTGCTGGTGAATATCGATTGACCTCGTACCACGAAGACGCCCAGGCCAATCAGGCGAATGTGATCGCGGCTTATCTAGCCGGTATCAACGCTCCGACGGCCGGGATTCAGGTCGTGCAGCGGGGAGTTGGTGGTAACAACTTCTATCAGTCATCCACGGCGTTCCCCACAGATGGCCTGCAGCATCATCTCGCGGTTGTGTACGTCGGCGATCCGACTCCTAACGAAGGGGCCGAAGGTCGCGTGCGAATCTATCTGGACGGCAACCAGATTGCGGATGTGGCTCATAACCAGCAACTAGCTTCGATCAGTGATATCAACAACTGGCTGGGACGTGCCGGGAATTCGAGCTTCTCCAATCTCGACGGCAAGATCTCGGAATTCCGCATTCACGATCTCGCCCTGACGCCGGCTCAGATTCTACGCAGCTCCGGGCTCGGGCCCAATTCGAACTTCGCCGAGCTCACTTCGGAACTGCAGACGAGCTGGGGCTTCGAACTGGGTGACTTCGAGCAAGGTGCCACTGCGTCGGCTCTGAAGATTGACGGTGGTGATGGCAACGACTTCCTCTACGGCGGACCTCAGGCCGATACGATCAACGGCGGTTCTGGAGCGGACTACATCGTGGGTGGACTGGGGAATGATCAGCTCAACGGAGATGGTGGAGCCGATCAGATCTTCGGTTCGAAGGCGGCGGCCGGCGCTGAGCAGACGGCGTTTCCCTACAGCCCGCCAGTTCCGTCAGCCTTCGCGACGGTGACCGCCCAATCCGAACGCTACGACTACGAACTGGCCACTCCGTTCATCGGCCAGACGACGGTGTCACGTCCGGGTATCGACATCAACGAGATCGTCGAGGCTCCGACTGATCCATTCCTGTATTACTCTTTCGACAGCAGCGCCAACCTGGGCGCCGATAGTTCGGGCAATGCTCGAAATGGTACTCTGACTTCCGTGACCGCCAGCGCGAGCGGTATCAAGGGCGGCGCCGCTCAGTTCACGACGGCCGCGTCACGAGTCAACTTGAACTATAACACCGGCGATGAATGGACGGTGGGTGTCTGGTTCAAAGGTCTGATCAACGACTCTGCCCGCAACGTGTTGATCACTTCGGATCAGAATTTCAATCAGCAGGTGGTGCTGCAGGAAGGCACGAACAACCTGGGCGTCTTCCGCAACTTCTCAGGGGGTTTCCGTGACAGTGGTGCCGACGTGGATCCGGCGGTCACCGGATCTGACTGGCATCATCTGACCGCCGTGGCGACAGCCACCGCCACCCGCTTCTACATCGACGGCGTCTTCGTCGGCACGTCAGCCACCTCTGGTGGAAACATCTTCGTGGCCCTCGGCGGCGACGGTTCCAACCGTTTCGCCAGCGAACTCGACGAGTTCTATCTCTATAACCGGGCGCTGGATGAGTCCGGCGTCGAGCAGTTGTATGAAGCGGGACTGCGGGTGCTGCCCAATCCCGATCAAAACGGATTCGGACTGGAAGGTTCGAACCCGCGCGAGCAATTGTCGGCGGCCGCGCCGGTGGGTGACTTCAATGGCGACGGTCACGATGACTTCCTCTTCACGGGTGTGAATCACAGTTACGTCGTCTTCGGCCCCACGTCTCTGCAGGACGTTGAATCCGTTTCGGACGTGGCGGAGATCGTCATTGATCATGCCGCGATCGGGCGTCCCGCGCAGACTTTTGGCGATGTGAACGGCGATGGCTACAGCGATCTGGCGTTCGTTCGCGACAGCAATGGTGATGCGCTCGTCACCGTGGTGTTCGGCGGCCCAACGGGTGGTCTGCAGGCCGGGCAAGTCGCGGAATGGCCGCGTAACTGGGATGACGAGTTTGTGGCTTCGTTCCTGGTGACTGCGGGCTCGGGCAACAACGCCCGCACGATCCGGATTGGCGGCAACCTGCTGTCGGACTTCGGCGGCGTGAATGTGCAGATGCTGGAAATCACCGGCGATGCGGCCACAGACGTGATGATCACCAGCGGCTCGACACAAGGTGCCGCACTTCCGGGCGGGAGTCGCAGCCATGTGGGGTATGTCTTCTCGGGTCAGAAGATCGTGGCCTTCGCGGCAACGTCCACCACGCCGGATCTCACGGCATACGACCGACTGGCAACGCTCGATCTGACGACTGCTGATTCGGCCGCTGCGGCGCTGGTACACCGCTACAGCTTCAACGAGCAGAGCGGCACGACCTTTGTCGATTCAGTCGGCGGAGCGAATGCGATTCTGGTGGATCGCTCCGGCGCCGGTACTTCGGCGGGTGGGGGCGGCAGCCAGACCAACGGTTCGAGTGTGCGACTCTTTGGTGGTGCAGACGCGACGTCAGACTACATCGAACTGCCCGACAACCTGCTGACGGGACTCACGGACGCGACGCTGGAATTCTGGGCGACTCGCCAGAGCGTGCAGAGTTGGGGACGCATCTTCGACTTTGGTTCTGGCACCACCGAATTCTTCATCGCGTCCTGGTCGCAGGCAACGAATGGCGCGCAAGACATTGTGCAATGGACCGATGGAGTCGCCACTGCGGTTCCTAACTCCATGGCGCCTTACACCGACGGCCAACAGTTCCACCTGACCTTTGTCATTGATCAAGGCGGCGGAGCGAGCGGCTCCACTCGGGTTTCGGCGTACAAGGACGGAGTCTTCAAAGGTTTCTTTGATACAACGAACACGCTGGCTCAGCTGACGGCGGACAACAACTGGCTGGGACGTTCGAAGTTCACCAGCGATAATGTCGCGGATGCATCCTACAACGAGTTCCGTGTCTATAACCGCGTGCTGACGGCGAGCGAGATTTCGGCCAACACCCTGACGGGTCCGAACTACGGATTCCAGACGGTCGTCAATCCGAGCCTCTTGAATACCCGCGTTGTGGGCGATGTGAATGGCGACGGTCGCGACGATGTGCTGTTTGGCAACTCGAGCATTGACGTCAACGTCGCCACAGTCACACCCGCGATTGTGACCGCGACGCAGACACAGAACTTCACCGGTGCCACGGCCACTCTGACCATCACTGTTAACGGTACCGCAGCCACCATCGCCGTTCCGACGACGGCTGGTGATCGAGTCGCCTCGGTCGCTCGAGCGAATGTCGAGATTGCCAAGTCAGCTCTGGCGAATCGAGTTCGCGCTGAACTCACTGCCGGTAATGTGGTCCGCTTTGTGACGGAAGCCGCCGGAGCGGATCAGACGCTGTCGGTCATTGAAACCTCTTCGACGCAGTTTGGTTTCAATTCCGCTTCGACATTCACATCGACGCAATCACTGACCGGCCTGTCGACGACCTTCGGATCGAGCCCGACGATGGTGACTTCGACGAAGGTTGTCAGCGGCCTGCAGGGCACGATCTCGGACGTGAATGTGACGGTCAACATTACTCACTCGTACGTTGAGGACGTGACGGCCGTTCTGATCGCGCCGGATGGAACGCGAATTGAGCTCTTCTCTGGTAATGGCGCCAGCGGCGACAACTTTGTGAATACCGTTCTGGATGACTCCGCCATCGGTAATGCCATCACGTCGGGCGCGGCACCCTTCACTGGTACCTTCCGTCCCGAGAATCCCTTGTCGGTGTTGAATGGCAAGGCGCCGAATGGAAACTGGTCGTTGGAACTGACCGACATCTTCCCGTCTCAGGACAATGGCACGTTGACGTCGTGGTCGCTCGCGTTCACGACGACTACGGCGGTTTCGGGAACAGAGACCGCTCAGCCAACGCTCTCGCTCAGTGATCCGCTGCTGACATCACTGCCGGATAGCGGACAATTGCGGGTCACTCTGGCAGCCAGCAACACAACGGCTGTGCAGCCGATCGCGCTCGGCGATCTCAACGGCGACGGCTACGACGATATCGGTGTCGCCAGTCTCACCGACTTGAAGATCTACTACGGGTCCGCGACGGCTTCCACCATTCTGGCGGGTGCGGACCTGACCATCACCGGAGCCGATCTGACCGCTACGGGTGGTGATTTCAACGGGGATGGACAAGGCGATCTGGCGGTCACAGGTCGGCTGGTCGGCGCCAATTCCCGACTGACGGCGCCCAACACGTACATCTTCGACGCGATTGCGACGCAGCCGAATGGCACGACGCTGTCCTTGAGCCAGTCCACCACAGCGTTACAGCCAACAGGTATTGACCGCAGCTTCAATGGCCTGAAGTTCGACGCGTCCAACGACGCGGTCAGCCTACCGAACACGGTGGTTAATGGAGTGACGGAACTCACGACGTCGTTGTGGTTCCGCACGACCAAGGACTTTGAAATTTTCATTGATGGCTCACGTCGCGTGGACAACAGCTTCACCGAGAACGCCTTCACGATCTATCACGATGGCGGCAACGACCTGAACGTCATCATCAACAATGTCCAGGGACACCTCTACGGCGTGCCCACCTTCACCGACGGCGAATGGCATCATCTGGCCGTCGTCCTGCATGATGCGACGGACACGGCGGACTTCGTTCTGGATGGTGCCTTCGTCGGCAGTGTCAGTGTGCCCGTGCAGGCACTCGACATCTCTGAGAACGCGCTGTTCGCGGGAATTGACGTCGGCGCGGGCGGCTTCGGCGGATTCCAGTTTGGCGGCGACATGGACGAGCTGAGCTTCTGGAACCGCGCGCTGTCTGTGGCCGAGATTCAAGCCATTCGTGACGGACAGATGACCGGCAACGAGTCTGGTCTGCGGGCGTGGTACAAGTTCGACGAGACCTCCGGCACGGCTGTCGTTGACGCAACACGCAAGCAGCCTAACGGCACGCTGGGCGGGCTGGGTGTGGCGAACTCCGCGCCCGTTCGTCGCACCACCTACGACCCGAGCCTGAATCTTCCGGCCACGTCCGCCATCGATCTCAACCGCGATGGCATTGATGATCTGATCGTTGGTTCCACCTACACAGTGACCAGCCCCATCAACGCCGGTCGGCTCAACGTGATCTACGGCAGTCGGGCAACGGTCGATCTGCCAGATCAATTCGACGTACTGGAGAACATCTCGGTACCGGGCAGCGGTTCATTCGTCGTCAATCGCGGCACGGGGCAGCCCGAACTGTTCTCTAACGGCACGTCTCCCTACGCGTTCCCGCGTACTGTGCTGGCTTCATACACCGATGCCGTGGACGCGGCGCAACCAGGCTATGTCGATCTGGTCGGTGCGAGCGTCACGCAAGTGGGCCCGGACGAAGTTCGGATCTCGTTCACCACGCGCGGCGCACCGCTGCCCGAAGGTGATCCGCGCTTGCAGCAAGTGACGTATCGCGTGTTTGTCGACGTCGACGCGCCGCTGATGACGTCGGTGGACTTCGTGGATGGCGACTTTTCCTGGGACATCTTCACCGACAAGTTCGGGCGTTACCTCACGGCGGGGCGCGACTATGTCGGCGGTCCGGCGGTCACCGATCAGCTGCCCGGTTATCGCGGCGTCAATTCGGGCGTCACGATCGAAGGCAACACGCTTTCCTTCACGGCGTCGCTGTCCGGTGCGGGCATCAGCGCGCTGTCGAAGTTTGCCATTTTCATCGATTCAGTCGACTTCGATGAACCCAATCCGGCGCCCTTCGCGTTCGACCAGACGCCTGCGACCACAGTCACTCTGCCATCGGCGGAGGCCCGTGCTGGCCTGGGTGAGAAGTGGTTCCAGTTCAGCACGCTGGGTGATGGCCGGTCCGGTCAGGCAATTCGAGTCACTGGCGACGACCCGCGTGCTCTCGCCGGCGTGAAGATGGATCTGGTGGATGAGTTCGGTGGAGTCCTGAAGATCAATCAGGGCGCGATCGATCTGCGCGACGTTGAAGCCGGCACGTACTACGTCCGGGTGCATGACGTCGTCGGCCTGGCGGATACCTTCACGCTCGAAGTTGACGCGCCGCTCCGCGGGCAGACGCACGAGACTTCAACTCATCCCGATCGCGACATCATTCGCGGCGGCGATGGGGACGACATTATCTACGGCAATTCCGGCATCGACATTCTGTTCGGTGAAAGCGGGAGCGACACCTTCGCTGGAGAGTCCGTTGAGGTTCACGACCGCGAAGTGGGTGATCTGCCGGACATCGCGATGCCCACCAGCGAACTCAGCTTCAGCAGTGTGGAACCGATTTCCGATCCTGTGCTGGGGCAGTTCCGCACGGTGGTGTTCTCGGACAACTTCGAGACCGGTTCATTCAGTACGGATCGCTGGCTGACGACGGTGAATTCGGGTGTGGATGGACTCGCGTTGAACGAGCCGAGCGGGGCTTTCTCGGCGCGGTTCAACGGCAATCCCTTCGGCGGCACCGCTACCCCTACCCTCAACGATTCGATCACGTCGGTGAAAATGGACTTGTTCGGAGCTGACCGGGCTCAATTGACCTATTCGTTCCAGCAGACCGGTGGCGGCGAATCTCCCGACCCGAATGAAAATCTGCTGCTGCAATACAGCGTGGACGGCACCACCTGGATTGAACTGGATCGTCAGTTGGGTTCAGGCCCTGACATGACCCAGTTCGTCACTCGGACGATCACATTGCCGGTTTCCGCGCTGCGTAGTCAGTTCCAGTTCCGCTTCACCAGCACGGGCACCCCCGATGGGACCTTCGTCTATGATGACTGGTTCGTGGATGACGTTTCGGTGACCTCGGTGAGCGATGGCAGTCCCGAATTCCGCGCAGCAGTGGCGAACGCTCTGGACTTGCCAACAACCACTTCCGCCGGCGAGCCCGGCTTCTTCTCGACCACCTTCGACGGTGTGGATGACAAGATCGAAGTGCCGTACTCGGCGACGTTGAATCCAAACAGCTTCACCGTCGAAATGTGGGCCAAGGTCACCGGTGGTGAGGGCACGTTCCGCTCGGCGATCACGTCCCGCGATGAAACATCCGGAGCGGATCAGCGCGGGTACATCATCTACGCCGGCGCCAACGACACCTGGCAGTTCTGGACGGGCAACGGCGAAACCTTCTGGGACATCCAGCAAGGTCCGGCCGTCACGTTGAATCAATGGACTCATCTGGCCGCGACTTTCAGTGTGACGAGCGGTCCGGACTCCTTTGGCGCGTTCACGGGCACCAAGACGTTCTATATCAACGGCGTGGCTGTGGCTTCGGGCACGCAGCGGTATCAGCCCAACACTCAGCGAGTGTTGCGCATCGGATCGGGGACTACCGAAACAACCGCGGCGTTGGGGTTCAAGGGCGACCTGGACGAAGTCCGCATCTGGAACACGGCTCTGTCGGCAGACTCGATTGAGAGCCGCTACAAGTCGACGTTGACCAGCACCGAAGTGGCGGCGAATGCGGCCACTCTGGTGGGCTACTACCGTCTGGACGAAGGAGCGGGCACGACGGCCAATGATGTCGCCGGGACCAATAACGCGGGCACGCTGTCAGGCGGCACGCAATGGTCCACCTCCAACTTCCTGCAACGACCGCTGGTCCGCGGCGACCTGCTGGCCAGTCAACTGGGTTCGGTCACCGAGTTGGATGCTTCCGACAGCGGCTTGTCGGATCTCACTGGTGCCGAGTTCCTGGTGAATGCCCGGGCGCTGGACTTCTCCAACAACAGTCTGGACAGCAACGATCTGGCGAACCTTGTTCCGCGTCGAGTTATCGTGGGCCAGTTTGCGGGCGAAGACGTGGGCGTGTCGCGTGTTGAGGAACTGGATCTCAGCCGCAACAAGAGCATCACGGACATCAGCTCGCTGTCTTCACTCACGAATCTGTCCGTACTGAAGCTGGACGGCACTGGTGCCGATCCGATCTCGACGACAACGCTCAACACGGTGTCGGCGCTGACCAATCTGACCCGGCTGGAACTGCCTGCGAAGACAGTGCCCGGCGGGCAGAACCTGATCTTCTCGGAAGGCGACAACATCAGCCTCCCGACCAGCCTGACCGCCTTAAATCTGGACGGCACCAATGACTACGTCGATCTGGGCAACACGCAGGTTCTCGGATCGTTGCTGAACGCGTTCACCGTCTCGGCCTGGATCAGGCCTGATGTCGTGACCGGCGTGCATCGCATCCTCGGCAGCAAGACCAGCACGGGATGGAGCTTCGGCACCAACGGCACGGGCTTGCGCTTCACGACGTTCGGTCGCCAGGACTACGACATCGCGGGCACACTGGCGGTCGGCGTCTGGACTCATGTCGCCGCGACGATGAGGTCCAACAATAACGTTGAGTTCTTCATCAACGGTGTCTCGGTTGGAACGGTCACCGGCAGTCAGACAGTCAATACCACTGCCCAGGGGTACGCGATTGGCGCTAATCCGAGCATTGCCGGCGAGTACTTTGACGGTTTGCTCAGCGATGTCGGAGTGTGGCGTTCCGAATTGCAGGCATCTGACATTCAGGCGATTCAACGCGGTCAGACGGCTGCTTACGCAGCCTCGAACCTGGGCTTCTGGCAATTGAATGAAGGTTCCGGCGCCAGCGCTTTCGACAGCAGCGCGAGCGGCATTACGGGCACGCTGACCAACGGGCCGACGTACTTCGTCGACAGCGCTCTACCCTGGTCAGTGACGGGCGCGGTTACCGCCAGTGGCACCGGTGCGGTCAGCTTCAAGGCCACCGACAACGGCATCCTGACCGCGACCGTGCGTGGCGAGAAGTTCCCGATCGTCGTGCGGAATGTTGCGCCTGACATCATCGAGACTCCGGACCTGGGGCTCGCGAACGGCGGCGCCGGCGTGCGTGAGGGTCAGGTCATCACACTGGGTGCTCAGTCGGCAACGGGCCTGGTGGAGAGCTTCTTCGATGGTTCGTTCGGTGACAGCTCGTTGTCACCGATCAATCCTGTGACGAACAGCAGCAGCTTCCTGGCTCTCACGCCGGTGTCACGCAATGTGCTCGACACATCCCTGAGCTTTAATGGTACGCAGATCAATACCCGGTCTGGCGGTCTGGTGGGCACGGACACCCTGGGCGTTGCCTGGACCGGGCGTGTCACGATTGGTGCCGTTGGCTCGGGCGCGCCGCTCGTGGCGGGTGCTGTCACATTCGGCACGTCCAGCGATGACGGCAGCGCCTTCTGGATCGACGTCAATAAGAACAGCGTGTTTGACGCCGGCGAACTCATCGTCAGCAATCTGGGCAGTCACGGAGTCACGAACGTCGTCGGAACCGTGACGCTGGCTGCTGGCACTTACGACATTGCCATCGGGTTCTACGAAGGTGGCAGTAGCGAGTTCATGGAAGCCCGCTTCGGCCAGGGGACGGTCACTCAGGCGAACTACGGCACCATGACGGTCATCAACCCGTCACTGCCCGCGCAGTCCAGCCTGTGGACGATGGCCGAAACCCGCACCGTTCCGGTGCTGGTCAATGGCACGACCGTGGATCGACTCGTCGTCCGCGATGCAGGCTCCGCCGACGCGGCGGACTTCAACGCGCGGTTCGTCGTCACCGGCCCGGATGGCCAGACGACCGACATCACGCAGCGGGCGCTGGTCTTTGATAACGACCGGCTGCAACTGTCGCGCGATGTCCTGAACGGCGCGAATGATCTGACGACCGCCTTCTGGTTGAAGACGACCAAGACGACTCCGCAAACCATTCTCAGCGGGGCAAAGTCCGCGACGCAGTTGGGCGAGTTCGATATCTCGCTGGAAGACGGCACGACTCTGGCAGTGACCTATGGCAACCACCGGTCACTGCGATTCACAACGCCCAATCTGGCCGATGGCCAGTTCCATCACGTCGCCGTCGTACGGAACACCAGCCTCGGCACGATCAGCGTGTTGATCGACGGTGTGGCGAGCACGCTCAAGGCCGTCAGTGTCTATGACGATTTCAGCGGCAGCACCATCGACTCAACCAAGTGGTCTTCGCCTCGCGCTGTGACCACAGCGAACGGCAACGCTGTCTTTACAAATCGCGCCTACCTGAATTCCACGACGGCTTACAATCCAAGCAACGGCGCTGTGCGCATTCAGGGCACTTGGACAATTGGTAGCAACGATGATTTCTTCGAGGTCCTGACACGCAGCGATGGCACGCCTGCGGGTGCTTTCTTTGATACGGCGACGGGACTGGAAGTCTTCGCGGACGATTTGACAAACACTCTCAAGATTGGAACGCGGGCGAACGCCAACTTCACACAACTGGCCAGCGTGGCCTTCCCGATCGCGGTGGGCGAAACCTTCACGTTCGACATCACCGACAACGGCAGTTCGATCACAGCCACCTTCACTGAGGTCGGTGGTGACGGAACAACCGCCACAACAAGTGCGAGCTCGGCACTGACGAGTGCGACGAATCTCGTGACGATTCATAACCGCGAAGGGGCGAGGACCTCGACGCTCTCTGATGTGCGGATCACGCAGAACACAACGACGGCTCCGACACTGAAGCTGCCCGCAATCTCCATCGCTGACGGCGGTCTGGTGGTTGGCCAGCGACAAACCAATCTGAGCGGCGAAGTCGATACCGCGCGACGGTTCGACGGCACGCTCGACGAACTCGCCGTCTGGACGCGAGCGTTGTCGGCCACGGAGATCGCCGCGGTGCGTCTGGGACAGATCGACGCGACGGCCACTGACCTGCAGTTGTGGCTGCCGTTCAATGAAGGCTCGGGCTCGGTCGCTCATGACCGCAGCCAGTTCTCGAACGACGCCGGCATCGTGTCTCAGGCGACCTACAGCAGCGCGGTGCTGCAGAACGCACCGCTGGTCTATCTCAAGTTGGATAACACCAGCGGCACGCAGGCGACGGACGCATCGGGCAACGCGAAGCACGGTACGTTCACTGGCCCGGTGCAGCTCAATCGGCCGGCAGTCACCGGTCAACTGGGCACATCCGCCGGTTTCACCAACGGCAGTCCGGATACCAGCGTGACTGTTCCGGCACTAGGCACTGTCTCTCAAGTTTCCGTGGAAGCCTGGATCAAGCCGAACTCGTTCGTCGGGGGCGGCGAACTCGACATGCTGTATGGCACCGACATGTACCCCGTCGGCGCCCTGCATTTGCAGTTCCAGTACGGAACGCTCGCCCTTGGCTTTAATGGATCCGCCAATGGTTCCTTTGGGTCGGCCAGTTCCTTCCCGCTCGGACAGTGGACTCACCTGGTCGTGACCTATGACTCCGCGACGGGGCTCGCCTCAGCCTTTGCGAATGGTCAGTCGCTGGGCACGCGAAATCTCGGCAAGGTCACTCCGGTCCTCGCGGCCGCACGGCTTGGAGCCTGGCTGAACTTCAGCAGCGTGGTCGAACGCGAATTCGATGGGCAGATCGACGAGTTCGCAATCTACAACCGAGTGCTCAGTGCGGGTGAGATCGCACGGCACTATGACCTGCGCAGCCAGCCGGGACCAAGCTGGACCACATCCGCTCCGAGTGCCCTGCCGCAATCGTTCACGGCAACCGACAACGGTACCTACATCATCTCGACCACGGTCTCGGATGGTGACGGCGGCTTCGACCTGTCCATCGTCGCAGCGAATGTTGCGAATGTTGCACCGACGATCAACGACCTCAATCCGAGTTCCGCGACGGGCGCCATCGGCACGAAGTTGACCTTCAACGCGCTCGATGTCACCGATCCTGGAGTGAATGACACGCTGAGCTACCTGTGGACGGTCACGACGAACAACGGTCAGAGCATTCCTGGGGCGGACACCGTCGACTTCGATTTCACGCCGCAGTACGCGGGCACCTATGTCGTTTCGCTGACAGTCACCGATAAGGATGGCGCCGCGACAACTCAGACTCAGACCTACAACGTCAATCCGGTGGCGGTGATCTCGACGGCTCCGGCCAGTAGCGTGCAACTGGGCTCGCTGGTCACGCTCGACGCGCTGGGTTCCAGCGCTCTGGCTGCTCAGGGAGCGCTGACAGGAACCGGATTGAATGTCGTGCGCGAGTACCTGTGGAGCGTCTCGCCGACGGCCGCTTTGCTGACGGGTACAACCGGCAGTACGGTCAACATCATCCCGCTGACGGCGGGAACTCAAACGGTCACGCTGACGATTACCGACGTCTTCACGACGGATGGAGTTGGCGGCAGCACGCGACTGTCGCACACAGTCAATGTGCCGTTCACGGCGATCGCCGTGGCGGCTCCGACCATCACGCCTTCAACCGCAGCACCGTTCGAAGGTGATGTCATCACGCTGACACCGGGCAACTTGCCCGCGTTGCCGAGCATCGCCAACAGCATCGCTGTCAGCCGTGCCTACCTGTGGCATGTCACCGCGTCGAACGGCCAGACCATTACGGATGGCACCGGCGAAACCTTTACGTTCACGCCGCGCGACGAGGGCACTTATACGACTCAACTGACCGTGACCGACACGTTCGGAGCCAGCACGGTGACTCGCACGCAGTCGCTGGTTTCCAGTGTGGCGAACGCCGCACCGACGCTGCTGGTGGAACTCTTCCCGGTTCTGGTGCCCGGTCAGCCGACTCTGATTTCGGCCCTCGTCATCGAGCCTTCGACGGTGGATACCGTGAACTTCTCCATCAACTGGGGTGATGGAGTGACGGACACCGGCTCGGTCACGCTGGGAGCCACACCGCTCGGCCAGGAAGGCATCTTCAACGGCACTCACACGTTTGCGACGCAGGGCAACAAGACCGTCATCGTCACAGTCACCGATAACGACGGCGGCTCGACGGTGCGGAACTTCACCATTCTGGATCAGACGCTGCCGACGGCCGACATCCTGGACGTGACGCCCGATCCGCGCAAGATCAATGCGGCCACGGTGACCGTTGACTTCAGCGAAGCGGTCACGGGAGTAGACGTCACCGACTTCGTGCTGACGCGCAATGGCACGCAGGTTGATATCAGTGGAGTCACCTTCACCGCTGTCAGCACGACGCGCTACACGTTGAACCTGTCCGGCGTCACGACGACCGACGGCACGTATGAACTCAGCCTGCGAGCTGACGGTTCGGGCATTATCGATGCCGCTAACAACGCTCCGCCCGTCGATGTGATTGATACCTGGGTGATGGACACGGTCGCTCCGACCGCGACGCTGACGGACTTCGGCGCGACAGTCCTCGATCGCGGCGTCGGCGTCGCGTCGATCGTCTTCAGTGAACCGGTAACGGGCTTCGATCTCGCGGACTTGTCGCTCACTCGCAACGGTTCGGCGGTGTCGCTGACCGGGCTGGTACTCGAACAGGTCTCGCCGACGGAATACAGCATCGACCTGACTTCAGTCGCCGGCACGGGCGGCAACTACGTGCTGACGCTGACGGGCGCGTCTATCGCCGACGCGGCCACCAACGCGCTGACCAACGTGACCTCCAGCTTCAGCCTGGAACAGGTCGTGCCGACGGGCAGCCTCACTCTGGACCTGGCTTCGCCGCACAACGGCACGTTCGGCGTCGCGACCTTGATCTTCTCTGAGAACGTCAGCGGGGTGGACCTGGCTGACTTGAGTCTGACGCGTGACGGCAGTCCGGTAAGCCTGACCGGCCTGACGCTGACGGAAGAAACGTCTGCGATCTACACGATCGATCTAACGACAGTGACAGCACTCGCGGGCAACTATGTGCTGACCGTCACGGCGTCGGGCTCGGGTATTCGAGACGCGGTGCAGAACGCGCTGGCGGCGAACTTCACTGCCAGCTTTGCAGTCGATCTGACGGCTCCCACGATTCAGAGTATTACGGGTATCACTCCGAGTCCGCGCACGACGGGTGTGGGTGTCATCAGCATCACGACCAGCGAAGCTGTGAATGGGCTCGACATCGCGGACCTCGCGCTGACTCGCGATGGAGTGCAGCTCGATCTGACCGGCGCGGTGCTCAACCAGGTTGATGCGACGCACTACGAGATCGACCTGACCTCGCTGACCTCGACGTCCGCCGATTTCGATGATGGAGCCGGTGGCACGACCACCGTGATTCAAGGCATCGAAGGTGTGTACGTGCTGACGATCGCAGCTGCACCTGCGGGAGTGACGGATCTCGCGGGCAACGCACTGACGGTCGATGCTACTGCGTCCTTCCAGATCGACCTGACGGGCCCCAGCGCCTCGTTCTCCGGCACTCCAGCCGCTGCTACGAATCAGGCCGTTGGGTTGGTCACGGTCAGCTTCAACGAAGCGGTGCAGGGCGTCGGCATCAGCGACTTCACCCTGACGCGCGACGGCACGCCGGTCACCATCAGCGGAGTTCCCTTCAGCACGGTGGACTCGAAGAACTACACGCTGAATCTGTCCAGCGTCACGACTGTCGCGGGCAACTACGAACTGCGTCTGATCGCCGCGACATCCGGCACACCGAACGTCACTGACCTGTTGAATCATGGCCTGAACGGCGACGCGTTCGCCCAGTTCACGATCGACAAGTCGGTGCCGACGGCAGCGATTTCCGACGTGCAGCCGAGCCCCCGCAGTTCGCTGGTGGACAGCGTTGTGATCTCCTTCAGCGAACCCGTGACGGGTTTCGGCATCGAAGACCTCTCGCTGACCCGCGGCGGCACGCCGGTCGACATCAGCCTGCAGACACTGACCGCGATCAGCGATACCAGCTACTCGCTGGACCTCGCCGCACTGACGGGAGTCAGCGGCAACTACGTGCTGACTGTGACGGCTTCTGGTTCTGGTATTCTGGATCTGTCCGGCAACGCGATCGCAACCAATGCGACTGAAACCTGGACGACGGATCTCTCGGCTCCGGTCGCGACGTTCACGGGCGTCACACCGAACCCGCGTTCGACAGCGGCCGGTGCGGTGACCGTCTCGTTCGATGAAGCGGTGACGGGAGTTGATCTCAGCGACTTCACACTGACTCGCGATGGTGAAGCGATCGATCTGACTGGTCTGACCGTCACGACGATCTCGTCGCAGAGTTACTCCATCAATCTCAGCACGGTCTCGGCGACGGCGGGTACGTACCTGCTGGTGCTGCGAGGTTCTGATTCCGGCATCAACAACCTGGCGGGCTTGACGATGTCCGCCGACGGCATGACGACCTTCACGGTCGACACGACGGCTCCGGTCGCGACCATCTCGACGACCGATGCCGCGAATCCGACCGTCTTCCCGACGCAGTTCACGATCGACTTCTCCGAGGACGTGACGGGAGTCGGCCTCGGTGACTTCAGCCTGACCCGCAACGGTTCGGCGGCCACCTTCGTCGGAGCTTCTGTGACGGCGATCTCCGCGACTCAGTACGTGCTCAACCTGGGCACGTCGACGGCTCTGGATGGCAACTATGTGCTAACGCTCAATCGCACGGGCTCGGGCATTGTGGACGCGGCGGGCAATCTGGTCGCCGCTTCAGTGACTGGTTCACGAGTGAAGGACACCGCGGGACCATCCGTGACCTTCAGTCAGGTCACTCCCGATCCGCGCACAACGCCGGTCGGATTGGTCACAGTCACTCTCAGCGAACAAGCAACGAACGTCGACATCACGGACTTCCAGCTCACGCGCAATGGTGAAGTTGTCACGATCTACACCGCCGAACTGATCGAACTCGATGCTCAGCACGTGTCGATCGACCTCTCGGACTTCACGACCGAGGACGGTGTCTACGTGCTGACGATCGTGGCCAACTCAGACATCAGCGATCTCAGTGGCAACGATGCCACCAGCGTCGCCGAGCAATGGACCAAGGACACCGCTGTGCCAACGGCGGACATCACTGATATCACTCCCGACCCGCGCACGACGAACGCGGGAACGGTCACCGTGCAGTTCAACGAAGCGGTTACCGGAGTTGATCTCACCGACTTCACGCTGACTCGCGACGGTGTGCCGGTCGCCTTGACCGGAGTCACCTTCACCGCCGTGTCGCCGACGACCTACACGCTCAATCTGTCGTCGGTCACAACGGCCTTCGGTGAGTACTCACTCACGTTGCAGAGCACCGGCACCGCGATCGCCGACCTCACGGCCAATGCACTGGCTGAAGGTGCCGAGGACAGTTGGAACGTCGTGCCGGAATCGATCGAGATCGACGCGGGCGGACCGTACCTGGTGCAGCCGGGCACGGCACTGGACGTGGAAGCGACCGTGGTCGGCTCCAGCAACAACTACCAGTACGCCTGGGACCTGAACCTCGACGGCGTGGCTGATTTCACGTCGAACAGCTCGACGGCCAGCATCCCGTGGCTGACGATCGCCAATAGCGGCCTCGCTACTGGCTTCCATCAGATTGAAGTCGCTCTGAAGCTGAGTGGTGGAACCATCGCGACCGGCCAGACCAGCCTGCTGGTCGGTGATACCTATGTGCTCGACATGGGCACGCTGGGCACCAACCTGCGACTGGTTCGCACGGCGACGGAATACGAAGTGCGCGATGGCAGCAACACGGTTGTCAGCCATGCTCTGGCTGGAGGCATCGGACAGGTGCAGGTCACCGGCACGACGGCGTCCGACACGCTGACGCTGGACTTCACCAGCACCGGCCTGATCCCGCTGGGCGGCATCACTTTCGATGGCGACGCCAACACGACCGGAGCTGGCGACACCTTGCGGCTACTCAACGGCACCGTCGGATCGATCACGCATCGCTTCAACTCGGCAGCGGCGGGCAGCATCACGGTTGATGGACTGACCGTCGCCTACACCGGACTGGAACCGCTGATCGATTCGCTCACGTCGACGACCCGCATCTTCGACTTCGGTGATCTCGGTGACATCGTGGAACTGGCTGACGACAGCACGGCCGCCGACGGTCAGATGGTCCTCACCAGCTCGACCTCAAGTCCGTCGCTGAGCTTCCTGGCTCCGACAGGTTCGCTGTTCATCAACACCAACGGCGGCGATGACATCATCACGCTGAAGGCGATTGATTCGCTGTTCACCGGAACTGGTAACCTCAGCGCCGGAGCCGGTAACGATCGGCTCATCGCCAGCGGTGACCGCGACTACACGCTCACCAGCACCAAGTTCTCGGCTGATGCGGAATACAACCTCTCCAGCTTCGAGTCGGCACAGCTCACGGGCGGTGCGGGCAACAACAGCCTGAACGCCAGCGGCTTCATTGGTGCGGTCACGCTGACCGGTGGTACCGGTGACGACTCGCTGCAGGGCGGTTTTGGTAACGACCTCATCGTTGCGGGTGATGGCAACGACTTCATGGTCGGCGGCATGGGCAACGACACCATGCAAGGCCAAGCGGGCACGGACATCGCTCTGGGTGCAGGCGGCAACGACCTGATCGATGGCGGCACTGAAGACGACTACCTGCAAGGGCAGGGCGGCAACGACACCATCACGGGTGGGCTGGGTAACGAGTTCATCGACGGCGGCACTGGTACCGATACTGTCATTGAAACGAGCGACACCAATGTGACCATCACAGACACTTCGCTGGTCGGTCCGGGCACGGACAAGCTGGCGGGAGTGGAAGCGGTCAGCATCACGGGCGGTGCGGCAGCCAACCTGATGGATGCCGGTGCGTTCTCGGGTCAGGTGACGCTCATCGGTCTCGGTGGCAACGATACGCTGGTCGCTGCGGCGGGTGCTGACTCGCTGGATGGTGGTACGGGCACGGACCTCGTGCGAGCTTCCGGCGACCGCGACTTCATCCTCACCAACTCGCAGATCGGCGGCCCGGTGATCGATATCATCGCGGGCTTCGAAGCTGCGGAACTGACCGGTGGCAACAGTGCTAACCTGCTGGATGGCTCGGCCTTCACCGGCACGGTGAAACTGGTCGGCGGCAACAACAACGACACGCTGGTCGGCGGCACGCTGAACGACACGCTGCAGGGCGATGCCGGTAACGACGTGCTGACCGGCGGCACGGGAGCGGACAGCTTCATCGGTGGTGCCGGTAACGACACGATCAAGGAAGTGTTCGACTTCGACCTGACACTGACCAACACGTCGCTGCTGGTGAGCAAGGTGGGTTCGACCTCGACAACCGACGTTCTGGCCGAGATCGAAATCGCCGACCTGACTGGTGGCACGTCGAAGAACAAGATCGATCTCAGCGGCTTCGCGGCCAGCTTGGGAGCGACCGTCACTGGCGGCGGCAACAGCGACACGATCATCGGTTCGCCTGGTCCGGACGTGATCTTCACTGCCTCGGGCGCGGACTCGATCGTCGGCGGTGCGGGTGGTGACTCGATCTTCGCCGGTAGTGGTAACGACACCATCGCGGGCGGCGACGGCAACGACAACCTGAACGGCCAGAACGGCGACGACTTGGTGATGGGCGAAGCCGGTAACGACGTGCTCATCGGCGGTGCCAATGTTGATACTCTGGTGGGCGGCATCGGCAATGACTTCCTCAGCGGCCAGACCGAAGCCGGTTCGCTGCTGGGTGGTGACGGCAACGACACGCTGCAGGGCGGTGCCGCGAACGACACCTTGCAGGGCGAAGCCGGTGACGACCGCCTGTTCGGTCTGCAGGGTGATGACTCGGTGATCGGCGGCGACGGTGCGGACTCGCTGCTGGGAGCGACCGGCAACGACTCGATGAACGGCGGCACCGGGGCTGATACCCTGCAGGGCGACCTCGGCAACGACACCATGGACGGCGGTGCTGACTTTGACCGCATCAACGAAGTCATGGATACCAATTTCACAATCATTGGTATCAACGTGTCGACAACCGGGTTCGGTAGTGACACGGTGCTGAATATGGAACGTATTCAGCTCAATGGCGGTCCCGGTAACAATCTGCTCGACGCACGTCAGGCCAGCGTGCCGCTGCTGCTGGCTGGCGGTGACGGTAATGATACCCTGCTCGGCGGTTCGAAGGGCGATGGTATCATCGGTGGTAACGGCGATGACGTACTCTCTGGCGGCGGTAGTGCGGACATCATCGACGGCGGCGACGGCAACGATTACTGGCTGGAAACAGCGGATAATGATTTCACCGTCAACGGTCTGACGATCACGTCCGCGGCGACCGGTACGGAAACTGGCGTCAGCCTCGAACGCATCGTGCTGATCGGCGGTGCGGGAGCCAACAAGCTCGACGCGAAACTGGCGACCGTGTCTGTTGTTCTGCTGGGCGGAGCCGGAAACGATACGCTGTTGGGCAGTTCCGGAGCAGACACGCTCGCCGGTGGTCGTCGCAACGATTCGACCGTCGCGGGCAGTGACGGCATCGATTCCCTTGACGGCGGCACCGGAGCTGACGTCCTCGAAAATGACCCGTCCGACACCAAGGTCCTGGGCGCCGGTGATACTCAAGTCGCCGACGTCTTCACCAACCTGCCCGCCTGGATTGATACCCTGTAAAAGATAGGGGTAGGGAGAACAGATTGGTTTCTGTTCCCCCTCCCTCCGAACCGGACGGGCGGATTTCCCGCATCCGGCTCTCCAGTCGGTGGTCTTACCTCAGAGAGGGTTGACGGGCCGAGGATCGTCCGCCTCAGGAAGGCGGGCGAAGTCGGTCAGGAACTGGGTTCCTGCATCACACAGCGTGATCGTCAACATGATCATGAGCGCTCTCGTGCAGTTCGTCACCGGTCACGTGGGCCGGTGGCTGTCCTCAGGTTTGAGCCCCACGGTTCGGCCGTGCGGCAATCGTTTGAGGGGTGGGTCTGTTCGAGGTTCTCTGTTGTCATCCACCTTCCTGCGTCCCTTCGCTCCACCGGAGTTACCCGGTTTCCACGCTACTATGAACGCTCTGACTCCTCAGCGGCGGTTCTTCCTACCGGGCGGTTTCCACTGCGGAAATCCGGCACATGAACGCCGTCCTGTCCACTCAGGTCTCCTTGTGTCATGTGATCGAATCGTCTGACCATTCTGTCTCCAACCACCCCTCGTTGTTCCGAGATCTCCGGTTTGGTTTTGAGTCTCAGACCTACCGCATCCGACCGATTCTCACCGGCGGATATCCTTTTGGGACTTAGCGTCTTGGGCTTCGCCATTAACTAGCAGGCTCGCCACAACGACAGGCCGCGACCACCGAATACGGCGGTGCCCGGTTCACTCACGTTACGGACTGGTCATTCTCCTCACGTTGCTCCCCACCCCGTCTCACGACGACGCAGTTACGTTCGGATACGAAGTTCAAACCCAACTTCGACGAGGACTTGCACCTCGCTAATTCGATCCACTTACAAGCGCACTAGCAGGCACATTCCATGTGCCGTCCGCAGGCCAGTCCTGGAGTGCTGAGGCTTGACTCAGCCCTCCATCGTTTGCGGGATTCGACGCGGTTGCAGAGCACGCCGCCGCCGTTCAACTGCGTTCGGAGGCAGCACTGTTTTCCTGCACTGATTCATGACGGTGCGAGTTGCTTTGATATCCGTTACCGCCGCGCCGCAAACAATGGAGGGCTCCGTCAAGCCGGAGCACTCCAGGACGGGAGCCACCCGGCCGCGCACGTCGAATTGACCGCTTTATTCGGATGGATTTTCGAGTTGGTGTTCCAATCCGTCGAGGCAAATCTGGTCCCGGCGTCTGGCGGCGAGTAGACGTGCACGAGCCTTCTCGCCGCGACGATCTTCACGCAAGCCCGGCCAGTGAGGAGCGTCACGACTCACCTGATCCCATAGCTCTCTTAACTCTCTTAACTCTGTGCGCGCCTCGCCCAGGGTTAACGAAGCCCGATAGGCGACAAGAAACCGCGGCAGATACCCGCGCCAGACTTCTCTCCCTGCAGGGTCGCCGAACGGCGGAAACTCATCAGGCCAAACGAGTCCACCGGCCATGATGTCATACCCTGCTTTTGCGAGCGAATTACATACCATGCCATCAAGCAGCCGGAGAGTCGTGGCAGAAATGACGCCGAGATTCATCTTCGCCCTGCCCTGACAATTAATGGAGCACAAAACTGAAGTAGAGTTTTACCGCGGTTGGCACCGGTTGGCTGTACTCGCCCTACCGAAGTCGCAGGGCGACAAGACGTTGATACTCTAACTTAGTCTGGCTAGGTCACCTCGGTAGCGCCAAATGGGTGGCACGCTCAGAGCGAAGCGATGGGCGTGGGCTCTCGCACGCAGCAACCACGCCCTTCCCGATGGTCAGGGCGTGCCACCCGGCCCGCAACTTCCTCTGGCTACACCGCCCCAGTGCATGAATAGTGTAACGCCCTCAATTCAAGAACAATTAGACAGATTTTGAGATAAGTGTGGCGTCAGATCCGAACAAGCCCACGCCGATCTTCCGGTGCTCATCCAGATCGCCGGGAGAGATTGACCATTCGGCAGCAATTTCGAGCACATGATCCTCGGTGGGCCAGTCAATGTCCTCAAGATCATCCGCATCCAAGTCGGCTGTATTCGGAAGGTACAGGCCAAGTCCTGACTCTGTAGTATCGTCGCCCTCATCCCAGAGTAGCGATCCAGACTCACCGACCCACGCAAAACCTCGAGTAAGTTCGCCATTCTTTGCACGTGCCCACACGTGATAGTCGACGACCCTATGCGTGGCAAATACCTGTGCATCACCAAACTGGATACTCAATTCAAGCAAAGGTTGCAGACACGAGGATTCAACATCCTTCCCCTTCGGCAGAAGATTTGTGCCAGTAACCAGCACCCACCCTTTGACGGGTGGGGAAACAAATACTCCACCGGCTCGCGACGCGCTAATTCCAGAATCCCAATTACATGGCAAAGGATTAACCAATCCAACGGCGCTTGCAACCAGTGCAGCCTTTTTGGACTTAATTGCCCACCATGCCGTTTTGTAGCCGAACGATTGCGGGAGATCCGGACGCGTATCCAGCTCGACTGTCGTAATCCCTTCCGGCAAAGGTTTAGTGGCTGGTTTTCGGTTGGACGGCGTCATGGCTGGGTCTTCCGCGGAACAATGATCGCTGGGTGGCACCGGTTGGCTATACTCGGCCTATCGGGGTCGCACCACGACAAGACGTTGATACTCTATCTTCCTCTGGCTACGCCACCTCGGTAGCGCCAAATGGGTGGCACGCTCAGAGCGAAGCGATGGGCGTGGGCCTTCGCACGCAACGGCCACGCCCTTCCCGATGGTCAGGGCGTGCCACCCGGCCGGTGAGTTGAGGATTGGCGAGCATGTCTTAGCGGCAGACGGTACTTCGCGAGCAGTTACGCGAATTATCTCACGTCTCGGAAGGCCAGTCACCGTCCACAACTTCGAAGTTGACGTTGAACACGTCTACGTCGTTGGGCAAAATGGACTATTGGTTCACAACTCCTGCACGACGAATTCGATCGCGGATTCCGAAGGCCGACTTGCCAAAGTCTACGCAACTGTGACAGTGGCGAACGGCGAGATCATGAAGGGAACGGGCGTATCTACTGCCGCTAGAGCCTTGACTAGCGGGGGTGATGACGCTGGTCACGTGATTGGCAAGCTACTCGGTGGAAAGGGCGGAGCCACCTCTGGCAACATCATATCCCAAAACAGGTCTGTCAATCGCGGCGCCTACAGGACATTTGAACGAAGCATTGCAACCAAGCTCAAGGAGCTTGGAAATGGTTCTGCTAGGATCAAAGTCTCAATTCTTTATGATTCCAAGGATGCAAAACGGCCCGCGGAGCTTCTCTACAGCGTGATTTTCAGCGATGGATCAACTCTAGCGAGAAAGTTCTTCAATTAGCACACAGAGAAAAGCATGGCAACGCGATCACCAGAAGACGTACTGAGGGGATACTTCGAGGAGATGCATGAATGGGAGGACAACTGCTTCTTCAAAGCGAGCTTGTGCAAGAATTCCGAGGAGCGGGATATATTCTGGCGAGGTGAGGTTGCTCGGCTAACCGCGATCTGGAACAAGTGGTGCTACGGCCCTTACCCACATGGTGACCGGGGACGGGCAGTGGGAGATCCGACGGAATACGGTGACAGAGAGAAGATTGAGAATTGCGAGATCTTGAAGGACAGGGCTACCGTAGTGACTTCTGACAGCAATACGATGCAGTCGCCAAGTTGGAAAACGGTGTATTCTTTGAAGCTTGTGGACGGCGAGTGGCGCATCGCTACGCGTCATAGCATCATGAAGGACGGAAAGAAACGTAAGGAGAAACTCTAAATCGCAGCTTGCCACCTTTCCTCCGCGAAGTTCACGTCGACTAATCGGCATTTGACAGGCTGACCTCGCCAAAGGTCATGAAAACAAGTGTGGAGCCCGCGTCGCCACGGTATGCTCCTTGTGCTTTCGAAAGAAAGCACGCGACGGCTGTCAGTTCCCAGCAGCGATCTTCTGTGCAGGACAGCTTGCGGGTTGTCAGGTCAGGAATGTCGTGTTGCGTGCCATACTGCAGCATCTGCTGCGCGTGTTGATCGAGCGGCGACGAGACTGAGGGGTGATCCCAGCCCCAGAGCCATGTCTCATCGTCCGTATTGTACGTGCCAATGACTTGAACCGGAGCAGTCGCTCGCGTTCCATTGGGCGAATCAAACATGATAACGCCAGCGTCGAAATCTACCTCCCAGTCAGCTTCTCCGATATGCCACAGATTGTCGTGTGCGGCAGTCAGAGTCTGCAGATGAGCGACTGATCGCTCTATGAGCTGTCGAAATTCAGCGCTGTCTTCAGCTTCTGAGTCGTTACCATCGAGATTGCTGTCAGATCGATTCATGAGCATGAGCTCCATTTATTGAGTAACGTGCCATGTTTAATTCCAGATGCTTCCCATTCGCAAGTCCCTGACAAACCTACTTTCGATTCGATACATGGCGAACACCGGCTCCCGAGGCCTGCTATCAAGCAACTCACTTTGGTCCTAGAAGTTGCTGTAAGGATACAAAACATTTCGACGCTGTCAAAAAACAATCGAGATGGCGAAGACGCCTGATAAACACATAGAAGTGGACTGCAAGCAAGAGCAATCAATGGCATCGGAGTGAGGACTGGCACGCAGATAAGTTTTTCGGTGATCTTGGGAAAGTTTTTCAGAGTGGCAACATCTAGAGAGAGCAATCGATGCATTGGATATGATGTGGCACGGATTTAACGTCGAGATTATTTATGAAACACGCTTCCAAGGCTATATTCAGCTTGAGCAAGATTGTTGATAATCCGCTATTCGAAGGCTTCGCTCTTGAGGATGCACTGTCGCAGTTGGGGCGAGAGTCTTTGCAAGATGACATGACCCCGCTATTTGGCCGTGCATATGGCCAACTCGAATGAGAGCAAGTGCGGCTGAAAGATACATGGAAAGAGCCCGCAGTAGTCGGACGGGTCGGTGCGTACAATGATTTTCCTTGCATCAACATGTACTATCCTGCATTCAGTCAACGAGCATGTGATGCACTGCGGGATTTATTGGAACCGAATGGAGAGTTGCTGCCGATTCGGTCGAACGTCGGAGTGAAGTATTATTTCTACAATATCACCACTGTGGTGGACGCCCTTGCGGTTGAGAAGTGCGACGTGTTCTGGTTGAAGCCGGGAGTCACAGCCGGGGAGATAGAAGTCTATGCATTTCATCGCGAAAAGCTGGCCGGTCTGTCGATTTTTTATCTATACGAGTTTCCGCTGGGTGGCACCGGTTGGCTGTACTCGGCCTATCGGGGTCGCACCACGACAAGACGTTGATACTCTATCTTCCTCTGGCTACGCCACCCCGGTAGCGCCAAATGGGTGGCACGCTCAGAGCGAAGCGATGGGCGTGAGTCCTCGCATCCAATTGCCACGCCCTTCCCGATGGTCAGGGCGTGCCACCCGGCCCCGTTGTTTTGGCGTGTGGGTGCCGCGTCAGTTTGAATTATCAGATTTCAGCAGCGAGGCTGGATCCTCAACCACAACCTTCGTAAATCGATCCAGTTCACTGAAATCGATCTGCGGCGATTGTTCCCTTACCAGTTTATGGAATTTGGCGGCAAGTTGCTGCGATTCTGATTCGCCTATGTTGCTGCGCTGCTCAAAGATTCTTGGAATGGTTGCGATGCCCCCACATCCTATCGAGGTGCTGCCGAACCACGAGTGGCGGTAGTATGAGGTATGCCTCATCCATACATGTTGATGATCCGAGGGAGTGAACGAATCAATCCAATCAGAATACTCGTTGGTGGCAATGTCGTCGCGAACTTTCGATCCACATACCCTTTTTTCAACACGTTCGCGGTGGCAAATCAGGCACTGGGATTCGTTCTGTTCCATGGGGCCAAACGCCTCGGAAATCCGGCCCCGGAAAACAAACGTGACCACCGCCATTGCGACAAGTGTGACGCCCAGTGCCTTCTTGATGGTGGATCGTTTCATGTGTCTTTGATGCCAGGGCCTGACGAGAAGCTCAGCGGACCCGCACCGCCCGAGCGACGTTCGATCGTAACACCAAGCGCCGCAGCGGTGCGGGTTCCGCTGCACCGCCAGGTTAGACGCGGTTGCCGTACATCCACCAGTGCCGCCACTGATCCTCCACGGCTCGTCAGTCCGTTCGGCGTCGGTCCAAAATGTGGCCGTACATCCACCACCACTCCCATTGCCTCTCGGTACTCCGGGTGAGCCGCTCGACGAGCAGTTCCCACTGGGACTGATGCACCCGCGAGGCCGGGTAGAAATTCACCGTCCCCACGCGTCCGTTCTGATCCGGAGTCAAGGCCAAGGTGCCTCGGGCGCCAGTCCATGCCATCCAGTGACGGTCCTTGCTGTACGGCTCGTTTGTCGAGAAGCTATCAACGCCGTCGTACCAGCCGGGTTCGGCGCCGACGATGCGCTCGGCCTGGTCGCGCGTCATGCCGGGCGTGATGAGCGACGCGGTTTCCGAGGAGATGCGGACTACCGGCCAGGACAGCAGCAGCGTCACGATGCCGGCAAGGCTGATGGCGATCCATCGGAGAACACGTCGCCTCGGACGAACGGGCGGGTCGCCTGACGGTTGACGCGCCGACTCGATCGGAGGGGATAGGTCCATGATGAAGTCTCCAGCCGCCTAACAACCAAGGTAACCCGGCGGCGTCCAAGAACCTTTGCTATTTGAAAACGCCCGATCCGCCGCTCGGGGTTGACCGCCTTGTTATGCGGCATTCATGTGTTTGGATTCTTCCCAGGCATGCATTGCCCGAGTCCACTGCAGGTTGGGCAGACAATTTCGCGGGTTTCGCGGGTTCCGAAGCGGAACCAACGAGAACCATGACAAGTATTGCAAATTGTTGAATTTGGAAGAGAAGGTATCAACTCAAGCAAAGACTGGATACCAGTGTTCTTTGCTCCAACGACTAACGCTGGGACTGCCCGCTCCAATGTTGTTTCAAACTGGATACCTTCACCGTCCCATATTCTGTAGTCGCTGAGAATTCGGCCGTCTGCGGTGAGGTACGTCATTGGCCCCATTCCGGGATCAAGCAAGAATGCATCGTATTTGTCTTCGACTTCAATCTGAAGTCGGTCCATGCCGTCGCAAAACAAACGTGCCGTCTTGGCAATATCATACTGACCGGCATTTACGGCCAACTCGACTGTGTTGAGTATTGGATCGTTGCCGCCGGTAGGCGGAGGCGACCTTCGTTGATCGCGTCGCGCTCGCAATTGTTCAAGCGTAGCCTCCGGGATCAAGAAGACAATCGGCGGCAAGGGTGTTGATTCGCTATCAGACATGTCTGTGCCGCCTAACGCTCGCAATCACCCGGTTGGCGCGAGTGACGTGGTAAAGTGAACTTGGCACCGCCGCCAACTCGGTGTGCATTGCATTGTTATGCCACATTTGGGAACACGTTTGTTTCGAGCCAGGCACGTAAGCAAGCGAGACAGTCGTCACGTGCAACAAGTTGCGAAAGTTCCATTTCTGTATGGTGCCATCCATCGAGGTAGAAAACCAGTACTCCTTCTTGATGGGTCGGGTGGCGATAGATTCGGGTTGGCATAGGAGTCAGCCGGATCAAAAGGCAGAGTTGGCGGCCCAAACCAACTTCAATTTCACCACCGAAACGGTTTGTCAGTTGGACGCCAAATCCACCGATTGTCGAAAGATCAATTCGTTCGTTTTCTGGTCGTTCGGCATTCTGATCCGCAAGCTGAGTGGCAAAACGAGCGTAGGTATCTTGCAGGAAATTAATAACGGCATCTGTGTCGGGTAACTCGGTGTGAAAGAAGTCGACGTCACATCCATCAGGAGTTTCGACGGGCTCGCCGACGCGGGCAATACAGAATGCCGTTTGATTCATAGCAGATGGAAATCTTGTGGCATAACGACTGCGTTAACCGGGTTGCCGCCAGTCAACTTTCCATGTCAAAACTGGCTGATCGGCAACTCCGGTTGAACGCTTTGTTCGTCATCGACGTCAACGTTCGGCACTGGAAGGAAACAGCAATATGGCGTTTTCGTCATGCACTCGGCCCTCCCAGAATACAAGCGAGTTTGTGTTGTAACAGATCATTCCAATTGCGTCTTGCAGTCGATCGAAGCGACTTTCAATGGCAATGTCGGGCAAAGACACAAAGCCGAGTACAAGTTTGGTTTGGCGAATGCGCTGTAGCAACTCACTACTCAGCGTTGCTCCGGTGGAACTAGCAATGTGTTGGAGGTAGGCGATAAATCCGTCGATATGCCCCGCGATATCACCCTCGGGCATCACATTAATCTGGATCGTAAAATCCGACCATTCGTATACGTACTGTGAAATGGGGCCAACGGCAGGGTGGGCTGAGAATTTCGCTTCATCGCAGAGACAAGCCATCGCAGCACTTGGTAGGGAAGATGCTGTGTTGCAGTAGATGGTCGACACTGCCCCCTCCGACTATTGATGACGAACACTCAAGGTTAACCCGGCGGCGGGGGGAACCTGTGAATTGATAATCCGCCCGAGCCGCCGCTCGGGTTGAACCGCTTGTTAGGCCGACGCGACACGCCCGCCTGTGGAACAGGTACCCTGACGACCAAGCTTCGCTCGAGTGCCTCATTCAGTTTAACAACGACTACCACGACACCCGCGTCTTGGAGAGCCAGTCTCTGAAGCCAACGCACCAGCCCCACGCTGTCTCAAGACCTTCTCACTCTTGCCAAACAGATTCTTACCGGCCGGCCTAACGACGATGCTCACCCGGCGGGCCCATGTAGTCTTGATTTAAGCACGGACGCTGCGGCCCGCTCGCGTGCAGCGCCTTGTTAGCACCTCAATTATGCGCACTCAAACACCGCGATCTCAACTCGCGCTTCGTCTTTCGTGCACAGATGAGTCAGGATGAACGCATCGAAGAGATCGTGCCGACTGGCGCGTTCGCCGGACTCTTCGTCGTACTGATATCCCAAAGAGGCGGCAACTTGACCGGCGTTTAAGCCGCATCGTGGACAGGCCCAAGTATCTTCGCTCGAGGCTCCCTCGTCGATCCCGTCACCTATCGACGCATCGTAACCATCGCGTGACAAGTCAATAAGACGATGCCGCCAGCCGCAGCTCGTGCACACGGCGAACAGAGGCCCGACGAAGCACGACCTGCCCTCAAACCAGGTGCCTTCCACCGACCAAGTGTCTTGGCCGCAGGGACATTCCAGCACGTAGGTGTTGAAATCAGCGTCAGCCGGAAGCCCCACTTCGGCCGCAGGCACAGCGCGGCAAACGAAGTCCTGCAAGCAAGTCGGCGGCCTTGGCGGTACGTATGCCATAGATCACAGTGCTAACGACCAAGGTAACCCGGCGGCGGCCAGAAACCTTTGCTATTTGAGAATGCCCGATCCGCCGCTCGGGTTGACCGCCTTGTTATGCCTTCGCCTTGTCCGCAGGATCATGGAACCAAGCGAGCACGACGTCGTTAATATACCTGCAATACTCGTCAACGCATCTTGCAATGTCGGTCTCTCGCGTACCCCAACGGAAATTGTATTTCTTTCCGTTTGGAGAGCCAGGTCGCTCGTATGCGTCGCTCCACGGACCGCTGACTAAAGTTTTGGCATCGGTGCCACTTGTGACGTGGCACATTACACGGACCGACCTTCCACTTGTGTGCTTTTGGAATCCAATGTGACAAAGAAGGCCATTCTGGGATCTCGTGAAGTGACCAGCACCCGCGCGATCGAAGTCTTTTGAGCGGAGCCATGCACCCACGCGAGTAAGAATTTCGTCGCGTGCGGCACGCATTGCCTTATCGCGTTCTTTCAACTTTGCGATTCGGTCAGTTTCCATCGACCACTTCTCTCCCGGAGATTCAGGCATAACGCCCGAGCTAAGCTGCCGGGGCAAACTCCCGCAGCCGTAATGTTACACGAACAACCGTTGACCGGCGCCGAACCTGCCCCGGTCCGCTTCAGCCGATTGTTAGCCCGCTCCCGCGTGGATTCCTCTTTTCAATAGAAACTGTAATCGGTTGAGTGCACTGCAATCAGGATAGAGATCGTCTTGCTCCAAGAACAAGCAAAGTCGCTCGGCCTCTGATTTGCTCATGCGATCCACGTCGATAATCGGGTCTGCGCTATTCAAAGGGGTGAAGTAACCGTGTTCCAAAAAATAATGCCAGTGCCGCATATCCTCCAAGACAATTGGAGGAATGCCGCAAGCCTGCAACTCGTCGCGGTGGTTCTGCAGCCACTTCTGCCAGTGCAGCGTATCGTCTTTGTCGCGTCGATAGGACATAGTGCGATATTGGCCTAACACCCAAGGTTAACCCGGCGGCGTGGGGGAACCTGTGAATTGATAATCCGCCCGAACCGCCGCTCGGGTTGAAACGCTTGTTAGGCCGACGCGACACGCCGGCCTGGGGAACAGGTACCCTGACGCCCAAGCTGCGCTCGAGTGCCTCATTCAGTTTAACAACGACTACCACGACACGCGCGTCTTGGAGATCCGGTCTCTGAAGCCACCGCACCAGCCCCAGGCTGCCTCAAGACCTTCTCACTCCTGCCAAACACTTTTTTTACCGGCCGGCCTAACGTGAGGCCGATCAGCGGCCGACGCGGCCACTGCGCACGTTCATTCTACTGCGTCGGCCTCCCGCCGCGGCGGTCCGCTGCATTGGCGGGTTATCCCGTCTTGCCAGACAGCCAAGCAGTCACGTCAACCGCCACAGCATCGGTGTTTGGGAATGTGCGATCGAACTTGGGACTGTCGTCGCCATCCCAATACTCGACCCACACGCCGGCATCCGATTCGGAAATTTCCACGGCTCTCTCACCAGCTTCGGCAAAGACGAACCGCGCAGCGCCATCACCGCGGACTTCCGCGCGAACACCGGCGGCAATCATTGTTCGGGCGATCGCGCCGTGGTCGAGATGGGCCATGGCGAGATAACGACACCGTTCACCGGGCCGCGGCAAACGACACTGATTTCAGATGCCGCGCGGCCCGCGGCTCCGCGTGCAACGGTTTGTTATTTCGTCTCTTGTGTGCCAGCGTGCAACACCAGGAATAAAATTTCGATCAGGTACGACGCGATACCAGCAAGCATGAACAATAGGATGCACGTGACAGTTAGGAAATCGTACTCAGGGAAGGCGTTATGCGTGATCGCCAACAAAACGCCGCAGAAGCAAGCCAAGTATGCAATGACTGCCACGAAGAATACGATGAGATGAGCCCGCGCACTTCGGTGTTGCGACCAGTAATTGGCCGAACCTGAGAATGCGAGTTGACTTGCCAGTCCCAAATAGCAGGATGAGCCGAGCAGTAGCGAAACCCAGTATCCTGGATTTGGGATGCCTGTCGCAAGGATGACAGGAATAGCTGTCGCGATAGTGATAGCCAATGAAGCGTACAGAAATCCGTAGAACCGAAAGCCCTTAGCCAGTGCAATTTTCGCTTCGTGGGAATCTGCGTCGATGTCGATTGGCTTTCCGTGCAGAGCCAGTATCAGTCGCCACCATGCGTGAAGCAAAGGGAGATCGCGAAACGACTCTCGGACGGCCGCTGAACTGCGTACGATCTCGGCAAACCGCATTTGTCAATCCAAATAACGCTCAGGTTAACCCGGCGGCGGGGAGAACCTGTGAGTTGATAATCCGCCCGAACCGCCGCTCGGGTTAACCGGCTTGTTGGCCGATTGCTCGGTTGCGATTCATAACCTTTCGGGGGCCGAACGACTTTCGATACGCCGGTTGACGGTCAACCAGCCTGTGTTTTGTGTTTGCCTTGACCCTCGATGACCGAGCGACGTCCGATGACCAAGCAACGCCCGCTGCGAATTAATGTTTACGGATAATGACTTCCGATCGGCTTTGCAATGTGCCAGTAGCATGATTCGAGAAAACGGAGTGGCGCAAATAGAGATGCCCATAAAGGATTTAGAGAACCCATTTTTGCGTCCCCTGCGTCGACTTCATGCCGCGTGTATGTGTCGCCGTCGGTCATTGTGTAATGAACAAGCGAGTGGTCTCGCCGGCAAGCGACGTACGCAATGCAGTAAACCGTCAGAAGTGCGGCAAACATGATTGCTGCCCGACGCCATCGCCTCATTTGGACGCCTTCTGGTGAAAGATGACAAGCAGAATGGATAATCGAGTTCATGCGAGCGCGCGACACGGCATCGAATGGTGACAAAGTATGGAGCGTGCGGAGGGGTTGTGGTGAATTGTGTTCTGCGGTTGAGATCGGCGAACCGACCAAGCTCAGCAGCGGCGGGGCACGCTGAGCCATGAACTCCCGGAACCCTATCGTACCCCGCCGTCTGCTGCAGCGCCTGGTTCGGCCTGCCTTTGCTGCACAGCGGCTACCCCACCGGAGCCAGCTCAATGTACAGCGACCCGCCTCGGATCACCGACACATACTCCGGGTAATGTTGGAGCCCGTGATAGATGGCCTGGATTTCCTCGCGGATCCAGTCATCGCCGCGCACCCACGTCTCGGCATCGATTCGTATTCGGTGAGCGTTGGCTTTCACATACTGGACAGCGACCGTGCGGTTGGCCATCAAGAGCAAATCCTTTCCGTCGGCGTCCTCGAACCACGAACACGGATAGCCGAACTCATCGGAGTTCAGCAACTCGATCAGACGCATCCACCGCTCTTGGACCTCCGTCGCCACCCGCAAGCCCTTCGCCGCATAACGCACAGGTTAACCCGGCGGCGGGGGGAACCTGTGACTTGATAATCCGCCCGATCCGCCGCTCGGGTTGAACCGCTTGTTAGGCCGACGCGACACGCCGGCCGGTGGAACATGTACCCTGACGCCCAAGCTTCGCTCGAGTGCCTCATTCAGTTTAACAACGACTACCACGACACGCGCGTCTGGCAGAGCCAGTCTCAGAAGCCACCGCACCAGCCCCATCCTGTCTCAAGACCTTCTCACTCCTGCCAAACACATCATTTACCGGCCGGCCTAACGACCAAAGTAACCCGGCGGCGGCCAAAACCCTTTGAATTCAGAAACTGCCCGATCCACCGCTTGGGTTGACCGCCTTGTTATGCCCTCTGCGGTGCTATTGTTTCCGGCGTGTGTTGGTGCCGCCGAAACGGCCGACGACTTCATTGTTTTGATTTGTGGTGATGAACAACCACTCCTCGATTCCATTGTCGCTGAACTTTGCCGTTGTTGTCGTCGTTGTCCCATCCTGCCGGCTGGTAGAAGTCATCGTGCGGGTCTTTTCATCCCATTTTCCGGCCGCCTCGCTCGTTGATCCATTCGATAGAAACGACCACATGCGATACATCTTTCGTTCGGTGTCGTAGGTCATCAACGTGGTGACCTTGATCGCGTTGGAACCGTCAGCGGATTTCAACACTCCAGTTTGCTGCACGAATCTGCCATCGAGCACCCACGTCGTTGAGGACTCGCCTTTCGTGAACGGCGAATCTTTGGACGTGATCGCTACGTCCCATGTCCCGACGTAGTTCGACAATACCTGCAATTCAGGGATGTCCTTCGCAGGCCCATCCGCTGCCCGAACATTTACGGTCTGGGAAGCAGCGACGAGAACCAAGAACAAGACGAATCGGACAACCATAAATTTCGCTCCAAATTAGTTCTGAGGGCCTAACGACGGCGGTAATGGGGCCGCCGCCAAGAACTATGATTTCAAGTCCCGCGTCATCAGCGGCTACCGTTCACCGCTTGGTTCGGCGGTTTGGGGCTCTGCGGCCTGACCCACGGCTTTGCGGTTGCGCGTCGTTCCCCTCCAGGCCCGGAAGAATGGAACGGCGATGGCACCGAGCGGGATCATAAGCAATGCCCACAAAGCACGATCATGATGGACAAGTTTTCCCCACATAAGCAACAGGGCTAAGGTCGCCCCGCACAAAAGGCCATAGAAAACGCCCACCATTGCGTCCGCGAGTACGGCGACCGGACGGAAGCCAAACAGGTAGTAGACACCCAACACCAGGAACGCGATGCCGAAGCCGGATGCCAACGCAGTCGCCGTGCAGACCCACAGAAGTCGTCCATTGGGATCGGCTATACCAACAAGTTGGGTGCCGGCGAGCAGACCAACTATTGCAGCCGGGATGACGGCGAAGGTGGCGATCTTCCGAGCCGCCTGATATTCAGACGGCCGGCCGTCTCGGGCCTCCAGTAACTCTCGCAAGTCCATCGGATGCGCCATGTACGTACCCTCCACCGCCCAACGCTCAGGTTAACCCGGCGGCGGGGGGAACCTGTGACTTGATAATCCGCCCGAACCGCCGCTCGGGTTGAACCGCTTGTTAGGCCGACGCGACACGCCGGCCTGTGGAACATGTACTCTGACGCCCAAGCTTCGCTCGAGTGCCTCATTCAGTTTAACAACGACTACCACGACACACGCGTCTTGGAGAGCCAGTCTCTGAAGCCACCGCACCAGCCCCAGGCTGCCTCAAGACCTTCTCACTCCTGCCAAACACATTTTTTACCGGCCGACCTAACGGATTGAGTTCACCCGCCGCCGGATTGACTGTCCATCACGCTAGACGTTGCGGCGGTCGGGTGCAACGACTTGTTAGCCGTTCCGCCCGGCCGGTCCGTTGCACCTGCTTGGTTAGCCGTTTTCGGTGCTCTCGTCGGGCGCATCAGGGTTCCATTTTATGTAGCGTTTAGCGACGCTCGGCGGATTGAGTGCCTTTGCCCACTTCTCGACGGGTTTCGATGGCAAGTCACCGACCAACAACAACGTGATCTTTGAACGCTCCGAGCCCGATCCAAAGAAACGTTCCTTTTCCAGCCGTTTGAAGCCATCTAGTGCCGCAGCCCAGAGCGAGTCGATTCGGGCCTCATATTCCTCATCCGGCCCGTCGATGTTCGCAATTAGGGCCTTATTAATCATCTTGAAATGCTTTTCACCGAAGTTTGCGAAGAAACCCCAATCCCCGTACGACCACCGCATTCCGGTGCGAGTCGAAGTCGTTCCGTATTTCGGATCCACCTTCTTCCTGTACCGTTGGACGGTTGCAGTCAGGGCCTGCTCCGAGTTCGCGGCGGGATGCATGAACTGGAGCGAATCATCAGTGAATAGTGCAAAGGTGTAGAAGGTCTGATTCGGGTTGGCGCGGATCAGATCCGAGAACGCGGCCTTCAGCGCCGCGTGGACGTGATCGGTGAGATGGTCAAGTACGTTCGATACCATCCGTCTGCCTTCGGCTAACGCTCAGGTTAACCCGGCGGCGGGGGGAACCTGTGAATTGATAATCCGCCCGAACCGCCGCTCGGGTTGAACCGCTTGTTAGGCCGACGCGACACGCCCGCCTGTGGAACAGGTACCCTGACGCCCAAGCTTCGCTCGAGTGCCTCATTCAGTTTAACAACGACTACCACGACACGCGCGTCTTGGAGAGCCAGTCTCTGAAGCCACCGCACCAGCCCCACGCTGTCTCAAGACCTTCTCACTCCTGCCAAACACATTTTTACCGGCCGGCATAACGACTGCGTTAACGCGGCGGGCGCGTTGGACTTTGACTTCAAAACCCGCGTGATCGCCCGCTCGCGTTCAACGCTTTGTTCGTCCATTTGCTTTTTCAAGTCAGCTACGTGAACCGAACAGCTGCCGATTTGAATCCGTGATGATCTTTGATTGATCAATCCAAATCACGCATTCACCATTCTGTTGCGTTTTTATCCACGTCTCCGTTATCGAAGCTTCTTTATCGAATCCATATCTCTCTGCCAATCGCTTCGCCAGTATGCGAGCTTCATCAACGGTCGGGTAGTCCGCCCGGGAAATTCGATCCGCCGCATCTTCAAGAGCGTCAAAAATCGCACGATCGATCAACCGACCTTCTGCGAAGCAATATTCAATTTCGTCGTGTACAAATTGTAATCGTTCAATGATTTCAGGCACAGACATCGCATCAGCCTGGCAGGATTCGTAACGACGAACCCCGTCGAGATAGATCGCAAGTGTGTACCAGTTCATGTTCATTGCATGGCCGAACGACCAAGGTAACCCGGCGGCGGCCAGAAACCATTGCTACTTGAAAACGCCCGATCCGCCGCTCGGGTTGACCGCCTTGTTGGGCCTTTTAGGTTTCTGCTTCGGATTGCCTTTCGCGGATTACCTCGAAGAACAAACTCAGGTTTGGCTCCGGGCCCGACCCCATATTGCAATTCATTCCGTCTGCGGTAATTGCTCGAACGGTTGTACCCCCACCGATTGGCGACTGGCCCAGAATGAAGTAACGCGGTTGCGAGTGATTGTCGTACAAAATTACCGAGAAGTATGGCGCGAGTACAATCTTGACGCCTGATTGCATGATTGCGATCGGGTCTGAGTCGCCCATGTCAACCGGCGTCGGCGCGGGATATTCCAAGGCCAAGTATTTCTGGTTGCCGAAATCGCCTGTGTGCCATTTGTACTTCTTTGCGGCTTCAATGTCAGGTTCAAAGCCCCGAGCTTGGCAGGCCATGATGTAGTAGAAAGGCCCCGCAGCAGATGGCGTCGTCGTGCAAAGGTCGATGATCCGATCAAGGGACTCAAAGACGTATCGCGGCAGGATGAAGTATGCAATGTCGTAGGATGTCTGTTCGAGCGGCACCGCACTGGCGTCCGGCGCTGGTTGGGGCGGCTTTCGGCGGAAAATGTCGAACAGTCCCATGTGCTGATACTCGTGAGGCCCAACTATTATTCTACAGATTCATTCTGCCTAACGAACTGGCAGAGTGTGCCCGCAGTCTGCATAATCACCTGCCAAACGTCAACTACTTTCGGCCATTTCGTACAGAGTGGACGTATTAGACCGCTTTAGGTCGCGGGAGTTATGCAGATGTCCGCAGAAACGTCGCAACCTCGGAAATCGCCGCTGCTGGAGAAGACTCGGCAGGCGATGAGAAGCTGGCACATGTCCGTTCGCTCCGAAGAAGCTTATCGGTGATGGATTGAAGAGTTCCTGCGGTTCTATCGCTGCAAGGCAGGTAATACGGATCGCAGAAAATAATTGCGCGGTCCGCTCGGATCGGTAGCAGGTACTCTCGGAGGTTGTGACCTGAAAACCAGACTGCAGAACTCTGCGGACGGCACATGGAATGTGCCTGCTACTTTGACCGGCAGTCCGCATCGCATAACTCGGCAGGAGCCTCGCCCTCCCGAACTGCGTTTCAGTGCCGCGCGCAGTCGTGTGCGGCAGACCTGCGGTCGAGTCCTGTGGCTTCGTGGTCGGTAATCTCCGTGTGCCGACGGACCCAAGAAACCCGCACACGGAGAGTGCGGGCCACAACGGGTGCGGCACGGCCGGGGGCGTCCATGCTAATTTGCCGCAACAGTCTGGTGGTGGGCCGGCGCGATCGAGCACTGCTGCTCGCCGAGACTGACTGCCGGGGCCAGCTGGCGTCGAATGCGCCGGCCCACCGGCAAGTTGCGATCGCTTGTCCCACCCTACGTGCTACGGTCGAGTCCTCTGGCTTCGGGGGCGGCACTCTCCGTGTGCCGCCGGACCCAGGAAACCCGCACACGGAGAGTGCGGGCCACAACGGGTGCGGCACGGCCGGGGGCGTCCATGCTAATTTGCCGCAACAGTCTGGCGTAGGGTGGGACCAGCATTCGAGGCCGTCGGGTGG